>JBGALT010000093.1:0-2201 GCA_044223665.1 Sandaracinaceae bacterium | reverse complement strand
GAGGGCCTGCCCGATCTCGTCGGGGCCTCCCCCTCGGCGCTCGAGGTCGCCTTCCGGCAGCTGCCCTCGATCTCGATCGATCAGGGGGTGATGGAGAGCGCCAAGGACGTCCGCGTGATCCCGAGCGACTTCGGCTGGTCGGACGTCGGCGGCTGGGTCACGGCGTGGGAGCTCGGCGAGAAGGACTCGGACGAGAACGCCGTCGTCGAGGCCGACGCGGTGCTCGAGGACGCGCGTGGCAACTACGTGCGCGCGCCGCACGGCAAGATCGTGGCGCTCATCGGCGTCAGCGATCTGGTCGTCGTCGACACGCCCGATGCGCTCCTCGTGGTGCCGCGCGAGCGGGCGCAGGACGTGAAGCTCGCGGTGGCCGCGCTCGGCAAGCGCGAGCCGCCTCGCGGCGTCTGACGGCTTGGCGCCAGCGCTCTTCCTCGGGCACCATCGCGCCGATGCGCATCGCCAACCCGCACGTCTTCCGCGAGTACGACATCCGAGGCGTCGCCGACCGCGACATGCCCGACGAGCTCGCCCACGCGCTCGGCCGTGCGCTCGGCACGACGTGGTCTCGGCGCGGCGCCGGGCGCGTCGCCATCGGGCGCGACTGCCGGCTGAGCGGTGAGCGCCTCCACGCCGCCCTCCTCACGGGCGTCGTCGAGTGCGGGCTCGAGGTGCTCGACATCGGCATGGGCCCGACGCCTCTGCTCTACTTCACGGTCTTCCACCGCGATCTCGACGGCGGCGTGCACGTCACGGGGAGCCACAATCCGCCGGCCGAGAACGGGTTCAAGATGATGGCCGGCAAGGCCACGCTGGCCGGCGAGGAGATCGCCGCACTGCGCAAGATGATCGAGGCGGACGACTTCGATCTGCGCGAGGGCGGCCGGGTGGTCGCCTACGATCCGAGCGGGGCCTACGTCGGCTTCGCGCGCGGCAACATCCAGCTGGCCCGGCGCGACCTGCGCGTGGCCATCGACGCCGGGAGCGGCGCCGGCGGCCCGCTCGCGCTCGCGGCGCTGCGCGCGGTCGGTCTCGACCCGGTGGCGTTGCTCGTCGAGCCCGACGGGCGCTTCCCGGTGCACCACCCGGACCCCTCGCAGGCCGAGAACGTCGAGCTCCTCGTCCGGACCGTGCGCGAGCACCGCCTCGATCTCGGGATCGCGTACGACGGCGACGCCGACCGCATCGGCGTGGTCGACGCGCGCGGCGAGGTGCTCTACGGCGACAAGCTCCTCACGCTCTTCGCGCGAGACGTGCTCGCGCGGCGTCCGGGCGCGCCGATCCTCGGCGAGGTGAAGTGCTCGCAGACGATGTACGACGACATCGCGAAGAACGGCGGCCGGCCGATCCTCTGGAAGACCGGCCACTCGCTCATCAAGCGCAAGATGAAGGAGGAGAACGCGCTGCTCGCCGGCGAGATGAGCGGGCACGTGTTCTTCGCCGATCGCTTCTTCGGGTTCGACGACGCGATCTACGCATCGCTCCGGCTCTGCGAGATCCTCGCTGCGTCGCGCACACCGCTGCACGAGCTGCTCGCCGATCTTCCCGAGACCTTCAGCACGCCCGAGCTGCGGGTCGACGCCAGCGATGCGACGAAGTTCGAGGTCGTTCGCTTGGTGCGGGACCACTACCGCGCGAAGGTCCCGAGCGAGGTCGAGGACGTGGTCGACATCGACGGGGCGCGGGTGCGCTTCCCGGGGGGCTGGGGGCTCGTGCGCGCCTCCAACACGCAGCCCGTGCTCGTGCTGCGCTTCGAGGCGGACACCCCCGAGCGCCTCGCGGCGATTCGTGGCGACGTGGAGGCGACGGTGGCGCGCGCCACGACCGCGCTCCAGTAGTCGGCCCTACCTCCGGGAGCCCCATGTCCGTACGCACGCTCGGCCTCGACGACTCGCTGCACGCCTACCTGCTCGCCAGCACGCTGCGCGATCACCCCGTGCTCCACGCGCTGCGCGAGGAGACCTCGCGCATGACCGAGGCGCGGATGCAGATCTCGCCCGAGCAAGGGCAGCTCATGCAGCTGCTCGTCGAGCTGGTCGGAGCGCGCCGCATCATCGAGGTCGGCACCTTCACCGGCTACAGCTCCACGGCCATGGCGCTCGCCCTCCCCGCGGACGGCAAGATCGTCTGCTGCGACGTGTCCGAGACCTTCACCGCCGTCGCCCGTGGAGCGTGGAAGGCGGCCGGTGTGGAGGCGAAGATCG
>JBGALT010000322.1:0-3686 GCA_044223665.1 Sandaracinaceae bacterium | reverse complement strand
CCCGCTCGCGATGCAGTCCGGGACGCCGACGCCCGCGAGGTAGTTCCCCGCGAGCGCGACGCGGCCGAGGGCGGCGGCGAGCTCGCGCACGCGGGCGGCGCGGGCACGGTGACCGACGGCGTAGACCGGGAGCGCGCTCGGGCGGCGGCGCACCCGCACCAGGCTCGGCTCGCCGCGCGCGCCGATCACCGGGCCCAGCTCGCGGGCTGCGGCGTGCGCGATCTCGTCGTCGGTCTCGCCCGCAGCGCCGGCGCGCAGCACGGAGCGGAAGACGGCCATCCCGTCGGGCGCGCGGCCTTGCCACTTCTCGCTCGCGAACGTGCACGCGAGCGTGCGCCCGACCTCGCCACCGACCACGTACCCGGTCGCGTCGAGGGGATGCGCTACATCCGCGCGCGCGTAGCCGAGCGTGACGACGTCCACGCTCGTGCCCTCGATCTCCGAGAGCAGCCCACCGAGCTCCGGCGAGAGCCCGGCGACCAGGCGCGACGCGGTGCGCGCCTCCGTCGCGATCACGACGCCGTCCGCGTGGAGCGTCCTTCCGCCCTCGAGCGTGAGCGTGACGCCGCGCTTCTCCGCATCGATGCGCCGCACGCCGCTCTCGAACGAGATCGTCGCGCCGCTCCCGCGCGCGAGACGCCGCGCGATACGCGCCATCCCGCCCTCCACTGCGACGAGCGCCCCGCCCTTCGTCTTGCGAGGGGCGACCGCGAGCGCGACCGAGACGCTGCCGTACTTCGCCTCGTACTCGGCGAGCGTGGGCAGCACCGCGTGCATCCCGAGCACGCGCGCGTCGGCGCCGTAGACGCCGCGCATCATCGGCCCCGAGAGGTGCTCGGCGACCTCGTCACCGAAGCGCCGCGCGAAGAACGACGCGACGGCCTCGTCGTCACCGCTCGCCGCGCGAACGAAGGGCTCCATCGAGAGACGCGCCTTCGCGCGCGCCGAGAGAATGGAGCTCGCGAGCATCGTGAGCACGGCCCGCCGCTCGAACGCGAAGAGGCCGGCCGGCATCGGGTCGAGCCGATCGCCGCGGAGCAGGAGCGCCCGACGAGGCGCGCGCCCATGACGCGTCAGCCTCGAGCCGAGCCCGAGCGCGGAGAGCACGTCCTGTCCGCCCCGCTTGCTCGAGAGCAAGCCGTCGGCGCCGTGCTCGAGCAGGACGTCGTCGACGCGCTCGCTCTCGACGAGCCCGCCGATCCGCGTTCCGCGCTCGAGCACGGTGACACGCGCGCCCGCGCGCCCGAGCGCCCACGCCGCCGCGAGCCCGGAAACGCCCGCTCCGACGACCACGAGCTCGTTCGTCACGGGGCTGATGTAGGCGCACCCGTGCCGACGAGCATGCGAAACGTCACGCGGTCTCGCCGCGGGCCTCGGGTGCGCTCAGTCCTCGGGGGGCCGATACGCGGCCCCCTCCATCGGGAGTGAATCCCGATGGAGCCTCCCCCTCGTATCGCTCCGCGAGAGAGGGCGACAGGTTTCCTGTCACCCTCTCAGAGACGAGTGGCGTCGGGCGCTTCGTGATCGGGCTCGTACGGGCAGGCTGGATCGGAGGCGAGCGGGCTCCGATGGGTCGCGTACGCCCGCGCGCGCGAGCCGCCACAGACGAAGCGGAACTCGCAGCGGCCGCACTTGCCCTTCAGCTCGGCCGGGGCGCGCAGGGACTGGAAGAGAGGGTGCTCGCGGTAGATCGCGCGCAGGCCCTCCTGGCGCACGTTGCCGCAGCCGATCGGGAGGAACCCGCTCGGAAACACGTCTCCCTCGTGGGAGACGAAGGCGACACCCGAGCCGTCGTTGACGCCTCGCGTGGCGCGCCCGATTCCGTCGCGCAGCCCCACGATGTCGCTGCGCGGATGCTTGCGCTGCAGGAGCACGCGTCGGAGCTGCGGCGCGGCGGTCGTCTTGATGTCGAAGCGCGCCCGCTCGGTGAGCGCCGCGAGCCACTCGAGCAGCGCCTCGGTCCGCGTCGCGTCCAGCGTCGCCCCACCTTCGGCGCGGCCCGTCGGGACGACCACGAACACGCTCCAGAGCTCGAGGTCGAGCTCCGCCGCGAGCTCGGCGATGGCCGGCATCTCGTCGACGTTCCGGGGCGAGACCGAGGTGTTGATCTGCGTCGTGAGGCCGAGCGAGCGCGCCGTGCGGAGGATCTCCAGTGTGCGGGCGTGCGAGCCCGAGAAGCCGCGGAACGCGTCGTGCGTCTGGGGCGTGGCGCCGTCGAGACTGAGCGCGATACGCGCGAGCCCCGCCTCTTTCAGGGCGGTGAGCAGCTCGCGCGTGATGAGCGCCGTGGCGCTGGGCGTGAGCGCCATGCGCAGGCCGATCTCGGTCCCGTGCCGCACGAGCTCGACAAGATCCTCGCGCTTGGCGGGATCGCCGCCCGTGAGCACGACGAGAGGCACGCCCATGGACCGCGCTTCGTCGAGCAGCGCCTTCCCTTCGCGGGTATCGAGCTCGCGCGGGCTGCGCTGCGGAACCGCACACGCGCGGCAGTGGAGGCACGCGAGGTCGCAGGCGCGGGTCGTCTCCCAGAACAGGATGAACGGCGCCTCGTCGAAGAGGCTGCGACGGGGCGAAGGCCGGGCCACCGTCGTCATCCGCGCCGGTCCGGTGAAAAGGCGACCCCGAGGGCCTCGATCTCGTCGTTCATGGCGGGTCTCTACGCACGCGCGGCCGCTCGCGCGTGATCCAAGTCATCATGGGACGACGATCCGCGCTGGCGGTGGGCGCCGCCCATGAGCCGCACTCGCCGCGCCGGGAGTGGCTTCGAGGTGAACAGGCGGCCGAGGGCCGTCGATCGGGGCGGGCGGTGCTCCGATGGCGTACGCTGGAGCTGCGAGCGCACGCCTTCGACCGGGCGAGGACCCGGAGAGCGCGGCGCTCGCGGAGGCTCGATGAACGCCAGGCTCGGGTCGCTCGTTCCACTCGCGCTCTCGCTCGCAGCGAGCGCCCCCGGATGTCTCGCGCACGAGCGTCCCGAGCCAGGGCCGAACGATGCGGCGGTGCTCGTCGACGCCGCGAGCGTCGACGCGGGCATGGCGGGCGACGCGGCGCCCCCCGACGCGTGGGCGGAGTGCGTCTGGGACGACACGTCGATCGGCGTTCGCATCGAGGCGGTCACGGCCGACACCGCCCGATGCGTGTTCACCCATGCCGACGGTGCGTCGTTGTGGGGCGTCGACGCCGACCCGGTCGAGCAGGGCATCCGCTTGCACTTCGACCTGTGCCCGGCGGCCGACGCGGACTGCCGCTGCGACGTCGTCGTCAGCCACGTCGGTGCCGATCTCGCGAGCGCGCTCGGTCCCGAGCCATCGGTGACGATCGACCTCGAGGAGGGGACCGACTTCACCGGCCCGTTCGTGGCGATCACGAAGACGCCCACCTGCGAGTGCGTGGGCTGCGGCTGCGCGCTCCCTCTCTACTTCTACGCGGCGAGCGCGAATCCCGACGCCGCACCGAGCGTTCCCGCTCCGCTCGCGTTCTCGCTCGGTGCCCCGGTCTGCCCCATGCGTGACTGCTCGTTCGGCGGCAGCTACGCGCTCCACGCGCGCGCCGACGGTGACGTGGAGGTGCGCGGCGCGGAGACGCGCGATCTCGGCGCGGTCCACGTCCGCGCCGTGCGCGACGTCGAGGTCTACGAGCCGTGCGCGGCGTGCGCGGGGTGCGCGACGCCGATCGGAGCGTGGGCC
>JBGALT010000092.1:0-31417 GCA_044223665.1 Sandaracinaceae bacterium | reverse complement strand
CGGGTGACGCGCTCGTAGTCCGCGGACTGGCCCGCGTCGCGGTAGCGCTCGCGCAGCACGTCGAGCGCCTCGCGACGCACCTCGGCCGACGCCGTCTCGAGCGCCAAGACGCGCTCGACCAGCGCCACGGCTTCCGCCGTCGCGTGGCCGGCCGCGAGCTCCGCGCGGGCTTCGGCCCGGGCCGCGCCCGCGTTGCCGATCGCGTCGAGGTACGTGCGTGCGATCTGCAGGCGTCGCTCGGCCGTCTCGGCGTCGTCGCCCTTGCGCCAGAGCGCGATGAGCTCTTCGTGGCGGCCCTGTCGCTCGAGCAGACGCTCGAGGGAGACCTTCAGCTGCGCGTCGTTCGGGCGCAGCGACGAGAGCTCGGCGAGGTAGCCGATGGCACGATCGGGCTGGCCGGCGAAGTCCTTGGCGAGCTGGACGGCTTCTTCCAAGAGCTGCGTCTTGCGGTAGACGTCGTCGGCCGCCGCGAGCGCGCGATCGTAGAGACCGAGCAGATCGTTCCACTTCTCGCGGACCGTCAGCAGCACCGTGACGCGCGCGAGGGCCCAGTCGGCGCGCGGATCGAGCGTGAGCACCCGCGTGAGCACCTCGGCGAGGTAGGGCGACTCCTCGCCGAACCACTCCTCGTGGAAGCCGGAGGCCCGCGGCCCGATCGCGGCGACCTGCGAGGCCGTGAGGTTGCGCGCGAGCACGTCGCGGTAGAGCTGTCCGACCTCATCGGGCTTTTGCAGCTTCGCGGCGACGTCCTCCAGCGCGTCCCAGAGGTCGAGATCGTCGGGCGAGGCCTCGACGGCTGCGAGGGCAGACTGGAGGCGGGGATCGAGATCGCTCATGGCGTCGTCCTCATTCCGTGCTCCCGCGGGTCGGAGCAGGGACGGGCAGCATATCGAAGGTCGCCGAGGAATGGATCTCGAAATCGAGCCGCAAGCGTGCGACGCGCGCCGGCTTTTCGGCGACGGCGCACCTCGGCCCGGCTCAGCCGAGCAGGCCCCGGATCGCGTGCACCAGCTCGTGGGGAGGGGTGGGCTTGACCAGGTGCAGCTCGGCTCCCGCCGCGAGGGATCGCCGGCGATGCGCCTCGCCGGCATGCCCCGTGAGGGCGACGAGGCGCGTGCGCCGGTCGGGGTCCTGGTCCCGCAGGGCGCGCAGGACCTCGCACCCGTCCATGTCCTCGAGCGCGAGGTCGACGATGACGCAGGCGGGCCCGTGCTCGCGGGCCGTCGCCATCCCCCGTCGGCCGTCGACGGCCTCGAGCACCTCGTATCCGGCGAGCTCCAGCGTCACGCGCAAGAGAAAGCGAAGGTCGTCGTCGTCCTCGATCACCAGCACACGAGCCACGCGATGGGCTAGCGCCGATGCAGTTCTCGCGCGCGGGACCAATCTTGCGCGTTTCGCGAGGCGCGGGCCCTCTCTCCGCGCACGGCGGCGCGATCAGCTCTCGGCCGCCGACGCGCCGCGGACGATCCGCGCGCGCTCCTGCGGGCCGCTCCCCCACCAGCGACGACAGGCGCGGCGGAAGGATGCGAGGTCCGCGTAGCCGAGCATCCGCTGCACGTCGATCGGGCGCGTGCCGGCCAGGAGCAGGCGGTCGGCGCTCTGGCGGCGCGCCTCGTCGACGAGCGAGCGCAGGTGGGCTCGCTCGCGGGCCAGGCGTGCCTGCAGCGTGCGCGGCGCCATGCGCAGCTGTCGAGCGAGCTCGTCGAGCGGTGCGCCGCTGGCGAGCACGATGCGCTGCAGCGCGTGGCGCGCGGCGATCGCGATGCGCGTGTCGGCCGCCTGCGCGCGCTCGAGCGACACGAGCCGGAGCGCGAGCCGATGCGCGCGTGGATCGGCGCGGCGCAGCGGCAGCGCGAGCACGTCGGCGGGCAGCTCGAGCCGATCGAGGGTGCCGCCCTCGCGCACGCCGCAGCCCAGCATGGCCTCGAGCGATCGGCGCCGCGTGTGGAGTGGCCCGGCGACGACGGCCTCCACGGGCGCGGCGTCGGGCTCGCCGGTCCCGCGGCGGAGCAGCTCCACGGCCGCGCTCAGGGCGGTCTCGCGCGCGAGCGCGCCGCCGTCGGTGCCGGCGTCGTGCGCCGAGCGATGGATCAGCGCGGCCGTTCCGTCCTCGCGCTCGGCGAGATCGAAGATCGGCTGGCCGTGCAGCACGTCGGCCGTCGCCGCGAGCGTGCGGAGCGCCGCGCGGACGTCGGGGGCGGTGAGCGCCGCGAGCTCGATCGCGCCGAAGGCGCCCGGCGGGGCGGCGGTGGGCGCGTCGATCGCGAAGTCGCGCGCGCTCGGCAGCGCGGCGACGTCGTGCCAGAAACGGTCCTCGAGGTCGGCCGGGACGAGGGCGTGCTCGTCGCCCTCGAGGGCCTCGCGCAGAGGAGCGAGGACACCGGAAGGAAGCTGGAGCGCGCTCCCGAGGTCGACGAGCGCGTGGGCCAGCATGGGCGATGCGTGAGGCTCGGGAGCAAGCGGCGTCTCGCTGGGCATGCGGGGCGAGACTGCGAGGACCGTTCCACCCCAACGGTCGCGAAAACCGGCCCGCGATGCGGCGCCGGCGTCACACCGAGGCGCGGAGGAACGCACGCGGTGGGGCGGCTTCATGCAAACGGAGGCACGCCGGAGGCGGAAGACCCAGCGCCGGCGGGGCTCCGGAGCGCGATGAGCCCCCCGAAACGCGACGAGCCCGGAAACGCGACGAGCCCGGAAACGCGACGAGCCCGAAAACGCGACGAGCCCGAAAACGCGACGGCCGGCGGAGCGCGTGCTCGCCGGCCGTGGTGCTACTGGTGCGATCGGTGGTGCTACTGGTGCGATCGAGAGCGGGACAAGGGATTCGAACCCTCGACTTCAACCTTGGCAAGGTTGCACTCTACCACTGAGTTAGTCCCGCGGAGAGGACGGCCTAGGTAGCGCGACCCTCGAGACCCGTCAAGCAGGGCGTGCATCCGCGCCCGCGGCGGCGTACGTCGACGGGATGGGCACGCGGCGCGAGACGGACACGATGGGCGCGGTCGAGGTCCCCGAAGGCGCGTACTGGGGGGCGCAGACGGCGCGCTCGCTCGCGAACTTCCCGATCGGGGACGGGCGGATGCCGCGCGAGCTCGTGCTCGCGCTGGTCGCGCTCAAGCGGGCCGCGGCCGAGGTCAACGCGGAGCTCGGCCTCCTCGATGCCGAGCGATGCGCGCTGATCGTTCGCGCGGCCGACGAGGTGCTCGACGGCCTCCACGAGGACGCATTCCCGCTGGTCGTGTTCCAGACCGGCTCGGGCACCCAGACGAACATGAACGTGAACGAGGTGCTCGCCGGTCGCGCGAACGAGCTCGCCGGTCGAGGTCGCGGCGGCAAGTCGCCGGTGCACCCCAACGACCACGTGAACCTCTCGCAGTCCTCGAACGACACCTTCCCGACCGCGATGAGCATCGCCGCCGTGGATCGCGTGACGCGCCACCTGCTGCCCGCCGCGCGCGCGCTGCTCGCGACGCTCGAGGCCAAGAGCCAGGCGACGAGCGACGTGGTGAAGATCGGCCGCACGCACCTGATGGACGCGACGCCGCTCACGCTCGGTCAGGAGATCTCCGGCTGGGCTCGCCAGCTCACGCTGGGGATCGAGGCCATCGAGCGGACGGTCCCGGCCCTCGGCGAGCTCGCGGCCGGTGGAACCGCCGTCGGCACCGGCCTCAACGCGCACCCGGCGTTCGCCGAGCGCGTGGCCGCGCGCCTCGCGGCGCAGACGGGGCTGCCGCTCGTGACGGCCCCGAACAAGTTCGCTGCGCTGGCGGGCCACGATGCGTTCGTCGGTGCGCACGGCGCGATCAAGCAGCTGGCGACGGCGTGCATGAAGATCGCCAACGACGTCCGCTGGCTCGCGAGCGGGCCGCGGGCCGGGCTCGGCGAGATCACGATCCCCGACAACGAGCCCGGCTCGTCGATCATGCCGGGGAAGGTGAACCCGACGCAGTGCGAGGCGCTCGCGATGGTCGTCGTCCAGGTGATGGGCAACGACACGGTGGTCGGCCTCGCGGCCTCGCAGGGGAACTTCGAGCTCAACGTCTACAAGCCGGTCCTCGCCGCGAGCTTCCTGTCGTCGGTGCGCCTCATGGGGGACGCCATCTCGAGCTTCGAGCTGCGCTGCGCACGCGGCATCGAGCCCGATCGCGCGGTGATCGCCGCCCACGTGGCGCGCTCGCTGATGCTCGTCACCGCGCTCACCCCGCGGCTCGGCTACGACACCGCGGCGGCGATCGCCGAGAAGGCGCACCACGAGGGCACGACGCTGCGCGAGGCGGCGCTGGCGCTCGGCGTGCTGTCTCCGGCCGAGCTCGATGCGCTGATGCGGCCCGAGGACATGACGCGGCCGAGCCGCTGACCCGTCAGCGGGCCGTCTTGCGCTTGCCCTTGGGGCGCGCGCGCGGCTTGGGCTTGGGCGGGATCGGCGTGGGCCGCGCCCGCGTGCCGAGCGCCCCGAACATCCCGTCGACCCCGTGGCGCGCGCACGCGTAGAGCGCCGCGAGCACGCCGAGATCGGCCAGGGCGCGCCGGGTCATCCCCGCGGGGATCACCAGGCGGTACGTCTCCGAGACGAAGCGGAGCCATCGCAGGAGCTTGCGCACGTCGTCCTGCGCGATCTCGCCGTGCCAGTGCACGACCCGCTCGACGAGGAGCCGCTGGTGCCGCCGCAGGAACTCGCCCATCGAGACGGGGGTCGCGATCACGCTCGCGCGCGGCTTGCAGATCTGGAGCAGGTCCTGGAGGTACTCGTCCCAGTGGTGGGCCAGGCCGCGGTTCTCCGGGCGGCGCAGGTAGCGGACGCGCCTCACCGAGAGGTCGGCGCGCACGCGCGTGCGCACGCGCGGCACGACCGCCATCAGGTCGTAGTACGCCTGCGGCGCGTCCCGAGGCGCGTCCGGGTTGCGGTAGCGCCACCAGCGCCACATCTGCGACCAGGTGCGGATCGAGAGCGGCGGATCGTCGGTCGAGTCGGCGACGACGAAGCGCCCGTCCTCCACGCGGAACACCGTCACCCAGTGCGACCAGTCCTCGACGCAGAGGAGCACCGGCATCCGGGCGCGCAGGTGCGAGACCAGCATGCGCCGCGCCGCCTCCGGGTCGTGCCGGCGATCGAGCACGAGGTCGCAGCCGACGGCGCGCGCGGCGCGCGTCATCTGAACTTCGTTCGTGCCCGACCACCAGTGTGTCCGGGCCGTGTCGCGGAGCCGGACCACGTCGACCGTGCGGCCCAGCGCGAGCAGCGCGTGCTTGAGCGCGACGGGGCCGCAGGTCCACTCGTTGGGCTGCGGATAGAAGCCTGCACCGAACGGCGAGGGCGGCACGGCGCCGACATTACTCGCGGCGGGCCGCTCGGCCAGTCGGTTCCGCATTTTGCGGAAAGCGGCTGGAAAATGGGCCGATTACCGCCTCATGAGGGCGCGGTAGGCGAGCTGGTCGTCCCCCATGCGTCGGTAGATGCGGTGCTTGCGCTCGTGGTAGTCGCGCACGTCGCCGCCGCCCGGCGAGACCACGCGGTCGACGTCGTTCATCGACGCCATGGCGGCCCTCAGGTCGGGGACGTCCCCGCTCGCGACCGCGCCGAGCATCGCCGCGCCGAGCAGCACCGCTTCCTTCTCCTTGGGGAGCACGATCTCGGTCTGCGTGGCGTCGGCGTGCTCGCGGACGAACACGTGGCTCTTGGTGTCACCGCCGCAGGCGATCATCGTGTCGATCCGGTAGCCGGCCGCGTTCATCGCGTCGACGACGTGCCGCGTGCCGTGCGCGATGCCCTGGATCGTCGACAGGTAGAGGAGCGCGAGGGCGTCGATGGAGGTCTCGAGCGAGAGGCCGCTGATCATCCCGCGCAGCGTCGGGTCGGCCCGCGGTGAGCGGTTGCCGTGGAAGTCGGGCTGCACGTGGAGGCCCTCGGTCAGCGCCGCCGGGAACGAGAGGCCCTCGGCGAGCGCGTCGAGGCGCGCATCGAGCAGCGCGTGGGCGCTCGTCCCCTTCGTGCGGGCCTCGGCGCGCAGTTCGGCGCCGCGCGCGTGGCCGTCGATCACGTGATCGATCAGCGCGCCGGTCGCCGACTGCCCGCCCTCGGTGAGCCACATCCCGGGCACCATCGCCGAGTAGTACGGGCCCCAGATCCCCGGGATGAATCGCGGCTCGGCGCTCACGGCCATGTGACAGGTCGAGGTGCCGCCGATGAGCGCGAGGCGCCGCTCGAGCACGTCGGCCGAGAGCGAGGACGCGCCTGCCCCGAGCAGACCCAGGCCGCCCGCGTGAGCGTCGATGATCGCCACTGCGCAGGCGATGCCGGGCGCGAGGCCGAGCTCGCGCGCCGCCGCCTCGGTCAGCCCGCCGGCGCGCTCGCCCATCGGGCGCACGGCGGTGCCGATCTTCGCGTGGCCGGCGCCCGCGAGCTCGGCGAGCCCGATCGCGGAGAAGAAGGTGTCGTCCCAGCGCGCTTCCTTCCCGACGTAGGTCCACTTGCAGACGGTGGTGCAGAGCGAGCGCACGTCGGCGCCGCTCGCGCGCCAGAGCAGCCAGTCCGGCAGATCGAAGAAGCGCGCCGCCTTCGCCCACGCCGCGGGCAGCTTCTCCTTCAGCCAGAGGAGCTTGGGAGGCTCCATCTCGGGCGACATCGTCCCGCCGACGAAGCGCAGCACGTCGTGGCCGGTCGCGTTGATGCGCGCCGTCTGATCGAGGGCGCGGTGATCCATCCAGACGATCACGTCCTGATCGGGAGCGCCGTCGGGCGAGACGCTCACGGCGCCGCCGGCCGCGTCGACGGCGACCAGCGAGCACGTCGCATCGAAGCCGATGCCGACGACGTCGTCGGGCGCGGCGCCGGCCTCCGCCCTCGCGGCGCGGCTGGCCTCGCACACGCTCTGCCAGATGGCGGCCGAGGACTCCTGGACGAAGTCGGGCGCCGGCTTCCAGACGGGGAAGGGCGAGACGCCCATCCCACGGCGCGCGCCCCGCCGGTCGAAGAGCGCGGCCCGCGCGCTGCTCGTGCCCACGTCGATCCCGAGATAGAGGCGTTCCCCGCTCATCCCCGCCGGATACCACGGCGGTGGCTCTCCGGCCCAGGCGAGCCGGCCGCTCCGGCCGCGTTCGCGGGATGTCCCGGCGAGCCCGCGCGGATCTCCTCGGCAAGGGTCACGCGCGCGCGTGTAGCATTCGACCCCGTGGAGCCTCGCGCCTCGCGTCCGGAAGACGACACCGCTGCGCTGACGACGCTCTGGCGCGACCGCGGGGTCGTGCTGGCCGACGCCGACGGCAGCCAGTCGCTCGCCGCTTCCGACCGCGCGCTCACGACCGGCATGACCGAGTCCGCCGGCGGCCTGCGCCTCGACGAAGCGACGCGCGCGACGCTCGCACGCGAGCCGCTCGTGCTCGGCGCGACGCTCGGGCGCGGCGGGCAGGGCATCGTGCAGCTCGCCGAGCAGCGGTCCTTGCGCCGCGAGGTCGCCGTCAAGCGCCTGGGCGAGCACGCCGACGAGTCGGGCCTCGCGAGCCTGCTGAAGGAAGCCTGGGTGGGGGGCTTGCTCGCGCATCCCAACGTCGCGCCGGTGCACGCGCTGGTCGAGCTCGACGGGCAGCCCGCGGTGGTCATGAAGCGCATCGCCGGGCGCAGCTGGCGCGACGTGCTGCGAGACCCGTCGCTGCTGCCCGAGGGCGAGCACGCCGATGCGCTCGCGTTCCACCTCCGTGTCTTCGTCGCCGTGTGCAACGCGGTGCACCACGCCCACCAGCGCGGTGTGCTGCACCTCGATCTGAAGCCCGAGAACGTGATGCTCGGGCGCTTCGGCGAGATCTGCGTCGTCGACTGGGGCCTGTCGGCGGCGTTCGGAGACGATGCGCCGGCCTGGATGCCGCGCGCCGACGCGATCCGGTCGGTGGCCGGGACCCCCGACTACATGGCGCCCGAGATCGCGAGCGTGGCGGCGGCCGAGGTCTCGCCGCGCACCGACGTCTACCTGCTCGGGGCCGTGCTCCACGAGATCGTGACCGGTCGCGCGCCGCATCGCGGCGGGACGGCGATCGATCGAATGACGCGCGCCTTCCGCTCCGAGCCCCAGGCGTATCCGTCCACCACGCCGCCGGCGCTGGTCGCGATCCTGCATCGCGCGATGCGGCGGACACCGGCCGAGCGCTTCGCGAGCGCGGAGGCGCTCCGCGACGCGGTCGAAGCGTTCACGCGAGAGCGCCGCGCCGAGGAGCGCATCGCCGAGGCCGCGCTCCGCGTGGGGAGCCTCGAGCTGGCGGTCGACGAGGCCGCCGGCGAGACGGAGATCGCGCGCGCGTTCGGGGCGGCGCGCTTCGCGCTCTCCGAGGCCGAGAGCGCGCGGGCCGACTTCGAGGGGCGCGCGGCGCTCCACGAGCGCATGCACCTCGCCATGGCCCGGAGCGCGCTCGCGGCCGGTCAGATCGCGGCGGCCGAGCGGCACCTCGCGCAGCTCGTGGCGGCGCCCGAGGCGCTCGCGGCGCGGCTGCGCGAGCTCCGGGAGCGCGAGGCGGAGCGGACGCGCCGGATGCGCTCGCTCGAGAGCCTCGCCCGAGAGGCCGACCTCGACGAGGGGAGCCGCTTCCGACGGAACGTGCTGCTCGGCTTCTCGCTCGCGCTCCTCGTGGGCAACGTCGTGTTCGGCCTCGTCGATCGCACGGGAGCCTTGCCGCACGACTACGGCGCGATGATCGCGCAGGGCCTCGTCGTCATGGTGGCGGTCGGCGCCTACGTGTGGTCGCAGCGCCGCGCGCTCTTCCGCAACCACGCCAACACGGTGCTCTTCGGCGTGGCGATCCTCTCGTTCCTGTCGATGCAGACGCTCTGGGGCGTGCTCTGGGTGCTCGGCGTTCCGTTCGAGCGCGGCTCGCTCGTCGTGGGGGTCGCGTACCTGCTCGCGGGCGGTGCGGTGACCACGCTCGTGAGCACGCGCTTCCTGCCGTCGGTGCTCTTCGCCGGCGCGGCGCTCGTCCTCGCCTCCGTCTTCCCGGCGAACGCGTGGACGCTCTTCGGCGTCGGCTCCGGGCTCGCGCTCGCGACGGTAGGGCTCGCCTGGCCTGCCGAGCGGAGAGCCGACGCGTGACGATGCAGCTCGCCGAGACGCTGGCTTCGTTCCAGACGCTGCTCGCCTCGCGCGGCGTCGAGGTCAGCTCGCTCCGGGCCCGCGAGGACGGCACGCTCGGCGCGTCGTCGCCGACGCTGCTGGCCGAGGGCGAGAAGGCCGATCCGTCGGCGGTGGTGCTGGCGAGCGAGGAGCTCGCGCCCGGCGCGCTGCTCGGGCGCGGCGGCATGGGCGAGGTGCGCCTCGCGGTGCAGCGCAGCCTCCGGCGCGAGGTCGCGGTCAAGACCGTGCTCGAGCGGCACGACGCGCTCTCGCAAGCGGCGCTCCTCAAGGAGGCCTGGGCCGGCGGCGCCCTCGAGCACCCGAGCGTGGTGCCCATCCACACGCTCGCGCGCCTCGACGGAGAGGCCGCGGTCGTGATGAAGCGCGTGGCCGGCGTCAGCTGGGCCGAGATCCTCGCGATGCCCGATGCACACCCGCGCTTCTGCGGGCCCGGCGCGCTGGAAGCGCACCTGCGCGTGTTCGTCCACGTCTGCCACGCGATCGACTTCGCGCACGAGCGCGGGATCCTGCACCTCGATCTCAAGCCCGAGAACGTGATGATCGGCGACCTCGGCGAGGTCTACGTCCTCGACTGGGGCCTGGCCGCGTCGACCGAGGGCGGGCCCGCGTGGCTGCCGCCCGGCAAGGAGATGTCGCTGCCAGCGGGCACGCCGGGCTACATGGCCCCCGAGCTCGCGGCGGCGATCCACGACCGCGTCGGAGCGCGGACCGACGTCTACCTCCTCGGCGCGCTGCTGCACCACGTGGTGACGGGACGGATGCGCCACGAGGGCGACAACCTCTTCCACACGCTCTTCCGCGCCTACACCGACGATCCGCCGGCGTACGGGCCGGAGGTTCCCCGCTCGCTCGCGGCGATCCTGACGCGCGCGATGCAGCGAGAGAACGACGCGCGGTTCGAGAGCGCGCGGGCCCTGCGCGAAGCGGTGGAGGCGTTTCTCCAGCACCGCGAGGCCGAGCACTTCCTCGAGCGCGCCGAGCAGACGCTGGCCAAGATCGATGGGCGCCTCGCCGAGCACGTGAAGGGCGACGCCGAGGCCGAGTCGCTGCTCGCCGAGGCCGAGGTCGCGCTCTTCCAGGTCCGCAAGTCGTGGTCGTCGCATCCGCGCCTGCGTGAGGTGGAGCAGGGCCTCGTCGAGCGACGGATCGCCCACGCCGTCGCGGAGGGCCGGCTGGAGGCGGCACGCGAGCTGGCCCGCGAGATCGAGCCGCTGCCGGCGGTCGTCGCCGCGCAGATCCGCGGCCTCGAGGAGCGCCTGGCCGCGCGCGCCCTCTACGAGCGAGGGCTCGAGGAGATGGAGCGCGAGCTGGACTTCTCGTTCGGCACGGCCGCGCGGCGCGGGCTCTTCGGCGTGCTCGGTCTGCTCTGGGCCGTCTTCAGCATCGCCCTCGGCCTCGTGCACCGATCGGGCGTGATGGCGTTCGGCTACCGCGAGCTCTTCGTCGAGAGCATCCTGCTCGCGCTCGTGCTCGGGCCCTTCGCCTGGCTCGCGCGCGCGCGCTACCTCGCCAACCGCGCCAACCGCCGGCTCTGGGGGGGCATCTCGTTCCTCGCCCTCGCCGTGGAGCTCTTCTTCGCGTCGTGCGCGATCGCCGGGATCGGCGTGGAGCAGGCCATCGCGATGACGCCGGTGATCTACGCGTTCGGCTTCGCCACGCTCGGCATCGCCCTCGATCGGCGCCTGCTCCTCGGCGCGCCGCCGCTTCTGCTCTCGGCGTTCGCGGCGGCCGCCGTGCCCCGCTACTCGCTCGATCTGGTCGGGGTGGGCGGCGGCGTGGCGGTCGCGCTCGTGCTCTGGGCTTGGCGCAGCGGCGGCGAGCGCAAGAGCGTCCTGCCGTAGGGTGGCGTCACAGCACGAGCTTGATGTTGTTCTTGGTGAGCAGGTCCTTGAAGCTGTTCTTGTCGTTGGACTTCATGAACGCCTCGGCAGGCTCGACCTGGTCGGTCTTCACCAGCTCGATGAGGTGGTCGTTCATCGTCTGCATGCCGAGCGCGCGCCCGGTCTGCATGACGCTCGCGAGCTGGAACGTCTTGCCTTCGCGGATGAGGTTCGCGACGGCCGGCGTGGCGATGAGGATCTCGTAGGCCGCCACGCGCCCGCCGCCCTTCTTCTTGCAGAGCATCTGGGAGACGACGCCGCGGATCGACTCGCTGAGCATCGTGCGGATCTGCTCCTGCCGATCGGCGGGGAACTGGTCGATGATGCGGTCGACGGTGCTCGGCGCGCTCGTGGTGTGCAGCGTGCCGAACACCAGGTGACCCGTCTCGGCCGTCTCGATGGCGATCGCGATGGTCTCGAGGTCGCGCATCTCGCCCACGAGCACGATGTCGGGGTCCTCGCGCAGCGCGGCGCGGAGCGCGCTCTTGAAGCTCATCGTGTGCACGCCCACCTCGCGCTGGTTCACGAGGCAGTTCTTGGTCGGGTGCACGAACTCGATCGGGTCCTCGATCGTGATGATGTGGTCGGAGCGCTTCTCGTTGATGACGTCGATCAGCGCCGCGAGCGTGGTGGACTTGCCGCTGCCGGTGGGGCCGGTGACCAGCACGAGGCCCTTGGACAGGAAGCAGAGCTCGAGGACCTTCGGCGGGATGCCGAGCTGATCGGGGGTGAGGATCTTGAACGGGATCTGGCGGAAGACGGCGCCGATGCCGCGGCGATCGACGAAGTAGTTGGCGCGGAAGCGCGCGACGC
Organism: Sandaracinaceae bacterium; assembly: GCA_044223665.1. Lineage (GTDB taxonomy): Bacteria > Myxococcota_A > Polyangia > Polyangiales > Sandaracinaceae > JBBSAT01. Next base: position 19,611 of record JBGALT010000092.1, on the reverse strand, counting down.
CCTCGATCGCGTGCGCGAAGTCGCTGTCGTTCTTCTCGTCGAACTCGGCGCGGTTGCGGGCCGGGATGATCTCCATGAGCACGTTGCGCAGCTCGTCGGGAGAGACGGGCGCGCGCTCGAAGAGCGGCACCATCTCGCCGTGCCGGCGGACCAGAGGCACCGTGTCGCTCGTGCAGTGGAGATCGCTCGCGCCGACCGCGACCATCATCCGCAGCCAGTGGTTCAGCTTGGGCTCGCCCGGGACGGGCTCGATGCGCGTTCCGGTGGCCGCGACGGCGCTCACCTTCTGTCCGGGCTCCGTCTTCGGCGGCGCAGCGGGCGCGGGCGCGGCCGGCGCGAGCGGTGCGGCGGCGGGCGCAGCGAGGGGAGGCGGCGCCACGGCGGCCGAGGCGATCGGCACCGCGCCGGGGCGCACCGAGCGGCGGCTCGCCGACTTCTTCGCCGATCCTGCGGCGGGCTTCGGCGGCGCCACGGCGGGTGCGGCGGGCGCGCTCGAGGCCGGGCGCACCGACACGCGCCACTGCTGCGCGCCGCTCGCGTCGACCTGCACGTCCACGCGCACGCCGGCATCCGTCACGTGCGCGAACGTCGTGGTGCGCGTCCGCCGGAGCTCGTCCACCGAGGCGGGCGGCGCGGCCTCCTGGACGAGCTGCACCACCTGCGCGTGGTCGATCGGCGTGTTGCTCTGTCGGACCTCGCCGTCGCCGAACTTGAAGCGAACGGGCTCGCTCGAGGCGAGCATCAGCTCGGCGGCGCTCTGACGAACGAGGTGTTGTACGTAGAAGTCGAGCCGCAACATCGTGGGGAAGCCTCCGCGTGGCGCGCCGGCAGCGTAACGAAGGACCGACGGAAGAGGCGAGCGGGATGCGTGTTACAAGGACAACGGACCGATGAGCGCGCGTGAGGAGGGGACGACGATGACGGGACGCGGACGACCGGGCGCAGGCTCGTGGAGCGACGATCCCCGGCTCCGCGCGCTCGCGATCGTCCTCTTCGTCGCCGTCGTCGGGACGCTGCTCTACGCGTTGCGCGGCGTGCTCTCGCCGATCTTCTTCTCGCTGGGTGTCGCCTATCTGCTCGATCCGGTGGTCGACCGCTTCGAGCGCGCCGGCGTGCCGCGCGGCGCCGCGATCACGATCGTGCTGGCGCTCCTCGCGCTGATCACGGTGCTCTTCCTCCTGCTCGTGCTCCCGGCGATCGTCGGCGAGGTCGTGCAGTTCGCGCGGGAGCTCCCGGCGCAGGTGCGCGCGCTCGACGCGCAAGTCGAGCCCTGGCTGGCGGCCCACGGCGTGCCCGTGCCACACACCGTCGACGAGGCGCTCGCCGAGCTCTCCCACGCGCCGACGGAGCTCGCCGAGCGCGCCGCCGCGCCGGCCCAAGAGATCCTGCGCTACGTGCTGGGCGGTACGGCGACCGTCATCGGCGCCGTGGCCGGCGCGCTCGTGATCCCGGTGCTCGTCTTCTACCTGCTCTACGACTTCGATCGCATGGTCGCCGGCGGGCGCGATCTGGTGCCCTTGCGCTACCGGGCGTACGTGGTCGAGGTCGCGAGCGAGATCGACGCCGTGCTGGGCCAGTTCGTGCGTGGCCAGCTCCTCGTGATGATCGCGATGGGCGTGCTCTACGCGGTCGCGTACTCGCTCGTCGGCGTGCGGCTCGCGATCCCGATCGCGCTGGTCGCGGGGCTGCTCGCCTTCATTCCCTACGTCGGCAGCGGCTCGGCGCTCGTGATGGCGCTCCTCATGTGCATCGTGGACTGGACCGGGTGGACCAAGCCGATCCTCGTCGTGGTCGCGTACGGCGTCTGCCAGTTCCTCGAGGGCTTCGTGGTGGTGCCGCGGATCGTCGGCGACAAGGTCGGGCTGCCCGCGGTCTGGGTGCTCGTCGCGCTGATGATCGGCGGCGAGGTGTTCGGCTTCCTCGGCGTGCTGCTCGCGGTCCCCGTCGCTGCGGTCGTGAAGATCTTCGTGGTGCGGGGGCTCGCGTACTACCGGCGCTCGGGCCTCTACGCGGGGCGCCACCCGAGCCTGCCGCCGCCACCGCCGCGCTACGCGCAGGACCACGACCTGCTGTTCGGGCCGCCGAGCCCGACGGCGCCGGACGGCGAGGACGAATGAAGCGCGCGGCGCTGGCCGCCCTGCCGGCGCTGGCCGTGCCGGCATCGGCGCTCGCGGCATCGGCGATCGCGGCATCGGCGATCGGCGCGAGCGCGCTGGCGCAGGGGCGTACGCCGATCGATCTGCGCCTGGTCGCGGGTGGCGGTGTGCTCGCGCGGCCGGGCGAGCGGGCCGGGGAGGGCGCTGGCGTCTCGGTGCGCGTGGTCGGCAACGGGTGGACGTGCGATGCGACGACCCAGGCGCGCGCGGACACGCCCATCGTGGACGCGGTCGGCGTCGTCCAGACCGGGCTCGTCGCGGCCGTCGGGCCCTGTCCGAGCGACGAGCCGCTCTTCGCGGTGCTCGGTCACCACCCGCGCTGGCCCTGGCCCCGCGCCGTCGACGCCACGGCGGAGCGTCTGGCGGCGGGGCTCGCGCTCGCACAAGAGGCGGCGGCGCGCGCCGGCCACTACCGGGGCGCGATCGAGTGGGACGTTCCGCGCGCCTACGACGAAGGAAGCGACGCGTACGTGCTCGTCACGGGCCCGCGGTGCGACGCCGAGCTCGGCTGCGCGGTGAGCGTGGCGGCGCTCGCACGCGTGCGCGGCGGGCAGGCGTCGGTCGTGATCGCGCGGCCCTCGCACGGCAGCTTCGGCGACGACGAAGCGAGCCACTGCCGGGCCCGCTGGGAGGGCGTGGTCGACGTCGAAGGAGACGGCGTGGTCGAGCTGGTCGAGACGCAGCGCTGCGACGGCGCGTTCCTCGTGCGCCTCGTGCGCGAGGGCGCGCGCGCGGAGGGGGAGGTCGTGTGGGAGGCCCGCTACGTCGGCAGCCCGATCGGGGCGAGCGTGGATCACCCCCCGCGGCCGCCGCATCCTCGCTGAGCGCGCCGCCATCCCCGGACGGCGAAATGCCACGCTTGATCGCCCCGCCGCTGCCGCGCGAACATCCACGGCCAGCCATGAGCGAGCCCCCTTCCGCCAAGTGCGACAACTGCGGCGCGCCCCACGAGGACGGCCTCGCGAGCTGCGCGTTCTGCGACATGCCCATCGTCGGTCGGAGCTCCGGCGTGCGCTGCCCGGCGTGCAGCGAGCTCAACACGGCCGACCGCCGCGCCTGCGCGATGTGCGGCGCGGCCTTCACGAAGGGATGCGTGTTCTGCGGTCGGGTCGCCTTCCTCACCGCGACGGCGTGCCCCGGCTGCAACGAGGCGTTCGCCGGTGCCGAGCAGCGCAAGTCGCAGCGGGAAGCGCAGGCCAAGCAACAGCAGCAGATGCAGCTCGCGCAGCAGGGCCTCAGCGCCGTCACGGGCTTCGCCGCATCCCAGGCCGGCCAGGCGCTGATCGGGAGCCTCGTGGGCGGCGCCGCGCCGCACGCCGGCAAGCCCGCCTCCGGCGGCGGCGGTGGCGAGGGCTTGCTTGGGCAGCTCTTCGACGCCGTCCTCCACTCGAACGACAAGAACATCAAGCGCTGAGCGCGCGAGAGAACGGAAACGAGCAAGCATGGATCTCCGGGAACGGGTCGCCCTCGTCACGGGCGGAGCGTCGGGCCTCGGGCGCGCGACGGTGCTCGCGCTCGTCGAGCGCGGCGCGAAGGTCGCTATCGTCGATCGCGACGCCGAGCGCGCCGCGGCGCTCGCGGCCGAGCTGAGCGGGCGCGCGTGGGCCGCCGCCGCGGACGTCGCCGACGAGGGGCAGATGATCGCCGCCGTCCAGGGCGCCGCCGAGCGCGGGCCGCTCTCGGTCGCCGTGGCCTGCGCCGGCGTGGGCTGGGCCGCGCGCACGGTCGACAAGGAGGGCAAGCCGCACGACCTGGCGCTCTTCCGCAAGGTCCTCGACGTGAACCTGGTCGGCACCTTCAACCTGATCCGCCTCGCGAGCGCGGCGATGCAGAAGAACGCGCCCGACGCCGGCGGCCAGCGCGGCGTCATCGTCTGCACCGCATCGGTGGCGGCCTTCGACGGGCAGATCGGTCAGATCGCGTACGCGGCCTCGAAGGGCGGCGTGACGGCCATGACGCTGCCGGCCGCGCGCGACCTGTCGAAGATCGGCGTGCGCGTCGTGACGATCGCGCCCGGCACCTTCGACACGCCGATGCTCCAGATGCTGCCCGACGAGGCCAAGCGCGCGCTCGCCGGCGCGATCCCCAATCCGTCCCGCCTCGGCGATCCCCGCGAGTTCGGCGCGCTCGCCGTTCACATCGCGGAGAACGACTACCTCAACGGCGAGACGATCCGGCTCGACGGCGCGCTGCGGATGGCGCCGAAGTGATGGGCGCGAGGGCCCACCGGCACACGACGAGAGAGGCGCGCTCCGTTCGGCGGACGCTCCGCTCCTGCGCGCCCACGAGCGCGGACCGAGCCGCGGAGAACGCGCGCCGATGAGCCAGGGAAGCCTGCTCCGCCAGCGCCGCTTCGGGCCCTTCTTCCTCGTCCAGTTCACCGGCGCCTTCAACGACAACGCGCTGAAGCAGGCGATCGTCATCTACGCGCTGGCGGCCGCGTCGTCGTCGGCCGAGAGCGTCTCGCTCTGGGGCTCGGCGCTCTTCATCGCGCCTTACTTCCTCTTCTCGGCGACGGCCGGCCAGCTCGCGGAGAAGTACGACAAGGCGGCGCTCATCCGCGGCACGAAGCTCTTCGAGGTCGTGCTGATGCTGCTCGCCGCCGCGGCCTTCCAGGTCGGCAGCATCCCGCTCCTGCTCGCGCTCCTGACGCTGCTCGGCCTGCAGGCCACGTTCTTCGGTCCCGTGAAGTACGCGATCCTCCCGGCGGTCCTCGAAGAGAGCGAGCTCGTCGGCGGCAACGCGCTGGTCGAGGCGGGCACCTACGTGGCCATCCTCGTCGGGATGATCGCGGGCGCCGAGGTCGTGGCGATCCCCAGCCTCGGGATCACGCTCGTGGGCGCGCTGCTCGTCGCCTTCGCGGTGATGGGCTACCTCGCGGCGCGCGCCGTCCCTTCGGTGCCGTCGGCCGTTCCGGATCTGAAGGTCAGCTGGAACGTGATCGCCGAGACGTGGCGGACGATCGGCCTCGCCCGGGAGACCCACTCGGTCTGGCTCTCGATCCTCGGCATCTCGTGGTTCTGGCTCTACGGCGCCATCTTCCTCAGCGAGCTGCCGATCTTCGTGCAGGAGGTGATCGGCGGCCAGACCAACGTCGTCACGCTCTGCATGGTGTTCTTCTCGCTGGGCGTCGGCAGCGGCTCGCTGCTCTGCGAGCGTCTCTCGGGCGGGCACATCGAGCTCGGCCTGGTCCCGCTCGGCTCGATCGGTCTCTCGCTCTTCGGCATCGACCTCTACCTCGCGAGCGAGTGGCACCACGCCGCGGGCACGGGCCTCTCGTGGTGGACCGTCCTGACGGACGGTGAGCACGTCCGCATCCTGGCGGACTTCGCGCTGATCGGCCTCTTCGGCGGTCTCTACAGCGTGCCCCTCTTCGCGTTCGTGCAGCACCGCAGCGACGACGAGAAGCGCTCGCGCATCATCGCCGGCAACAACGTCGTCAACTCTGCGTTCATCGTCGGCGCCGCCGTCCTCGCGCAGGTCTGCCGCAGCGTCTTCCGCATGAGCGTGCCCGAGGTCTTCCTCGTCGGCGCGATCCTCAACGCGCTCGTCGCCGCCTACATCTACACGGTCGTCCCCGAGTTCTTCGTGCGCTTCTGCGCCTGGGTGCTCGTGAGCACGATGTACCGCCTGAAGACGCGCGGGCACGAGCACATCCCCGAGAAGGGCGCCGCGCTCCTCGTCTGCAACCACGTGAGCTTCGTCGACTCGCTCGTGGTCGGCGCGACGTCGGCGCGCCCGATCCGCTTCGTCATGTACTACCGGATCTACCAGTCGCCGTGGCTCGGCTGGATCTTCCGCATGGCCAAGGCCATCCCGATCGCCGGGCGCAAGGAAGACCCGGAGCTGATGGAGCGCGCCTTCGCCGAGGTGAAGAAGTGCCTCGACGAGGGCGAGCTCGTCGGCATCTTCCCCGAAGGAATGATCACGTACACCGGCGAGATGACCCCGTTCCGGCCGGGCGTCGATCGCATCCTCGCCGCGTCGCCGGTCCCCGTCGTGCCGATGGCGCTGCGCGGTCTCTGGGGCTCGTTCTTCAGCCGCCAGGACGGCGCCGCGATGACGCGCCCGATGCGTCGCTTCTGGTCGAAGATCGAGCTCGAGGTCGGCGCACCGATCCCCGCGGCCGAGGCGAGCAGCGAGCGCCTCGAGGCCGAGGTGCGGCGCCTTCGCGGCGAATGGAAGTGAGGGCGCGATGAAGCGGAGCGCGATGCTCGGGGCCGTCGTCGTCCTCTGCGTGCTGATCGCGGCGGGCGCGGCCTTCCTCGGCACCGAGACGCCCCCGCGCACGACGCTCGAGATGGCGCCCGAGGGCACGACCTTCGTCGCGCACCTCGACGTGGCCGCCATCATGAGCTCTCCGCTCTGGCAGGCGTACGTGCACGACGACGAGGGCATGTCGCGCATCGAGCGCCTCTGCGGCGCGAGCCCGCTCGAGAGCGTGCACACCGCGGACGTCTACGTGGTCGGGTCCGGCGAGAGCCCGCTCGCACACCTCGCGTTCGTGGCCCGCGGCCCGCTCGATCTCGATCGGCTGGGCACCTGTGTACGCCAGGTGGTCGAGGACGACGGTGGCGGCATCCACGAGGTGCGCATCGAGGGCGTGCGCGCCATCGCGAGCGACCGCGGCGATGGCCGCGCCGCCTTCCTCGCCGCGGACACGGTCGTCGGCGGCGACGAGACGCTGGTGCGCGAGCTGATCCACCTCGACCACGGGAGCGCGCACCCCATGCAGGACGCGACCCTCTCGCGCCTCTACGCGCTCGCGGTGGCGCGGCACGACATCGCGCTCGCCGCGATCGTGCCCGACGCCTGGCGCGGCGCGATCGGCCACGCGCTCGAGGGAGCGCCGGGCCTCGCGCCGCTCACCGGCAGCGATGCGGTCGCCCTCGGGGCCACGCTCGCGCACGGCGGAGTGGGCCTCACCGTGGTCATCGCGTGCGCGCGCGAGAGCGAGGCGCGGCGCCTGGCCGAGGCGGCCCGCACGGCGATCGACACGGCGCTGGACGATCCGCTCGTGCGGCTGAGCGCGGCCGGCATGGCCCTGCGGCGCATCGATCTCGAGCCGCGTGGCGCCGACCTCGTCGCGACGCTCGACCTCGACCAGGACGCGCTCGAGGACGTCGTCGCGCTCATCCGGGAGCGGATGGGGCAGACGCGTATCCCCGTGCTCGACGGCCCTGCGCCCGCGCCCGCGCCCGCGCCGATCGAGGAGTGACGGCGTCGGCGGTGACGGACTTGGGACCCCGGGAGGCGCCCTTGACGGCGCCTCTCGGTCGGCGTCCCATCGCCAGCATGCACCCATCCACCGAACGCTGCCCGTGCTGCCAGAGCGCAGAGCTCGGCCCGATGACCAAGCTCGATCCCAGCGAGGGCAACACCTACCTCTACTTCTCGCTCAAGGTGCCGCAGCCGGGCTTCTTCGGCGAGAAGCAGGTTCGCCATCCCGTGAATCGCGCCCGCGTGTGTCTGGGCTGCGGGCACGTCATGGTGTTCTTGAGCACGCTCCATCTGCAGCAGCTGCGAGAGCGGCTCACCGAGCTCGAGGCGCTGCCCGAGTGAGCGCGGCCTTCAGCGCGCGGCGCGCACGGCGTCGAGGAACTTGTCGGCATCGGCGAGGGCGACCTCGTCGATGCGCACGGTGCGCCCGCGGTGCACGGCGAGCTCGACGAGCACGCGGCTGCGCGTCGCCGGGACGAGGACGTCGAGGGCGAGGTCGAGGAGCGCGCCACCGAGCAGCAGCCCCGCGCCGATCGAGAGCAAGACGAGCTCGCCCGAGCGGGCACCCTCGAAGATCCAGGTGCCGCCCACCAGGATGCCGACCGCGAGCGCGATGGCGCCGACGTAGAGGTGCATGCTCGGGAAGCGAACCTCGCGGCCCACCGAGAGGATGCTGCTGAGGGCCACGCGGTCGGTGCGCTCGCGGATCTGCCGGCCGAACGCGAAGCGCCGCTCGCGGATCTCGATCTCGCTCGTGCCCAGCGAGAGCTCGGCCTCGCGACGGATGCCGGCGAGGCTACCGATGCCGCGGGCGACCCAGGCGACGATCGCGTAGCCGGTGACGAGGGCGAGGGCGCGGAGCACCCCGGCCGAGCGAGCCGAGCGCACACGCCCGCGCACCTGGGCCTTGCCGGTCGACGGGGCGGGCGCGCTCTGGCCCGTGAGCGCGGCCACGACCGCGGCGCTCACCGGATCGAGGCGGCTCGCGGCGAGCTTGTCCAGCGCCGCCCGCGACGCATCGGTCGCGGCCATCTCGAGCGCGCTCAGGCGGGCCGCGTTCCGGCCGCGCGCGGCGGCGATGCGCGTGCGCTCCCCGGCGTCGTCGACGATGGACTGCGCGACGCGATCCCAGAAGGCCCGCGCGAAGCTCTCGGAGCCGACCCGATCGACGAGCCGCCAGACCTCGTACGGGGTCGCCGCCTCGAGCCAGTCGGCGTGACGCGCGAAGCGATCGACGATCGCCTTCTTCTCGTCGCCCTCCGCCTTCTCCCAGCGCGCGTCGGCGCCCGCCACCGCGAAGGCGGCGACGAGCCCGCGCTCGTGTGCGGTCTCGGGCCCGCGCTCGAGGATGGTTCGCAGGTTGCCGGCGGCGGTCGCCGCCGTGTCGCGCGTGACGTCGTGCTCGCTGGCGCGCTTGTCGACGAACTCGCGGCCGGCGAAGAGCACCCGGGCCTCGGCCTGGCGCGAGAGCACGTCGAGCGCGAGCGCGCCGAGCTTGTCCCGCTGCTCGTGGGAGATCGCCGCCGCCGCGATCGTGTCCATCGCGGCATCGTCTTCGGGCGGTCGACTCGTACGGGGCCCCATGCGCGGCGCGACGATAGCAGGGCTTTCCCCGCGGGCACCTCGAGACGCGCGCCGCGCGAACCGTCAGCCGAAGAAGCCGCAGTACACGCCCCGGAACACGGTGACGTTGTTCGACTCGCGACACTCGCCCGCGACCGAGCCGTCGTCGGCGACGATGTAGATGTCGACGCCGGGCGCCGACTGCGGCGCCTCCGGCCACGAGCACTCCACCATCTCGCACTGGCCGACCATCAGATCGCCGACGCTCGAGCCGTCGCAGATTCGCGTTCCGCCGGCGGCCGGGTCCCCGACGTAGAAGCCGACCGTCACGCCCGAGCCGACCGGCTCGGTGCCGCGGTTGCAGATGCGCGCGGTGAGGCGCGCGCCGCCGGCGCCGTCGCAGGCGAGCGGGATGCCGCTCGTCGTCAGATCGGGCGAGGCGCCCGGGGTCGCGTCGCCCTGCACGTTCTGCCGGAAGTTGTCGAGCATCGGGTCGAGCCAGTTGGACTCGGTGGCGCTCGTCCGCGGGATGGCTCCGAACTCCTCGGTGTTGGTCACGAAGTACGCGTGCTGGTTCCAGACCATGCGCGAGCGGACCCAGCGGTCCGCGCCGTCGCGGTAGACACGGATGCCGAGCGTGCCGATCGGGCGCGACGCACGACACGTATTCCCGGTCCCTGGCGTCCCCGCGGGCGGCGCCTCGCAGACGAACGTCTCGCAGCCGGTGCCGACGCAGCACTCGGCGTCGGTCGTGCATCGGCAGAAGCCGGTGTCGCAGTGGCCGCTGGTGCACTCGTCGTCGCTCGCGCAGCGCAGGCCGGCGAAGAGCGGATCGGTGTTGCGGGCGTCGAGGCCGAAGGGAGCGCAGTCGCGGCCGCTCGAGGCGTCGCCGCAGTTGTAGTTGTCGCCGATCACGATCTCGGCGTTGTAGTCGCCGTCGACGTCGGCGATGACGGGGTTCTCGTACCAGGTGCACGACGAGCGGCTCTGGCTGAAGAGCACCGTCCCGTCGCGGCCGTCGTAGACGCGGACGAAGCACTCGTCGCCGTAGACGGCCTCGGCGCGCCCGTCGGCCTCGAAGTCGAAGATGCTGGAGCCCGTCACGTTGCTCGACGCGTCCTGCGAGCGCTGCGACCAGAGGACGCCGGTCGTCGAGCCCGTCGCGCAGGTCCCGATCGGCGTGCCCACGCAGTCCAGATCGAAGACCGAGTAGGCGCGCGCGCCGGCGCTGGCGAGCTCGGGGCGGTGGTCGCCGTCGAAGTCGCCGATCGTCGGCGGGCCGCCGGTGCCGCCACCGGGGAGGGCGACCGGGCCGAACACGACGGTGCCGTCGAGGGTCTGCACGCGGGCGGCGCCGAACGAGATGACGGCGACCTCCGGCGTCGCCGGCGGCCAGGCGTGCGAGCCCGGGAAGTCGCCGAAGTCGGCGAGCGCGACGTGGCCGTTCGGCTGCGCGGTGGTGACGTAGCTCTCGGGCGTCCAGTGGCGGGCCGCGACGTCCCACTGCCAGACGCCGTCGCCCGACACGAGCTCGGAGGCGCCGTCGGCGTCCACGTCGGCGACGATGCCGAAGATGCCCTGCGAGTACGCATGCAGGCCGAGCGACGCATCGTCGATCAGGCAGCCGTCGGGGCCCAGGACGATGCCGCCGCGCAGCACCTCGGGGCGCCCGTCGTCGGTCAGATCCACCAGGCTCGGGCCCGCCCAGCCGCTGCCCGTCACGTTGTAGGGGGTGGAGCAGTCGGCCGTGGTCGAGCGCCAGAGCACGCGCCACGCGCTGGTCGTGGTGTCGTAGGTGAAGGCGACGACGCCGCCGTTCGCCTGGTTGGCGACGATCTCCGGACGGCCGTCGCCGTCGAGGTCCCCGAGCGCCGGCGGCGAGCTGTGCGAGACGAGCTGGAGCGAGCCGAGCTGCGCTTGCTGCGCGCAGGTGGCTCCGTCCAGGACGCGGATGACGCCGGTGGGCTCTTCGCTGCTGCCGTCGACGCCATCGTCGAAGACCGCGACGATCGAAGGACGCCGCGGCGCGCCGGCGGTGCGACCGATGGCGAAGTCGACGACCATGGGCGTGCTCAGCACGTGCAGATGGCCGGGGTAGGGATCACCGGCCGGCGCCGCGTCGAACGCGCACTGCACGGTCGGCGTGAAGGTGCCCGCCGCGACGAGGCGGGTGCAGCTCGGATCGGAGTCGTGACCGGGGGGCGTCCCGTAGGGGATGCAGCGCATCAAGGTCGTCTCGCAGTACGAGTCGCCCGGGCAGTCGTCGGTCGTGGTGCAAGGGCCGCTGTCGCCCACGCACGTGTCACCGCCGTAGCAGAGCTCGGTCGCGCGGCAGCAGCTGGCGCCGCAGGTCTGCTCCGTCGGGCACGTGTAGGCATCGACGCGCGCGTCGACGCGTGCATCGATGCTGCCATCCATTCGCGGTCCTGCATCGCTGCCGGCGACGCACATCCCATCGACGCAGGTCTCGGTGCCCGTGCAGTCGTTGTTCGTCGAGCACGAGCGCCGCGGTCCCGGCCCACCCGCGCAGTCGCAGCCGAGCGTGGTCGCGGTCGAGAGGGCCGCTCCGAAGGTGAGGAGAACCGAGTGCCAGCGCTTCATGAAGCCTCTGCGCGCCATTATAGAGGCATACTGGGGCTCGCGTGGCCCCGGGCTTCATCGATGCGATCGGCCCGCGCGACGCGTCGCGCTGGCTGGTCGAGCACCTCGGGCTCGCCGCCCATCGACCGGAGCGCGGCCCGGCCGGCGTCCGCGCGATGCTGGACGCGCTCGGCGCGGTGCAGCTCGACCCGCTCGATGCGATCGGCACCAATGCCGACCTCGTCGCGCTCGCGCGCGTCCGCGGGATCCGCAAGGGCGACGTCTACGCCGCGATCCTGCCCCGCCACGGCTTCGAGCATTTCGCGAAGGAGCGCTGCCTGCTCCCGGCGCGCGCGTATCCGTACTACCGAGACCGCGCGATCGAGACGCCGTGGTGGCGTAGTGGCGAGCGCGCGCAGCGGGTCGCCCCCGATGCGCTCGAGGCGGTCCTCTCCGAGGTCCGCGCCCGCGGCCCCCTCGCGGCCTCGGAGCTCTCCGATCGGGGGCGCGTGACGCCGCTCGACTGGAGCGGCTGGAAGGGGACCTCGAGCGCCGCGAAGATGGCGCTCGAGATGCTGTGGACGCGCTGCGCGGTCGTCGTCGCCGGCAGGCGCGGCCGCGACAAGGTCTACGACGTGCCCGAGCGGGCGCTCCCGGATCACCACGACGCGCGCCGCGAAGAGGCCTTCGAGCGCTGGGCGCTGCTCGAGCGCGTGCGTGGCGCGGGCTTGCTGGCCGAGACCACGAGCCCCTCGTGGTCGATGCTCTGCCACGCGCGCGGTGGCCGCCTGGTCGACGAGGCGATCGAGGACGGCAAGATCGAGCGCGTGCGCGTCGCGGGGCGCTCGACCCGCTACCTCGCGCCGGCCGGCTTCCGCGAGGCGCGCAAGCGGCGCCTGGACGACGCCATGCGCATCCTCGGGCCGCTCGATCCGCTGCTCTGGGATCGCGCGCTCGTGCGTCAGGCCTTCGGCGTCGACTACGTGTGGGAGGTCTACAAGCCTGCGCCGCTTCGGCGCTGGGGCTGGTACGTGTGCCCGCTGCTCCATCGCGGCCGGCTCGTGGGCAAGCTCGAGGCCGAGATCGCCGGCGGGACCTTGGTGGTGAAGGCGCTCTGGGTCGAAGCAGGCGAGGCGCTCGACGAGGACGCGCTCGCCACCGCGCTCGAGCGCCACGCCGACGCGTGTGGGGCCGACGCCGTGCGCTTCCACGCGCGGGCGCGCCGGCGCAGGGGCTCCGGCGTCACGTCCAGGCGAAGCCCTCGATCGCCCGCGCCAGCTCGACGTCGAGCGAGGTGACGACGTTCCCGGCGTCGTGGGTCCGCAGCAGGATCTCCACGCGGCCGTACACGTTGCGGATCTCCGGGTGGTGATTGCGCTGCTCGGCCTCGAAGCCGACGCGCACGAGGAAGCTCATCGCCGCACGAAAGCTCCCGAGCTCGAACGTCTTCTGCAGCGCCTGCCCTTCGTGGCGCCAGCCCGGCAGCGCCGCGAGGGCACGCTCGATCTCTTCGGCTCCCAGTGCTCGGGTCATCGTCCTGCCTCCGGTCGTGGGCGCACCCCGAGCCCGGGGTCGCCGGCCAGCACCAGCGCGCGTCCTTCGATGCGCGCCCATCCCCCCTCGTACGGGTCGTCGGCGAGCAAGAACGCCGTGTCGAGATCCACGAAGTCGACCCCGCCGAGCGCCCACACGACGTGGGCCATCGCCACGAGGCCGAGCCGTGTCTCGACCATCGCGCCCGCCATCAGACGAAGTCCTTCCGCCTTGGCGCGTCGCCCCAGGCGGTACGCGGCGAGCAGCCCGCCCTGCTTGACGAGCTTGAGGTTGATGCCGTGCGCCGCTCGCGCCCGCATCACGGCCTCGAGATCGTCGAGCGACGCGACGGACTCGTCGGCGACGACGGGGACGCCGCCCTCCGCCGTGACGAGCGCCATGCCGGCGAGATCGTGCTTGCCGCACGGCTGCTCGAAGCACTCGACGCGCGCGCGCGCCGCGCCGAGCGCGTCGAGAAGGGCGAGCGCGTCGGCGGCCGTGTAGCCGCCGTTGGCGTCGAGGCGTAGGCGCGAGCCCGGGACCGCGTCGATCACGGCGCGGAGCGCGCGGACGTCGGCCTCCCGATCGCGGCCGACCTTGACCTTGAACGTGTCGAAGCCGCGGGCGGCCCAGCCCAGCGCGAGGCGCGCGGCATGGCCCGTGTCGCGCGTGATCGGCAGCGTGATGTCGGTGAAGAGCGTGGGCGCCGGCGTCGCGCCGCCCGCGAGCATCGCCGCGAGCGGCCGGCCCTCGAGCCTGGCGATGCCGTCGAGCAGCGCCGACTCGAGGCCCGCGCGGAAGACCGGCATCTCACCGGCGATCGCGTCGAGCGGCGCGGCGAGCTCGTCGAGGCGGGTGGTCTTCGCGTCGATCCACGCCGCGCGCGCCGCCGGCATCGCGTCGAGGATCTGGGCGTCGCTCTCGCGCGTGACGGGGGCGAGCGTCGCCGCCTCGCCGAGCCCGATCGCCTCGCGCCCGTCGGCATCGCGCACGCGCGCGCGGATCTCCACCGCGCGGGTCTCGGTCATGGTGGCCGAGGCGATCACGAAGGGCTCGATCAAAGGGACGCGGAGGGGCCGCGCGTCGAGCGCCGTGACGACGTAGCGCATGGGCCTGGTCTAGAGGCGGATCTTCTTGAGCCGCTGCGTCACGTCGCGCGACAGCGCGAGCTCCTGATCGCGGGGCAGGGACGTGGTCGCGGCGAAGAGCGCGAAGGCGCTCAGCTCGTGGAACGCCTGGAGCAGGCCCTCCATCGGATTCTCGACGTGGACGCTCGCGAGCGCGGCGACGCGGAGCACGGCGTTGAAGTCGTTGACGAGCCGCCGGATGGCGTCCTCGTCGATCGTCTTCTTGGCCCGCAGGTGGATCATGCCCTGCTGCATCAAGCCGTAGATCGACTTGGTGGTCATGAACTCGCCGAGGCCCGTCTCGCGGCTGATGTCGTCGATCGTCCGCACGCCATCGGCGTAGGCGAGGACGAGCTGGGCCGTCTCGTCGAGGCTGTGCGCGCTCTGGCGCGGCACGATCTCGGGCACGAGCCCGCCGTGGGGCACGCGCTCGCGGAACAGCGCCATCTCGTCGATGCGCTGCACGCCCTCCATCAAGAGGCCGTTGATCGCGAGGTGCACGGAGTGCACGGGCGCATCGGCGCTCTCGTCGGGGAGCGAGAACACGTACGAGCCCTCGCGCGCGAGGAGCGAGGAGAAGAAGATCTGCTCGATCTGCGCGCGCAGCTGCACGAAGAGCTGGTCCTGGGTGAGGAAGCCCTTCTCGAGCACCAGCTGCCCGAAGCGGCGCTCGGCGTTGACCTCGCCCAGCACGGCGTCGAGCTGCGACTTGCTGAGCAGGCCGTTGCGGTAGAGGACCTGGCCGAGGCGGTCGTCGGGGTGGTCGCTCCGGGCGCTCTTCAGGGCGCCCTGATCGAGGACCAGCATTCGGTTGCCTTCCGGCGCGTAGATGTGGAGCTCGCCCCGCCAATTCGCGCTGGCGATCACGTTGATCATCTCGAGGACGGTCACCCGCGAGACGATCTCGCCCGCCATGAGGACGCGGGTCTTGGGCTTCTCGGGCGCGCCGCCGCCCTCGGGATCGGGCTCGCCCCGCAAGACGAGCAGGCCGGGAGCGTCGGCGACGAGCCGGTATCGCCCGTGCCGGTCGCGCAGGCGGCGGTCGGCGCCCCGACCAGGGACGCGCACGGACCCGTCGGCCTCGATGATGACCAGATCGGGCGGCTCGGCCACGAAACGCAGCGTACACGAGCGCTCGCGGGGGATGGAAGGGAATGGCGCGGGGGGGTGTGATCGCTGGCGGTGCTCAGCGGCGACGCGCCGCGATCCCGGCCTTGATGCCGCGTCCGAGCAAGCTCGGACGCTCGCCACCTCACCCTGCGGCCGCTGCTCACGGCCGGTCGGCCGCTCCGCTGCGTCCTCGGGAAGGCGAGGCCTATAGCCAATTGGCTATAGGCCCCGCCGCCAGGCGACGCCTGAAGGCCGGTCTCGCGACGCGACATGCGTGAGGCCTCGACCGTTCTACGCAGCAGTCTCGTCGCAAGACTTCACCACCGCCCTGGATCACACCCGGCGCGGGGAGCTGTGATGGCGGATCGTCGCGCACGCGACGATTCCGGGACGTAGTAGAACGGGGTGGGTGCCCACGTACGCGTCCACGCTACGCGCTCTGGCTGCGCCGAGGCGCGCCGTCCCACTGGGCATCCTCGTCGCCACGCTCCTCGTCTCGGAGGCGCTCGAGAGCCGATCGATCCGCGCGTGCGCGGTCGACGCCGGCCTCGCCGTCGTGTTCTGCCTGCTCGCGCCGGCCGCTTGGCGAAGGGCGGCCGCCGAGGTCCGTCGCGACCCGGCGCGCTGGATCGTGGCGTACGGCATCTTCGTCCTCCTGGTGGCGGCGGCGGTCGCCCTCGCGGCGTTGGGGGCCTGGCTGCTCGGCCTGCCCGGCACCTACGTCGTCGATCCGCCGGCGCTCGGCATGCTCTGGGCGCTCCTGTGCGTGGGCGGCTGGGGCCTCGGCCGCGACGTCGACCTCGAGCTCGGGAAGGTCTCGGCCGAGCGGCGCGCCGAGGCGAACGCGATCGAGGCCGAGCGCGCCGGCCTCGTGGCGCTGCGCGCGCAGCTCGACCCGCACTTCTTGTTCAACACGCTGAACGCCATCGCCGAGTGGTGTCGCGAGGACCCGCTGCTGGCCGAGAAGGCGACGCTCGAGCTCGCGTCGATGCTGCGCACGATCCTCGAAGGCTCGCGCTTGCCGAGCTGGCCGCTCGGGCGCGAGGTGGCCCTGCTCGAGGCGCTCACTCGCCTCTACGCCGCGCGGGACGCGGCGCGCTATCGCTTCGCGCTCGCGCTTCCGCCGTCGATCCCGGGCGAGGTGGAGCTGCCCCCGATGCTGCTCTTGCCGCTCGTCGAGAACGCCATCACCCACGGCCCGGCGGCGGGCCACCCGGGCGAGGTCCGCGTCGCGATCGATCTCGACGAGAGCGAGGTGCGCGTTCGCATCGAGAACCCCGGCGTCTTCCGCGGGCGCCGCGAGGGAGGCCAGGGCCTCGGGATGGTGGAGCGACGCGCCGCCCTCGCGTACGGGCCCGCGGCGCGCTTCGCCATCGCGCCTGGCGACGATCGCACGGTCGCGACGCTCGTGCTGCCGCGACGCCCGCCCGTCCCCGAGGCATGATCGCCGCGATGGGCCCCCTCCGCGTCCTCTTCGCCGACGACGAGCAGATGGCGCGCAAGCGCATCCGCCGTCTGCTCGAGGGCGAGCCGGACGTCGTCATCGTGGCCGAGTGCGAGAGCGGCGCCGCCGCGCTCCGCGAGCTCGATCGGATCGACGTCGACGTCGCGCTGCTCGACGTGAGCATGGGCGCCGTCTCCGGCCTGGACGTCTCGCGCGCCGCCGAGGAGCTCGGCGTGGAGGTGATCTTCACGACGGCGCACGCCGAGCATGCGGTGCAGGCGTTCGAGCGCGGCGCGGTCGACTACGTGCTGAAGCCCGTGGAGGCCGAGCGCCTCTCGCGAGCGCTCGCGCGGGCGCGCGCGAGGATCGAGCCCGTCGCGCGCACGGCATCGCCGGGCGTCTCGCCGGCGGTCGAGCGGGTCGCGCTCGAGGTCCGCGGAGAGGTCCGCCTGGTCCGACCCTCCGAGGTCACGCACGTCGTTCACGACGGGCAGCTCGCCACCGTCCACGTCGGCGGACAGGCCCTCTTGACCGAGAAGTCGCTCGCCGATCTCGAGCGGATGTTCCCGGCGCTCGAGCGTTCCCACCGGCGCGCGCTGCTCTCGCTCGCGCACGTCGAGAAGCTGCGCCCGCTCGACACCGGCGGCTACCTCGCCGTCGTCACGGGCGGAGCGGAGGTGCCGGTGTCGCGCCAGGCCGCGCGGGCGCTGCGGCGGCGGCTCGGGCTCGGCTGATCGACGTCGTCCCAGCACCGTCGTGTGACGCGCGCGAGCGTCGCGATCGCCGCAGGGAAGGCGGCCGCGCCGCTCGCTCCGGTGGGTGCGACCGCTCGTGGCCGATCCGCGACCGCTCGACGAGCCCGCGCCGGAGCGTGCGCGGCGCCGCGCCCACGCTCGGGACATGTCCACCCTCGAGCGCCTCCGCTGGATCCTCGTCCTGATCGTCTGCGCGACCGTCTTCGTGCCGCCTGGCGTCGCGCTCGTACGCGACCTGCGCGATCCATCGCTCGGCGGGCCCGGCATCCCGCGCCGCGCCGTCGACGTCCACCGCCACGTCTCGCCGCGCTTGGCCACCTGGGCTCGAGAGCGCATCGCGACCGGGCGCGCCGCGGGCGCGTCCTTGCACGACGTGCCGACCACCGAGTGGCCCATGTTCACGAGCGTCTTCTATCTGCTCGGCACCGAGCAGCTCGAGGGCGCGTGGCAGCGCGGCGAGCTCGCGCCGGGGGACGCCGAGCCGCTCTCGTACGCGCGCGACGCCGTCGACGCGGCGCGCGACCTCGTCGTCGATCCGGTGCACCACACCTGGGTGCGCACGCACTGGGGCGAGGACTACCTCCATCGCGAGAACGTGTTCTTCCGCGCGCTGCTGATCGCCGGCCTCACCAGCCACTTCGCCTTGACGCACGACCCGGCCGACGAGCCGATGCTGCGCGATCAGGTCGAGACGCTCGCGGCGGCGCTCGACGGCTCGCCCCTCGGCTTGCTCGACGACTATCCGGACGAGTGTTACCCGATCGACGTGCTGGTCGCGGTGGCGTGGATCCGCCGCGCCGACGCGGTGCTCGGCACCGACCACCGCGCGTTCGTCGCGCGCTCGCTCCGCGCCTTCACCGGCGCGCAGGCCGACGCGGCGGGCCTGGTCCGATACCGCGTGCTCCTCGCGCCCGGCAACGCCGTGGCCGACGAGCTGCAGCCCGCCCGCGGTGTCGGCATGTCCTGGGTGCTGGCCTTCACCCCCGACCTCTGGCCCGCCCAGTCCGCCGAGTGGTACGAGCGCTACGCGGCGGCGTTCTGGCAGGACCACGGGTGGGCGGCCGGCTTTCGCGAGTGGGGCGCGGGGAGCAGCCCGGAGAACGGGTTCGAGATCGATGCCGGCCCCGTGGTGGACGGCTTCGGCACCGCCGCCAGCGCGTTCGGGATCGCGGCGGCCCGCCGGCACGGCCGCTTCGATCACGCCTTCGCGCTCGAGAGCGAGATGAGCGCCGCGAGCTGGACGCTCCCCGACGGCACGATGTTCTTCCCGCGCGCCGTCTCGCACGGCGCCGAGGCGCCGCATCTCGGCGAGAGCGCGCTGATGTACTTCCTCACCGTGCAGCCCGCCGAGGGCGTCACCGTCGTGCGAGGGGACCGGCACCTGCCCGGCCTCGTGTGCTTCGGGCTCGCCGTGTACTTCGGCGTTCCGGCCCTCGCGCTCGTCGCCCTCGTTCGCCGAGCGTGGCGCGTGCGCGGCGAGGGGCGAGATCAGCAGCGTACGAAGCGCACGCGGTCGCCCACCGCCAACCCGGGAGCATCGCCCGCCAGCAGGTCGAGCGCGGTCGCGCGCCCGAGCAAGCGCCAACCCCCGGGCGTGGCCGCCGGATAGATGCCGGAGTAGCCGCCGGCGATGGCCACGCTCCCCCGAGGGACGCGCAGGCGTGGCTCGTCCCGGCGCGGCACACGGGCGAGCGCCTCGTCGAGCCCGACCAGGTACGCGAAGCCGGGGCAGAAGCCGCCGAAGGCCACCTCGAGCACGCGCCCGGTGTGGCGCGCGATCACCTCGTCGCGCGAGCCGAGCCCGGCGAGCGTGGCGATCTCGTCGAGATCGTCCCCGTCGTAGGCGACCTCGATCACGTGCTCGCGACCCGGCCTGGCCGCGAGCGCGGTGAGCGGAGGTAGCGTGAGCGAGGGCAGCGCGGCGCCGCTCGCGACGACCACGAGCGCGTGCTCGGCCGCGAGGCTCGCGTCCACGACGCCCGGCTGCGCGAGGACCCAGTCGAGCAGCGCCGCCCGCCCGACGCCCTCGGGGATCCGGAAGCGCGCCGCGCGATCGCCGAGCGGCTCGAGCGCCAGCGCCGTCATCGCGTTGCGGCTCCCCAGCCTGCGCGCGCGGGGCGGTC
>JBGALT010000091.1:0-33074 GCA_044223665.1 Sandaracinaceae bacterium | reverse complement strand
CGGAGCTACCGCGCCGAGCTGGGGCGAGGTGCTCGCCGGAGGAGCCTCCGGGGGGCTCGGCGCGACGTCGCCCGAGCAGGCGGTGAGCCAGAGCGCCGCGAGAAGCGGGCGCGCACGCGTGAGACGGTGGGAGGGCACGTCGGGGGTGGAGGATACCGGAGCAGGATGCGCCGGGCGCGCCCGGTCGCCCGCACAACGCCGAAGGGCGCTCGCCTCACGGCAGAGCGCCCTTCGTGGTCGAGTCACGAGCCCGTGACGCGAGGCGGTCGATCCGGGATCAGGCGCGAGCGCCCTCCCCCTCGTCGTCGTCGTCCTCGTCGTCCTCGTCGTCGTCCTCCTCCTCGTCGTCCTCGTCGTCTTCCTCGTCCTCTTCTTCGGCGGCCTTCTTGGCAGCCTCTTCGGCCGCCTTCTTCGCCGCGGCCTCTTCGGCCGCCTTCTTCGCCGCCGCTTCCGCCGCCGCCTTCTTGGCCTTCTTGGCCTTCTTCTCGGACTTCTCCTCCGACTTCGGCTCCGGCTTGCGCTCGGGCTCCGCCTCCGCGGCGCCGATGCGCATGCCGTAGAACGAGCGGTGCACGAAGTAGGCGCTGACGACGAAGAGCGCGCCCGCGATCGCGAGGCGCATCCCGTTGCCCATGTTGCCCTCGAGGATCTCCGCGAGCTCGACCGCGAGCAGGCCGAAGAGCGTCGTGAACTTGATGACCGGGTTCATCGCGACCGACGACGTGTCCTTGAAGGGATCGCCGACGGTGTCACCGACGACGGCCGCGTCGTGGAGCGGGGTGCCCTTCGCGCGGAGCTCGGTCTCGACGACCTTCTTCGCGTTGTCCCAGGCGCCGCCCGCGTTCGCGAGGAAGAGCGCCTGATAGAGGCCGAAGAGCGCGATCGCGACGAGGTACCCGATGAAGAAGTACGACTCGAGGAACGCGAACGCGAGCGTGCCGAAGAAGATCGTGAGGAAGATGTTGAACATCCCCTTCTGCGCGTAGACCGTGCAGATCTCGACGACCTTCTTGCTGTCCTCGATCGACGCCTTCTCGACGCCCTCGAGCTTGATGTTCGCCTTGATGAACTCGACCGCGCGGTACGCGCCCGTCGAGACGGCCTGCGTGCTGGCGCCGGTGAACCAGTAGATCATCGCGCCGCCGGCCATGAGGCCGAGCAGGAAGGGCGGGTGGAGCAGCGAGAGGTTCATCAGCGCCGAGCCCTGCAGGCCGTGCGTGAGCACGACGATGACCGAGAAGATCATCGTGGTGGCGCCGACGACGGCCGTGCCGATGAGCACCGGCTTGGCAGTCGCCTTGAACGTGTTGCCCGCGCCGTCGTTCTCCTCGAGCAGCTCCTTGCCCATCTCGAAGTTCGGCTCGAACTTGAACTCGTCCTTGATGATCTTGGCGATGTTCGGGATGTTCTCGATGAGCGAGAGCTCGTACACGCTCTGCGCGTTGTCGGTGACCGGGCCGTAGCTGTCGACCGCGATGGTGACCGGGCCCATGCCGAGGAAGCCGAACGCCACGAGGCCGAACGCGAAGACCGGCGAGACGTCGATCCCGTTCAGCGTCATCATCGAGCCGATCGAGATCGCCGTGCCCGCGTCGAGGGTCGTCACGCCGTACGCGACGCCCATGAGGAGCACGAACACGATGCCCATCCAGTAGGCGCTGAAGTTACCCGCCGTGAGACCGGCCAGGACGTTCAGCGAGGGACCGCCCTCCTTGGAGGCCTGCACGACCTCGCGGACGTGGCCCGACTCGGTCGAGGTGAAGACCTTGATGAGCTCGGGGATGATCGCGCCGGCGAGCGTGCCGCAGCTGACGATGATCGACAGCTTCCACCAGAGCGTGGTGTTGCCGCCGATGTCGGGGATCAGCCAGTACGAGACCGCGAAGGTCGCGATGATCGACACGATCGAGGTGAGCCACACGAGGTAGGTGAGGGGCTCCTCGAAGTTGAACTTCACGGCGTCCTTGAAGCGGCCGCCCATCACCTGCTCGTTCACGAGGTACGAGACGACGCTGGTGACGACCATGATGATGCGGACCATGAAGATCCACGTCAGGAGCGACACCTGGTACTGCTGCTCGACCGCGAGGAGGATGAACGAGATGAGCGCGACGCCCGTCACGCCGTAGGTCTCGAAGCCGTCGGCGCTCGGGCCGACCGAGTCACCGGCGTTGTCGCCCGTGCAGTCGGCGATGACGCCGGGGTTACGCGCGTCGTCTTCCTTGATCTTGAAGACGATCTTCATGAGGTCCGAGCCGATGTCGGCGATCTTCGTGAAGATGCCGCCGGCGATGCGGAGCGCCGAGGCGCCGAGCGACTCGCCGATGGCGAAGCCGATGAAGCACGGCCCGGCCCAGTCGTGCGGGACGAAGCACAGGATGCAGATCATCAGGAAGAGCTCGACCGAGATCAGCAGCATGCCGATGCTCATGCCGGCCTTCAGCGGGATCTGATAGACGGGCAGGCCCTTGCCGCGCAGCGACGCGAACGCGGTGCGCGAGTTCGCGAAGGTGTTGATGCGGATGCCGAACCAGGCGACGCCCACCGAGCCCGCGATGCCGATGCACGCGAAGAGCAGGATGACGATGACCTTCGTGACGCGCTCGCCGGTCTCGAGGTCGGCGAACGCGAACATGCCGTAGTACACGGCCATGACGGCGCCGATGAAGAGGAAGAGCTGCCCGATGAAGCGCATCTGCGTCTGGACGTACGTCTTGCACGTCTCGTAGATGAGCTCGCTGACGTCGAGCATCGACTTGTGCGCCGGCATGCTCTCGAGGTCGCGGTAGATCCACATCGCGAAGCCGAGACCCGCGGCGCAGACGGCGAGGCCGCTCAGGAGCAGCGTGCGCGCGTTGATGCCGGCGAGGGTCGCCTCTTCGAAGGCCGGCAGGACGAGGTTCGCCTCGCCACCGGCGTGGTGACCGGCCGGCTGCCCATCGGGCGGCAGCAGGTCGAGTGCGAACGCGGGCGAAGCGACGAGCGTCGCCGCCAGCGCCGCGAGCAGGGCAGACGCCTTCTCTGCAGCTCGCGTGACGAGGGAACGGACGGGGCCAGTTGACGTGATGTCGCGCGACATGAACCTCTCCTCGGAGGACGTACCTTCGCAGCCCTGGCCCACGCGCCGTCGCGAGGGCGCGACGTGAACGTGACTTCTGTGACTGCCGCCCGTGGCGGGCCGGCCTGTCAGGGCCAGCCCCTTCGGGGCGGCCGCCTCTTACCACGGAGGCGATGTGTGTCGAGCGGCTTGGCGCCCCTACCGGGAAGGCCCTAAAGGAAGGCCATGGCGCGCGCGCTCCCGGTCGTCTCGTCGCGGCGTGCGGCACCCCGCCCCGCTCCGCCACGACCCAGCGATTTCGTTGCGGATGCCCGGCTCCGGGACGCCCAGGGGCGCACCTATTCCTATGCGCGCGTCAGCATCACCGACCGCTGCGACATGGCCTGCGTCTACTGCATGCCCGAGGGCGGCGAGGCCGAGCACGGCCGGCGCGCGGAGATCCTCGCGGACGCCGAGATCGCACGGCTCGCGGGGGTGCTGGCGCGGGCGGGCGTCCGGCGGTTCCGCCTGACGGGCGGCGAGCCTCTCGTGCGGCCGGGGGTGCCGGCGCTCGTCGCGGCGATGCGCGCGGCGGGCGCGACGGAGGTCGTGCTCACGACGAATGCCTCTCTTCTGGCGCGCCATGCGGCGGCGCTCGCCGAGGCGGGCCTCGCGGGCGTGAACGTGTCGATCGACTCGCTCGTGCCTGCTCGCTTCTCGGCCATCACGCGCGGCGGCGAGCTCGAGATCGTGCTCCGCGGGATCGACGCGGCGCTCGAGGTCGGGCTCGAGGTGAAGACGAACACCGTGGTCCTCGGCGGCGTGAACGACGACGAGGTCGCCCCGAGCGTGCGCTGGGCGTGGCCGCGCGGGATCGTGCCGCGCTTCATCGAGCTGATGCCGATCGGCGAGGGCGCGACGCTCCCGCCCGAGCGCTTCGTGAGCGCCGAGCGCATGCGAGGCCGCGCTCGCGCCGATGGTCGAGGACGAGCGCGGCGCGCACGACCGAGGGCGCCGGCCCGCGCTACGCCCGCGAGCGCGAGGCCAGGATGCGTCGGCTTCATCACTGCCGTGACCGACGAGTTCTGCGGCGCGTGCAACCGCGTGCGCGCGTGACCTCCACGGCGAGCTCCGCGCCTGCCTCGCCGACCGCGCGGCCGTCTCGTTGCGCGACGCGATGCGCGCCGGCGCGAGCGACGAAGACCTCGTCTGGTCGATCGCATGGGCGCTGGGCGCGAAGGCGAGCAGGAGCACGAGCTCACGGGCAGCAACACCGAGCACGCAGTCGCGATCGGCGGATGGGCCGGGCGGGGGTCAGCTTCCGCCGCTCGATCGGCGGCCTACCGAGTTCCTCTCCGCCACTCGTGTCCATCCCACCAGGACACGTCCCTCTCGAGTCGAGCCCCAGCACCGGAACGGACCGCGTTCGGACCACGCCGTCGAGCGTCTCCAGGCCTCTCGAAGCAGGCGATTCCTCCGCGCGCTGTACTTCGCCGAGCTCGTGGCGCGCTTCCTTTCGTGGATGGATGTCGGTCACCCGTCGCGTGCCACCCACGTGCGCGCCCGCGTGCAGCACGCACGCCCCTTGCCACGCATGGCGCGGGCGCGCATTGATCGATGCCACAGAAGAACCGCGCCATCGCTCGCCGCGTTCCCGCTGGAGGTCTCGACCGCTTCTATCTCGCGCGCAGCAAGCGCTCACCCTCGGGGCTTCTGCTCTGGTGGCGACGTTCGCGCTGCTCTCGATCGACAACTTCCGCTGGGTGTTCGGCGAAGGACGTGAAGGACGCCGACTGAGCTCTACGGCCTCTGGGCCGACGATCGATCGTCCGCGGGTGGTCCGACTGATCGACGGCGTCTCGACCGCGTCGAGCCGGACCCGGTCGTGCGTGTCACGCCGTGGGGACGAAGACCGCTGCAGCGCGAAGAGCAGCACGCCGATGCCAGCGAGGATCCGCCGAAGACGAGGAGGACCGCGCCGCCGTCACCTCGAGGTGCCCTTCTTCGGATCGGCGACGTACAGGACCTGGACGCGCTTGTCCGGGCGCACCGACAACGGCGCTCCGATCCATCCGCACGCCGACCGCCGAGCGACCGAGGTGCCCTCGATCGTCTCCGAGCCCCGGTACGTGTACTGGACGATCGGCGCATTGTAGGACTTGATCGACCCCGCGCACATGCAGGATCACACATCGAGGTCGTCGAGCCACAAGAAGGGAAGCCCCACCAGAACGAACACGGCGCCGACGATCGGCCAAGGACGTGCGCCCACGATCACGCTGATCTGAGGTGACGACTCCCGTGAGGGCGTGCTCGCGTTCCGCATCCGCGCGGATGGGGTCAGACACCCGTCAGGGCCATCGTCTGCTCCCCGTGAACTTGCCCGCGATCCATTTCCGTGGTCCCACTCCGGCATGACGAGCCTCGCGGACGTGCTGACCTCGACCGACAAGCGCAAGCAGGTGGTGGACGACTGCGTCGTCGTCCTCGATCAGGAGGTCGCCGACAAGGAACCTCTCGGGCAAGGGCGCGTTCAAGACGATCCAGGGCATCTCGCCCGGCTTCGTCCGCAACGTCGTCAACGACCTCCTCCCCGAGTTCGCGAAAGCCGCCGATCCGGTCTTCCAGGAAGCCAAAGAGAAGAGCATCCCCGTCTCGCGCCACTTCGAGACCGAGGCCGGCCGCGTCGCCGATGCCCTGCTCGCGATCACCGATCGCCGCGCCGAGCGCACGAAGTACACCTCGGCCAAGAAGCTCTACGAGACGCTCCGCGGCACCGCGAAGAAGCACGTCGAGTCGGCGATGCCGCGCGTCGGCAAGCTGATCGAGAAGCACGCCGTCTGACGGCGCTCGACCTGATCGTCGACCCGAAGAACCGCGAGGTCCGCGTGAGCCCGGAGTCGCCCGAGTCGCCATGGCTCGACCTGCTCGCGTACGCGTGACCGGCGGGCGCCGGTGATCCAAGGCTCCTGCCTCGTGTCGCGCCTCTTCGCCGTCGCCTTCGTCGCCACGCTCGCCGCTTGCGGCGAGCGCACGGGGCTCGCCGTCGCCGTGCGCGACGCAGGCCCCATCGACGCAGCCTCGCCGGACGCCGCCGCGATCGACGCCGCGCGGCCGCGCACCGACTCCGGCACGCCGTGTCGGGTCGATGCCGACTGCGACGACGGCATCGACTGCACGCTCGACACCTGCGGGCGCGAGGGCTGCGCGTACGCGACGCACGACGAGCGCTGCGACGATGGCCTGTTCTGCGACGGCGCCGAGGTCTGCACGCTCGCGGGCTGCGTGTCCCGGGGCTCGCCTTGCGGCGATGCAGTCGATTGCACGGTCGACGGCTGCGACGAAGCGGCCGACGCGTGCACCGCGCAGCCCGACGACACGCGCTGCCCGCTCAGCAACGTCTGCGACGCCCTGCGCGGCTGCTTGCCGCGCCTGCTCGCCCAGGATCCGACGTCCCTCTACGACATCGCGCTGCCGAGCGGCGAGGTGTCGCTCATCACGCGCACCGACGTTCCGCTCACCGACATCGCGCTCGCCGAGGACGGCACCTTCTACGGTGCGACCACGGGCCGTGGCCTCGTGCGCCTCGACGCGCGTACGGGCGTCACCACGCCGGTGATCGGCCTCCCGGGCCGGTTCTTCGGGCTCGAGGCCGACCCGAGCTCGAGCGCGCTCTACGGCGGACGGGACGATCGCATCGTGCGCTTCGATCTCGCGACGAGCAGCTTCGTCGAGGTCGCGCGCTTGCCCGCCGGCGAGATCGTCAGCGGGGACTTCGCGTTCGTCGGCGGGCGCCTGCTCGTCACGGCGACGACCCGCTTCCGCACGGCGCCCGACGACCTCTTCGAGATCCCGCTCGCGGGCGGCGAGCCGCGGCGGATCGGGAACACCGGATACCCGTGCATCTGGGGGCTCGCGGTGTACCGCGACACGCTGTACGGGCTCACCTGCGATGGCCTGGTGCTCGTGATCGACCCGAGCGACGCGAGCGCGACGGTGGTCTCGCGCACCACGATCGAGTTCGACGGCGCCGCCGCGCGCTGACGCGGCGCGCGGGGCGCGCCGACGCGTCCGCGTCGATGTCCACGACGCACGGTCGGTGCCCTCACCCAACCTCTCCCACGAGTGGGAGAGGAACCGAGCTCCTCGCTCGGAGAGGAACCGAGCTCCTTGCTCCGCAGCGCGATGCGAGAGGGAACGCGAGCGGGGTCGCAGCACGAGGGGGAGCGGAACGAGATCCTCGCTCCGTCGCGGTCCTTTCGCGCGCCGACGCGGCTCGCCACGACTCGTGACGCAACGCGCCGTGCGTGCGACGCGCGCGTCACGCACCGGTTCCGAGCGGGGGCCGATACCGCATCGGCGCTTGCCCGGGCGGCGCCGCGAGCCCAATCTGCCCGGCTTCGTGGAGGCTCCGTATGCTTCGTAGTCGTCGTCTCGCCCTCGCCTTCCTCACGCTCGGCGCCTTCGCGCTCGCCGGCTGCCCGGGAGGGGACAACCAACCGCCCGCCGACGGGGGCCCGCCCAGCGACACGAACGTACCGGGCAACGACGTCGGGCCGCGCGACGCCGGCCCGGGCAACGACGCCGGCACGATGATGATGTCGCCGGTGACGATCTGCCCGGGTGACGCCACGCCTCCGCTCGCCTCGGGCGCGGTCTGCGAGGTCACGGGCTCGGGCCCGGGGCTGCTGATCCAGGCCGACATCCTCTCGCCGCACGAGGTCTTCCGCGGCGGCCAGGTCTTCGTCGACGGCACGGGCACCATCCAGTGCGTCGGCTGCGACTGCTCGGCCACGGCGGGCGCCGCGGCGGCCACGCACGTCACCTGCCCCGACGGCGTCGTCTCGCCGGGCCTCATCAACGCCCACGAGCACATCACCTACCAGGGCCAGCCCTACGTCGGGAACATCGCGAGCGGCGAGCGCTACGAGCACCGCCACGAGTGGCGCCGCGGGCAGGACGGCCACACGGAGCTCACCACGCCCGGCATGGCTCCCGTGACGGCGATGCAGTGGGCCGAGCTCCGCATGGTCATGGGCGGCGCCACGAGCATCAACGGCTCGGGGACGTCGGCGGGGTTCCTCCGCAACTTGGACAAGGCCAACGATGCCATGGAGGGCCTCGGCCAGGAGCGCGTCTACTACGACCCGTTCCCGCTCGACGACAGCAGCGGCACCATGATCACCAGCGGATGCGCGTACGCGGGCTCCCGCCGCACGGCCGCCGACATCGCCGCCAGCGACTCCTACACGCCGCACATCAGCGAGGGCATCAACGCCGCGGCGCGCAACGAGTTCCTCTGCCAGTCGATGATGGGCGACACGCACGACATCATCGCCGACCAGACCGCGCTCATCCACGGCGTGGCGCTGCTCCCGATCGACATGCAGACGATCGCGCTCGACGGCGCGATGCTCATCTGGTCGCCGCGCTCGAACGTGACGCTCTACGGCGACACCGCGCGCGTGGTCGAGTACGACCGCATGGGCGTGCCGATCGCGATGGGCACCGACTGGATCTACAGCGGCTCGATGAACATGCTCCGCGAGCTCCAGTGCGCCGACGAGCTCAACGCCACGTACTACGGCCACTACTTCAGTGACGAGTCGCTCTGGCGCATGGCCACGATCAACGGCGCCATCGCCACGGCCACCGACGACGTCATCGGCTCCATCGCGGTGGGCCGCGTGGCCGACCTCGCGATCTTCGACGGAGCGATGCACGTCGATCACCGCGCCGTGATCGACGCGGCGGCGACCGACGTCGCGCTCGTGCTGCGCGGCGGCGTCCCGCTCTACGGCGAGGACGCAGTGATCGCCGCGCTTCCGAACGGCGGCAGCGGCTGCGACACGATCGACGTGTGCGGCGAGGCGCGGCGCGCGTGCGTGATGCGCGAGACGGGCATGACGCTCTCGGGCCTGATGGGCGCCAACGGCAGCGCGTACCCGCTCTTCTTCTGCGGCGACCCGATGAACGAGCCCTCGTGCCGCCCCGAGCGCGACGGCACGGGCAGCGGCTACCCGTCGCCGATGATCAACGGCTCGAGCGTGTACTCGGGCGTGGCGAGCGCGACCGACGCCGACGGCGACGGCATCGCCGACGCGGCCGACAATTGTCCCATGGTGTTCAACCCGATCCGCCCGCTCGACATGGGCATGCAGGCGGACGGCGACGGCGATGGCCTCGGCGACTCGTGCGACCCGTGCCCGCTCGACGCGGCCTCGACGAGCTGCGGCACGGCGAACCCGAACGACCGCGACCGCGACACGATCGACGACTCGATCGACAACTGCCCCACGATCGCGAACACGGACCAGATCGACACCGACGGGGATCTGCACGGCGACGCGTGCGACGCGTGCCCGAACCTCTCCAACCCCGGGACGAGCGCGTGCCCGGCCACGATCTACCAGGTGCAGATGGGCACCATCCTGAGCGGCCAGACGGCCGCCGTGCACGGCGTCGTCACCGCCGTGGGCTCGACCGGCTTCTTCCTCCAGACGGAGACTGCGGACCCGGACTACACGGTGCCCGACTTCTCCGGTGTGTTCGTGTTCACCGGCGGCGCGCCCACCATCGCGCGCGGCGACGCCGTGACCGTCTCGGGCACGGTGAGCAGCTACATGAACGAGGTGCAGATCGGCAGCTCGCCTACCGTGATGCGCACCGGCGCCGGCACGATCCCCGCGCCCGTCGACGTGACGGCGGCCGAGATCGGCACCGGCGGCACGCGTGCGCGGCAGCTCGAGGGCGTGCTCGCGCGCGTGATGAACGTGAGCGTCACGAACGCGATGCCCGCGCTCGGCACGGGCGACCGCGCTCCCTCGAACGAGATCGAGGTCGCGGGCGCCCTCCGCGTCGACGATCAGCTCTATCTGCTCACGCCCTTGCCGGCGATGGGCGAGAGCTTCGGCTCGATCACCGGCATCGTGGCCCAGCGCTACGGCAACAGCCGCCTCTTGCCCCGCGACGCGTCCGACGTGGTCGGCGGCACGCCCGTGCTCGTCGGCCTCGATCCCTCGCTTTCTTACGCGCACGTCGGGGACGTCGATGCGATGACGATCCCGACGCCGCTCACCGTACGCGTCTCGCGCGCGACGACGACGCCCATCGTGGTCGCTCTCGCGAGCTCGAGCGCGACGTCGCTCACCGTGCCGCCCACGGTCACGATCCCGGCCGGGCAGACCAGCGCGCCGGTGCTCGTCACGGGCCTGATGATGGCGAGCACGGTGACGATCACGGCCACGCTCGGCGGCTCGCTCATGGCCGACGTCCGCGTGCTCGATGCCAGCGAGATGCCCGGCAGCTTCACGCTCTCGCCCTCGATGGCGACCGTGATGGTCTCGGGCACGCAGCGCTTCACCGTCACGCTCGACATCCCCGCGCCCACCGGCGGTCAGGTGCTCACGATCGCGGACACCACGGGCGGCACCGTCCCCGCGAGCGTCACCGTGCCTGCGGGCCAGACGAGCGCGTCGTTCGACTACACGGCGCCCGCCGCGGCGGCCTCCGGCACCCTCACGGTCAGCGGCGTCGGCACGCCGCAGACGGCGGACGTGATGGTCACGATGGGCTCGCCCGGGCACCTCGTGATCAACGAGGTCGACTACGACCAGACCGGCAGCACGGCCGACGCGTCCGAGTTCGTCGAGATCTACAACTCGTCGGGCGCGCCCATCTCGCTCGCCGGCATCCAGCTCGTGCTCGTCAACGGGGGCACGGCCGCGATGAGCAGCTACACGACCGTCGACCTCGCGCCGGCGGGCATGCTCGGCGCCCACGAGTACCTCGTGGTCGGCAGCATGACCCTGCTCGGGACCATCACGGCCGATCACGAGATCACGCTCACCCCCGCGACCAACGCCATCCAGAACGGCCCGACCGACGGCATCGCGCTCTTCGACAGCACCTCGATGCGCGTCATCGACGCGCTCAGCTACGAGGGCAGCGTCACGAACGCGGCCATCGGCACCGGCCACTTCTCGCTGGTCGAGGGCACCGCGCTGGCCGGGACGGTCGCCGACTCGAACACCGCCAACGGCTCGCTCTGCCGCTTGCCGAACGGCACCGACACCGACAACGCGGCCACCGACTGGGCCTTCAGCCCGGTCGCCACGCCGGGCGACGACAACCGCTCGATGTGATCACGGGCGGCTCGCCCCGTCGGCGAGCGCGCGCAGGCGTGCCGGAGCCTCGACGGCGCGCACGCCGTACCAGAAGAGGTCCTTGCCATCGACGAAGAGCGCGCGGGCCCGGCCCGCGCTCTCTCGCTCGATCTCGTCCGCGTCGTCTGGAACGAAGCGGTAGGGCTCGTCCGGCAGCAGCACGAGCTCGGGTCCCCGAGCGAGCGCCTCGGCGAGCGTGGTGCGCGGATAGCGCGTGTCGCGGGCCTCTTGGACCTTTCGAGGCGGCGCGAGCCCGAGGTCGGCGGCGAGCGGATAGCGGCGCGGTCGATCGGCGAGCACGTTCACGAGCCCCGCGTGGGCGAGCACGTCGGAGGCGAACGTGCGGCCGTCGAAGCTCATCCACGGCTCCTTCCAGATGGGCACCCACACCCGGAGCAGCGCGCGCGGCACCGCGGCCCGGAGCGTCGCCATTCGGGCGCGAGCCTCGACCACGCGGACATCCCGTTCGGGATCGAGCCCGAGCAGCTGGGCGAGCGACGCGACGTAGTCGACCGACTGCGCGAGCGTCCGGGGAAAGCTGACGTGGACCCGCAGGCCGGACGCGATCAGCGCCTCCACGTCGCGACGGGACGACTCCTCCTGGTTGGCGAGCACCAGATCGGGGCGCAGATCGCGGACGCGGTCCACGTCGACGTCCTTGGTCCCACCGACCTCGGGGACCTCGGCCGCAGCGGGAGGCTCGACGCAGAAACGGGTTCGTCCGACGAGCCGGTCCAGACCCGCGAGAACCACGACGCTTTCCGTCTCGCTGGGGACCAGCGACACGACGCGGCGGGCCGCAGGAGCGCTGGGGACGGAGCGCCCGAGGGCGTCGATCACCGCGTTCCCGCGCTGGCTACGCACGGTGTGTGATAGCATGCGCTCGTCTCGGGCCGCGAGGTTGGGCGCGCGTCTCGGGGGCAGCAGCAGATCGAGGCATGGCGACCGACGTGAAGCAGTTGAAGGCGGAACTGACCTCGGCCGGGATCGAGATCTACCGAACCAAGAAGACGGAGATCCACATCGCCGAGCGGATCCGTCTGCACATCATGGACTCGGGCGTGCGCCTGCAGGTGCTCGACACGGGCGCCGGCGAGGAGAGCCCCCAGAGCTCGCCGACCGGCGAGCGGCTGCGCGTGCTCTTCACGGCGCGCTCGCAGCGCTCGGACTTTCCGGACGCCGCCGACGACGTGCTCTTCGACAAGGTGCGCGCCGCCGTGGGGCCGCGTGCCACGGCCCGCGGCTTCAACGAGCACTCGTCGAGCACCACCGAAGTGAAAGACCCGATGGACGCCGCACGCGTGCTCGACGTCTGGCACGAGGTCACGTACCAGAAGGACGCCAGCGACACGAGCGCCGCCCTCGACGAGATCCGCTGGGCGCTCGACCTCGAGCGCTACGTCTCGCGAAACGGCTGAGTCTCGCGAAACGGCTGAGTCTCGCGAAACGGCTGAGTCTCCCGGATCGGCTGAGTCTGGCGAGCGCTGGGTCGAGCGCCGCGCGACGGTGCCGCGCGCCCCGTGGCGACCGAGCGAGAGAGCGGGCCTCGCCCCCCGGTGGGAGGCCCACTCACGCGTCGCCTTGCTCACTCGTCGAGCGTCAATCGACGCGGACGACCTTCTCCGCGAGCGGGCCCTTCGGTCCCTCGCGCAGCTCGAACTGCACGACCTCGCCCTCACGGAGGGTGCGGAAGCCGTCACCCGAGATCTGCGAGTAGTGCACGAACACGTCGGGGCCGGTCTCCTGGCGGATGAACCCCCAGCCCTTCGCGTTGTTGAACCACTTCACCGTCCCCTGGATCCCGTTCGCGTTCATCATCGAGCCCTCCCAGACTGCAAACCGACTGACTGGAGACCGCACTCGCAAGCCAAGCGCGCACGAAACCGAACGCACCGCGGAGCGCGCGACACCCGCCGCTCGCCGAGCACCGCGCGTCACATCCCGCGGCACCTAGAAAAAAAAGACCCAAGCCCCCTGAAGGCTCGGCAAGCCTATTGACTTCGCACGGTCGGTCAAGCGGGTTTGCGGAGATCCACGCCGTGTCGTGAAAACAGCCGCACGAGCCGCGGAAACGTGCCGTGACCATGAACCAATAGACCGCTCGGGGGGCTGTCCGGCAGCACGATTCGCGCGATGGCGGGATCCGCGAGGAGCCGCTCGCGCAGCGCCGGATCCTCGATGGCGATCCACCGCACGAGCTCGCTCGCCTGCAGCGTCGCGCGCGCATCGGGAAGCGCGGCGAGCGCCTCGCGCGCCACGTCGGCGGGTGCGCCGGCACGCTCGAGCGCGCGCGCGAGCGCGTCCTTGTCGACGGCGAGCGGCGCCGCGCGTGCCGGGTCCAGCACCATCACGAGCCCATCGTCGATGGCCGCGCGCGCGACCGGCGCGAGCGCCAGCGCATGCAGCACGCGCGTGTCGTCGTGCAGGCGCGCCCGCGATCCCTCCCAGGTCGGGAGCAGCTCGTCGCCCTCGGCCGGCGGCGGCTCGGAGCGCGAGGCACGGGCCGCCGCGCGGAGGGCGCCGTCCTCGGCGACGTCGACCAGGCCGAGCGTGGGGAGCGAGACGGCGAGGATCGTCTCGAGCGCGCGCTCGATCGAGGGCGAGACGTCGGCGGGGCCCGAGCGCGCGGCCTCGGCGAGGCCGAGCTCGATCCCCTCGGCGCGCAGATCGGCCTTCGCCGCGGCGATCACCTCGGCACGGGGCACGAAGCGTCCGCGCGGAAGCCCGGCGAGCGTGCTCTCGGCCAGCTCCCGCATGGCCACGATGCCCGTCGCCGCCGATCGCCGCGACGGCCGCGCCGGATGCAAGCGCGTCTCGTCGCCGACGGCGCTGGATCGGTAGAGCGCTGCGAGCGCGGCGCCCACGTCGCGCACGCGCGCGGTCCGGAGCGGCAGCGCGCGGACGAGACCGAGCAGGAGCTCGGCGCGCTCGGGCGCGACGTGCAGCGCCTTGGCCGCCCGCCCGATCACCGTTCGCGGGAGCGGCGCGTCCGGACGCGCGGGCTCTCCACCCGCCACGAGCTCGACGAGGAGCGCCAGCGCGAGCGGCCCGGGATCGGCGGCGAGCACGGCGCGATGCGTGTCCTCCTCGCTCGCCTCGATGCGCGCGCGCAGCTCCGCGCGGCGCTGCGCGAGCGCGGCCCGGCGCTCGCGGCCCGCGATCCCCGCGATCTGGGCCACCTCGGTCGGCAGCACGTAGCGCTCGCCGAGGACGGGGACGACGAGGCCCGACGAGAGCAGCGACTGCGCCACACCGCGGAGCGGCAGGCCGCCGCCGGCTCCGTAGCGGGCGGGCTCGCGCGTGACGTCGAGGAACGACTCGCGTCCCACCTCGCCGCCGCGCGCTTCGATGGCGGCGAGGGCCAGCCGATCGGCGAGCGGAGCGGCCTCCACCTCGCGCGCGAGCAGGCGTGGATCCTCGACCCGCTCGAGCAGCTCGCCCAGGCCCAGATAGCGAGGCCCGCCGGCGCGCGCCCGCAGCACGCCGTGGTGCAGCACGCGCAGCATCTCGTCGTTCAGGCGCGCGTAGAGCGCGCGCGCCGAGCGCGGATCCTCGCCCGGAGGTGCCGGGAGCTGGAGGCGGATCGCAGCGGGGCAGACGACCTCGTCGTCGACCACGAAGGCCAGGCCCGCCTCGACGAGCGGAAGCGCCGCACCTCCGAGCTCGGCGCGCGCGACGATGCCCGGTGCCGGCACGAGACGATCGAGCGCGAGGCGCGCCGCGGCGGGAAGCGCAGCCCAGCGCTCGCGGGTCACGACCGCCAGCGCGCGCATCGCTTGCTCGCCCGGCGAGAGCACCTTGCGGGGATCGATCGCGACGCCGCGCGCGGCGAGCAGCTTCTCGCGGGTCTTCGGGGCGAGGCCGAAGGCGATGTCCGAGAAGGTCGGCACGGCGCCCTCTGTAGCGCTCGGCGCCCGACGCGGGTAGTCCGTCGTTCGATGGACCTGGCGGTCATCGACCTCGAGACGACGAGCGTCTCTGCCGAGAGCGGTCGCATCGTGGAGATCGCGATCGTGCGCACGCGCGGTCTCGACGAGATCGCGCGGTGGTCCTCGCTCGTTCGGAGCGAGGTCCCCGTCGGCGCCTCCGAGCGCGTCCATCACCTCTCCGACGCGATGCTCGCCGACGCTCCCACGCTCGCGTCGCTGCGAGCCGAGATCGCGACGCGCTTGGCGGGCGCCGCGCTGGTCGCGCATCGAGCGCCCTTCGATCTCGGGTTCCTCGACGCGGCCATCGCGCGCGGGGAGCTCGCCGAGCGACCGACCACCGTGATCGACACCGCGGCAATCGCCGAGCGCGTGCTCGGCGACTCGCGCCTCTCCAGCGTCGCGACGCGGATCGGAGGGCGAGCCCCGGCGCACCGGGCGATGCCCGACGCCCTCGCGGCGCTCGATGCGCTCGCGGCCTGCGTCGAGACCCTGGGCCCCGTCGACGCCGCCGAGCTCGCCGAGCTCTCCGAGACGCGCGCCTCGATGCGACGGGGCGTGCGCGAGCCGCTGGGCGAGGCGCTCGAGCGGGGCCTGCCCCTGGGCATCGTCTACCGGCCCGCGAGCGGGCGCCTCTGGCGCGACGCGCTGCGTGTGGAGCACCTGCGCCCCCCGTACGTCACCGGAATGTTCGAGAACAAGCGTGTTCGCAAGGACTTACGCGGGGATCGGATCCTCAGGACGTACACGGGAGAGCCGCCGACGTTGCGCTTTCTTTGACGGCGAGCGCCCTCGTGCGGCATGCGTCCACGTAGGAGGCAGTCGTTCATGAGCGCACATCAGCACACGCACCGCCAGGACGGGACGGATCGGGGCCGGGGGACGGCGATGGACCGCGACCACGCGCTCAACGTGCGGATGCTCCGCTACCGGCATCGCCCCGAGCGGGAGGAGCCGGCGCTGCTCGCGCGTGAGCTGCTCGCCCGCGGCCGCGCGGCGGACGTGGTGGAGCTGACGGAGCTCGCGCTCGCCCGCGAGCCGGGCGACGCCGACCTCGAGCTCGTGCGCGCCCAGGCGCTCTTGATGCTGGGCGACACGCAGCGCGCCGAGCAGAGCCTGATCGCGGTCGCGCGCGCCGCGCCGCAGTGGGCGGCTCCGCTGAGCGCGCTCACCCGCCTGCTCCAGAGCCGAGGCGATCAGGCCCGCGCGCTCCTGCTCGCGCGCCGCGCCCGCACGCTCGGCGCCGACGACACGATGGTCGGGCGCCTCGCGGCCGAGGACGAAGAGAGCGCGAAGCTCGACGCGCGCCTCGCTCGCTTCCGCACGGACGCCGACGCCGAGGAGCCGGTGCTCCTCGCGCGCGCGCTCGAGGGCGCGGGCCGCATCCGCATCGCGCTCGGGCGGGATCCGGAGGACGCCGACGTGCTCGCGGCGCTCGCCCAGCGCGAGCGGGCGAGCGGGCACGAGAGCGAGGCGGTCGAGCTCTACCGTCGGGCGCGCGAGCTCGCGCCGGGCTGGGAGCCGGTCGAGCGCGCACTGCTCTCGCTCGTGGGCGTCGAGGTGCCGATCGAGGTGACCGAGCCGCGGGGCCGCTCCGCGTTCGGCGAGCTGCCCTCGGTGGTCGTCGATCCGGGCGTGCTCGCCGAGGCGCGTGCGATCGACCTCGACGCGCAGCTGGACGCGATGCTCGGCAGCCCGCGTGAGCGGCGCGACTCGACGATCGTGTTCGCGACGGAAGCGAAGGACACGCTGATCGGCTTGCCCGCTGCAGCGATCGGCGCGCCCGCGTCCGAGGCGACGCTGGTCGGGATGCCTGCGCCCGAAGCGGGCCTGCGCGGCTCCTCCTTCCGGCCGACGCTGCGCGCGAAGCCCGAAGCGGCTCCGGCCTCGAGCGCGACGCCGCGACGCACGGCGAGCGGGTTCCCGGCGCGCCTCGTGAAGCGCGCGAGCACGGGGTCGAGCGCCTACGTCCGCGTGCTCGCGGGTGACGCGCGCCGCCACGTGGTCTGATCTCCGGGTCCCCTTCGCGCTCAGGCGTCGCCGTCGTGGGCGCGGCTCACCAGCAGCCCAGCTCCATCACGGCCGCGGCGTCGTCGTCCTCGAGATAGCCCTGCCTCGCGAGCTCGAGCGCCTCGGTCAGCGGGAGCGCGACGTACATCTCGCGATCGGCGTCGGAGCGCAGCGGGACCAAGCGCTCGCGCACGCCGAAGCGATCGAGCAGACCGTTGAGCGCGCGCACCAGGCCGCGCAGGGTGACCGCCTGGCCGCCTCGCGCCGCTTCGACGTCGCGCAGATCGATCTCGCCCGTCTCGAGGTTCTCCTCGTAGTCGTCGAGCAGCGCCGCGAAGTGCTCGCCGGCGCGCAGCACGAGGGGGCCCTCGTCGCCGCCACCGATCCGCTCGAGCGCGATCTCGCCGAGCTCGGGAGCGAGCGCGCCGAGGTGGTTCAGGAGCGCGGTGGTTCCCACCGTCGCGTCGGCGCGCTGGCAGAGGAACCGATCGACGCTGCGACGCGTGCTCGAGAGCGCGTCGTCTCCGTTCGCGTCGTAGTAGGCCTCCAGCATGTCCGCCTGGCGCTCGACGGTCGGCTCGGGCCGCGCCCGCCGCGCCACCCGGACGAGCTCTTCGCCCGCGAGGTCGGGCGCGAGCCCCGCGCCGCGCAGCGCGGACGCGAACGCGTGATCGTCTCGGGTCACGGGCGAGGTGGGCGGCGAGGACGAGGAAGCCACGGTGCTCTCGGGGGGCGAGCTCTGCATGCGCGAAGGTCCTTCGATTCTGCGGTGTCCGTGCGCGGAGATCCAGAGGGAGCGAGAGGTGCGACGCAGCAGGGCCCGGCCAGGCTCCTTCGATCGATCCGTGCGCGGGCACGAGGAGATCGGGACGAGTCGTCAGGGCTTCTTGGGGATGGGCGGAGGCGGGGCCTTGGAGGCACGCGGAGCGCCCGGCGGCGGAGGGGGAGGCGCCGCGCTCGGGCGGGGCGCTCCCGGGGGCGGAGGCGGCGGAGGTGCCGCGCTGATGCGCGGCGGCGGAGGAGGAGGCGGCCGCGAGCTGTGCTTCTGCGCGATCATCGCGTCGAGCGCGCCGAGCCCACCCTCGTCGACCTCCTCCACGTCGTCCATCTCGTCGAGCGATTCCTCGACGTCGTCGTCTTCCACGTCGTCGAGCGCCTCGACGGCATCGAGAGCGTCCTCGGCCTCGACCTCCGCCTCGCCCTCCGCCTCGATCGAGACGTCGCTCGGGGGAGCCACCTCGCGGAGCGAGCCGATCGCTTCGAGCTCGCCGAGGACCGCTAGGCGAGGAGTGCTCGCCCCGGAGGACCCGGACGGGAGCGGGCCCGGCCCGCGGACGGAAGGGGCCGGAGCGGGCGAGCCGATCACCGGCGGGCTCTCGGGGCTCGGCGGCGGCGCCATCACGTGGCGCTTGGAGACCTCGGCCTCGACGGGATCATCGCTCGGCCGGAGCGCCTCGGCCTCCCCGGGCTCCGGCGCGGCATCGGCCAGCTCTCCGGCCTGCTCGAGCTCGGCCGACGACGCGAGCTCGGTCTCGTCGTCGAGCTCTCCCTCGGTGATGGGCACGTGGGCGGCCGCGGCCGAGCGCTCCTCGTCCTCCGTCGGCACGGGCGAGGCCGCGGGAGCCGCGCGCTCACCGGTCTCTGCGTCGTCGTCGATCGCCTCGACGTCTCCGTCGAGCGGGCGCTGCTCGGTGCGCGGCTCGGGCGCGCGCGGCGCGCGGATCCCTTGGTCGGTCGCCTCTTCGGGGTCCCGGTCTCGCAGCGTGCCGGCCTTGATCCGCGCGACGGCCTCGGTGGCCTCCGCGTCCTCGGGCGCGAGCGCGAGGACCTTGTTCCACGCGTCGATGGCCTCGAAGCGATTCTTGAGATCGCGCTCCCAGGTCTCGGCGACCTCGCGTGCGAGCGGCAGCTTCGCTGCGGGGTCCTTCGCCTTCTGCAGCTCCTGGCCGAGGGCGAGCAAGAGCTCCTGGTGCTTGCCCGCCCGCCGGAGCGCGGCGCGGAGCTCGCGCCGCACCTGCTCGTCGTTGGGCGCGAGGTTCTTCAGACGCGACCAGGCCTCGGCCGCCTCGGCATGCTTGCCCTCGCTCGCCAGCAGCGCGGCGCGGCGCCGGATCAAGGCGCCCGCGGTCTTGGCGTCGAGCGCATCCTCCACCAGCTTGTCGAGGTGCTGATCGAGCGCCGCGGTGCGGCCGATCGCGCGCGCGAGGCTCTCGAGGGCGTCCTGGGACGCGTCGTCGAAGGGCGCGAGCGTGGTGGCCCGCAGCAGGGCTCCGTAGGCGCTGTCCTTGTCGCCGAGGTCGTGCTCGTAGAGGCGCGCCGCGCGCGCGAGCAGCGCCGCACCGGCGCGCGGGTCGGCCTCCATGTCCTCGGCGAGCTGCGCGAGCACGTCGACGAGCGCGTGCATCATCGAAGGCTCGCTGCTGCTCGTGATCGAGCGACAGGCCTGCTCGATCCGCGTCGCGGTCGAGGGGTCGCGGACCGAGAGCGCCACGGCCTGCGCGAGGAAGCCGAGCGCACGCTCGCGGTCGGGGATGCGCTCCTCGCAGGCCACGGTGGCGCGCAAGAGGGCCTCGATGCGCGCCGCGTCGTCCGGAGCGTCCTTGCGACGCCGATCGTAGACGACCAGCAGATCCTCGGTGCGACCCGCTGCTTCCGCGACCGACTCGGCGTACGCGAGCACCGCGTCGTCTCCGGGCGCGAGCGAGCACGCCCGGAGCAGCCGATCGAGCGCGCCG
The DNA here is from genome assembly GCA_044223665.1 of Sandaracinaceae bacterium. Taxonomy (GTDB): domain Bacteria; phylum Myxococcota_A; class Polyangia; order Polyangiales; family Sandaracinaceae; genus JBBSAT01. The sequence goes on along the minus strand of JBGALT010000091.1, from coordinate 13,201 downwards.
CTCGGATCGCCGGCCTTCTCCTCCAGGATGCGCGCGTGCCGTACGAGCAGGCGCACCTTGGCGTCCTTGTCTTCGGTGCGCCGGACCAGCGTCTCGTAGACCTGCGAGAGCCGTGCGTGGTCGCGCGCCAGCGTCGCGAGCCGGTCGGCCTCGTCGAGGTAGCGCAGATCGGGCGCGGCGCCCCCGCTCGAGAGCACCACGCCGAAGGCCTTGAGCACGAGCTCGAGCGCCTCCTTCGGGCGCCCGAGGTACTGCTCTTCCACGCCGGCGGCGTCGACGAAGCGGCGCTGCTTCTCTTCCGGCTCCTCGCTGTCGGTGGCCAGCGTCGTGTAGAGCTCCACGAGCGCCGCGCCGCGCTGCGTCTCCTTGGCGAGCTGCCGGAGCGCGGCCTCGGCCGCCGCGTCGCCGACCGCCACGCGCGGCACGAGCCGGCCCCAGCTGCGGTCGACGTCGCCGAGCCGTCGATGCGCGACGTCCGCCGCACGGAGCACGGCGGCGCCGATCGCCGCGTCGTCTTCCTCGAGCTCGCTGAGCTGATCGAGGGCGACGACCAGCGCGTCCCAGCGCGCTTCGGCCTCGAGCAGCGGCACGAGGCGACGCACCGGCGCCGGATCCATCAGGTCGGCCTCGCTCCAGGCGTCGAGCGCCGCGATCGCGCGCCCACGGTCCTTCAGCTGCTCCTCGGCCAGGTCGGCCAGGCGCTGCGCGACCGGGACGCGCAGACCCGGATCCTCGAGCACCGCGAGCGTTCGCTCGAGGGCCTCGGCCAGGCCCGGGTGATCGCCGATCGACTCGGTGAGGTCGCCGAGCTGTCCGAGGGCCGGCAGGAACTGCGGGTCCACGTCGCGGACCACGACCCGCAGGATCTCGATCGCGTCGGCGGGCTTGCCGAGCCCCTCCGACACCAGCGTCGCCCGCTCGACGAGCAGGTCGCGTCGGCGCGCGGGGTCCTGCGCGATGCGGGCCAGACGATCGAGCAGCGAGCTCACGCCGTCCAGGTCGGCCTTGGCGTTCGCGCGGTCCTTGAGGAACTCGAGCGCCTCCTCGTCCTCCCCGGCGGCGAGCACTTCCTGGTAGGCCTCGGCCGCCCCGTCGTCGTTGCCGACGCGCTCGTGGAGGGTCCGCGCGATGCGCCGGTAGATGGACGCGCGCGCCGCCGGATCGGCCTCCTTCCGCGCGCGATCGCGCAGGAGGACGACGAGGTCGCGGTAGCGCTCGGCGCGCTGGTAGGCGCTCGAGAGCGCGTCGAGCAGCGACTCGTCTCCGGGCGAGAGCTCGAGCGCTCGCGCGTAGAGCTCCGCGGCACGATCGAGGTCCTTGAGCTCGGCGTCGGCGATGTCGCCCATGCGCCGCAGCGTCGCCGCGCGCTCGGGCCCTTCTTCGACGTCGGCCCGATAGGTCAGCGTCGAGAGCAGCCGCTCGGCGTTGCCCGAGCGCTGATCGATCGTCGCCATGTGGTCGAGCGCGTCGAGATCCCGCGGGAGGTCGTCGAGCAGGCGCGTCCAGATCTCGAACGCCTTCTCCTCGTCGCCGATGTGCTCGTACGCGGACGCGAGCGTGCGACGCAGCGTCGCGCGGCCCTTGCCGGCCTCGGCCTCGCCGATGCGCTCCTCGAAGAGCGGAATCGCGTCGGTCAGCTCGTGCTCGCGGACGATCAACAGGTCCGCGAGCCGGTCGCGCGCCGCGCGATCCGCCGGCGCCACGGCACGCAGGCCGCGCAGCGCCGAGATGCCTTCTTCTTCGTCGTGACGCTTGCCGAGATGGACCTCGACGAGCTTTCGCAGCTGCTCGGCCTGCGCGGTCACGTCCGTCTGGGCGGCGATCTCGCGCTCGAGGGCCTGGGCGAGCTCGTCCCACTTCTGGCTCTGCTCGAGCAGACGCAGCAGGGCCGCGCGCGAGTCCTTGTCGACCGGATCGAGGGCGACCACGCCCTGGTGCGCGCCGATCGCGCCGTCGAGGTCGTTCAGCCGGCGCTCGCAGATCTGCGCGACCTCGCGGAGGCGCAGCTTGCGCGCGTCGAGCGCCAGCCCCGGCACGCGCACGGTCGTGAGGTAGAGATCGCGCAGCTCCGCCCACGCCCCGCGCTTGCGGAGCTCGCCCTCGAGGAACGCGAGCGCCTCGGGGTCGGCCGGATCGACCTCGAGGATGCCGCGCGCGTGGGTGCTCGCAGCGCCGGCATCGCCCGCGCCGACGGCGAGCTGCATCATCTCGCGGAGCTTCGGCACGCGCGCCGCCGGCGGCAGGCTGCGCGCCGCGACGTCGAGCGCGCGCATCGCGTCGGCCTCGCGACCGAGCTGGCGATAGAGACCGACCAGCGTGTCGGCGGCCTCGGGGTCACCTTCTTCGAGCAGCCACTCGAAGCACGACGCGGCGTAGTCGAGCTGTCCCGCCTCGAGGTACGCGTTCGCCAGGCGCTTGCGTCGCTCGCGCGCGTTGGGGCCGTCGGGTGCGCGCGCGAGGAACGCGACCCAGCGCGGCGGCAGGAGCTCGAAGTGGCTCACGCGCTCGGCGATGCGCTCGAGGAGCGAGAGTGCTCCGTCGTGGTCGGGCGAGGCGTCGAGCGCCTGGGCCAGCGTCTCGACCGCCTCGTTCGGCCCCTGGTTCTGCGCGACGTGCCAGAGCGAGTCGGCGGCGCGGCGACGATCGGCATCGGCGATCAGCGGGTCCTTCGCGCGCTCGGCCCGCGCCATGTACGCGCGCGCGAGATCACCCTGCACCTCGAGATCGCTCGGCGCTTCCACGCCCGCGCGCTTGAGCGCCGCGAGCGCCCCATCCGGATCCTGCAGGCTCTCGAGCCTCAGGTGCGCCAGCTCGCGCAAGAGCGCCAGGCGCCGCTCCGGGTCCTGCTCCGCCTTGATCTCCTGCTCGAGCAGGGTGGCGACGGCCTTCATGTTCCCGGCGTGCCGGTAGATCTCGCGCGCTGCGTAGATCGCCGGCACGAGCGTGGCGTCGAGCTCGAAGGCGCGTCGGTAGTGGAGGATGGCCTTGTCGGGGCGCTGGAACGTCGTCTCCCAGAGCTCGCCGAGGCGGTGCTGCAGGCCGGCGACCATGCGCGGATCGGCCTGCGTGCGCCCGAGCGCATCGGCGTGGCGCTCGATCACCTCGGCCAGGCGGGCGAAGTCGCCGCTCGACTCGTAGACGCCCGACAGGCGCCCGAACGCATCGGCGTGCGCGCCGTTGCGCTCGAGCGCGCGCTCGTAGAAGTGGACGCCGCGCGCCTGATCGTGAAGGGCGCCCCAGGCGAGCTCACCCGCTTCGAAGAGCGACTGCGCGGCCTCCGCCGGGCTCGCGACGCGTCCCGCCCAGCCTTCGAGCAGGTTCACGAGCGACGCGAAGTCGCCGTGTCGGTGGTAGTGATTTCGAAGCGCACCGTAGGCAGCGACGTCGTCGGGATTGCGTCGCAACCTCCCGATCAGCTCCTCGGCGGTCGCATCCATGGGGGGATCAAGCTCCAGGCTTTTCGGCCGTGGTCCGACCCGAAAAGGCGGCGCGGACGGTAACACAGCGCTCTCGCGCCTGTCGTCGGTCGTGTGCGGGAGTAAGTTGAAGCGCATGAACGCCTCCGCCCTGCCCCCTTCCGCCCCACCCGACCCCATCGCGCTCTTCCTGGCCGATCGCGAGCGGGCCCGCGCGGCCGGTGAGGGGTGGGAGGCGACGGCCGCCGCGTTGGCGACGGTGAAGCCGGGGGGCCTTCCGAGCGCGCGCTTCGTCCTCGTGAAGGAGGCGGCGCAGGACGGCTTCCGCTTCTACACCAACCGGCGCAGCCAGAAGGCCGCCGAGCTCGAGGCCGTTCCTCACGCGGCGCTGGCGTTCCTGTGGACGAAGATCGACGTCCAGTTCCGCATCGAGGGGCCCGTGCGCTCGCTCGACGAGGCCGCCTCCGATGCGTACTTCGCGTCACGCCCGCGGATCAGCCAGCTGGGCGCCTGGGCCAGCCACCAGAGCGAGCCGCTCGGCTCGCGCGAGGAGCTGCTCGGCCGACTCGCCGAGCTGGAGAAGAAGTATCCGGAAGGCACGACGGTGCCGCGGCCGCCCCACTGGGGTGGCTACCTGCTCACGCCGGCGCGCATCGAGCACTGGCGGGCCGCGCCGTTCCGCCTCCACGAGCGCACGCTCTACGAGCGCGACGGCGCCGGCTGGCGCGCGCAGCTCATGAACCCTTGATCGGCTCGCCCGCTACGGCCGCTCCCGTCCGCGGGCGCTCCCGTCCGCAGCCTCCGGGGCGAGCACTCCTTGCCGGGTGATCGGCTCGCCCGCTACGGCCGAGCACTCCTTGCCGATCACGGCGCGCAGCGGAGCCCGACGGACACGTTGTCGAAGCGCGCGGTGTACGTGCTCGAACAGAGGCCCGTGCAGCCCGTCTGGAAGTAGGGCCCGGTGTAGGCGAGGCTCTCGCCGGTGTGCACGGAGTCGGTCGCCGAGCCGCTGAACGAGTACGTCCCGCTGGCGGGGTTGGCGAAGCTCGAGGCCCCGTCGCTGCGGGCCTCGAGCGTCCATCGGTGCAGCGTGGTGTCGTACGTCACGCGGACGCTGAAGTAGGCGTCGACGGTCTGGGCCCCCGACTGCACGAGCGTGGTGAGCGCTCCGTTCCGCAGGCCGTTCTCGAAGCGAACGAGCCGCACGCGGCCGCTGCTGCCGCCGATCACGACGGCGTATCCCGACGCGCTCGCGCTCGCGCCGCACGTCGAGGTGCTCGCCATCAGGCCGCTCGCGCTCGTCGCGCCCAGCACGAACGCGACGCCGACCGTGACGTCGTTCTGGCTGGAGGTGGAGCTGCACGAGAAGCCGCCGTCGGTGCTCTCGGGGTCGTCGCGGTGGAGGTTGAAGCTCCAGACGACGGAGTCGCCCGCGTTCGCGTCGAGCACCGTCTGGTAGGGCGCCGCGAACGTGGTCAGGGCGGGCACGAGCGCGTGGCCCTGGCCGTGATCGGGGCTCGACGAGCGCGCGTTGGTGATCTCGAGCCGCCCACCGGTGATGCGCACGCCGTGGTTGGCGCTCGTGAACGCATGCCACCGACTGCCGTTGACGACGGCGTCGGTGCCGCTCGTCCACGACGCGGACGAGGGCGACGCGAAGTCGTCCGAGAACACCGTCGTGAGCGCCGGAGGGCAGGTGTAGCCGAGGCACGTTCCGTCGGCGCGACACGCATCGGCCATGGTCGCTGCGTTACCGTCGTCGCAGCTCATGCCGGTTCGCTGGGTGGGCGTGCAGCTCGAGGTGCCGTTGCACGCATACGTCGTGCACATCGTGCTCGCCGGACAGCTGACGGCGCTGCCGCCGGCGCAGCTGCCCGCACCGTCGCAGCTCTCGCCGAACGTGCACGCGTTGCCGTCGTCGCAGCTCAGGCCGGTGCGCGGCGTCTGCGTGCAGCTCGAGGTGCCGTTGCACGTCCGCGTCAGGCACGCGCTGCTCGTGCACGTGATGCTCGTGCCGGTGCCGCAGACCCCCGCGGAGGTGCACGTCTCGCCGTACGTGCACGCGTTGCCGTCGTCGCAGCTCTGACCGGTGCGCGGCGTCGTCGTGCAGCTGGCGGTGCCGTTGCACGAGGCGATCGTGCAGGGCGTGCTCGTGCACGTGATGCGGCTGCCGCCGCACACACCGGCCACGCAGAGATCGGCGTAGGTGCACGCATCGCCGTCGTCGCACGCGGTCGTGGTGCGCCAAGACCAGAGCCCGCCCACCTGCGTACAGACGTAGCTCGTCCCCCCGCACACGACCTGCTCGCAGAGCGCGTGGTTGGTCGCGTCGCAGGGGTGCACCGCGCCCCCGAGGCAGCTGCCGGCCGCGCCGGCGGGGCCACAGCCCTGGCAGGTGCGCATCACGGTGAGCTGGCTCGCGCCGCAGATGTCGGCACACGTGCCGGGGTCGGTGCGACAGCCGCTCGCGCCGCAGCCACCGAGACAGCACTCGTTGCCGGCGCCCGGCGCGCACGCGGTGGGGGCCGCCCCGCGGCAGGTGCCGCTTCCGTCGCATGCATCGCCGGTGGTGCAGGCCATCCCGTCGTCGCAGGTCACGCTCGTCGGGTGCAGCGCGCAAGCGCCGGCGCCGTCGCAGACGCCGGTCGTGCCACAGCTCGAGCCGGGCTGGGTGGCGCACTCGTCGTCGGGATCGGTCCCGTCCGCCTGGAGCGTGCAGAGCCCCTCGGCGCCGGGGACGGCGCAGCTACGGCAGGCTCCGTCGCAGCTCGCGTCGCAGCAGAAGCCGTCCACGCACGGCCGCGCGCCGCAGACCTCGCTCGCGGTCGCCGGCGTGCAGTGGAGCGGGCCGGCGTCCCCGGGCACGGCCGCGTCGTCCTCCTGCGCATCGGTCTCGGTGGCCGCGTCGACCGAGCCGGCTTCCGCGGCGTCGAGCGCCGCAGCGTCGAGCTCTGCGGCATCGAGATCGGCGCCGCCGTCCTCGCGCGCGCGCCGGCCGGTGCTCCCCGTGGCGCAGCCGACGAGATCGAGCGCACCGATCGAGACGAACGAGACCCACCACGCCGCCGCGGTCCAACGCATGCGGGCGAGGATGAATGATCCAGCCGGCCGCGGGATCACGCCGCAACATCCGGCAGGAGGCGCGCATGAGCCTCCTCACGCTGCGTCAGCGCGGACGGCGCGCCTCGCGCCGCGCATCCGGGGCCGCCGTCTCCTCGGGGAGCGGCGCGAGCGGGGCCTCGACGGGGCGGTCGGCGGCGGTGACCTCTCGCGGCGCGGGCACGTCCCCGCGCGCGGCCGCACGCTCTCCGAGGCGCTGGATGTAGCGCGGGCCCCCATCGAAGAGCGCCGCCGGGTCGATCGCGTGGCCGCGATCCCAGAGCTCGAAGTGGACGTGCGGGCCGTGGGCGATGCCCGTGTGCCCGACGAGCGCGATGCGCTCGCCGCGGTGGACGCGATAGCCCGCCTGCACCGTCGTTCGCGAGTTGTGCGCGTAGAGCGTCATCCAGCCGTTCGCGTGGACGATGAGGACGACGTTGCCGTATCCGTGTAGGCCATTGTCCGAGTAGGCGACGATGCCGTCCGCCGCCGCGCGCACGGTCGCGCCTTCGTCGCCCGCGATGTCGGCCCCGCGGTGGATCAAGTCCGGGCGCGTGCGGCGCACGTAGCCGAAGCCGCGCACCCAGCGGCCGTCGTCGACCGGCCAGAGCAGCCGCGAGGGACCTCGCCCGCGGGCGGCGGCGATCCAGCGATCGTCGGGAGCGCCGCGCAGGAGCGCGTGCGCGCACTCGAGCGTGCCGAGGCCGAGGCTCTCGGCGCGCGCGAGCGAGGCGCCGCGCGGCGTGGCGACGCGGCGCGGCCCGTCGGACCAGACGAAGGGGCGCGGCGCGTGCGCTTCGCCCGTCGCGACCGCGGGCTCGTCCGTGCTCTCTTCATCCGCGTGTGTGCTCTCTTCATCCGCGTGTGCTTCGGCTTCGGCTTCGGCTTCGGCTTCGGCCTCGGCGCTCGCCGCCTCCCGGTCGCGCTCGACCTCGGCGCCCGAGGGGCTCGCGCTTTCTTCTCCCGGCGTCGCTCGGGCGGGGGGCACGCCCGCCAGGCCCACGAGAACGACCGCGAGAACGAAGATCCGGCGCATGCCTCGACGTCTGCCTCCGCGCCGCGCGATCGGTCAACAAATCGACGGACGTGCGCCGCCTGCGGGCTCGCGTCGGGCTCGGCGCACCGCGGCGGCTCGCATTCCGTCCGGCGCGTGGTACCAGGCCCGCGCGATGGACCTCTCCCTCGTCCAGGCCAACACGTACGAGCTCCCCACCTCGCGCCGCGTCGGTGTGATCGTCCACGACGGCACGACCGACCTGCGCCTCTGGCCCGCGCCGGGGCCCGACCGCGATCTGCTCTCCGCGTACGGCCCCGACCTGCCGCGCAACCTCGAGGCCGAGCGCAGCCGTGCGGGCGGCGCCCTCGCCATGGGCTCGCTGCTGCGCCTCATCCCCGGGCGCCTGCACTGCGACTACCTGCTCTGGGTGGCGACGCGCGGGCCCGAGGACCGCGGGAGCCAGGCGCCCGCGCCCGACAAGGAGACGATCGAGGCGGCCGTGCGCGCCGTGCTCGAGTACGTGCGCGAGCGACACGTCGTCCGCGTCGCGTTTCCCGCGCTCGGCGCCGGCCCCGGCCAGATCGACGATGCCGAGCGCCTCGCGATCATCGCGCGCACCTGCACCAAGCACTACGAGGAGAACCTCGCGACGGGGCGCTCGACCGGCGTCGAGGAGATCGTGCTCGGCGACCAGCGCCTGAGCGTGGTCACGACGGCGCGGCGCCTCGTCGGTCAGATCGCGAAGCTGGCGGTCGACGCGCCGGTACGCGTTCCGCAGAGCTCGCCGCCCCCGCGCGCCAAGGCCGGCGGCGGCGCTGGCAGGGCGCCCGCGGCCAAGCGCGGCCAGCCCCGGCTCGAGCCGGGCGAGGTGCAGCGCGCGCGCGCGGTCGCGCGTCCCTGGGACCGCGCCGTCCGCTACGGCGTGAGCGACTTCTTCATCCACGCCAAGTTCGGCGTCGGCAAGGTCGTCGAGCTCACGCCCGACGGCTTCATCGTCTGCCTCTTCGAGGACGGCGAGACGCGCAAGCTCATCCACGCCAAGAGCTGACGAGCGTCAGCGCACCGAGCGCCTCGTCCCAGAAGCCCAGCGCATGCGCCTCGAGATCAACGCCCAGCACCCCGAGCCCCGCAAGATCGCCAAGGCCGTCGAGATCCTGAAGGACGACGGCGTGATCGCGTACCCGACCGACACCGTGTACGGCCTCGGTTGCGACTTCTCGAGCAAGAAGGCGGTCGAGCGCATCTACCAGATGAAGCGCATGAAGCCGGACCAGCCGCTCGCGTTCATCTGCGCGGACCTCGGCGAGATCGCGAAGTACGGGATCGTCTCGAACCACACGTACCGCACGATGCGCCGCCTCACGCCGGGCCCGTACTGCTTCATCCTCGAGGCCACGCGCGAGGCGCCTCGGCTGATGCACATCGGCAAGCGCAAGACGGTCGGCATCCGTGTGCCGCACCACGAGGTGGCGCTGGCGCTCGTGCGCGCGCTCGGCTCGCCGATCGTGTCGAGCACGTGTACGCGCGACGGCGAGACCTTGAGCGACCCGGCCGACATCGCCGAGGCCTACCCGGGTGTCGATCTGATCCTCGACGCCGGCTACGGCGGCGTCGTGCCGAGCACGATCCTCGACGTGAGCGGCTCCGACGTGGTCGTGGTGCGCGAGGGCGCGGGCCCCGTCGACACGCTGTAGCCCGCACGCGGCGTTGCGGTGACGTCCGTCCTGCGATACACCGCCGTCCCCACCAGGATCCTTAGCTCAGCTGGATAGAGCGACGGCCTCCGGAGCCGTAGGTCACAGGTTCGAATCCTGTAGGATCCGTTCTCGAACGAAGCGCGCAAGCCCCTCTCCCGCTTCGCGGTGAAGGACCGCGAAGCACCTGCCTCACGACACACCGCTGCGATAGGCGGACGACGAGGCCGAGACCGGCGCGCGGCTCCCTCTCCCGCGTCGCGGGAGAGGGTTGGGGTGAGGGACCGCGAAGCACCTGCCGCGTGAGGCCCCTGCGATAGGAGACGACGAGGCCGAGACCAAGGCCGACGCGCGGCTCCCTCTCCCGCTTCGCGGGACTGACCATTCATCGCATGTCGGCCCGGACACCGTGAAGGACGGCTCGGGATCGCGCGAGGGGACGCCGTGGGCTGATGGAGGTGGGCTCGGCGCGCAGCGGCATCGCGGCGAAGACGCCAGCGCAGCGCTGCGCAGAGATGCTCGCCCGCTACGTCTCGCTCCCGCTCGCCTATGCGGGGCTCTGCCCCGCCCCCGGGCTGCCGCACACGGGCATCGAGGATCTCTGCCGAATCAACTTCGTGGGCGTCAGTCCCCCACGCGCGCGTCGTCTCCATCGCATGGCACGTAGGCGGGCAACCCAGATCACGATCGACTTCCGCGCTCACGGCGGTGCGCGGCCCGGCGCGGGGCGCAAGCCGCGCGGCGCGCGTGCGGGAGTGAAGCACTCGTCGCGCGGCGCGCTCGGAGGAGGAGAACCGGTGCTCGTCACCATGAAGATCCTCGCCGGCGTCGCGAACCTCCGCACGCGCAAGCGCTTCCTCGTGGTGCTGGAGAGCCTGCGCAAGGCGAGCGAGCGCCTCGGCAGCCGCATCGTCGAGTACTCGGTGCAGAGTGATCACGTCCACCTGATGGTCGAGACCACGAACGCGCGGGCGCTCGCTCGCGCGATGCAGGGTCTGGCCGTCCGGCTCGCCCGCGCGCTCAATCGAACGCTGGGTCGACGAGGGAAGGTGTTCGCCGATCGCTTTCACCATCGCGTCCTCTCCACGCCGCGTCAGGTGCGCAACGCCCTCGCCTACGTCCTCTGCAACGCGCGCAAGCACCGCGTCGCTCCGCCCACCGTCGGCTGGCTCGACCCGCTCTCGTCCGCCCTCTCGTTCGGCGGATGGCGCGGTGGCCCGACGACGCCGGAGCGCGCCACGCCCCTGCCACGGACGTGGCTGCTGCGCGTCGGATGGCGACGCGGAGGGCTGCTGGACCCGAGCCACGTTCCGAGCGCGCTCGCTCGATGGGGCACACATCCTCGACGCGCGTGTGCGGCAGCGCCGGGGGCGGGGCAGAGCCCCGCATAGGCGAGCGGCAGCGAGACGTCGCCGACGAGCGCCGCTGCGCGCTGGCTGGCATCCGTCTGCCGCTGACGCCGCTGCGCGTCGACACCCATCCCCATCAGCCGACGGCGGCCACTGCGCCGCGACCACCGCCCTCGCGGCTCGTCGGCTCCAAGATGCGATGAATGGTCAATTCGCGGGAGAGGGCTGGGGTGAGGGACCGCGAGAGCACGTGCCGCACGACACCGCTGCGAAAGGGCCGAGGCCGAGGCCGGCGCTGCAGCTCGAGGTCGCTCAGAGCACCGCGACGGTGATCTCTCTCCATGCGTCGAGCTCGACCAAGGTCTCGAGGCTCTCGTGCGTGACGCCGGGCACCACGAGCACCGGCGCTCCGGCGCGCGCCGCGATCGAGCGGACCTCGTCGGGCGGCGCGCGGTCGTCGGCGCCGCCGGCGACGAAGAGCGTGCGCGTGCCCGCGAGCGCGTCGGCGTGATCGCGTGGCGACATGCGATCGAGCTCGGGCAAGAGGGCGAGCGCGCCGACGCGGAGGGCGCCGTACGCGACGAGCTCCACCACCGGGGGCAGGTAGCGCTGCGTGCGATGGCGTGTGGCGAGCGTGAGGGACGCGTACGGCGCGACCAGCACGTAGCGCTGCACGCGCGGCCCGAGCTCACGCGCGGCGTAGATCGCGGCCGCCGCGCCGGCCGAGTATCCGAGCACGACCACGGGGCGCCCTCCCCGCTCGCGCTCGAGCGCTTCGACGGCCGCGACCACGTCGCGCCGGGCGGACCAGCCGAGATCGTCGCGCTCGCCCTCCGAGTCGCCGTGCGCGCGCAGGCTCACGGCCATCACGCTCGCGCCGGCGCGATGAAGCGCGCTCGCCTCGTCCGTCATGGCCGAGCGGGAGGCCCCGTGGCCGTGGAGGAGGAGCACCGAGGGCGCCGCGTCGTCGCGCAGCGCCGTCCACGCGCCGAGGCCCACGCCGTCGCGCGTCGAGAGGCGCAGCGATCGAAACCGCACCTCTCCTTCGGGCGGCCGCTCCTCGCACCGCGGATGAGCGCGCGAGGTGAGCGCGTAAGCCGCGAGCAGGCCCGAGAGCGCCCAGGCGACGACGAGCCCGAGCCCCGCAGCGAGCCCCCGCCGAGCGAGGCGAGCACGCGCGTTCGTCATCGTCGGCTCTTAGCGTCGCGCACGAGGCCCGTCCGCCGCGCGCGGGCGAGCCGTCGCGCGCACGCGGCGAGCGGTCGAATGGAGCCGCGCGCGGGCGGTCAGCGCGCCAGATCGGAGCCGGAGAGCCCGAGAAGCTCGGAGGCCCGGCGACCGCGTGGGCGTGGGCGTGGGCGTAGGCGTGGGCGTGGGCGTGGGCGTGGGCGAGGACGTGGACGTGGACGTGGACGTGGACGAGGACGTGGACGAGGGCGAGGACGAGGACGAGAGCGTGGCCCGCGCGCGGCTCCCTCTCCCGCTTCGCGGGAGAGGGTTGGGGTGAGGGCCCGCGAAGGACGTGCCGGGTGAGGCCCCTGCGATAGGACGGCCCGCGGAGATCGAGCTCCTCGTTCCCATCGGCCAAAGCGCTCTGCCCGGGGCAGAGGTCATGCTGGCCCGCGCGCGGTCGCGTTCGAGCCCGCTCGCTCACCCTGGTCCGCGCGGTCGCGTGGCCCTATTGCCGGGCCGGGCGCGGCTCGTTGTCGGTTCCGAGATGAGTGATCGCCGTCTGCGCCGAACATGCCTGGGAGCGCGAGGGCTCTGCCCTCGCCTTCGCCGAAGCGGAGGAGCCGGTTCGGTTGTGGAGGTGCCGCAGGCGCGGCGGTTCTCGAGAGCAGCGGACCTTCATGGGTAGCGTCGGGCGGGTGCGAGGCTTTGACCGCGATGAGCGGAGCACCGTCGTCAGCGCGGAGCGTCCGCGGGCAAAGGGTCGCTCCGACCGACGCGGCCTGGTGATCTCGAGAAGAACGGACTCGGACGATCGCAGTGAGGGGATCCGGCTCGAGCTCCGCAGTCCCTCTCCCCAACCCTCTCCCGCCGAGGCGGGAGAGGGAGCCGCGCGTGGGCGTCACGTCACCACGTCGCGCTCGTCGGCACGTCGCGCGCGGGCGTCACGTCACCACGTCGCGCTCGTCGGCACGTCGCGCGCGGGCGTCACGTCTCGCTCGTCAGCGCTCGCCGGGCGGCGGCGACGAACGGGGGGCATTCGGCGTTGCGCGCACGGCGAGCGAGGCGAACCTAGCGCACGCGATCGGGGATGCGCTCGGATCGAAACCAACTGTCACCCAGATCGCCTCGGCACCTGGCGCCGGGCCATCAGCCGAGCGCGCGCGACAGGTCCTCCCAGAGATCCTCGCGGTCCTCGATGCCCACGCTCATGCGCATCAGGCCGTCGGTGATCCCGCCGCGGATCCGGTCCTCGCGCGGCATCGACGCGCTCGTCGTCGACGCCTGGTGGGTGATCAGCGAGCGCACGTCGCCGAGGCTCACGGCGCGCGCCACGAGCTCGAGGCGGTCGTAGGCGCGCTTGCCCGCCGGCAGCCCTCCCTTCACCTCGAACGCGATCATCGCGCCGAAGCCCCGCTGCATCTGCCGCTTCGCGAGCGCGTGCTGCGGATGCGAGGGCAGGCCCGGGTAGTGCGA
>JBGALT010000090.1:0-31574 GCA_044223665.1 Sandaracinaceae bacterium | reverse complement strand
TAGCCAATTGGCTATAGGCCTCGCCTTCCCGAGGACGGAGCGGAACGGCCTTGGGGCCGTGAGCACCGACCGCAGGGTGAGGTGGCGAGCGTCCGAGCTTGCTCGGACGCGGCATCGAGGCCGGGATCGCGGCGCGTCGCCGCTGAGCACCGCCAGCGATCACACCCGCACCGCTCGAGACGCTGGCATCCCTACGCGTGTTGCGGCACCGTGCGCGGACGTGCTCCCGCTCGTCCCTCGTGGCTCTCGTGTCCCGATCGCGCTCGCCTCGCTCGCGCTCATCGCGGGCTGCTCCTGCGGGCCCGCCGAGCCCGACGCGCCAGCGCCTCCGGGGCCGAGCGTCGTGAGTGACGGCCCGCCACCGCCGGGCGTCACCTTCGAGCGCATCGCCGCCACGATCGCCCCGAGCGGACGGGCCCGACGGCACGCGATCACGGTCGCGCGCTTCGACCTCGATCGCTTCGAGCCCGTCCTGCGGACCGCACGCGACGACGGCGGCGCGCGCACGCTCGATCGGTGGGTCGAAGAGGAGCACCTCGTCGCGGCGATCAATGCCGCGATGTACGAGCCCGACGGACGGCCGAGCGGCCTCTGCGTCCGACGAGGCGTGGAAGAAAGCCCCGACGACGCGCGCTTCGGCGGCTTCTACGGCCTCGAGCCTTCGACCGCCTCGCTCGCGCCGTTCGCGATGGTCGGCCGCGACTGCGCAGGCTTCGACCTCGCCTCGCTCCGCACCAGCTACGGGGTGATCGTGGCGACGTATCGCCTCCTCGACTGCGAAGGCCACCCGATCGCTTGGGTCGATCCCGATCGCTACTCGGCCGCGGTGATCGGCCTCGACGGCCAGGGGCGCCTGGTGCTGGTGCACGCGCGGACGCCCTATCGCATGAGCGAGCTGGCCGAGATGCTCGCGGCCCCGAGCTTCGGTCTCACGCAGGCCTTCTTCGTCGAGGGAGGGCCCGAGGCGACGTTGATCGTCGAGGCCGGCGCCCTCCACGCGCGCGAGGTCGGTCTGCCCCGCGATCGGATGGACGGGGACGAGCCCGACGAGGATCGTCTCTACGAGCTACCGAACGTGCTCGGAGTGCGCGCGCGCCAGCCGTGATCCGCTGAGGATCGGCTCGCCTGCTCGAGCCTCGGTCAGTGCGTCGCGGACGCTTCGCTGCCGCCGCCCGAGCCGTCGGCCGGGTGCTCCTCGGGGATCGTCATCGCCATGTAGATGAGGACGATCACGAAGACGAGGAAGGGCAGGATGCCGAGCAACGCTCCGAACACCGACGGCGAGAGCGCCGACCGCATCTCCTGCTCGGTCGTTCCCGCGCCGAGGTTCGGCGCCTCCATGTTCGCACCGATCCGCTGGCCGAGGAATGCGAGGCCGACGGCGGTGACGATGACGACGAGGAGGATGATGACGAGAATCATGCGTTTGCTCCGCGGAGGCGGACAATAACCAGACGCCGCGCGTTTCGCCAAGCACGATCATCACCGGGCCGGCGGGACCGGGAGAAAACGCCGCCGGGCCTTGCGGCCAGGGCGGATCCGCCTCCGTCGCTCGCGCGCGCCGCGCGAGCGGGGTGGGTCAGTGGGCGAGCGCCCGGCACTCGCGGACGTGCGCGCCCTGTCCCTGCTCGACGCAGCTCCGGTACGCGTCGCGCGCGCCGGTGCGGTCGCCGAGGGAGTCGCGGGCGGCGCCGAGCACGAGCCACGCGAGCGAGCTCGTCGCATCGCTCTGGGTCGCGCGCAGCGCGTAGTCGCGCGCCTGCTCGAGGTCGGGACGGCGACCGCGGTTGAGCAACAGGAACGAGAGCTGGGCGAGCGCCTCGCTCCCCGTCGGGTTGAGGGCGATCGCGCGCTCGTAGAGCGGAATCGCGGTCGACGGACGACGGCGCGCCGCGTCGGCTTCCGCCAGGACCGACTCGTAGGTCTCGCCCGCGGCCGGCGGCGGCGGCGTGGCCTCGACCTGCTCGGGCGGCGGGAGCGCAGCGACCTCTTCGGCCTCCGCCTCGGCCACCTCGGTGGCCTCCTCGGGCGGAAGCGGGACGACGTCGCCCTCTCCTTCGCCTTCGGGGGCGACCTCGGGCGCGAGCGCAGCCTCCGTGGTGGGCGGCGGCGGTGCGACCTCGGTCGTCGCGGGCGGCGCGACGGTCGTCGCGGGCGCCGCAGTGGTCGTGGTGGTCGGCGTGTGCGCGGTCGCGTGGGGCAGCTCGACGGGGCCCGCGTGTCCCAGCTCGTGCGGCGTGGGCAGCACGACCTGCTGGTAGTAGACGAACGCGCCGATCAGCACGCTGAACCCGAGCACGATGCCGATCGTGGCGTACATGGCCTGCCGGCCCTGCTTGGGCAGCTCGTCGGCAGGGCCGAGGTCGCTGAAGTCGTCGTGGACGGCGGGCGCCGCTTCCTTGCCCTTGGCGCGGAAGAAGTCGTCGCTGACGGCCGACGTCTCGCCCGTGCCGAGCGCGCGGATCTCGCCCGAGGTGGTCGAGGGGCTCTTCTTCTGACGGCGCTCTTCGCGACGGCTGCGGCGGTCGTTCGGCGGCGGCGCCGCCGGCGTGAGCTCCTTCTTCGCGGGCGCAGCGCCCTCGACGATCACCTTCGGCAGCTCACCGGGCAGCGCCTTGGAGGTCGGCGCGCTCTCGCGCTCCTCGTCGTCGCCCTCGTCTTCCTCGCCGTCGTCCGTGCGCAGGCGCGGCGCCGTCTCGTCGCGCCCCTCGCTGCGCGTGGTGGCGGTGGTGGTCGTCGTCGCGACGTCGTCGTTCACGGCGATCTGCGTGGAGACGCCGGAGCGCTTGGCCGGGAACTGGATGACGTTCGTCTGCGCCTCGCCGGCCTTCTTGGCCTCGGCCTCGGCCTTCTCGACGGCGGTCTCGACGACGGCAGGCTTGGTCTCGACGACGGCCTTGGTCTCGACGCTCGCCTTGGAAGCGTCCTGCTTCTGACCTTCGCCACCGCGGTTCTTCTTCTTGTTCTTCTTGCTCATGACTTCCTCGGAGTCGCTGGCGTCGGCTTCCGCTTCGGAGGGAGACGCGGGGGTCAAGCTCATGGCCTCGAACCCGGGGCCCATCAGGGTCGACTTCTTGTCGAACGTACGCGCGGCAGAAGCGGAGGGAATGGAGGGCTCGGAAGAAAAGTCGGGCTCGACCGGCTCGGTCGAGGACGCCTGGGGAGCGGCAACCGGCTCAGCGGCCGCGGTTGCATCGATCGTGCCCTGCGGCGCCGCCTCGCGATCGTCGGCCGGCGGGGCGGCGGCAGGGGCAGGGAGGGTGCCGTGATCACGTGGGATCGGCGCCGGGGCGAGGTCGACCCCCGTCGGCACGGGCACGTCGGCCGGCATGGCCGGCGGCACGACCGAGGCACGCGTCGGCACAGGGCTGACCGATGCGTCGTCAGGATTCGCACGATCCTCCGGGTGCCCATCGCCCGCGGGGACCAACCCATGCTCGAAGTGCGCGTCGTCCTCGGCCGGGCCGACGTCCTCGGTCTCCCCGGTGGGGGCCGCGCCCGTCGGCCGCAGCGTGCGCGAGCGACCGGTGGGCTGGATGACGCCTTCGAAGAAGAGCTTGCTCAGCGTGCTCAGCGTGTGGAGGTCGTCGCCCTCGACGACGTCGATCACTTCCTCGAGCGAGCGCTGCCCGTCGATCGCCTTGAGCACGGCGTTGATCTCGTCCGGCAGCTCGGCGAGGCGCTGCGCGAGCTCGTCCTCGTTGATCTCCATCACGCTCGCGATGGGCGGAATCTGCTCGAGCAGACGGCCCCACTCGTCGAGACGGCGCATGCCCTCCATCAAGAGGCCCTGCGTGGGCGTGCGGATCTGCTGCTCGGTCTTGACCGGGCGGAAGTCGATCTCGAAGTCGCCCTCGCTGAAGAGCAGCACGCGGTAGAGCGCGCGCTCGCCGTGGAGCGTGCCGAGCTCGGCGTCGAGGATCTGCCCCTCGCGGAACGTCATGAGACCGGTGCGCTGCCCCGAGTGCACCTCGAGCACGCCCGACTTGCGGCTGATCTCGATCGTCTGGAGCAGATCGACCAGGCCCATGTCGCCGAGCGATCCGGTGAAGCGGGTCTTGCTGAGCGACTGCCGGCCGCGTGCGAGACCGTCGCGCTCGAAGCGCGCGAGCGCGATGTTGATCCGCGCGACGATCTCTTTGATGTAGATGGGCTTGGTGAGGTAGTCCTCGACCCCGAGCTGAAGGCCGCGGACCTTGCTCTCGACCGCCGGGTCGCTCGACAGGAACATGATGGGGATCGTTCCCCAGTCGGGATTGCGGCGAATGCTCTCGACGAGCGCGAAGCCGTCGAGACCGGGCAGGCGCGTGTCGGAGAGCACGAGGTCCGGTGTGCTCGACGCGATCATCGAGAGCGCGGTCGTTCCGTCGCCAGCGGTCGCGAGGTTGTAGCCCGCCTTGCGCAGACTGACCTCGAGCACGCGCAGGCTGCGCGGGTCCGCGTCGACCAAGAGCAGGCTCTTCCGGGCCAAGAACGCTCCCCTTCGATGAGACGCCCCCCGAGCGGGTGCGCCCGAGACCCCGAGCCGCGTCGGGATCGGTTTGGAAAGGCGAAGTGTGCGGCGCCGGGGTTTGGAGCGTCAAGCTCACGTCCGTCTTGGTGGCCGGGGCCCCCTCGTTCCGTCACGGCGTCGCCCGCTCACCCCGCCTGGAGCAGGGGTGCGATCACACCCTGGGGCCAGCAGGCGCTTGACCCTCGTCGGCGGAGATCGGTATCGTCCGCGTTCTCCGAGGAATCCGATGACCCGACCCGTGCGCTCCGTGCTCGCCGTGCTCGCTCTCGCCTCCCTCCCGCTCGTGGGCTGCGAAGGCGACGGAAGCGGACCGATGGACGTCTTCAACATCGAGCCGCGCCACGGGCAGACGGCGGGCGAGCAGGCCGTCCGCATCACCGGCGCGAACTTCCGCCAGGACATCGGCTACACCGTGTACTTCGGCTCCGAGCGCGCGACGCAGGTCACGATCATGGACACGAGCACGCTGCTCGTGGCGACGCCGCAGCACGACGTGGGCGTGGTCGACGTGGTCGTCGCCTCCGAGGCCGGCCCGGCGTTCCGCATGCACGACGCGTTCAACTTCGACGACACGGGCGGCACGGTCGGCCAGCACCAGGGAAGCTCGGCCGGCGGGCCCGAGCGGTACTAGCTTTCAGTGGGCGTGAGCCGCCCCCTCGGCGGACCAGCGGAGCCGGATCCTCGGCCAGTGCGCAGCACGCGGCCGTCGCGCTCGCTCCGGCGGTCGGAGCGCGACTGCAATCACTCGGCGGCGAGGGGCTCTTCGTCGGGGCGTTCGGGCGTTTCGCCGGTGAGGGCAGGGAGCAGGGGCTCGTCGGCGCGGGGCTTGCGCTTGCGCGCGGGCTTGGCCGCTTCGCCCGCGCGCGGGGCGATCGCGTCGAGGCGCTCGGCGAGGTCGGCGTCGTCCTCGGCGAGCACGCGCGCGTAGGCGACCGCGCGGCGCGCGAGCTTGCCGAGCGCGCTCGCACGCTCGTGTAGCTCGCGGCGCGCCTCTTCGAGCGAGCGCTCGGCGGCCTCCACCACCAGCTCGGCGCGGCGGGTGGCCTCGGCTGCGTCCTCGAGGACGGCGGCGTCGATCCCCGGAAAGGACGTCTTCGCGAGGCGACCCGCGAAGAGCTCGAGCACGGCGTGCTCGTACGCAGCGATGGGATCGCGCTCGGGCATCTCGGGACTGGGCGGGGCGGTGTTCTTGGGCGTCTTCGACATCGGGCTCTCCTCCAGGCGGCGGGCGTCGAGCTTCGTGCTCGGCCACTGAACATCCAGCCAGTACCACGCGCCGCCCCGGCCGCGCAAGGAAAGCGCGTGCTATGTGGCGAGCCGATGCGCGCGCGTCTCGCCTCGGTGGCCTTCGCGGCCGCCGCCACCTTCCTGCTCGGCCTGCTCGCCTCGCTCCCCTCGAGCGCCCAGGACGACGCCGGCACCCCCGCCGCCGTGCCCGCCTGCAACGAGCAGCAGCCGCAGGACTTCCTGGTTCGCGGCAACTGGGTGACGAAGGCCCGCATGACCCCCGAAGAACAGCGCGAGCGACGCGCGCGCCACGCGCAGGCGATCCGCTATCGCACCGAGCACTACGGCTACTTCGAGGGCTTCGGGCAGAGCGACTGGAACGCGCACCCGCCGAGCTTCTACGCGCGTGGCATCACCGTCTTCGGCCTCCGCGTGCGCCTCAACGAGCGCATCCTGCCGGCCGTGCGGTGCGCCGAGCAGGCCGTGCAGCTGAACTGCGGCGCGAGCCCGTACACGCCCCATCGCCTCTCGGGCCTGCGCGATCGCAACACGTATCACAACGGCGAGGTCAGCAATCACGTCTACGGCATCGCGATCGACATCGATCCCGACACCAACACGTGCTGCCACTGTGTCGCCGAGTGGCGCGAGCATCCGCTCTGCCAGCGCGAGGTCGCGTCCATCTTCGAGCGCATGTCGATGCCCGAGTGCTGGGTCACGCAGTTCGAGCGCTTCGGCTTCTACTGGCTCGGCCACGACGAGCTGCAAGACACGATGCACTTCGAGTTCCTCGGCGATCCGGATCACATCCTCGCGGCGCCGTGATCTCGGACGTGAGAAGCTCGCCGGAATGCAGGCTCGGCTCGCGCTCGTCCTCGCCCTGACGTCGTCTTCGCTCGCGCTCGCCGCGGGCTGCTCGCCCGCGGCGGTGGCATCCGAGGACGCCAGCCGCGGCAACGACACCGGCCCGGGCCCGTCCGACGCGGGCCGCGACGCGCCCGCGACCGACGACGCGGCCCACGCCGACGTCGACGCGGCCGACGTCGACGCGAGCACGCCGCGCGACGCCGCGCTCGGATGCGATGGTGGTGCCGCGGAGGTCTGCAACCGCACCGACGACGACTGCGACGGCAACACCGACGAGGGCTGCACCTGCGTCGCCGGCGCGCACGTCGTCCTGGGCGCGCCCGGAGCGATCGCTCCCGCCCTCGCGCAGACCACCACCGGCTTCGCGGTCGGCCTCGTCGCCTTCACGCCGGCGTCGGTGTCGGTGCAGCGCGTGTCGGGCACCTTGGCCCCGAGCGGCCCGGCGACGGTCGTCGCATCGGACGACACCCGGCCGCCCTCCGACGTCGACGTCGCCGCTGCCGGGGACGAGATCGGTGTGCTGTTCCGGCAGTGGCCGGTCGGGATGATCGGCAGCGATCACACCTTCTTCGCCCACCTCTCGCACGCCACCACGACCGTGCTCGATGGCCCCGTCGATCTCGGGCCCGGCGGATTGGGCTTCTCGATCGACCGCGCCGGCGCCTCGAGCTTCCTCGAGAGCCACCGGACGGCCGACGGGATCGGCTTCGGCGTGCTCGCGACGACCGGCGCCGTCTCGATCACGGGCGCGGCGACGAGCGCCGGCGGGAGCGCCGCCTACCAGGCCATCGCGGCCGGGCCCGGGGGCGCGATCGGTGTCGCCTTCCAGTCGGGCGCGGGCAGCGCGGACCTCTCGTTCCAGCGCTTCGATGCGGCGGGCGCCGCGGTGGGGACCGAGATCACGATCGCGGGCGGCGCCGGCACGGCCCAGCGACCGAGCATCGCCGCCGATGGGGCGGGATGGGCCGTGGCGTGGGCGCAGAACGAGGGCTCCCGCATCGTCTACCGCCTGGCGCACGTGAGCAGCGCGGGGACGATCGATCTCGCGCCCGTCGATCTGGGGGCCTTCGTCACCTCGAGCAGCTCGGTGTCGATCGCGACCGATCCCTCGGGCAACGTCGGCGCGCACTTCGTGCAGATCGCGAACGGAGAGGCGACCGCGCACTTCGCCGTGTTCTCGCCGTCCGGCGCGCGCATGGGCCCCGACTCGGTGATCGCCGGGAGCACGAGCGGGAACGCCACGCTCGTCTTCGACGGCCGGGCCGCGCGCTTCGTCGCCGTCCGCACCATCGTGGTCGACGGTCCCGTGATCTACGACCCCTGCGTCGCGCCGTGAAGCGGCTCCCGACCGAGACGGGCGATGCGCCCGAGCCGCGCCCGTTCGCGCGCGTGTGGCAGATCGTGAAGAAGATCCCGCGCGGCCGCGTGGCGAGCTACGGGCAGCTCTCGGCGCTGATCGCGCACCGCCTCACTCCGATCGGGATCGGATGGGCGATCCGGGCCGCTCCGGAAGGGAGCATTCCGTGGCAGCGCGTGGTGGGCGCGAACGGACGCATCGCGACCGATCGCGAGCACCCGGGGCTGCAGCGCGAGATGCTCGAGAGCGAAGGGGTGCGCGTCGTGGAGGGCCGCGTCGACATGGACGCGCACGCGTGGAAGCCGCGCGCGCGATGACGCCGCGCCGATCCGATCCCTGGCCGCGGTGAAGCGCCCCGACACGTCTCGTGTCGGCTTCAGCCCTGACCGATGATCTTCGCGACCGTGTCGTTCGCGCGGCCCTCGACGAGCTGCTCGAGCAACGCGCGCACCTTCGGCGACTGATCGAGCAGCCGGGTGACGCGGTGGCGGGCGAACGTCGCGACCGTCACGTCGCTGATCGCGGTGACGGTGGCCGTGCGCGGCGCGCCCGTGAGCACGGAGACCTCGCCGACACAGGCGCCGCGCCCGAGCTCGGCCAGGTGAACGTTGCCGGCGCCTCCCTGCGTCTCGACGCGCACGGTGCCCTCCATCACGAGGAACATCGTGTCGCCCGGATCCCCCTCGCGCAGGATGACGTCGCCCGCGTCGTACATCATCACGAACGCGCTCTCGATCAGGTTCGCGCGCTGGGTGAGGTCGAGCGACTTGAAGAGGTGACTGCCGAGCACGATCGCCTCCATGTCGCGCTCGATCGCGATGCGCTCGTCCACGGAGAGAGCGCGACCACCGGTCGGGATCACGGAGGGGCGGTAGCTCACGGGCGACGATCGTACCCGAGCGGCCGTCATGGTGCCGAGAGAAGTGACGCGACGTGATCGAGCGCCCGGCGGTCGGTCACGATCCAGCGGTGCAGCGCCACCGGGATCGCGCGGTCGCTCCGCGCCGCCGGCAAGATCGACGAGCGCGGCGGCAGGATCATCAGGTCGAGCGGCGTCCACATCGTGTGGACCTCGACCTCGCCCCAGGGCTCGGCGTCCTGCGCGAGCGAGCGCAGGAGCTCGCTTCCCGGCCGCATGTCGCGCACGCCCGCGAGGCTCGATCGCGCGAGGAGCGCCGCGCGCGTGCCGGCGTGGGGCCCCGAGATCGACACGAAACGGCGAACGCGCCCGCGCCCGCCGAGCTGCTGCACGTACGTGCGCGAGATCAGCGCGCCCATGCTGAAGCCGACCAGATCGATCCGGGGGCCGAGCGCTTCGGCCGCCGCGGCGACCTCCGCCGCGAGCTCCACGAGCGGCACGCTGCCGTCGTTCTTCGAGAGCGTCATCGCGTGCGCGCGCGGCGCGCCGGCGGCCTCGAGCGCGCGCGCCATCGGCGCGAGCTTGGCGCCCGTGTCCCAGATCCCGTGTACGAGCAGAACGGGCAGCATCGCCGTCACCCACCGACGTGATACGAACGCGCGATGGCCGAGGCAGATTCCACGAGCGGTCCGGGCGAGCGAGAGGTCGCGATCGATGCGCTCCGGGGCCTCAGCCTCGTGGGGATCGCGATCGTGAACGTGCCCTGGATCGGCTTCGCCGAGAACCTGCTGCTCCAGCTCGGCGCGTGGTGGGAGGGGCGCGCCATGGCGCCCGCGGACCTCGTGACGGCGATCGGCATCGAGTGGCTCTTCGAGGGGAAGTTCTACCCGCAGTTCTCGGCGCTCTTCGGCTTCGGCGCCGGCGTGCTGATGGCCCGCGGGATGGGGATCTACCTGCGCCGCCTGGCCGTGCTGCTCGTGTTCGGGATCCTGCACTCGATCTTCGGCTGGTGGGGCGACATCCTCCTGAACTACGCGCTCATGGGCGCGCTGCTCGCGATCTTGTGGAAGGCGCCGCCGCGCGTCGTGCTCGGCGTGGCGATCGCTTGCTACCTCGGCGCGACGCTCACCTCGATCCTCGTCGACTTCGACGGCTGGCTGAATCCGACCGGGAGCGAGATGGCCGAGGCGCTCGAGCGCGTGCACGAGGACATCGCCGTCTATCGCGACGGCACGTTCCTCTCGATCACCGAGCGCCGCGTCGAGGAGCTCTACGCGTTCTTCGCGCCCTGGGAGTGGAGCTACCGGGCGAACACCGTCGCGATGGGCACCTTCGGTCTGTGGGTGCAGCGCGCCGGCATCCTGCGCGATCTGCCGTCGCAGCGGGCACGCCTCGGCAAGACCGCCGCGATCGCGCTCGGCATCGGCCTGCCGCTGGCGGTGCTGCCCTTCGGGTACATCCCGATCGGCGACGTGTGCGCGGTCGGCTACGCGAGCTTCTTTCTCTGGCTCGCTGCGCGCGGCTCGATCTCGGGCGCCGTCGCGTGGCTGGCGCCGCTCGGGCGCTGCGCGATCAGCGGCTACCTCGGACAGACCGCGGCGTTCACGCTCTTCTTCTACGGCTATGGCCTGGCGATGTACGGGCGCATCTCGCCCTGGCAGGGCCTGCTGCTCTCGGTGGGTGTCTGGGCGAGCGAGGTCGTGCTCGCGCGCCTCTGGCTCTCGCGCTTCGCGATCGGCCCGGTCGAGTGGCTGTGGCGCTCGATCACGTACCTGCGCTGGCTGCCGCTGCGGCGCGAAGGTAGGCTCGCCGCGTGAGCTTCGGAAAGAACCCCTTCGTGGCCAAGGCCGAGGCCGCCGAGCTGAAGGCCGAAACGGCCAAGGACGCGATCGCACGAGAGAGCGCCTACCGCGAGGCCGCGCGCCTCTGGGACCGCGCCGCCGAGCGCGAGAAGCCCGGCAAGACGCGGGCGCAGTACGAGGCGAACGCCGAGACGAACCGCTCGCGCGCCGACGCCGACGAATCGCCGGCCCCGCCACCTCCGCCCCGGACGCCACCGACGACGCTCCACTGAGCGATGCCTCGACCGCGCACGCGCGGGCGGTTGACGGCGCCGAAAAAAAGGGCGAAAACCGGGACGTGCGTCACCTCGGGGGACTCGTTCTCGCTGCCTTGTTCGTGATCCTCGGCGCCGGCCGCGCGGCCGCGCAGGAGACCGCGCCCGATCCCGGCCAGGCCAGCGCCGAGGTCGACACCAGCGAGGCCGAGAGCCCGGAGGTCGCCGAGGCGATGGAGCGCTTCGCCGACGCCAACGCTCTGTTCGAGCGGGGCGATCGCTCGGGCGCGCTGGCCGAGATGCTGCGCGTCTACGACCTGCTCGAGGGCAACGAGAACCAGTACGTCGTCCTCTACAACCTCGGCCGCGTGTACGAGGAGCTGTTCCAGTACGACCGCGCGCTCGAGCTCTACCAGCGCTACCTCGACACGGCTCCGGCCGACGCCAGTGATCGGCCGGACGCGCAGGCGAGCCTTCGCGCGCTCGAGCGCTTGCTCGGCACCCTCGTCATCACGACGAACGCGCCGAGCGCGTCCGTGTGGATCGGCGAGCAGGAGGTCGGGACCGCCCCCGGAGAGCTGCACATCGCGGCCGGCCACCACGCGCTCGAGCTCCGGGCGGAAGGCTACGAGTCGGTGCGCCGCGAGATCGACGTCGCGGCGCGCTCCCGCGTCGAGGTCGACGTCCAGATGCCGCAGCTCTCGGACTACCACGGCATCACGCCGATCGTGTTCATCGCGACCACGTCCGCGGCCGTCGTCGCGCTCGGGGTCGCCATCGGCCTCGGCGTCAACGCGCTCACGATGAGCCAGCACGGCGCGAGCTGCGGCACGAGCCCCAACTGCACGCTCCCCGGCGGCACCGACGCGTACCGCCAGTCCATCCGGGACTTCGCGCTCGCCGCCGACGTGACCTACGGCGTCGCCGGGCTCTTCGCCGTCACGAGCGTGGTGCTCGCGTTCCTCACCGACTGGGGCGGCCGCGAGAGCGCGAGCCCCACCGCGACGACCGCGCGCTTCACGCCGACGCTGGGCGGCGGCGTCCTCGACGTCACCTTCTGAGCCGCGCGAGCTCCTCCGCCGCACGACTTCCTCGAGCCGCCACGAGGGACCGTGCCGCGGCCCGCGCCGCCGGAGGCGCGAGGCCCGAGGTCAATGGCGATGGAAGGGGTCGGACAAGGGGCGTCCCGTCGTGGGCGGCGGCGGTGTGTCCTCGTGGACGACGGGCGTCGGCGGGGGCGGCGGGGCCTCGACGTGCGTGGCGGGTGGATCGACGTGCGCCGCGACCGTCGTGGTCGGCGGCGGCGGTGCGTGGTGCCCGCTGCCGCCGGTGTGGACGCGATCGAGCGTGACCGTGATGCGCTGGGGAAACGCCGCCGAGATCTCGCGGGTGTCGGTGACGTAGCCCTCTGCGCGGATCTCGAGCGAGTGCACGGCAGCGCCCGATGGGAGGTCGATGTCGACGGGATTGGAGAGCGGGTTTCCGTCGAGGAGGATCTCCGCGCCCTCGGGGCTCGCCTGGATGTGGATCGCGACCGTGCCCGTCGGCGGCGTCGTCGGGATCGTCGTCGAGCTCGGCGGCGGAGTCGACCCCACCACGGTCGTCGGCGGCGGCGCCGTGCTCGTGGGCGGCGGTGTGTCGCCGTTCAGCATCCGCATCCCGAAGAGCACACCACCACCGCCGAGCGCCATGAGCACGACGGTGAGCACGACGCCGGTGACCATGCCGCCGCCCGCGGGCGCCGGCGTGAGACCCGGAATCTGAGTCGATCCGGTGGCGGACCCACCCGGAGGCGTCATCCCCGCCGGCATCACGTTGCTGGGGGGCGGAATGGCGACGCCAGCCGACTGCAGCGCGGCCTGCACCGCCGCGGCCGAGGACATCACCGGCGTCCCGTTCTCGAGGCTCGACTGGGCCGAGGCGAGCGAGGGCGAGGACGGCGCCGCGGCCACGACGCGGACGGGGGACGATGCGCCGACGTTGGTGCCGGGCACCGCCGCCTGCATGCCCTCGGGCGTCATCGTCTGGTCCATCGCGAACGACTTGCGGCCCGTGGTGGCCACGGTGTCGCCGGCGTTCTCGAAGGGCTCGAGCGCCGCACGCACGTCCCGCGCGCTCTGGAAGCGTGCGGTGCGGTCCTTCGTCAGCAAGCGCGTGACGATGTCCTGGATCTCGGGCGGCAGATCTCGGCGGAAGTCGGTCACCGGCCGCGGCTCCGCCGTGAGCACGTTGACGGCCAGCAGAGGGAACGTCTCGCCGTCGAACGGATAGCCGCCGGTGATGGCGCGATAGAACATGACGCCGAGGGCCCAGAGGTCGGCCCGGTGGTCGATGTCCTTCAGGCCCTTCATCTGCTCGGGCGCCATCGCGTAGGGCGTGCCCATCGCGGCGCCGGTCTTGGTGAGGCTGTGGCTCGACTTGCCGCCCTCCGCCTCCGGCTCGTCGAGCATCTTGGAGATGCCGAAGTCGACGATCTTCACGTAGTCGGTGTGCGATCCGTGCTTGGCGAGGAAGACGTTCTCGGCCTTCAGGTCGCGGTGCACGATGTTCTTGTCGTGCGCCGCCTGCAGGCCGTCGCAGACCTGGCGGAGGATCTTCACCACCTTGCCGAGCGGCTGGGCGCCGGTGGCGTCGATGTCGTCGGACCAGTCGCGGCCTTCGAGGAACTCGAGGACCATGTAGGCCGCGCCGTCGGGCGCGGTGCCCATGTCCATGACCTCGACGATGTGCGGGTGCCGGATCGTGGTGGCCGCGATCGCCTCGCGCCGGAAGCGCGTGAGCACTTCGTGGTGCTGCGAGAACTGCGGGTGCAGCATCTTGATGGCCACACGCCGCTGGATGAGCATGTGCAGGCCTTCGTAGACGATGCCCATGCCGCCCGCGCCGATCTTGCGGACGATCTTGTAGCGATCGTTCAGCGTCGACCCGATGCGCTTGTCGGGGCCCTCCTCGGACGCTGTCTCGGCCATGGTCACGTGCCGCTCCTCAGGAGGTGGGACCGCAGACGCTTGGAAACACCACGAACTGCGTACCTTGGCGCGCGATCACGCGGACGCGCGGGTTGTTGGCGTCGTCGTAGTCGACGAACGGGAAGGGGCCGACGGACTCGGTGCCGATCCGGACCGGGGTGCCGACCATCATCCGCGTGTGATCGGAGACGCGTGCGCCCCAGGTGATGCCGCCGGCGACCCACGTGAGGACGTAGCCTCCGGTCTCGCCCGCAGGGATGGTGGTGGCGCCGAACCGGCCCTCGAGCGAGATGCCGGCCTCGACGTGGGCCATGCTCAATGCCGTCGCGCCCGCGGCGGGGATCCGCAGCGCCGCGTCCGACGTGGTGACGATCCGGGTCGATGGATCGATGCTCGCGATCTGGATCACGACCTCGGTCGCGGTGCTCCAGGCGAGAGCGAGATCGATCGCCTGCGCGCTCCGACCGATGCCGGTCGCGACGAGCACCTCCGGCATGGCGGGCTCGCTGCTCGCGACGGTCGTCTCGACGGGCGCGCCGAGCGAGGGCGAGGTCCGGCGCAGCTCGGCGGACGGCACGGTCATCGGCGGGGGGCCCGCATCGGCGCCGCCGGAGTCCGTCGGCGCGGGCGTGGTCAACAGCACGCTCGTCCGGGCGGGCGGATCGTCGGCCGTGCCGAAGACCATGTCGGGCCCCGGAACCCGCGGGAACATGCAGGTCGGGTACCGGTCCGACGCGCACTCGGGCGTGCCCAGCGCCGGGAACGCAGCCACCGCGATGCCGCCTCCGTCGCGGGGCGCGACGACGACGTAGCCGGCGCTCGCGCCGCTCGCGAACGTGGCCACGTGGGGACGCCCCCTCGAGGGCGTGGAGAGCATGACGGGGTGGCCATCGTCGGAGCCGTTCACCGTGAGGAAGGGCTCCGTGTCGATGCTCAGGCTCTCGCGCCAGAGGCCGATGACGCCGATCGACGCGCTCGACGCGTCGTCGGGAGCAGCGCGGTAGGCGGCGATCGCCGTCGGAAACACGCGGCCGTTCGCAAAATCGACGGGGAGACCGGCGATGGCGGGGCCCGTCACGTCCATGGCCGTGCAGAAGTCGGACGGATCGCTCGTGAGCCCGCGCCAGGTGGTGCTGTAGGCGTAGCCGCCGATCAGCGAGACGGACGGCATCGCCGCGCCCATGTCGAGCAGGCCGGGGCGGACCAGGGCGCACGAGCTGTCGCTCACGGCGAGCGTGAAGAACTCGTCGCCGACCGCGCAGGACGAAGCGGAGAGCAGATCGAAGTCGCAGCGCTCGTTCCCGGGGTCGACGCAGCTATCCGTCTCTTCGACGCAGAGCTGCTCGGTCGAGCAGCCGCGGCCCGCCGCCGCTCGGCAGCCCCGCTCGTCGATCTGGGTGTCGGCCGCGTTGGGCTCGCAGGTCTCGGCACCGTTGCAGAACAGGCCGTCGCTGCACCCGTTGTGCGTGGTGCACACGGGCCCGGCGAGCGGGGGTCGGCCCGTCCCACGCGGCACGACCGGCTGCTCGCAGATCCGAGCACCGTCGCTCAGCCGGTCCACGCAGACCTGCGACCCCGGGCACATCTCCGGTGTCCCGCACAGCCGGTCGAAGGGCATGAAGTTGCTGCCCGTCGGACAGCCCGCGACGGTGGTCGACGAGAGAGGTACGAAAGGCTGCGCGTTGGTCACGCCGTCGATCGCGGACGTCGCGGCGAGCATGGGCGCCGCGACGAGGCCTGCGCGCGCGGTCGTGCCGTCGCTCCAGAGGACCAGCACGCCGTCTTCTCGGTCGGCGAACGACGCGAACGTGACCGTCGCGACCTCGTCGATCACCGCCACCGGCGCGACCCCGGTCGCTCCCGCGCCGACGTCGTCGACCACGCCGTTGCAGTCGTTGTCGGCGCCGTCGCACGACTCGGCGAGGCCCGGATAGACGTTCCGGTCGCGGTCGGCGCAGTCGTCTCCTCCGCACCGCAGCGCGCCGTGGGTATCGCCGTCGGCGTCGAGCACGCCGAAGCTGCAGTCGCCGGTCGCGTTGCACTGCCAGACCTGGCACGCGGTCGTGACGTCGATGCCGTCGCGCGAGTTCAGCGCCGCACAGCCTGCGACGCGGTCGGCCGCACCGGCGGTGCAGTGCGGGAACTCGAAGCGATCGAGCCCCTGGAGCGAGCAGCTCCCGAGGACCAAGGCGCCGGCGAGGAGCAGGCGGCAGAAACCAGGAGAACGGAGCAAGCAAACCCCCGTGGAGCGACGGCCAAGGCGAACGTTACGGGGCTCCCGGTAGCCTCGTCAACGAGACGGCTGGGGGGATTGCGAGGGGACGCCGGATCGCCGACGCTCCGGGGGACGGGGGACCGACGATGCGCGTTCCGACGAGGGCCCTGGTGGCCGCCTGCATGGTGATCTCTTGCACGGGTGCGCTGGCAATCTCGTGCACGGGGGCGCCCCCTCCGAGCGTCGACGGCGGCGCCGAGGACGCCGCCTCCGTCTGCGCCGAGGACGCCGACTGCGACGACGGCATCTACTGCAACGGCGCCGAGCTCTGCCGGCCGCGGGCGGCCGAGGCCCGCGCCAACGGCTGCGTCCCGGCCCCCTCCGCGCGATGCCTGAACGGCCAGGTCTGCAACGAGACCGCCATGAACTGCACGACCGACTGCAGCGTGACGAACGACGCCGACGGGGACGGATCCGACGCGACGCAGTGCGGAGGCGACGACTGCGACGACGCCGACCCGCAGCGCCACCCGGGCAACGCCGAGGTCTGTGACGAGCGCGGCCACGACGAGGACTGCGATCTGTCGACGTTCGGAGCGCGCGACGCGGATCGCGACGGCGTCCCCGACGCCACCTGCTGCAACCCGAGCCCGGCCGACCCCACGATGCAGGTCTGCGGCGACGACTGCGACGACGGCCGGCGCGTCGTGAACCCCAACACGACCGAGGCCTGCGATCACTTCGACAACGACTGCGACGGCTCGTTCGACGAGGGCGTGGAGATCGTGGGCTACGTCGACGAGGATCGCGACGGGTTCGGCACGGGCGCCGGCGTGATGGTCTGCGCCGGCACGATCGGCTACGCGCTCGACGACGGCGACTGCGACGATCACGACGCGGCGCAGCGACCGATGGGGGCCGAGCTCTGCGACGGACGCGACAACGACTGCGACGGGAACACCGACGAGACGCCCTCGGCCGTCACCTGGTACCACGACCTCGACGGGGATCAGTTCGGTAGCGCCGCCTCCGGCACGGTCGTCTCGTGTACGCCGGTGGCCGGCTACTCGCTGCTCGGGAGCGACTGCGACGATCATCGCGCGGGGATCAACCCCGCCGCGGCCGAGGCCTGCAACGGCGTCGACGACGACTGCAACGGCGCCGCCGACTTCGCCGTGCGCCCGGGAGACCTCGAGGACGACGACGCCGACGGCTTCGTCGACGCCGCGTGCGGCGCGCTGGGCGACGACTGCGACGACGCGGACCCCGCGACGCACCCCGGCGCCACGGAGTTCTGCGACGGGCGCGACAACGACTGCAACGGGACGGGCGACGACCTCACGGCGATGATCGCCTGGTACGCCGACGTCGACGGGGACGGCTGGGGCGACGGCGCGCGGGAGCCGATCACGTCCTGCGTGCAGCCCGCCGGGCGCGTCGTGCGCGCGCTCGACTGCGACGATACCGATCCCGACCGCCACCCCGAGAACGTCGACGGATGCGACGGACGCGATCAGGACTGCGACGCTGCGATCGACGAGGTGGCTCCGCGGACGCTCTACTGGACCGGGGACGTGGACGGAGACGGCTTCGCCGGCGGCGCGCCGGTCGCGAGCTGCATGCCCATCGCCGGCGCCACGACGGCAGGCGGCGACTGCGACGACACCCGCGCCGACCGCGCACCGGGCTTGCCCGAGGCGTGCAACGGCTTCGACGACGACTGCGATCTGAGCGTGGACGAGGGGCTCGGCACGATCACGTGCGGCATGGCGGCGTGCGTGCGCACGACACCGGCGTGCGTGGCGGGCGCGCCTGCGATCTGCACGCCAGGCACGGCGGCGCCCGAGACGTGCAACGGCCTCGACGACGACTGCAACGGAACGATCGACGATCCGACGTCGGCCTCGCGGGCGTGCATGCTGGCGCACGCGTCGAGCTCGTGCGCGACGGCGCGCTGCCGGATCGACGCGTGCGACACGGGCTACGTCGACTGCAACAACAGCGCGGCCGACGGGTGCGAGGCGCACATCGACGACGACCCGCTGAATTGCGGCGCGTGCGGCCGCGCCTGCGGCGGTGGTCAGAGCTGCCGGCTCGGGCACTGCGCGAACGACGTCGTCGACCTCGCGCTCGGCAGCTACACGTCTTGCGCGCTCCTCGGGAGCGGGCACGTGTACTGCTGGGGCAACAACCTCCGCGGCCAGGTGGGCGCGCACTCGACCGCGCCCGACTACACGACCGCGACCGAGGTGACGCGCTGCGACGGGAGCGGAGCCTGCCCGGCCCTCCCGGGCGCGCTCGGCCTCGAGGCGGGCACCGACACGTTCTGCGTCTGGCGAGACGACGGTCACGCGCCGTCGCAGCGCCTGGTGTGCTGGGGCGACAGCGCGAGCGGGCAGACGGGCTCGACGCAGCCTCAGCCGTACTTCGACGCGGGCACGTACAACACGAGCGCGTTCAACCTCACGATCACCGGCGTGCAGATGGGCCCCACCTGGACGTTGGTGCGCGACTCGGCAGGCCTTCCGCTCTACGCCGCGGGACACCGCGAGAGCGGCGTGGACGCGCTCAACTGCAACCACAACGAGAGCTCGTCGTTCCAGCCGACGGGCGGCCCGCCGCTCGTGCGTGTGGTGGACATGCACTGCGGCAGCGCGTTCTGCTTCGCGCGGGACGCCTCGTCGACGACCGCAACCTTCGTCTGGGGCGCCGATCCGGCTGACGTCCTCGGGACGGGCGTGACGGCGTGCTCCCCGTTGAGCGCCGATCTGGGCGAATGGCGCACCATCGCCGTGGGCGATGCGCATGCCTGCTTCGTGCGCACCTCGACGACCGACGTCGTCTGTCGCGGCTCGAACGCGAGCGGGCAGCTCGGCGCGGGCGACATCGCGCCGCACCTCGGGACCTTCGTGACGACCGGCACGAGCGGCAGCGTCGACATCGACGCCTTCGGGGACACGACGTGCGTGATCAACGACGGGCACGAGGTGGCCTGCTGGGGCGGCAACGCGTTCGGTCAGACCGGCACGGCGGGGCCCGCGCCGATGCTCGTGCCCTCGCACGTCCCGACCTCGAGCCCCGCGCGCCTCGTCGGCGTCGGCGGCCACCACGCGTGCGCGGTCCTCGAGACCAACCAGGTCGTCTGCTGGGGCGACAACTCCATGGGCGAGCTCGGCAACGGCACGCACACCTCGAGCATCAACCCGGTCTTCGTCGCTGGCCTTCCGTGAGCTGGCCTTCCGTGAGCGCCGAGCGCCGGGCGGTCATCGAAGCCGGAGCTCCACCGACCACGCTTCCGCATCGAGGCCGTCGCTGACCGTCGCCCGATCGCGCGAGCGGTCGTAGTTGAAGCGCGGGTCGCCGGAGATCTCGGTGCGGCGCACGTCGGCCCCTTGGATCGGGCCCTCGGCGTCCGCCTCGCACGGGAAGTAGCCGCCGTTGCCCGGATCGGGATAGAGACCGACACCGTCGCAGCGGACGTGGGCGCGGCACTCGCCCGCCTCGACGTCGAGATCGACGGTGCACGCTTGCCCGCGCGTCACGGGCGCCGGGCCGGTGACCCGCTCCACGAGCGCGCGGCGAGCCAGCGTGCGCGCGCTCGGCCGCTCGGGCGCCCACGGCTCCGGTGGAAGGGACCGAGGCGGCTCGGGCGGCGGCGCCCGACGTGCCGCGCGCTCCTCTTCGAGCTCGGCGACGCGCTGCTCGGTCCGGGACAGCTGGTCCTCGAGCAGACGCGCACGCGCCTCCACGTGACGCTCGCGGGTCTCGGTCTCGCCCACGTGGCGAAGCAGCGCGACGCGCTCGCGCTGCACGTTCCCATCGGTCCACCAGAGCGTCGCGGCGCCGGTTCCGGCGGTGCCCACGAGGGCCACGGCGAACAAGATCGTCCGCCGCCGCAGGCTCGGGCCCTCGCCCCGGCGGCGATCGGCGAGCTCGCGCTCGGCGCGCGCCAGCTGCTCGCCGAGCGAGCGCGCGCGTGCGGCCGCGCGTTCCGCCTCGTCCCGAGCGCGCACGGCTCGCTCGAGCTCCATCTCGAGCACCCGCACGCGCTCGGTGAGCGCGTCGCGATCGTCACGGAAGGCCATCGTCCGAGCGTAGGACGGCGCGCCGTCAATGCACGTGCACGACCGAGCCCGGGTGCGCGTCGGTCGTCAGGATCGCGTCCCATCCGGGTGGCAGCGCCGGCTCGGTGAGCGCGAAGACGCGGCGGGCATCGCGCGGCGAGAGGTTCACGCACCCGTGGCTGTGCCGATGGCCGAACTGGTCGTGCCAGAAGGCCGCGTGGAGCGCGATGCCCTCGGAGAAGTACTGCACCCAGGGCACGCCCTCGATCGCGTAGTTGCTCTCCTGATCGGTGCGCTCGAGGTCGTCCATCGTGTCCTCGGCGAGCTTCACCCAGACGTGGAAGGTCCCGGTCGGCGTCTGGTGGCCGGGGCCGGGGCGGCCGGTGGAGACGAGCGTCGCGAAGATCGGACGCTCGCCCTCGTAGACGACGAGCGTCTGGGAGGCGAGCGAGACGTCGACCCAGCGCGCCCCGGCCGGCACCTCCGGCGGGGGCGGCTCGAGCTCGGGGCGCGCCACGTCGCGCGCCGCGATCACGCCATCGTCGAGGCGCAAGAGGCCATGCGGTAGCACCTCGCGGATGGTGACGACCTCGCGCTCGCCCGCGCGGCGCACGACCGCGCCGGCGCGTCGCCCGTTCCACGCGCGAACGATCGCGCTCGGATGGATCACCCACGCGATCTCGAGCGTGCCCTCGAGCTCGACGCCGGTGAGCTCGCTGCCGTGCGCGAAGCGGACGTCCTCCTCCGGCACCCAGAGGCCCGAGAGCGTGCGCACGAAATCGACGCCGCTCACGGTGCGCCGCTCGGCGATCGCCAGGCCGAAGCCGCGCCCGAGCGACTCCACGAAGTCGTCCTGGAAGTAGTCGCTCGGGCGCGAGTAGGCCCAGGTGCCGTCGGCGGAGACGAACGCGTAGCGGCGCGGGAGCATCTCGCCGGCCGGCACCAGCGGCAGCGCATCGCCCGCCGGCGGCTCGGACGAGAGAGCGACGAGCGACTCGCAAACGAAGGCCTCGTCGGAGAGCTGGTACCACTGCCCATCCGGACATCCCGTCCCGCCGACCCGCGCGACGAAGGGCAGGCGCGTCCCCAGGCGCACCGTCCCGCGACGCGGCGCGTGAACGCTCGGCCCGGCCCGCACCGTCGCGCCCGTCGCCGTCACTTCGAGCGAGAGCGGGCGCGGCCGGTGCCCGCCGTCCTGCGCGGAGACGAGGCCCGCGACGAGGACGAGCGCGATCGCGAGCACGGCACGCACCCACGCATTGGAGCGCGCGTGAGGAGCGCCGTCCAGAAGACGGCCGGAGCGCCACACCGAGAGTCGGCGCACGCATTGTTGGTCCGTCGTGCGGCACTGCGAATATCCTGGCGAGATGCGCGTACGGCACCTTCTCTTCTGTGCTCTCTCGGCCACAGGGCTCGCCCTCTCGGGCTGCCCGGGGCCTGCTCCGGTCGCGAGCGAGGACGCCGGCGCGGACGCGAGCGCGCCCCCCGAAGACACGGGCATCGACGCACGGGCGAGCGACGTGGGCACCGACGTGGGCACCGACGGCGGGCCCTCGGACGCGAACGTCCCGGTCACGATGCCGATCCACGTGGTCGAAGCAGACCTCCCGTGGGCGTGGGCATATGCCGAGCTCCTGCCCGCCGAGCTACAGGCCGGCGTGCGCATGTCGGCCGATCCCGTGGCCGACGTCACGGCGGCCGGCGCGGGCACGACGCGCATCGCGGTCGTGATCGACACCACGATCGACCCCGAGGGCTATCGCCTCTCGCAGGTCGCCAACGGCTTCGTCGTGCGAGGCGGCGGCGTGCTCGGCGAGCAGTACGGCCTCTCGGCGCTGCTCGAAGCGATGGGCGTGCGCTTCTTCCATCCCGACGCGTCGTTCGTCCCCGCGACGCTCGCGACGCCGAGCCCCACCGTCTTCGACACGACCGTCGTCCCCGAGATCGGCGAGCGCGGCATCATGCCGTGGACGCTCCATCCGGTGGAGGCGTACTGGGCGCTCTGGGAGCCGGGCGGCGATCACCTCGCCGAGGCCTACCGGATCATCGACTGGTCGGTGAAGAACGGCATCGACTTCTTCACCTACCCGGCGCTCGACGACATCGTCGGCGGCGAGGCCCGCGCGGAGTGGCAAGACCACACGCGCCACATCGTCGCCTACGCCCACATGCGCGGCCTGCGGGTCGGCCTCGGCATCCAGCTCTTCGGCGGCGCGAGCTTGCAGCACTCGCTGACGCTGGTGCCGCGGGGCGCGACCGACGTCCCCGCGAGCATCGATCAGCGCCTCGGCCTCTTGGGCGACATCCCGCTCGACTCGATCCAGCTCTCGTTCGGCGAGTTCTCGGGCGAAGAGCCGCAGGTCTTCATCGACACGCTGAACCTCGCCTACGAGCGCATCCAGGTGGCGCGCCCCGGCGCGACCGTGACGGCGACGATCCACGTGGGCAACTTCCCCTCCACGCACGTGACGTACATGGGCAACGACCTGCTCTACTACTTCCTCGTCCAGTACGCCGACTCGCGCATCGTTCCGTGGGTGCACACGGTGATGTACTTCAACCTCTTCGAGACGGTGAGCGGCTCGTACGGACACACCGAGTTCGACCTGCACCGCGAGTACCTCTTCGATCGTCTCGCGGCGCACCAGCCGGTCTCCTACAACCCCGAGACCGCCTACTGGATCACGTTCGACGACAGCGTCCCGCTCTACCTGCCGCTCTACGTGCGCTCGCGTCTGCACGACATCCAGCAGATCCGTGCGCGCGCGACGACGGACGGCACGGCGCAGCTCGACTCGCACGTCACGTTCTCGAGCGGCTGGGAGTGGGGCTACTGGCAGCACGACTGGGCCACGCTGCACATGACGATGCGCATGCCCGCCTCGACCGCCGAGATCTATCACCAGATGCTCGACCCCCTGCCACAGGGAAGCGCGGTCGCCGACATCGTGAACGACCTCGTCGACATCGAGCATCGCGCCTTCATCGACGAGGAGCTCTCCGGCTACACGTCCGGTACCGACACCACGTTCGACATCGGGCTCGCCATGGGCGTCTGGTCCGAGCCGCGGCGCCAGCAGTACGACGACATCGTGGCGATGAGCCCCGCCGAGCGGACCGCGTTCCGCGCGGACGTCGTCGCGCGCCTCCGCGTACTGGAGACCGATCTGCGCGGCATCGAGTCGCGCCTGTCGGCGCTCGCGATCTCCGAGGACGACCCCTGGCTCGGGGAGATCGTCGACGGCGTCCGCGCCACGCGCGTGCGCGTGCAGTTCGCCGCCATCCTCTGGAACGCGACCGTCGACCTCGCCGACGGCATGAACATCGACGCCCAGCTCGCGATGCTCGATCCGATCGAGGCCGAGGCGGCCGCGGTCGCCGCCCACCGCCTGCCGCGCTTCCACGCGCCGAACGGGGACGTGCTGGTGGCGGAGTCGATGCGCAACGCGCTCATCTACCACTACGGGTATCTGCGCCACGCGAACAACCAGTGCTTCTACCGGCGCGATCGGATCGAGCTCGCGAACCACGCGCACGGGACGAGCGTGACGCTGCCGAACTGCGTGCTGTGACGACCACCGAGCTCGCGCTCGAGGTCGATCTCTCGTTCACCGAGCGGGTGCGCGCGCTCGCGGCGTGCGCGCATCGGCCGAGCGAGCTGCCGATCGCGAGCGGGAGCGCGCTGACGGGAGCGCGCGCGCTCGAGCTCTTCGACGCGATGCTCGGCTCGCGGCACCTCGACTTCACCGCCCGCTGGCTCCGGCAGAAGCGCGGCGCGGGCTTCTACACGATCGGCTCGAGCGGCCACGAGGGCAACGCCGCCGTCGCCGCCGCGCTCCGCCCGACCGACCCGGCGCTGCTCCACTACCGGTCGGGCGCGTTCTTCCTCGAGCGTGCGCGGCAGGTGCCCGGCACGCGTGCGCTCGAGGACGTGCTCCTCGGCATCTGTGCGGCGCGGGACGAGCCCATCGCGGGCGGGCGGCACAAGGTCTTCGGAAGCCTGCCCCTCGCGGTGATCCCACAGACCTCCACCATCGCATCGCAGCTGCCTCGCGCGCTCGGCGTCGCGTTCGCGATCGAGCGGAGCAAGAAGCTCGGCACCGCCTCGCCGTGGCCGCGCGACGCGATCGCGATCACGAGCTTCGGCGACGCGTCGGCCAACCACTCGACCGCGACCGGCGCCCTCAACGCCGCGTGCCACGCCGCGCACGCCGGGCATCCCTTGCCAGTCCTCTTCGTCTGCGAGGACAACGGCATCGGCATCAGCGTGCCGACGCCGCTCGGCTGGATCCGCGCCGCCTACGGCCAGCGGCCCGGGCTCAAGTACTTCGAGGTGGACGGCGGCGATCTCGTGGAGGCCGTCGAGGTCTCCCGCGAGGCGGCGAGCTGGGTGCGCAGCAACCGGCGACCGGCGTTCCTGCACCTGCGCGTCGTGAGGCTGCTCGGCCACGCGGGCAGCGACGCCGAGGCCACCTATCGCACGCCCGACCAGATCCGCGCCGAGATCGCCCGTGATCCGCTGGTCCGCGTCGCCGAGCTCCTGGTGGCCCGCGGCGTCGTCACGCCCGACGAGGTGCTCGCGCGCTACGAGGCCAAGCGTGCCGAAGTGGTGGCGCTGGCCGAAGGCGTGCGCACGCGTCCGGTGCTCCGGAGCGCCGCCGAGGTGATGGCGCCCCTCGCGCCGCGCTCGCCCGATCGGGTGGCGGCCCTCGCGACGAGCACGCCGCCCGCCGGCGCGCGCGCGCAGGTGCACGAGGGCAAGCTGCCCGAGGACGAGGGCCCGCTCACGCTCTGCCTCGCGATCAACCGCACGCTCGCCGACGTCGCGGCCGCGCACCCCGACCTCCTCGTCTTCGGCGAGGACGTCGGCAAGAAGGGCGGCGTGTACGGCGTCACGAAGGGCCTGGCGCGCCGGGTCGGCGCCTCGCGCGTGTTCGACACGCTCCTCGACGAGCAGACCATCCTCGGTCTCGCGCTCGGAACCGGCGTGAGCGGCATGCTGCCGATCCCCGAGATCCAGTACCTCGCCTACCTCCACAACGCCGAGGATCAGCTGCGCGGCGAAGCAGCCTCGCTCTCCTTCTTCTCGAACGGCCAGTACCGCAACGGCATGGTCGTGCGCATCGCCGGCTACGGCTACCAGAAGGGCTTCGGCGGTCACTTCCACAACGACGACGCGATCGCGGTGCTGCGCGACGTTCCCGGTATCGTGGTCGCCTCGCCCGCCCGTCCCGACGACGCCGCGGCGATGCTGCGCACCTGCGTGGCGGCGGCGCGCGTGGACGGGACCGTGAGCGTGTTCCTCGAGCCCATCGCGCTCTACCACACGCGCGATCTGCACGAGGCGGGCGACGACGGCTGGCTCGCGCCCTACCCGCGCTTCGAGGACCACGTGCCGATCGGCCGCGCGCGCACCCACGGCGCAGGCCTGGACCTGACGATCCTCACGAGCGGCAACGGGGTCTTCCTGTCGCTGCGCGTGGCCGCGCGCCTCGCGAAGCTCGGCATCGACGCGCGCGTGGTCGACCTGCGCTGGCTGGTGCCGCTCCCCGAGGACGATCTGCTCCGCGAGGCCCGCGCGACCGGTCGCGTGCTCGTCGTCGACGAGACGCGCAAGACGGGCGGGATCGGCGAGGGCGTCATCGCATCCCTCGTCGAGCGCGGCTTCGAGGGGCGCATCCGCCGCGTCGCGAGCGCCGACAGCTTCGTCCCGCTGGGCGATGCCGCCCTCACCGTGCTCGTGAGCGAAGAGCAGATCGAGACCGCCGCGCGCGAGCTCGTGCGGCGCTGATCGACGCCGTCAGCGATCGCCCACGCGCAGCGCTTCGAGCGCCTCGCGCATCGGGCCGGCGATGGGCAGAGGCCGCCGGGTCGCGCGATCGACGAACACGTGGGTGAAGCGCCCGTGGGCCCGCGCGATCGGATCGCCCACGACGAAGATGCCCACCTCGTAGCGGACCGACGACGTGCCCAGGTGCGCGACGCGCAGGCCTCCTTCGACCGCGTCCGGAAAGCGCAGCGAGCCGGCGTAGGTGCAACCGGACTCGACGGCGAGCCCGATGACCTCGCTCGCGTGCGGATCGAGGCCGCCACGCTCGATGAGGTAGCGATTGATGACCGTGTCGAAGAACGAGTAGTAGACGACGTTGTTCACGTGCCCGTAGACGTCGTTGTCCATCCAGCGCGTCGTGATGGGGACGTGCCAGCCGTAGCTCTCGCGACGCGGCGCCGGCTCGCGGACGGGCCGGCTCACGCGCCGTACCTCAGGGCGCCCGCGAAGAGGGCGCGCATCGCGTCGCGATCGACCGCGAGAGGCGCATTGTCGACGAGGCGCTTCTGCACGATGGCGCGATCGACGAGAGCCTCGAGGTCACTCTCGTCGTAGCCGACGCCGGCCAGGCCGTCGGGGATCTCGGTCGCCCGCATCAGCGCGAGCAGGCGCGTCGCGAGGATCTCTCCCGCGTCCTCGTTCCGCGCGCCCCGCACGTCGGCGCCGAGCGCGGCCGCCGCCTCGAGGTGCCGCTCCGGGCACGCGCGGGTGGTGAAGCGGAACACGCTCGGGGCGTTGAGCACGACGCTGGTCCCGTGCGGGACCATCGGCTCCTCGGCCGGATAGCCGGGCGCGCGATAGCCGCCGCCCGACGCGTGCGCCTTGCTCGAGACGAGCCCCGCGACCGCGTAGCTCATGCCGTGCGGAAGGTGCACGCCCGCGTTGCCGAACGCGATCCCGGCGAGCGTCGCGGCCCACGTGAGCTCGCCTCGCGCTTCGTCGTCGCTCGCGTCGCGAAAGGCGCGCACGAGCGAGCGCCCGCCCAGGCGCAGCGCCTCGAGGCTGCCGAGATCGCTCCACGGATTGCGCCCCTGGCTCATGGGGCGCGACGTCACCGGCACGCTCGCCTTTCGCGCCACGAAGGGGCGCGCCGTGTAGCTCTCGATCGCGTGGCAGAGCACGTCGAAGCCGCTCGCCGCGACCACGCCGGACGGAAGCGTGCGCGTGGCGTCGGGATCGACGATCGCGAGCGTGGGCCGCAGGCGCCGCGAAGCGATGCCGGTCTTGGCGCGCGCCGCGATCAGGTCGAAGACGGCGATGCCCGTGCACTCGGCGCCGGTGCCGCACGTGGTGGGGCAGGCGACGTGTGGCGGCAGCGGCCCGGGGACCGGCTGCGCGCGGCCGATCGGCGCGTTCACGTAGGCGAGGAAGTCGGCCGGGTAGCGCGCGTAGAGCGCGGCGGCCTTGCACGTATCGATGACCGAGCCGCCGCCGATCGAGACGTAGCCGTCGAAGCTGCCCTCGCGGGCGAAGCGCGCCGCCTCGAGGAACGACGCGTCGGTCGGCTCGACGTGGACCTCGGCGTAGACGGCGTGATCGATCCCCGCCTTCGTCAGCGAGGCGCGCGCGGCGGCGAAGAAGGGCAGCGCCGCGATGCGCGGATCCGTGAACACGGCGACGCGCTGCGTCTCGAGCGCGCGCACGTGCTCCCCGAGCTCGTGGATCGCGCCGCGACCGAAGACGATCGAGGCGGCGTCGATCGTGAGCACCGACTCGTGACCGGCCTCGGCGAAGAGCTCGTGACGGCAACCAGGCATCGCGACGCGGATGCTACCCGAACGCTCGCGCGCGCGCGCTCGGCGGCTGACCTCGATGCCCGTTCGGGAGCCCCCTACGGCGAGGCGTCGGAGGCCGCGAGGTGCACGGGCGCGCCGCGGCGGGACCACGCGACGAGGCCGGTCGTATCGAAGCCCGCGTGCGCGAAGCCCTCGATCACGACGCCCTCGAGGACCTCGGTGATCGCCGCCTGCGCGGCCGACGACGAAGGGATTCCGTGCGCCGCGAGCCGATCGTCCTCCGGCAGGCGGATCGCGCGCCACTCGCGCAGGTTGCAGACCGTGAGCGGGAGGAGCCACGCCTGGACCTCGGCGCGCACCGCGCCGTCGAGCGTCTGGACGAAGCCCCATCCCACGCGCGCGTGATCGATCTCGTCTCCGAGCAACGCCTTGAGCGCTGCACGCGCGAGCGGGATCGTCGCGCCCTGCTGTGCGACCGCGAGGTAGGCGCTCGCGAAGGTCTCGTTCAGGCAGCACTGGCCGATCACGAAGAGCGCGCGACGCACCTCGTCCGACGCGCCGGGATGGAGCGGCTGCTGCGAAGGCAGGGGCTCGTAGGGCTCGACCACGCGACCGAGATAGCGGCCGGCCACGTCCTCGCAGAGCGCG
Source organism: Sandaracinaceae bacterium (assembly GCA_044223665.1). Lineage (GTDB taxonomy): Bacteria > Myxococcota_A > Polyangia > Polyangiales > Sandaracinaceae > JBBSAT01. Next base: position 3,233 of record JBGALT010000090.1, on the reverse strand, counting down.
GCGTGGCGGTGCTCGTCGTCCACGCCGCGCGCCGCGAGGCGCACGAGGCCCGCGTCGGCGCCGAGGGCCGCGAGCGCCTCGTGCACCACCTCGAACGAGGTGGCGACGCGCGCTTCGGTCGCCGCCTGGAGGCGCCAGATCGCGGCGATCTCGGCGCGCTCGCTCGCCGAGAGCGCGACCTCGCCGAGCGGCGGCAGCGGGGTGCGCGTGACGCGACCGCCGAATCGGCCGTCGCTCCGGACGGCACGCTGGGTCGCGGCCGATGCGAAGGAGGTCACTCCGGCCTCCGCACGCACGGGCCGATCTGATCGACGCACTCCTCGCGCACGGTGCCGTCCTCCAGAACCGTCGTGGTACAGCGCGGCGCAGAGCCGCCTCCGCCCTTCGTCGTGGGCCAGCCGCGCTCGCAGTAGCGGGCATCGCTCGCGGCGACGATCGCCTCTGGAGGTGCCGAGGACGAGCCCGAGGACGACGAGCGCGGGGGCGCGGAGGAGCTGGGTCGCGCGGCGGAGCTCGCGCTCGCGCTCGGCGCAGGCGCGCTCGACGAGGGCGCCGTTGCGCTCGACGAAGGCGTCGCTGCGCTCGACGAGGGCGCCGCTGCGCTCGGCGCAGGCGCGCTCGACGAGGGCGCCGCCGATCCGCTGGTGGCGCTCCCCGGGGCGCGGGCCTGCGCACCCACCGAGGGAGCGCCGCATCCGTCGAGCACGAGCACGCTGGCGAGCACGAGGGTGTGGAGGAGCCGGTGTCTGTCCTGTCGGGTCTTCGAGGTCATGAAAGCCGCCTTTCCCCCACGAAACGCGGCACCCGCCCGACCGGCGCATTCTTTTTCGCGCGGCGAGCGTTTTTCGTGCGCCGCTCGCTCGGGCCCCGTGTTCCCACCTCGAAGAGAAAGAGGTGCGCGTGACCGAGCTCCCGTCAGCCCGTGCTCTCCATCGTCCGCAAGAGGCGCTCCACGCTCACGTCGAAGCGGCTCCGTACGAGCTCCATGACCTCCGCGATCTCGCGTGCGTCCGCGCCCCCGAGCCTCTCGCGCAGGCCCTTCCGGGTGAGGCGATCGAGCTCGTCGCGGATCTTCGCGAGCTGCCGGACGATCGTCGCGCGATGCACGCCGTACATCGCGGCGAGCGCCTCGAGCGTGACGTTCCGGAGAAAGTGGAGCCGCAGCAGGTTTCGCTCGCGCGGCGCGAGCGCGTGCACGGCCTCCTCGAACGCCGCGCGAAAGGCCGCGCGATAGTGCGCCTTCAGGAACGAGAGCTCCGGATCCGCCTCGCCCTCGACGTCGAGCAGCGCCTCGTCCCCCGGCGACTCGACGCCACGGCGGCGCAGGAGCGAGAGCGCGGTGCGCGTCGCGACCACCTTCACCAAGCCGTGCAGCGTGCCGCGGCCCGCGTAGCCGACGATCTTCGGCACTCCGCCCTCCGCGACGAGCAGCTTGCGCCGGACCTCCTGCCTGACCTCGTCGCGCACGTCGGCGTCGAGCTTCATGCTGGCGAGCGCAGCCTCCGCCCCACGGAAGTACTCGCCCTCGAAGAGCGCGAGCGCCGGCGCCTCGCCACGCGCACAGGCGAGCGCGAGGGCGAGCTCGGCGACCGCCTCGTCCGAGAGCGCGTGCACGCTCTCGGGCAGCGCCGCGAGCGCCGCGGCGAGCTCTTCCTCCGCGATCCGCAGGCTCGGCCAGCGGAGCGAGGCCGCGCGCACGTGCGCCGCGAGGCGCTCCTCGAGCGCCGCGTCCTCCGCCGCGTCGGGACGCTGCTGCAGGTACGCCTCGCGGAGCTGCCCCATCGCGTGCACGATACCTGGTGACGCCGTGGAGTGCCCGAACGACGAGACCCTGCTCGCCTTGGTCGAGGGTCGTCTACGCGACGCGGCCCTGCTCGACGTCGACTCGCACCTCGACACCTGCGAGAGCTGCCGCGACGCCGTCGGCACGCTGGCGCTCTCGTCCGGTGCGCGGCCCGCGCGCTCGGCGTCGACCGATCCGCGCGTCGGCCGCTTCGTGCTCGTCGAGCGCCTCGGCGAGGGCGCGATGGGCGTCGTGCACGCCGCCTACGATCCCGAGCTCGACCGGAAGGTGGCGATCAAGCTGCTGCACGCCTCGAGCGACGGCGCGCGGAGCCGCGCGCGGCTGATGCGCGAGGCCCAGGCGATGGCGCGCCTGTCGCATCCGAACGTGGTGACGGTCTACGACGTCGGAGCGCACGGTGACTCGGTCTACGTCGCGATGGAGCTCGTCCGCGGCACGAGCCTCCGCGCGTGGCTCGCCACGCCGCGGCCGCGCGCGGAGGTGCTCGACGCGTTTCGCCAAGCCGCGCTGGGGCTCGCCGCCGCGCACGACGCCGGGCTCGTGCACCGCGACTTCAAGCCCGAGAACGTGCTCGTCGACGCGCGCGGCGTCGTGAAGGTCGGCGACTTCGGGCTCGCGACGGCGGGCGCCGAGGAGACGGCCTCGCCCGCCGAGGGCGCGCTCCTCGACGCGTCCCTGACCCAGAGCGGAGCGCTCCTCGGGACGCCGGCGTACATGGCGCCCGAGCAGCTCGCGGGCGCGCGGGCGACGAAGGCCGCCGATCAGTTCGCGTTCGGCGTCTCTCTCTTCGAGGCGCTCGAAGGCGTGCGCCCCTTCGCCTCCGCGCGATCCACCTCCGAGCTGCAGCGCGCGATCGCGGCCGGGCCGCCCGCCGCCCGCGCGATGGACCGCCGCCTCGAGGCGCTCGTCCGACGCATGCTCGCGGTCGACCCGAAGGGGCGCCACGCGTCGATGCACGCCGTCGCGCGCGCGCTCGCGCCGCGCGTGCACCCGGGGCCGCGCATCGCGATGGCGCTGGGCCTCGTGCTCGCGACCGGCGCGGCGATCGTCGCGCTGCGGCCGGCGCCCGCGCCGCGCTGCACGCCCGAGCCCCTCGCGCTCGATGCGTCGGGGCTCGTGCCGGCCGCGACCCCGGTGCTCCGCGCGTGGGCGCGCGCGTGGTCGAGCGAGCGCCTCGACGCCTGCGAGGACACGCGGACGAGGCACGAGCAGTCGGAGGCGCGCATGGATGCGCGCATGGCGTGCCTCGATCGACAGCGCGGCACGTTCGAAGGGGCGGTGAGCGCGCTGCGGGCGCCCGAGGCGAGCCGCGTGGTCGCCGACGTGCTCGAGACGCTCCCCGCGCCGCAGAGCTGCACGGCCGCGGAGGGGAGCGCGCCTCCGCCGGAGGCGGCGCGCGCGGAGATCGCCACGCTCGAGCGTCGGATCG
>JBGALT010000089.1:0-31722 GCA_044223665.1 Sandaracinaceae bacterium | reverse complement strand
CGCGGTGCGGCGCCGAAGCCTCCGCCGCCGAAGGCTCCGATCGCGCCGCCGCTCGGCAACGATCTCGATCACCCGGCGCCGCGCGCCGCGGGCGCCAAGCCAGCCGTCGCGGCCGCGATCCCGGACGAGCTGGATCTGCCGGCCCCTCGCGGCACCGCCAAGCCGGCGGCTCCCAAGGCGCCCCTCGCGCCGCCGATCGATCTCGATCTCCCGGCGCCGCGCGGCGCGGCGAAGGCTCCGATCGCGCCGCCACTCGATCTCGATCTGCCGGCGCCGCGCGGTGCGGCGAAGGCTCCGATCGCGCCGCCGCTCGACGTGGATCTGCCGGCGCCGCGCGGTGCGGCGAAGGCTCCGATCGCGCCGCCGCTCGACGTGGATCTGCCGGCGCCGCGCGGCGGGCGCGGTGCGCCGACGCTCGACGAGCTGGATCTGCCGGCGCCGCGCGGGGGCGTGCCGGCGAGCGGGCTCGAGCTCGATCTGCCGGCGCCGCGTGGAGCGCGCGCCCGCGTGGACAGCGTGAAGCCGGCGCTCGCCGACGTCTCGCGCACGCCCTTCGACGACCCGGATGCCGGGGACTTGCCGCCGCCGGGAGGGCGCGGGCCGGCGCTCGAGCTCGACCTGCCGGCTCCGAGGGGAGGCGCCGATCTCCCCGCGCCGAAGGGGCGCGTGCTCGCCGCGGCGGAGAGCGCGTTCGGCGATCTCGATCTGCCGATGCCCAAGCGCGGCGGGGGCGCCGAGCTCGCGGACCTGCCGGCGCCGCGCGATGGCGTCGATCTGCCGGCGCCGAGGACCGGTCACGTCGATCTGCCGGCGCCGCTCGCCGGCGGAGTCGATCTCCCGGTGCTGCGCGACGGCGCGGACTTGCCGCAGGCGCGCGGCATCGCCGACCTCCCGACGCCGCGGCGGGGCGGCGTCGAGCTGCCCACGCCCGGAGACGGATTTCCCGATCTCGATCTGCCGCCTCCTCGCGCGCCCGCCGGCCACGCTCGAGGCGGAGGCCTGGGCGATCTCGATCTGCCGCCGCCGCGCGCGCGTGCGGGCACGGGCCCCGGTGTCGGCGACGACCTCGATCTTCCTCCGCCGCGCAAGACCGGAGCGCGCGTCTCCGCGAGCGAGCTCGAGCTGCCGGTGCCCGAGCAGCGATCGGTTCCGCCCCGCGGTCACGGCGAGATCGATCTGCCGGAGGGCAAGCGCGGCGACGACATGGAGTTCGCCGACATCCCAGAGGAGCGTGGCGGCGCGTCGTTGCGCCCCGCGTCCGGTGTCGACCTCGATCGCAGCGCGCCGCCCGCAGCGCCCAAGACGCTCGCGAAGCCGGTCGCGCCCGTCAAGCCTCGCTCGCGTCGCGGGATCGTGGTCGCCGTCGTCGTGCTCGTGCTGATCGCGGGCGCCGGTGGCGCGCTCTCGTTCACGCCCTACGGCCTGTTCGGGACGTACTTCATCGAGCAGTACACGCCCGCCGCGGGAGAGCCGGCGGCGGTGAGCGCCGCCATCGCGCAGGCCGACGAGCGCTTCCTGCACGACACGCCGGTCTCCTACCGCGAGGCGCTCCACACGCTCGCCACCGCCCGACACGACGCGTACGTGAACCGCGAGCTCTTGTCGCGCAGCCTCTACGTCGAGTCGATGGCGCGCGTTCGCTTCGGCAACGAGCCCGCGCGCGCGGCCGGGATCCGGGCGCGCATGCGGCAGCGCGACGAGAGCGACCCGCGCTTCGCGCTCGGCATCGCCGCCGACGAGTACGCGAACGGGCGCAGCGCCGGCGTCGCGACCTTCCTCGCTCGCGCACGCACGCACGCGCCGACCGACGCCTTCGTCGATCTGCTCGACGGCGAGGTGGCGCTCGCCCAGGATCGCTCGGCCGACGCGGCCCAGGCGTTCCAGGTGGCGATCGAGCACGGCGGCGGCGCGGCGGCGCAGTGGGGCATGGCGCGCGCGCTCCACCACGGAGACGACCTCGCGGCCTACGACGCGGCCATCGCCGCGACGCTGACGGCGGCCCCCGATCACGTCGAGGCGCTCTTCGCGCGCGCCGAGCGCCTGCACGCGACCGGCGACGACACGCAGGCGATCGCGGTCGCCAGCCAGGTCGTCGGGCGCGAGCCACTCGGCGAGCAGACGCTCGTCGCGCACGCGCGCCTGCGCGCCGAGGCGTGGTCGCTGCTCGGCGCGATCTACGAGGCGCGGGGCCGCACCGGTCAGGCGCTCGAGGCCTACCAGCAGGCGGCCGATGCAGACAGCAACGACTTCGAGGCCGTCCTCGGCGAAGGCCGCATGCTGCTGATCGATCGTCCTTCCGACGCGCTGGGTCGCTTCGAGGCGGTGATCGGTGCCGGCGACGCGGCGGCGTCGGCCACGCTCGCGAGCGGGCGCGCGCCGATGTTCGAGGCGCGCCTCGGTGCGGCGCGCGCGATGATGCAGATCGACCGCGTCCAAGAGGCGCACACGACGCTGACCGACCTGGCGGCCGAGGCGCCCGACGACGCCGAGGTCCAGCTCTGGCTCGGGCGCGTCGAGGAGCAGCTCGAGCACGACGACGTCGCGCTCGCGCACTACCAGGAGAGCGTCCGGCTCGCGCCGAACGTCTTCGACGGCTACCTGGCGCTGGCGCGGCTGCACGACTCGGCCGGCCGTCCATCGGACGCCGTCGCCGTGCTCGAGTCGGCGCGGAGCGCGGTGCCGGAGAGCGCGCAGGTCCACGAGGAGCTGGGAACCTACGCGCTCTCGCAGAACCGTCTGTCCGAGGCGGAGCGCGAGTTCCGCGCCGGCCTCGCGCTCGACGAAGCGCTCCCCGGGGCGCGCTTCGGCCTCGCCGTCGTGCTGCGTCGGGCGGGCCGGCTCGACGAGGCCTCGCAGGCCTTCGAGCAGCTCGCGGCGGTCGATCCCACGCATCCCGGGCTCGCGCTCGAGCGTGGCTTGCTCTTCGAGGCCCGCCACGAGGAGGCCCGCGCGGTCGAGTTCTATCGCGCGGCGCTCGAGGAGCACCCGAACGACTCCAGCCTGCTCCTGCGTCTGGGCGGCGCACAGGTCGCGGTCGGCGACTACGACGCGGCCGAGCAGACGCTCACGCCGGTGCTCCAGGAGGTCCCGCCCCACGCGGAGGCCGAGTACTACGCCGGTCGCATCTCGTACGCGCGCGAGCTCTATCCGGACGCGGCGCAGCACTTCGCGCGCGCCATCTCGCTCGATGCGACGCGCGGCGAGTTCTACATGTGGGCCGGCCGCGCGGCGCTCGCCAACAACGACTTGGGCCTGGCGATCTCGCGCTCGAACGAGGCGCTCGAGCGCGACTCGACGCTGGCCGACGCGTACTTCGTCCGCGGTGACGCGCGACGGGCCTCGGGCGCGGTGCAGGATGCGCTCGTCGACCTCCAGCGCGCCGAGCAGCTCTCGCCCACCAACTGGGCGGCGATCGCGGCCGAGGCCGACTGCTACGACCAGCTGCGTCAGCTCTCGCAGGCGATCGATGCCTACGGGCGCGCGGCCAACGGCATGCTGACCAACGGCGAGTGGTGGTACGAGCTCGGGCGCCTGCAGCTCGACGCGAGCCACACGGCCGACGCGGCGCACTCGCTCGCGCGCGCGGTGACGATCGGCGACGTGGCGACGCCGCGGCCGGCGTGGCTCGCCGACGCCAACCGCATCCTCGGCGACGCGCAGCGCCTGACCGGCAGCCGCGCGGAGGCGATCCAGCACTACCAGCGCTATCTCGAGATCGATCCCGGCGGCATCGACGCCGCCGACGTGCGGCGGCTCTTGCTCGACATGGGCGCCGCGCCGACGGGGGGCTGACGCCGGGGCGCTTCGTCAGCGGGCTTCGGTCTGCTTCGCCGCGGCCTTTGCTGGGCTGGTCACGATCGCGATGCCGACGAGCACGAGCACACCGGCGACGGCGAGGCGCGCGTGGAGCGTCTCGCCGAGGTAGCGCCACGCGAGCAGCGCGGCGATCGTCGGCTGGAGGAACACCCAGATCGCGACCGTCGACGAGGACGCGTAGCGGAGCGCCCAGGCGTTCGCGAGGTAGGCGAAGATCGTCGGGACCGCGATCGCGTAGGCGACCCAGCCCCACGTCGCATCGGGGACTGCCGCGGCCGCGCCGAGCAGCTGCGGCACGCCGAGCGGCAGCGAGTAGAGCGCGCCGCAGAAGAACGCCCACGCGACGACCGGCAGACCGCCGTACTTCGCGGTGTAGTCGCGCACGAGCACGAGGTAGAGCGAGTACGCGACCGAGTTCGCGGTGACGAGCAGATCGCCCACGAGGTGCGCGCCGCCGAGATCGAGCGCGTCGAGCCCCACGAGAACGACGATGCCCGCGAACGCGATCGCGATGCCGCCGATCACGCGCGCGCGCGGCGGCTCGCGCCCGAGCACGATCGACGCGATCGCGGTGAAGACCGGGATCGTCGCGACGAGCACGGTCGCATTGGTGGCCGTCGTGCGGGCGAGCCCGCTCAGGAAGAGCGCCTGGTTGCCCCAGATGCCGAGCGCGGCGCAGCCGGCGATGGCGAGCCGGTCGCGCCAGGGCATGGCGGCGGGCAGGAAGGTGCGCGGCGAGAGCGCGGCGAAGACGAGCGCAGCGCCCACGAGGCGCAGCATCGCGAAGGCCATCGGCGGCACGTCGCGGAGCACGACGCGGCCCACCACCGAGAGCGTGGCGAACGCGAGCTGGACCAGGACGAGCATCGCGTGGACGCGCGGCGCGACCTTGGTGGCGGCTGCGGTCGTCATGCGCTCCGGTCGAAGCGGAGGAGCACGCGCGGCGCGCCGGATCCCGGCCACGTGTAGTCGCGGCGCGCCGTCGGCGCAGGACCGGCGGGGAGCTCGTGCGGCGTGGTGAGCACGAGCACGCTCGGCGCGAGCGCGAGCCCTGCGGCGAGCCAGTCGGTGGGCGCGAACGTGGCGCGTGCGCTCGCCACGTCGGCGGCGACGGGCGCGGTGGGCGAGGCCCGCTCGACGCGCCCGGCGAGGGCCGTCACGCGGGGCGCGAGGCGAAGCGTCCCGATCGCCGTGCGAAGGAATGCGACGCGCTTCTGGAGCGGCTCGAGCATCGTGACGGGCACGTCGGGGCGCACGATCGCGAGCGGCAGCGCCGGCCCTCCGGCGCCGCTGCCCACGTCGAGCAAGCGCGCGCCGGGCGCGACGAACGTCGGGTCGGCCATGACGAGCGCGTCGGCGATCATCACGTCGGCGAGCGCACGCGCATCGCGCGCGCCCGTCAGATCGAGCTTCGCGTTCCAGGTCTCGACGAGGCCGACGAACGTCGAGAGCGACGGCAGGTGCTCGCTCGCCTCGGGCCGCAGCGCGCGCACGACGCGCTCGATCGCCCGCTCGCGCTCGCTCACGGCAGCGCCTTCGCGAGCACGTCGATCACGCGCGCACGGAACGAGGTCTGCACCGCGAGGTCCTGTCGCACCTCGATCTCCACGGCGCGCAGGCCCCGCGGCGCGGCGTGCGTGGCCGCCGAGTGGATGAGCCCCGCCTTGCCGGAGTAGGGCTCGTTGGGCGCGACGTGGAAGCCGGCGGCCGCGAAGGCGCCCACGAGGTGCGCGCCGAGCTCGTCCTCGCGATCGAAGAGGATGCCGACCTCGAGCCAGCGCCGCTGACCCTCGTAGAGATCGGTGAACGAGTGCACCGAGAGCAGCGTGTGCGCGTGGGTCGCCGCGACCTCGCGATCGATCGCGGCGTGGAAGGGGCGGTAGAAGCGGATCAGGCGCTGCTCGCGCTCGTCACCGTGGACGGCGGCGTTGAGGTGCACCGGCTGGCCCTCGGCGACGTCGCGGAAGAGCGAGGCCTCGTGCTCGCCACGGTTGGGGTCGACGAGCAATCGCGAGAAGCGCGAGAGCACACCGACCGAGCCCGTGCGCGCCGCGAGCTCGCGCGTGAGCTCGGCCGCGCCGAGGTCGAAGGCCCAGTGCGTGCCGACGAGGCGACGATCCTCCTCGGGCCAGCGCCAGGGCTCCGGCATGCGCTCGGAGGCGTGCTCGCACGTGAGCAAGAGCGACGAGCGCTCGCCGCCGCGCACGATCTCGAATGCCTCCGCGATCTCCGTCTCGATCAAGGCGCGCGAACGTAGCGCACGCGAGGTCGTCGCGCCCGGTCGTAGCGGCCGCCCGATGCGGTCTCACACGTCTTCGTCGCGGTCAGACGACGTGGACCCGGACGAGCGAATCGAGGCCCGCGAAGTCGTCGCCGTTCCGGGTGAAGATTGGGAGGCCGTGCACCTGCGCCGTGGCGGCGATCCAGAGGTCCATGACGCGGTGGCGCGGCTTGCGTCCAGCAGCGAGGACCGCGTGGGCCATCGTGGCGTATGCGCGCGCGACATCCGCGTCGAGCGGCAACGCCTCGAAGCGCGCCTCGATCGCGCCGAGGCGCTGGAGGCGCGCGGCCCGGATCGCAGCCGACTTGGCCAGGCCGATCCCGAAGTGGAGCTCGGCGAGCGTCGCGACGGAGATCGCCGACGACTCAGGCAGCGCCGCGACGAGCCCGCGCTCGTCGCCAGCGGCGATGACGACGGACGTGTCGAGGAGCCCTCGCGTCACGGCCGGGTCTTCTTGCGCGTGGCGATCCACGGATCGCGGGCGCTCGTGACGCGATCGCCGTAGCGCGCGAGATCGCGCAAGAGCGTCGGATCGCTCGGCGTGGCCTGGAGCAAGCGTGTCAGCTCTTCCCGCGAGACCCAGGGGCTCTTCGGTAGCGGTACGAGCTGCGCGACGGGCCGGCCGTCCACCGTGACGACGAAACGGGCGCCCCGCTCGGCGTCTCGAAGAACCTCGCCGCTCTGGTTGCGAAGCTCGCGCTGGGCAATCGTGCGCATGGTCGGCATCGTAGCACATCTGCTACGACGGGCGCTCGGGGTGGGTGTGATCGGCGGCGGTGCTCAGCGGCGACGCGCTGCGATCCCGGCCTCGATGCCGCGTCCGAGCAAGCTCGGACGCTCGCCACCTCGCCCTGCGGTCGGTGCTCACGGCCCCGAGGCCGCTCCGCTCCGGCCTCGGGCTCGGCGACGCCTGAAGGTCGAGGCGCGCGCTCACGAGCCGGTCGAGCCGAGCAGGACGGGCTCTCGCTCGAGCGTGACGCCCCACGCCTCTCGCACGCGGCCGGCGACCTCGTCGGCGAGCGCGAGCAGCTCGCGCGTGGTGCCGCCGCCGTGGTGGACGAGCGCGAGGGCGTGCTTGTCCGAGATCCCGACGGCGCCGCGGCGCAGGCCCTTCGGCACGCCGGCCTGCTCGATGAGCCAGCCGGCGGCGAGCTTCGTGCGGCCATCGTGCTGCGGGTAGGTCGGGACCTGCGCGAGGCCCCGCGCCTTCGCGCGGGCGAGCACGTCGTCGCGCGCCCGGTCGTCGACGATCGGGTTCGTGAAGAACGATCCGGCGCTGCGCGTGTGCGGATCGGCGGGATCGAGGACCATCGCCTTCGCGCGGCGGAGCGCGATCACGGTCTGCCGGACCTCGGCGAGGGTGGCCGACTTGCCGCGCTCGCCGAGCTTCTTCGCCAGCTCGGCGTAGGCGATCGTCGGAGGGCCGCCTCTCGCGAGGACGAGCTCGACGCTGGTGACGACGTGGCCCTCGGGCGCGCGCTTGAAGCGACTGTCGCGGTAGCCGAACGCGCACTCGGCGGCCTCGATCGCCACGAAGCGCTCGGCCTCGCGGTCGTAGGCGTGCACGCGGCGCACGACGCTCGAGACCTCCTGGCCGTAGGCGCCCACGTTCTGGATCGGCGTCGCGCCGACCTGGCCGGGGATGCCCGCGAGGCACTCGATGCCGGCGAGATCCTCGTCGACGGCGCGCGCGACGAGCGCATCCCAGGGCTCGCCGGCCGAGACGCGCAGGTGCACGCGCGCGCCGTCGTCGTCGAGCACCTCGACGCCGCGCGAGGCCATCGCGATCACGAGCCCGTCCCATCCGGCGTCGGCGACGACGAGGTTCGAGCCGCCGCCGATCACCGCGACGCGCTGCCCTTCGGCGCGAGCCCACGCGAGCGCCTCCTCCAGCTCGGCGTCGCTGCGTACCTCGACCAGGAAGCGCGCAGGCCCCCCGAGCCCGAGCGTGGTGCGCGGAGCGAGCGGCAGATCTCGCTGGAGCCGGGCGGCGATCGACACGGGGCGAACATAGCCGCCTCGCCCGGGGACCGCCCGTTTTCGCGTCACTCCGGGCGAGAGGCGGGATGCCGTCTCGGGCCGCGAGCCACGCACGCGTCAGCGCGCGGCGGCCGTGAGGTGCCGAGTGACGTCGAGCGCCATCGCGAGGCGCAGGCCTCCGCGGCCCGCCGGTGGGCTCTCCGGCATCGGCGCGAAGCTCGCGTGGTAGCTCTCGAGCGCGCCGACGCGCCGGTTCTCGATCACCGTCGCGACGCGCCGCAGATCGATGCGCTCGGCGGGGACGAGCGCGCCCACGTCCGCGAGGAGCGAGAAGGGATAGTCCCCCCATGCGAGGAGCACGTCGCGATCGCCCCCGAACGCGCGCCAGTCCTCGACGAAGGATGCTCGCGAGACCCCGCTCCGGATCGCCGCTTCGGAGAGGCGCGCGTGGTGCGCGGTCGTCGGCGAGAGAGCCCGGCGCGGCGCGACGATGCGCTCGAAGATCTCGCCCGTCGCCACGCGGCAGGCGAGCCAGTGGACGAGCTCCGCCGGCTCGCGCGCGTGCTCCGGGCTCGAGAGCGGCCATGCGTTCGCTTCGCCCGAGACGACCACGAGATCCTCGGCGCGCTCGCGCAGCACGCTCGGGCCCCGCGTGCGCGGCACGCGGAGGGGCTTGTGCCGGCGGCGGGGCGTGTGGAGCGTGTGCGCGTGCCCGAGCTGCGCCTCGACCATCGCGCGAAACGGCGCGAGCAGAGACGCGAAGCGCTCGGGCTCGCCCTCGAGAGCGCCGAGCACGACGCAGAGCGACTCGATCGTCGACAGATACGCCTCGTGCGGCTCACGCCGGATGCGGTACTCGCTCGGCCGCGGCGCGACGAACGCCAAGCGCGGCAAGGCCGCGAGCGTGGGGGTCGTCTTCACGAGCTTCTTCGCGTGAGGCCAGGTGCCGTCCACGACCACGAGCGTGATCGGCCGCTCCGGCGGAGACGTGAGCACGTCGATCGCGCCCTCGCCGGGCCAGAGCAACGCTGCAGGGCGCTCGGGATCCGAGACGATGCGCTCGAGCAGCGCCGAGCCTTCGAAGCTCGCGCCGACGTGTAGCTCGGCGTCGGGCAGACAGAGGCTGGCCATGCGGGCCGTTCCGATCGCGACGTCGCGCTCGCGCGGATGCTGGAGGATCACGACCTTCGTGCGTGTGGTCTGCGGGACGATCGCGGCGCAGTAGCACTCGCGCGCCGGTCGCCGGCAGCGCGGGCACTCGATGCGCGGTGCGAAGGGCTCTCCGTCCACCGGTCGACGATGCCACGGCCCGTCGGAACGTGCCCCTCAAGCCGGGGGGCGGATCGGCCGATGCGCCGGGGATGGACGTCCCCTCCACGTCTGCGAGCGCGCTCGCGGGCTTGCGCGCGGCCGAGCGCGCGATCGATCGCGCTGCCGCGGCCGTGACGCGCGCCTTCGCGCTGCCCGAGGCGACGGCGGAAGCGGCCTCGACCGCCAGCACGCCGCGCCTCGGTGCGAGCGATCCCCTCGACGGCCTGTCGAGCGCCGATCCCGTGGAGAGCTTCGTCGCGCTCGTCGCGGCGCAGCGGGCCTTCTCGGCCAGCCTGGCGGTGCTGCGCGCCGACGCCGACGTACAGCGCGACGCGATCCGGCGGCTCGGCTGATCAGCCGACGACGCTCGGCCGGCGCGCGAGGTCGCGGAGCACGGCCTTCGCGTCCAGCGTCGCCGGGCGGCCGAGCCGATCGAGCGAGGAGTCGACGGCGGCCGCGAGCGTGGCGTGCATCGTCCACGGCAGCGGCGGCTTCGCGATCCAGAACACGGCCGTGAGCGCCCCACGCGAGAGCGGCGAGGCGAACGCGAAGTCGAGGCCCACGCAGTGCTCCTCCATGCGCCGGCGGTTGCGCCCGATCCAGTCGGCGCCGGCTCGGCGCGCCGCGGCGTCGGGCAGGCCGCCGGGCGACTCACCCGCGTCGTAGATCCAGGCGATCTTCTCGGTCGAGCGATCGAACTCTTGCCCGGTCCACTCGAGCATCGACGAGACACTCCGCGCATCGGCCGTTCCCACGCGGCGCACGACGAGGAGCGGACGATGGTCGTCGATCGTCAGGTAGGGCACGTCGGCTCCCCGTCAGCGCGGCGTGATCCGATCCACGCCGCCGACGTACTTGCGCAGCGCTTCCGGGATCACGACCGAGCCGTCGGCCTGCTGTCCTTGCTCGAGGATCGCGACGAGCGTGCGCCCGATCGCGAGGCCCGAGCCGTTGAGCGTGTGCGCGAGCTGGGGCTTTCCCTTGTCCTCGGCGCGGTAGCGGATCTTGGCGCGCCGCGCCTGGAAGTCCCCGAACCAGCTGCAGCTCGAGATCTCGCGGTACGCGCTCTGACCCGGCAGCCAGACCTCGAGGTCGTAGCACTTCTTCGCGCCGAACCCGAGATCGCCCGCGCAGAGCTCGACCGTGCGGTAGTGCAGGCCGAGCACCTCGAGCACGCGCTCGGCGTGACCGCGGAGCAGCTCGAGCTGCGCCGGCCCCTCGCCGGCCGCACAGAAGCGCACGAGCTCGACCTTGTCGAACTGGTGCTGGCGGATGAGGCCGCGCGTGTCCTTGCCGTAGCTTCCCGCCTCCGCGCGGAAGCACGCCGTGTACGCGCAGTAGGCGCGCGGGAGCATGCCCGGCTCGAAGATCTCGTCCGCGTGCATGTTGGTCACCGGCACCTCGGCCGTCGGCGCGAGGTAGAGGTCGTTGGCCTCCTTCTCCTCCGCGCTCGCCGTCTCGCCCAGCTTGGTGCGCTCGGTGCGGAACATGTCCGCCGCGAACTTCGGGAGCTGCCCGGTGCCGCGCATGGCGCGCGGGAGCACCAGGGCCGGCGGCCACACCTCGGTGTAGCCGTGCTCGGTGCCGTGCAGATCCATCATCAGCTGCAAGAGCGCACGCTCGAGGCGCGCGCCCATGCCGACCAGGATCGTGAAGCGCGCGCCGCTGATCTTGGAGGCGCGCTCGAAGTCGAGGATGCCGAGGCTCACCCCGAGGTCGTGGTGGTCCTTGGGCGCGAAGCTCATCGCGGGCTTCTCGCCCCACACCTTGGCGACTCGGTTGCTCGCCTCGTCGCGCCCGTCGGGCACGCTGCCGTCGGGGATGTTCGGGATGCCGAGCAGGAGCTCCTCGAGCTGGGCGTCGAGCGTCTTCTCTCGTGCCTCGAGCTCCTTGATGCGATCGCCGACGGCGCCGAGCTCTCGGCGCTTCTGCGCGAACTCGTCGCTCTTCTTGTCGGCGATCTTCGCCATCGCCGCGCTCGCCTCGTTCTTGCTGGCCCGCGCACGCTCGAGCTCGGTCAGGGCCTGTCGCCGCTCGAGCGCGAGCGAGGCGATCTGATCGAGCACGGCGGCGTACGCGTCCGATCGGCGGCCGATCGCGGCGCGGACTTCGTCGAGGTGCTCGGTGACGTGACGCGGATCCAACATGATGGCGCGCGTATACCATGCGCCCCATGCCTCGTCCGATCCGCCTCGCGGTCACACCGCTCGCTCTCGTCCTCGCGACCCTCTCGCACCTCGCCGTCGGCCAGGTCGCGCTCGCGCAGCCGACCGATCCCGAGCACGCCGCCGGCGCGGTGCCCGGCGTCGCGGTGGTCGGCGTCGCGGTTCTGATCGGAGCGGTCGTCCTCGCGCTGCTCGTGCGGGCGGCCCAGGGAGCCGGGGCCTCGAGCGTGCCGGGGCCGCAGGCGCGCGCGTGGATGGACGTGGACGTGACGAAGCTCGTCGTCACGATCTCGCCGAGCGCGAGCGCGTTCGTCACGGGCGAGCTCGCCGAGATTGCCGGGCTCGACGGGCGCGGTGGGCCGCGGCGTCGGCGTGAGGCGCTGGCCCGCGCCGTGCGCCTGCTCCGCAAGTGCGACGCGGCCTGGATCGAGGTCGGCGCGTCGCGCGTGCACGCGACCAACCCACCCATGGGCGAGGGAAGCTATCGCTCGGCGGTGCAAGAGGCGCGGACGTCGCGCGACCCGGCGCTCGCCGCGTCGAGCAGCCCGGCATCCGCGGTCGTGACGCTGGTCGTCGCGGCCCACGGCGCCGCGCCGGCCGCCGCCGAGGGAGCGCGCGCCTCGCTCCACGCCCACCTGGACGCGCTCGAGGCTCTGGCGCCCTCGGACCTCGTCGCGCTCGAGGGGATCGTCGGCCCGTCGGGATCGGCCGTCGAGGCGCTCGGGAACGGTCTCGGCCCGCTCGCGCCGGCGTACGACGCGGCGCTCCGCGTGTGCCCGTCGTGCGGCGGTCCCGCGTGGTCGATCCTGCCGACCTGCCCGCACTGTGGTGGGCCGGCGTCGTCGTCACCGTCTTGATCCGCCGCGTGCCGCGAGCGCGCGTGCGATAGTGCGCGGGATGAGCGCGCCTCTTCCGCCCGGTCACCGCGTCGTCGTCTCCGAGTTCGGGCAGACGCCGCTCGACGCGATCGAGCACCACACCTCGCTCGTGCCGATGGACGCGCCCGATCCGGCGACGCTCGCGGCGGACGAAGTGATCGTCGCGGTCCGCAGCGCGTCCGTGGGGTGGGTCGATCTGCTCATGACGAGTGGGCAGTACCAGCACATGGCCAAGCCGCCCTACACGCCGGGGCTCGAGTGCGCGGGCGAAGTGGTGGCGGCCGGCGAGAGCGCCGCGCGCAGCTTTCCGCTCGGCGAGCGGGTGCTCGTCGATGGCTTCCTCGCGGGCCCGCGCTCCCTCGGGCGCTACCAGTCGCAGGGCGGCTTCGCGGCGTACGTCGTCGTGCCGAGCGCGGCCGTCCATCGCATCCCGGGCGCGCTCGACTTCGACCAGGCGTGCAACCTCCTCGGCAACTACGAGACCGCGTACCACTGCCTGATCGCGCGCGGTCGTCTGGGGAAGGGCGAGACGGTCCTGATCCACGGCGCGTCGGGCTCGACGGGCCTGGCCGCCGTGCAGATCGCGAAGCTCTCCGGCGCGACCGTGATCGCCACCGGGCGCAGCGAGGCCAAGCTGGCGCTCGTGAAGGAGCAGGGGGCCGACCACGTGATCCCGGCCGCCGAGAAGGGCTTCAAGGATGCGGTGAAAGAGCTCACAGGCGGCAAGGGCGTCGACGTCGTGTACGACGGGGTCGGCGGCGAGGTCTCGATCGAGAGCCTCCGCTGCGTGCGCTTCGGCGCGCGCTTCCTGATCGTGGGCTGGGCGGCCACGCCCTTCGTCGCGCAAGGCAAGGGCCAGCGGGGCGCGCCGAACGCGAACGTGCTGCCCACGAACCTCATCATGATGAAAGGGCTCGACGTGCTCGGCTGTCCCACGGCGATCGGCACGGCGCAGGATCCGTCGATCCGGCCTCCGCGCCTCGCGCAGGTGATGGCGTGGGCGGCGCAGGGTGCGATTCGCCCCTACGTGTCGCACCGCTTCGCCCTCGCCGAGTACCGCGAGGCGATGAAGGCCAAGTGGTCCGGCGCCGTGGTGGGCGGCGCCGTGCTGCACCCTTGATCGACGCTGCGCGCATTGCGTCCGCGAGGACACGACCTGGCGACATGGGCGGCGCAGTCGGAGCCGACGTCTCTCGTCACGGCTTCGACGGCCCAGCACCCGACTCGGCTCAAGGTCGATCCGCCGTCGTCCGAGGGATGGTGAAGCCTCCGAGGATCACGATGTCGACCGTTCTGGTCATCGACGACAGCCCCGCGATACGGCGGGCGACGACGCTGCTCCTCGGCACCTCGCCGATGGTCCAGCGCGTGCTCGAGGCCAAGGACGGGCTGGTCGGCCTGAAGCTGTTGGCCGCCGAGAGCCCCGACCTCGTGCTCTGCGATCTCGAGATGCCGCTCTGCGACGGGGCGCGCTTCCTCGCGCTCAAGTCGGCGCGCGCGGACTTGACGCACGTCCCGGTGATCATGCTGACGAGCGAGCCCGATCCCGAGCGCAAGGCCGTGCTCTTCGAGGCCGGCGCCTCGGACTACGTCACCAAGCCCTTCCACGCACGGGAGCTGCTGGCCCGCGTCGAGTCGCACCTGCGCATCCGCCGGATGCAGGAGGAGCTGCGCGAGAAGAACCGCCACCTCGAGGAGCTCTCGGTGACGGACTCCCTGACGGGGCTCGGGAACCGCCGCGCCTTCGACACGGCGCTCGAGCGCGAGGTCGCCCGGGCCGTGCGCTACGATCTCGCGCTCACGCTGGTGATGCTCGATCTCGACCACTTCAAGCGAGTGAACGACGAGCACGGGCACCTGGCGGGCGACCGCGTGCTGGCCGGTGTGGGCGCCCTGGTGCGGAAGCTGCTCCGCGGAACCGACATCCCCGCGCGGTACGGCGGTGAAGAGATCGCGATCCTGCTGCCGCACACGGGAATCCCGCCGGCGGCGACGCTCGGCGAGCGCCTGCGCGTGGCGATCGGGGCCTCGAGCTTCGAGGGAACGTCGGCGAGCGTGACGGCCAGCGTGGGGCTCGCGCAGATCGGCGATCTCGTGGACCGGAGCGCGCTCGCCCTCGTGGCCGCCGCGGACGCCGCCGTCTACGCCGCGAAGGCGGGCGGTCGCAACTGCGTGCGCGTCCAGGGACGGCCGCCGAGCGGCGTGCTCCATCGCGGCGATCTGCCGCTGGCGGCGCGCACGAAGTCCCCGTAGGGCGCGAATCGTCCCGACTCGCGACGTGATGGGGTCGTCAGGTCGTCTTCACGCGGGCCAGTGCCCACGCGAGCAGCCCGGGCGCGTAGCGACGCAGGTAGATCCCGGCCAACTCGGCACGGCCGACGTAGGCCTCGCGCGCCTCGCGCTCCATCGCGCGCGCGATGCTGCGCGCGCAGACGTCGGGCGCGATGCCGCCCTCGACGGCGGTGTGATCGGCCGCGTTGCCGCCCGCGACGGCGATCGCCTTCTTGGCGATCTCGGTGCGGACGAAGCCGGGGCAGATCATCGTGACCGCGATCCCGCTCGGTCGTACCTCGGCGCGCAGGCCCTCGAAGAAGCCGTGGAGCGCGTGCTTGCTCGCGGCGTAGGTGGTCCGGTACGGCGTCCCGACGTAGCCCGTCACGCTGGAGACGACGACGAAGTGGCCGCCCCCCCGCGCGATCATCGAGGGCAAGAGCGCCTTCGTCAGCGCCACGACGCCGAAGTAGTTGATCTCCATCACGCGCCGATCCGCGGAGAGGGGCGTGTCCTTGGCGAGCGAGCGCTGCCCGACGCCCGCGTTGTGGACCATCACGTCGATGGGCCCTGCGAGCGCGATGGCCGCGGCGACGTTCTTCTCGGCGGCGTCGGTCTCGGCGACGTCCATCGGCAGGACGTGGACGCGCTCCGGCCGGGCGCACCGGGATCGAACGCGCTCGAGCTCGTCGCGGCGCCGCGCCGAGAGCACGAGCGTGACGTCGTCGCGGCGTGCGAGCTCGAGCGCCAGCGCCTCGCCGATGCCCGCGCTCGCGCCGGTGATCCAGAGGGTCTTTCCACGAAGCGACATGGCCGGGATGTGCCCCGCCCGTGCGCGGCGGGCAACCGCCCGTGCGTGACGCGCGGAGCGTCACTGCGCGGGCTCGTCGACCGCGAGCGCTCGCAGGAGCGCATACCACTCCTCGCCGAGGCTGATGGTCTCGGCGCGGAGCACGGCCTCGCGCGAGGCGAGCGCGTCGACGCGGCTCACGCCGCTGGCGACCGATGCAGCCAGCCGCGTGCGCACGGTGCCGGCACCGCCGAGGCCCGAGAGCGACTCGAGCGCGCTGCGTCGCTCTTCGAGGGCCGTGCGCTCGACCGAGAGGTCCTCCGAGGTGGTCTCGAGCTCGTGGTGGATCGCCACCAGACGATCGGCGATCGCGCCGAGGCGCGCGCTCTCCGCGCTCGCCGGCAGCCACGCGAGGAGCGCGCTCACGTACGGATGGCCGGGGGTCGCCGCGAGGTTGACCTGCGTCGTCGTGCGCCGGACCAGATCGAGCGAGACCTCGCCGTGCCCCGCCGCATCGAGGGTCACGGGCAGGAACCATCCCTGGCCCGTGGCGATCGCGCCGTCGGGGAGCACCCGCGGCTCGTGACCGGGCACGGCCGCCACGAAGGCGAACGCGGGCGCGTCGATCGGTGTCGAGGCCGTCATCACCACGCGCTCGCGGTGCACCGAGCGCAGCTCCACCGTCAGCACGCCGCCCGTCAGCCGCGTCGCGCGGATCTCGTCCTCGACGTCCTCGGTGCTCGCGTCGACGCGCACGCTGCGCTCGATCGCGTAGGGCACGAACGCGTGGGCGTGCGCGCCGATCGCGCCGGTGACGCCGTCACCGACGAAGCGGTCACCGGCGTAGATCGTGACCGGCCCCGTGAGGAGCGCGGCGTCGGCGGGGCTCTGGAAGAGCACCGCGCGGTACGGATGCTCCTGGCTGAGCGCTCCTCCGGGCGAGGGCTTGAACACGATCGCCAGCGATCCCTCGGTCGTCGCATCGACGAAGGGCACGAGCCCCGACTCGCCGCGGCCCAGATCGAACCCCTCGACCGAGCCGAACACGCCGCCGGCGGGCTCGGGCCCGTCCTCGAACGCCAGGAGGGCGCCCTGGGCTGCGCCGTCGTCGCTCGCGGTCGTGCCGCTGCCGTCGGTCGATGGGGCCGTGTCGCCGACGCGCGTGCCGGCGCGCGTCGACATCTCCGGCTGAGCCAGCTGCGCGAGCCCGTAGGCGATGTTCACCTCGCTCGGCGCGCCGACCGGAAGGGCGAGCGCGCTCGCCTCGCTCGGCTCGTCCCGGATCAGGTGCCCGTCGGGCCCGAAGCGGGGGCGGTACGAGGTGCGGGCCTCGCGTAGATCGAAGCGGAACGAGAGCGGCACTTCGGTCGAGAGCGTGAGCGCGACGTCGGACCAGTCCTCGCTCGTCGGGTTGTCGACGACGGCGAGGCCCTGCACGTGCACGCGCCCTCCGTCCTCGACGACGAGGCGGTAGGTGGGGCGCCACGCGGGGACCTCCGTCACGTACGTGATCCGCAGATCCCGCGCGCCCTGGGCGGCGAGGCCGACACGCAGCGTAACGTCTCCCTCCGCGGCGGCAGGAAGGATGCGCACGCCGGTGATGGTGGCGGCCTCGCCGTCGACGACGGTGAGCGAGCGCAGGACGTCGTCGGCCTGCGACGGAGGGACGACGAGGTCCACGGCGTCGGCGTCGGCCCGCCCGACGCGCTCGTAGTGCGCGATCCCGTTCTCGTAGAGCACCACGCGCGAGAGGTGGAGCGGCATCTCGCTGGCGAGGTGCACGGGGCGCTCTCCGTGCGTGCAGGAGAATTGGCAGAGGCCACCGAGGGCGAGAACGACGGGAACGAGACGCGTGCGCATGGCGAGGGCTCTCCTTTCCGAGGAGGTAGCCCCCGCGCCGCGCGCGTGAGGTAAAGCTTCGGTCAATCCAGGGGGTCGTCGGCGCGAGACGCCGGCCCGACCCTCGGCTCGCTCCTGCGCCTCCTTCCGTCCGCGGCTTCGCCGCTTCCGTGCGAAGGCTCCGGAACGAGCACTCGTTGCCTAAGGCAGTCGCAGCGCGTGGCAGAGCCCGCAGGCCTGCGTGACCGACGCAGGCTGCTGGGCGGCGACGGCGAAGCTGCTCACCGTGTAGCGGTGGCTCGCGAGGTCGCCCATCCAGTACTGATGCGGTGGATCGGTCGCCGGCGAGTGATCGAGCAGCCCCCGAACGAGCGCTCCGCCGACTGCGGTCGGCGGCATGTGACACGACGTGCAGACGATGTCGCCGTCCTCGAGCCCGTCGTGTCGATCGCCCACGCGCGAGAGGTGCATCCGTGGCGCCACGTACTCTTCGGTGCTGTGGCAGCCGACGCAGAGCGAGTTGTCGCCTTGGGCACGCACGAGGTCGAACGGGTTCCGCGTCCCGTGGGCGTCGTGGCAGTCGGCGCACGAGACGAGCTGTCGGCCGTTGCGCGCCATCGTCGAGAGCACGTGCTCGGAGTACTCGAGCTCGGCGCGTCGCGGGTCTCCCGAGGGCCACGCATCGCCCGGTGCGTGCTCGGGCTGATGGAAGTAGTCGGCGAGCAGGTCGGCGCGGCGGATCCCCGGCGGGGGCATGTGCCCGTGTGCGTCGAGGGGCGCGGTGCTCCCGCTCGCGCGCGAGTGACAGCGTCCACAGAGGGTGTCGGCCGTCTCCGCGAGGAGCAGCGTGGGCATCACGATCGCGATGCCCATGCCCGCCGCGTCGACGTGCTCGGAGCCCGGGCCGTGGCAGCTCTCGCAGCCGACGTCGATCTCCTCGTTCCGCCCGTCGCCGTCGTAGTCGTAGGCGCCCTCGATGTTGATGGTCCCGTGCGCGCGGTAGCCGCGCGTCCCGTCGCCCTCCAGCTCGAAGCCCGTGAAGTGGCATCCGGCGCAGGCCCGATCGAACGATGCATCGGAGCTCGGCGCGTGGAGCGCGCCGGTGCCGAGATCGAGCCAGGAGAGGACCGAGACCTCACCCCAGGGCCACGCGCGCGGATCCGCCGCGGACGCGTCGCCGGCGTGCTGGAACTGGAACGGGAGCACGTGACGCTCGACGCCGCCGGGTCGATCCACCGGCACCACGAAGGCCTGCCGCCTCAGCGCGCCGCCGTACGTGAGCTCCACCGGGTAGTGCAGCGTCTCGCCCGTCGTGCGGCTGCGCAGCGTGACGGTGTAGGCGCCGAGCGCGCCGAGGCGCACGGCCGCGTCGCGCGCGAGCGTCGCCTCGAAGCGGACCACGGCCGGCGGGGCGGGCTCGGTCTCCGACACGCGGCACGGCGGGCTGGCGGCGGCGTCGCAGTCGTAGAAGCGCAGCGTCACGCCGCTCTCGAACCGGTCGAGCGCGGCGTCGAACGCGGGCCAGCGCGTGGTGTCCTGCTCGTAGCCGCGTCGTCCGGGGACCGAGATCCCGGCGAAGTGGGCCGTGCCGTACGCCCGCTCGCGTCCGTGGCAGCGGACGCAGGTGACCGACCCCACGTAGCTCGCGGTGTCGCCGGGCCGGGTGCTCACGTGCAGGTCGAGTCGCTGGCCGACGAGCGCCGTTCGAGCGCGTGCGGCGCGGCTGGCCTCGCCGCCGGGGAAGTGCAGCGTGTCGGTCGCGAGCGGTACGACGACGACGAACACGTCCTCGTCGGGCAGCGTCGTGAAGCGGTACACACCCTCGGTGTCGATGGTCGCCGAGGCGACCTCGCCGTGCGCGTCGACGAGATCCGCGATCGGCTCGTCGTTGGTGGCCGCGCTGGCCTGCGCCGGCGACAACGTGAGATCGGGGCGGCTCGCCGTCAGGGCGGCGACCGACGACGTGGAGAGCAGGACGACGCGCGCGCCGATCGGGACCGCGCCCGCCGTGTCGAGCACGCGCCCGACGAGGCCCGTGGGCTCGAGCGGAATCGGCCCCGGCGGCGGGCCGGCGTCCGAGACGACCCCCGGCGGCCCGGGGGGCCCCGGGGGACCCGTCTCGCCGGCGGTGCCCGGATCCCCGCGCGGGCCGACGGGCCCGGCGATGCACCCGTCGAGGGACGAGAGCACCGCCAGGATCAGGGCCGTCCTCGCGGCCACGGCCCGCGCGCGGGCGCGTGGCAGCGTCACCGGAGGTCGTACTCCGGCCGCGCGTGCACGCGGTCGATGCCGAACGCCTCGCCGGGCGCGTGACACACGGAGCAGCTCTCGCTGCCCGTCGCCGTCGTCATCGCCTGTGCGTGGGCCGCGACCGCAGGCGCGTCGTGGCAGCCTGTGCAAGCGCTGGCGACCGCCGGCGTCTCGTACGTGGCGAGCGTGGTCCGCGTGTCGGTGATGAGGCGCTCGCGCGGCGCCCGCAGGCCCTGCACCACGTCGAGCTCGAGGCCCGACGCCGGCGTCGTGTGACACGTCTCGCAGGCCCGGCGGTCGGCCGGGAACAGGAGCTCGTTGAACGTGACCGGCGTGCCTCCGGTGCCCGGCGTCGGGCGCGGGTTGGGCGCCGGGCCCCAGTACGTCGCGTCGGTGACGCCGTGCTCGCCCGTGTGCACGCGGTGGATGAAGTGCGCGAGCGAGAGCGTGTGGGTGACGGCCGTGCCGCCCGCGGGCACCGGCATGCGGTCGATCGTGTCGAACGTGCTGTTGTGGCAGAGCGTGCAGTACTCGGGGTTGTCGCGCCCGCCGCCGTGCAGCGCGAGCTGCGAGTGGCAGTTGTTGCACTGCGAGACCGTCACGAGCTCGCGACGCGGCACGGGGGTCGTGTCGGTGATCGCGAAGTAGCCGACGGGGTTGATCGAGGCGTAGAGGCGCTGCGCCGTGCAGATGGACGACACGCAGCCCCAGCTCGCGCCCTCCGGCGCCGCGCCGAGCACCGTCGTGCAGTTGGTCGTCGACGTGCCGGTGCAGGAGGTCGTGGTCGCGGGGTCGTTCACGCGCTGCGTGGCCTGCAGGCCGATCGCCCACGTGCCGCTCGGCGTGATCGTCAGCCCCGCGACCGAGCGGATCGGATCGGCGTTCGCGTTCGTCGCGATGGTGTCGACTGTCTGGGCGCTGACCCAGCGGAACCGACCGTTCGCGGCATCGAGCGCGCTCAGCGTGCCTTGCGCGGCGTTCGTGAGGGTGAAGCTCGCGTTGAAGAGGTAGTCGGTCGTCGGGCCGGCCACGACGGCGCTGAGCGAGGTGAGCGGCGTGGTGAGGATGTCGCGCGGCGTGCCGCTGACGACCGCCGTGAAGTCGACCTGGATGGTCCGCGTCGCGGTGAGCGACACGGCGTCGATCGTCAGCGTCGGGACCTGCGCCGTCGGGCGCTGGTAGTTCGTGAAGTGACGATCGACGATCGGCGAGAGACCGCCGGTCGCCTCGTGGCAGACGGTGCAGCGCGTGTCGTCGGGGCGATCGCCGCCCGGGTGGAGCGACTGCCACAGCGCGGGCGTGCCGGCCTCGAAGAAGATGTCGTCGTGGCAGCTGCCGCAGGCGGCGCGGCTCGGCTGCGTCATCGCGAGGTTCGCGTCGCTGCCGCGGTGGCAGACCGCGCAGTTGCGGATGTCCTGCGGGAAGGCGACGTGCGAGTAGTCGTGATCGCCGGCGCTGTCGATCAGGTGCATCGGCAGGTGCCCGGCGGCGACGCTCGGCAGGTGCTCGCCGCGGTGGATGCGGTGGATCATGCGCTCGAAGTCGAGCGACTCACCCGTGTCCGGGTCGGCCATGTCGCGGCTGTGGCAGGTGACGCAGAGCTCGGTGCTCTCCATGAGCCCGCCGTGGGCCGAGATCGGCGTGTGGCAGGTGTCGCAGCCGGCTTCGGTCACGATCTGACGCGTGACCGTGACGGGCATCCCGTCGGGTCGGAACGTCGAGGTCGCGTTCGCGACGAAGCGGACGCCATCGAAGGTGCGCGTCGCGTACATGCCGACGCGGTGGGTCTCGGTCGCCGGATAGGTGGACGGGACCACGCCGGCGTACACGTAGCGGTAGGTGCCCGTGGTGGCGTCGACCTCGGTCCAGGTGCCGGCCGTGTCCGCCTGGGCCTGCATCGCGGTGGTCATGCCGTCCGCGCTCGTCACCGTGGTCACGAAGTAGCTCGTGAACGTGAGCACCGCGGTCCCGTCGGTGCGGACCTCGGTCGGCAGGTGCGCGGCGGTGAAGCCCGCGTCGATCGCGCCCTCCGTGAAGGTGCCGGTCCGATCGAGCGCGCGGCCCTGCGCGTCGGTGAAGCGGACCTCGAGGAAGGGGTGCAGGTCGGCGCCGATGCCCGCGGTGGTGATCGTCGCGCGCAGGCCGGGGCCGGTGAGCATCGCGTTGCGGCCGGGGATGCCGTCGGTGCCGTCGGTCCCATCGGTGCCGTCGGTGCCGTCGGTGACGGTGACGCGGGTCCCGTCCGTGCACGTGATCGTGCGCGACCCGTCGAGGTTCATCATCACCGAGCAGTCGGTCCCGTCCATCCCGTCGGAGCCGTTCCGGACCGTGAACGTGGTCCCGTCGTCGCAGTGGAGCGTCGCGGTCCCGTCGGCGTTCTCGGTCACCGAGCAACGCGACGAGCTACTGCAGCCGGCCATCGTAGCCAGCGCCAAGCACACCATTCCCCCTGCGAACCAACGACTCGTCATGCACGCCTCCAACATGCCCTCGCGCACGCACCGAACGGGCCGCCGCAACGTCCCGCCGCCGAAAAGATCGATCAGCGCGAGAACGGGTGGCACGTCTGGCAGGAAGCCGCGTCCGGGAAGTGGGCCTGCTGCTCCTGGTGGCACGCGAGGCACGTGCTCCGGACGATCGTCGGGCGGCCGTGGGCGACGTGGCAGCGCTCGCAGCGGTCGCTCGCGTGCGAGGCGTGCTCGAGAGGCAGGGTCTCGCGGGCGTGGCAACGCTGGCAGCTCGGCAGCGGCGGGCCGGGCGTGCGATGGCAGCCGCTGCAGTCGCCGTGGACGCCCTCGACGCTCGCGACGGCGGTGGCCTCGGCCTGGTGGCAGCTGGCACAGCGCTGCCACCAACCGGCCGGCGACGACGGAGCGGCTTCGTGGGGGGCGTGGCAGTCCGTGCACGCGGTGTGGGCACCGAGGTGTGCGCTCGTTGCCTGCTCGGCGTGGCATGGCTCGCAGCGGGCTCGCGTGCCTTCTGCGTGCGGCGTGTGGCACGACGCGCAGTCGCCGGCGTGCGGGCTCGTGGTAGGCCAGCTCGCGCCCGCGCGGACCTCCGCGCCGTGACAGCTCGTGCATGCACGGAGCGCATCGGCCGCCGCGTGATGCGGGGCGTGGCAGTCCGTGCAGTCGGCGTGGCCCGGCACGGTGGGATGGACGTCGGCGTGGCACTGCGAACAATCGGCGGCGGCGCCGCGCGGCGCGCCGTGCGCGGTGTGGCAGCTCGTGCACGTGCCGACGTGAGAGGCGTGGGCTCCGACCGTGTCGGTGTGGCACGAGGCACATCGCGTGACGGCGCCGGCATCGGCGGCGAAGGCGTGCGGCTGGTGGCAGCCGGCGCACGCGTGGGCGGAAGGCACGGCGGCGGCAGGCGCGCGCGCGAACGCCGCGGCTGGCTCGGCATGGCATCCGGTGCACGCCGAGGTCGCGCCGGCGAGAGGGGGCCCGTGCTGCGCGTGGCACGAGGTGCAGTCGCGGTGCTGGGCCGTCAGCCCGAGGGTCTGCGTGTGCTCGTCGTGGTGACAGCTCGCGCAGGCCGTCGCGGCATCGGGCCGCGCGGTGTGTGGGTCGTGGCACGAGAGGCAGTCGCGATGCGCCGCAGGCGCGCTCGCGCGGGTCGAGAGCGCGTGCACGTCCTCGTGGCAGCGCGTGCAGATCTCGGACGTGGGCTGCGGCGCGTGCGGCTCGTGGCAGCTCGTGCACGAGCCGTGGGCTTCCGCGGTGGCCGCCGCGGCGGGCAGCGCGGCGGTGGTCGCCGTCTCTTCCTCGTGGCAGCCGTGGCAGCGATCGATGCTCGCGGTCCACGTGTGCGCCTCGTGGCAGGTCTCGCAGCGTCCTTCGTGGATGATGCGCGTGCGCACGAGCGCCTGCTCCTCGGGCGCCACTCCCCCGCTTCCGTCGGGCAAGAGCGGCTGGGCCTGCCACCCGCGCCCGGCCTCGGGGTAGTCGTGGCAGCGCACGCAGTCGCCCGCGGGGTGCGCGAGCGGCGCGTGCGGCTCGTGGCAGCCGCCGCAGTCGCGGTGCCCGGGTGTCGCGGCGAGCGCCTCGTCTTGCACGTGCCCTCGGTGACAGCTCTGGCAGTCGAGCGGCGGCGTCGTATCGGGATCGGCGTGTGGATCGTGACAGCGACGGCAGTCCATGGCGCCGTGCACCCGATCGGCGCCCACCTCGGCGACGCCGGCGAGCGTCGCGCCGCGATCGATCGACGCCAGGTCTTCGTGCTCGCTCTCGGCCCCGAACGAGTGACAGGTGGTGCACGCGACGTCGGCCGTCGGTCCGTGCCGCGGCACGTCGGCGTGGCAGCCGTCGCATCCGCTCGCCGCGGCGTCCGAGTGCGGATCGGCGTGACAGCTCGTGCACGTCAGTGCGTCACCGGCGTGTGCGCGATGCCCCTCGGCCGCGAGCGACGAGCCCGGCTCGCTCGGGTGGCACGCCGCGCAGGCGGTGATGGCGTCGTGCGTGGCCGGCTCGACGATGCCGGCGGCCGCGACCCCGAGCCACGCGGCGGCGTCGTCGTCGAGCTCGTGGCAGCGCGTGCACTCGAGCGCGGCGTGCTCGCCCGAGGGGTGCGCCGGGGTGTCGTGGCAGCTCGCGCACTGCGAGCCGTCCGACGCGTGCGCGATCGAGCGCCGGCGTCCCTCGCGCGCCCCGAGGACTGCGGCGAGCCCGAGGGCCGTCGCCAACAGGAGCACGAGGGCCGCGCCGCGCCGCAGGCTCATCGGCGCCTCCCGGCGTAGACGAGGAAGCCGAGGGCCGCCGCGAGGGCCGCGAGCAGCAGGGCGACGGCCAGGCCGGAGATCGACGAGGACGCCCCGAGGGAGCCGCCGGAGGACGGCGGCGTCGGCGACGAAGAAGCGGAGGGCGACGGCGTGGAGGTGACCGTGGCCGGCGTCGCGAGCTCGCTCGCCGGGATCGCCGCCAGCGCTTCCTCGAGCCCGTCGGCGTCGAGCGCGTGGAGCGCGTCCATCACGGCCACGCGGCGAGCGTCGTCGCGCTCGAGGCTCGCGCGCACGCGGTCGATGTCGGCCGCGCGCGCCGCGAGCCGCGCCACGCGCGAGAGGGCCTCTTGCCCCGCGCCGTGGCACTGGCGGCACGTCGCATCGCGGCCCTCGAGCATGGACCTGTCGGGGGGCCGGATCGCGTGGTTGTCGTGGCACTCGACGCAGTCGAGAAAGCCGAGGCGCTCGTAGCTCGCCGCGTGCGGGCCGCGGTCGAACGCGTGGCGCTGCGCTTCGTGGCACTCGCCGCACGCCACGGCCGAGAGGCCGGTCTCCGTGCGGTGGGCGTCGTGGCAGTCGCTGCAGCTCGCGCCGCCCGCGGCGAGGGCCTCGTGATGGACGCTCTGGCGCCAGTCGGCGAGCGCGTCCGTCGGTAGGCCGCTCGGTGCCATGCGCGCCGCGTCCGCGTGACAGCTCCCGCAGAGCGCGGCGACCTCGTCGTGATGCGTGCGCGTGCCCGCCTCTTCGTGCGAGGTCGTGCCGTGCGCGTCGTGGCAGTCGGTGCACGTCGCCGAGCTGCGGCCGGCCGCGAGCGCGCGCCCGTGGTGACCTTGCCGGAAGTCGGCGAGCATCGCCGGCGCCTCCGAGCGCGAGCCGTCGTGGCAACGACCGCAGGTCTGCGGCACGCCGAGCGCGTCCGGGACGCCCCGGAACCCGCGACCGGGATCGTGAGCGCGCGCGGTCGGCTCGCGCGGATCGCCGCCGTGGCAGCCGACGCAGGTCACGCCCGCCGCGCCGTGGACGTCGGATGGCTCGCGCATCGCCGGCTCGCGCAGGCGCGCCTCCGGTCGCGCGGCGTGACAGGTGACGCACGTCGGGTCGGCTCGCGCCGCGAGCGGCACGAGCCAGAGGCAGAGCCCGAGGAGCCATGTCCGCGGCGTCGATCTCATCGCACCACGTGGCACGCGCGGCAGACGCCGATCGCGAGCGGGTCCATGCCTCCGCCGAAGCCGGGCGGATGCGGGCTGCCGGCGACGCCGCCGACGCGATGACAAGGCACGCACGTCGTCTCGGCGTCGGCCTCGTGACACGAGACGCAGCTCAAGAGGTCGCGCCGCGCGGCGCGCGCGTGCCCGAAGGGCGAAGTGGGATCGAGCCACCCCGGTGGGTGCGGCGAGCCCGGGCCCACGCCGCCGCCGATGCCGGCCGCGTGGTGACATCCGTCGCAGAACGAGACGCCGTGGCAGCGCAAGCACGTGCCGCGCTCGAGGCCCGACTCCACGCCGTGCCGGGCCTCGAAGTCACCGCGATGGACGAAGTCCCGGTGCTGCGCGCTCGGCACGATCACCTCGTGCGAGAGACCCTGACCGCTCACGTGGCAGTCCTCGCAGTGGGTCGCGTCGTGGCACTGCGTGCAGAGCTGAGCGCTCGCTCGCGCGGCGATGCCGTGCCGTCGCAGGAAGCCCGGTCCGTGATCGATCAGCGCGACGTCGGTGATCTGGAAGCGGTGCAGGTCGGTGTGGCAGCGCTCGCAGTCGAGGGACGACATCTCCTCGGCGTGGCACCGCGAGGTGCACGTGCTCATCGGCGGGCGTGTCGGGACGTAGCTCGCCTCCGTCTCGCCCTCGCTGCGATGGCATCGCACGCAGCGGCCGCGCGTGGCCGACTCGTGGCTCGCGTGCTCGAAGCGGATGTCGTCGTCTCGATCGGCGTAGCCGCCGGCGCGCTGCGGCTCGGTGTGACAGCGCGGGCAGCCGTCGCGCTCGGGATCGGTGTGGCACTCGCGGCAGTCGCTCTCGGCAGGCAGGAGCGGGCGCGTGACCGAGGCCGCATGCAGCTCCTCGGTCGGTAGGACGCCCGCGTCGAGATCGCCCTCGGTCCCCGCCTCGGTCCCGGCGTCCGGCCCGCGCGCCGCGTTGGCGTGGCATCGGACGCAGCTCATCCCGTGCGCGAGGTGCGGCCCGTGCGCGAAGCGGATCCGGTCGCGCGCAGGAGGCGGATTGCAGCCGGCGAGCGCGAGCCCGACGAGCGCGGCGAAGGCGGTGCAGCGCATCATCGGCCCCCCTCCAGTCGCCAGTGCGCCCGCACGAACACGCGCGTCTCGAGGTCGGCCACCGGCGTGCGGGCGAGCGATCCCGTGGCGCCGAGCGTCCACTCGCGCGTCACGGGCCAGTCCAGGCTCGCGCTGCCGAACGCCGCCAGGCGCGCTGCGCGATCGTCGATCGCCATCGCGCCGTCGAGGGTGAGGACGACCACGCGCAGCGCATCGATGCTCGCGCCGGCCATGAGCACCGTGAAGCCCATCGTCCCGTCGTCGCGACGCGAGCCCTGCAGGCGGAAGGTCGGCCCCTCGGTGCGGCCGGGCATCAGGCGAGCCGTCAGATCCGCGCGGTAGCCGAGCGTCACCTCGCCCGTCGACACGATGGAGTAGACGCGCGCGGCGCCCTCGGCGCGCAGTGCCCACAGACGCGAAGGGCGCACGGTCACGCCCGCGGCCGCCTCGTCGTAGACGTTCGTCTCGAAGACGCTGAGGATGCTCCAGGTGGGGATCCAGCGGCGCGGCTCCACGTGCATGTAGTCGAGCTCGAGCGAGATCTCGCGGGCTGGCTCGTAGAGCGCGACGCCACGCGCCTGGGAGATCCCGGCGCTCGCGATGTCGATCTTCACGTTGGCCTCGAGGTGCAGGTCCCCGGGATCCCACGTGCCCGACACGTCGAAGATGCGGGCGCCGAGGATTCCCTGGGCCCAGAGCTCGGCGTAGCTGGCCGCGACCGTGACGAGGCCCGCGTGCTCGAGGCCCACGCGCGCGCCGTAGGCGAAGGCGTCCGTCTCGAAGCTCGGCTGCGGCCCGAGCGCGCTCGGTCGCACCGGTGTGACGGGGCGCCCGACGAACGCGTCGGCGAACAGGCCGTTCGTCGCGTGCACCGACACGCCGCCGCCATCGACGTGGAGACCTCCGGGCGGCCCGTACGTCATGAAGCGACGCCCGACCCAGGCGCCCACCGGCGTCACGGTGAGCTCGACGTACCCGATCGCGACGTCACCGGCGACCGCGCTCCCGTTCAGATCGGAGAGGAAGTCGTTGGCGCTCCAGCCCGCGAGGTGGAGCGCAATCGAGGCGTGGTCGTCGATCCGGCAGCTCGCATCGAGCGAGAGCCGGTCGTAGCGGACGAGCTGATCGATCCGTCGCCAGAGCTGCTGCTCGAGCCCGAGCGGATCGGCCGACGCATCGAGACGGAAGCGCGACTGCCAGCCGAAGAGGTAGTCGTGCCGCGTGCGAACGGTCCACGGCGTCGCGAGGGTGTCCGCGGCGTGCGCCGCTGCCTCGGCCTCCGCGCGCTCTTCCGGCGCGTCGATCGGCTCGACGGAGCGTGGCGGTGGCACGTCGTCGGCGCGGGCGCGAGCGGCGAGCGCGGCGACGGCGAGCGCGAGCGCGGCCGTGCGCGCCTTCACGGCGGCCCCGCGAGGTCGGTGCGACCGTTCACGTGGAGCGCCCGCCCGACCTCCGTGATGCTGGGGCCCGGGCCGACGATCGCGCCGTGACAGGCGACGTTGCCGCAGTCGGTGCTGTTCGCGTGGGGTGGCGGCGGGGGCGCCGCGTGGCAGGCGCCGCAGGTGCGTGCGTGGTGGTCCGTGGCGTCCCATGTCGGCGTGGTGAACGAGCCACTCGTGAGCCCGGCGCCGTGGCATGCGACGTCCTCGCACGTGCCGGACGCGTCGATCGTCGGCGTGCTCTCGCGCGCGAGCGCGAGGGGGCCGAAGATCACCTCCGCGCCCTCGGTGCGATCGAGGTGCCCGGCGGCGACCACGGTGTCGGGCATGCGGTGGCACTCGCTGCACGCGAAGGGCGTCGCGAGCGTCGGGCTCGCGTGCGCGAGGTGCGCGGGGGTGCTCGGCGTCGGATCGGTGCCGTGCCCGTGGCATGCGCCACAACCGCCCGAGCCATCGCCGATCTCGACGATCCCGTCGGCGTGGAGCGGGCCCGGGACGAGCGAGCGTCCGTCGGGCGCCGCCTCGGCGTGGCACCGGTCGCAGGTGCCGGCGTAGTGATCGGCCGGCGGCGAGAGATGACACGAGCCGCAGTCGCGCTCGGTGGTGGTGATCCAGCGCGGCGCGGGCTCCGAGCCGCCGCGGTCGTGGCACGTGTCGAGGCATCGCCGGCTCGCCGGGTCCCACCGCGCGTCTCGGCCCGCGCGCGTGGGCTCGAGCGTCACCTCGACGACTCCGTTGCCGTGCGTTCCACCGAAGAGCCCGTCGATCGTGCGCGGGCCGTGGCAGACCTCGCAGCCGACGTTGCCCGCTGCGTGCGCCGCGTGGGCGCCGGCCGTGCGCATCGCCTCTTCGGGGTGGAAGCAAGGATCGCGCGGCGGGCCCGCGTGGCCTTCGCTGCCGTGGCACGTGGTGCAGGCGCGCGGGCCTCCGTCGGCGGTGTGACAGCTCGCGCAGGGCGTCGCGCCGGGTGCGGTCCTCGTCGTGCGGCGCGTGCCATCGTCGTGGCATCGCACGCACGCGCCGGGCTCGGTCTCGTCGACCATCCGGTCCCAGTGCTCGGCGCGCAGCGCCTCGCCGTGGAAGTCGGAGCTCCGCGGGTCCGCCCAGCCGCTCGGGTGCGCGGCGCCCTCGCGCGGAGCGGCGCCGGTCTCGACCCAGAGCGTGAGCAGCGCCGCGTCCTGCTCGCTCAGGAGGCCGAGGTGATCGGCCCTCGCGAGCGCCCGCAGGATCGGCGCGGCCTCGTCCGGCGGATCGACCGCGGGGCCCGCGTCGGCCGGACAGGAGACGGACTCCACGTAGCCGTCCACGCGGTATCCGGCCTCGGCGCGCTCGGGCCCGTGGCAAGGAACGCAGCTCGCCAGGATCGGCGCGACGTCGGCGTACACCGGCGCGCGCGTCGGGAGGATCCGCGCCTCGCATCCGCTCGCGAGCGCGGTGACGAGGGCGCCCGAGAGGACGAGCCGAGCGCGGTGCCGGCCCGCGGCGATCACGGCGCTCTCCTCGGCTCGAGAGCTTCGTCGACGAGGCCGGGCGGCTCGCGGAGCGCGCGGCCGTCGACGCGGCTGAGGCAAGGCGTCGCGACGAAGCGGCCGGCGACGCAGCTCCGGGCCGCATCGGCGAAGCACGCGTGCAGGCGCCCCTCGATCGCCGTGGCGCTCGCCCGCGTGATCTCGACCTCGGTGCGCCCGCGGTGCACCTCGGCCCAGTCGCGCTCGGCGCCGTGACGGCCGACGAAGCGCTCGTAGTGCGCCGTGATCGGCGAGCCCTCGTCATCGGTCTGCACGAAGTGACCTGGCGCGAGCGTCGTGACGCCGGCGAAGCGGACCCAGACCCGTGTCCCCGTGCGCGGCAGCGCGAGGCCGCAGCGCTCGATCGCCGCGTCGGCGAGCCAGAGGTCCACCCGCGGGACCTCCCCGTCGCGCACGCGGAAGCGGACGTCGAGCGCCGCGAAAGGCGCTCCGTCGATCGTGCCCTCGACGTGATCGGCGGTGGCGCCGTCGATCGCGGCACTGTCGGCGTCGGGCATCGGCGGGGGAGCGGCGGGCGCCTGGCAAGCGCTGAGCACGAGCGCGACGGAGAGCGAGCGCCTCATGGCTTCGCCTCGGATCCGCCCGCCGCCTCGGCGATCGCAGCCGCCCTCGAGGGCAGCATGCTCGGGGTGGGGCTGAGGGGCGTCGTGCCGGCGGCGCGAAGCGTCCCGTCCTCGATCCGCGCCATCACGCGCGCGAGCAACGTGAAGCAGAGCGCACCGAAGCACCAGATGCCCAGGCACACCATGAGCTCGACGCTCGAGGGCTGATACTCGGTGACCTCGCCGAGCGGCGACGGCACGAAGCCCGGCACCACGAGCGCCATGCCCTTCTCGATCCAGACGCCGACGATGCCGGCCACGCTCGCGATCTCGAGCACGTACCGGCGGCGCTTGAGCGGCGACAGCAGGACGGCCGCCGTCCCGGCCATGATCACGATCGACGCCCAGACCCAGGCGCGCACGGCGTCGTGTCCCTCGAGGCCGAAGAGCAGATAGCGCATCGACTCCGCGTGGCGCGAGCCGCTCCAGAGCTCGGTGAACACCTCGGCGCCGAAGAGGAAGAGGTCGACCAGCAGCGTGCTGGTCATCACCCGGCGCAGGACGAAGAACACCTCCTCGTCGACCGGCACACCGAGCCCGCGCTGGAGCGAGCGCAGCGCGATCACCAGGATCGCGGGCTCGCAGACCGCGGCCGACACCATGAACCTCGCCGCGACGATCGCCGAGTTCCAGAACGGTCGCGCGCCCAGCCACGTGTAGAGGAACGCCGTGACCGTGTGGATGCTGATCGCCCACACCATGCTCACGAAGAGCATCGGCACGTAGCTCGGTGGGCGCCGCTCCTGCCGGTAGCGCGCCGACATCGCCATGGCGACGAGCACGACGTTGATCGCGAGGTAGCCGCTCAGGACGACGACGTCCCAGCTGAGGATCGAGGCCGGGAAGTTCAGCGACCCGATCCACGGCATCAGGTGCCACGACTGCTCGGGTCGGCCGATGTCGACGACCACGAAGAGCAGGCACATCATGACGGCCGAGAGCGCCACGGCCTCGCCGACGAACACGATTCGCTTGAACGACGTCAGCCGGAATCCGTAGCCCGGCAGCACGACCATCAAGAGGGCCGACGCGACGCCCACGAGGAACGTGAAGTTCGCGATGTACGCGCCCCAGCTGATCTGGTCGGTCATCGTCGTCGCGTACAGGCCGTCGATCATCTGCTGCCGGTAGCCGATCGTTCCGACGAGGCAGCCGATCGCGAGCGCGAGCACCCAGGCCCGATACGCCCAGGTCTCGCCCGCGATCTCGCGGAGCGCGGCGGAGACGAACCCGGGATGTCGCTGCTCGCTCATGGCTCACTCGAAGAAGTAGAAGAAGCGCGGCATCGTCCCGAGCTCTTCGCGCAGGACGTAGACGCGCTTGGTGTCGAGGATCCGGCGCACCTCGCTGGTGGGATCGAGGAGGTTGCCGAAGTGGCGGGCGCCGACCGGGCAGGCCTCCTGGCACGCGGGCAGCTGACCGCGGCGCGTGCGGTGGAGGCAGAAGTGGCACTTCTCCATCACGCCGCGCGGGCGCACGCGGTTGGACAGGTAGCTCTGATCGGGGTTGATCTCGCTCGGCGCGATCGAGGGCTCGGCGAAGTTGAAGTGGCGCGCGCCGTAGGGGCACGCGGCCTCGC
>JBGALT010000088.1:0-32497 GCA_044223665.1 Sandaracinaceae bacterium | reverse complement strand
CGCTGGCGCTCGAGCCGCTCTTTCTCGGGCGCCTGGAGCGCGCGCAGACGCTCGACCTGCTCGCGCGGGCGAGCGAGCGCGCACGCACGCTCGACGACGACGCGCTGCTCGCCGACGTGATGCTCGTGCGCGTGCGCGCGCTCGTCATGCGCGGCGATCACGAGAGCGCCGAGCACCTGCTCCACCAGACGCGTGCCCTCGAGCGAGCGCCGCTCGAGCGGGCCTACCGGGCGCTCTACCTCGGCCACATCGCTGCCTGGCGCGGCGAGACCGAGACCGCGCGCATCGCGCTCGACGAGGCCGACGCGCTCGTCGTGGCCACCGAGGGCGCGCGCGGCGAAGACCTCCGCGAGGATCTGCTCATCCAGCGCATGTTCCTCGCGCACGTCCGCGCCGAGCCCGACTCGCTCGAGCGGCTCGCACGCGTCGCGAGCGAGCGGGCCCGGGCGCGCCCTTCCCCACGCCTGGGCGCCATCGCGCGGCGCTTCGTGGCGGAGAGCGCGCTCCGCCGAGGCCGCGCGCCCGAGGCCGCACGCCTCTTCGAGCGGAGCCGCGACGAGCTCGCTTCGTTCGGCGATCTCGCGGGTGCGATCGGAACCGGGGCCCGCCTCGTGGAGGCCCTGCGCGCCGCGGGCGAGACGGCGCGCGCCGAGGCGGAGGCCGCCGCGGGTCGCGCGGCCGCCGCGCGTGCGGGTGAGGCCGCGCTCGAGCTGCTCGGCCTCGACGCCGGCGGCACCTCCTCGTGGGCGCGCGTCGCCGATCTCGCGTGGCGCGTGCAGATGCCGACCGTGCGCGCCCAGGCCGAGCGCTGGCTCGCCACCCACGCGCCCGAGGTGCCGCCCTCCACGCTGCGCTTCGATCGCGGCCGGCGCACGGTCGAGCTCGACGGGCACGTCCTCGCGCTCGGTCGGCGGGCCACGCTGTGGCGCGTGATCGAGGCCCTCGCCCAAGCGCACGCCTCCGCGTCGGCGGTCTCGGTCTCGGCCCTCTTCCGCGCCGGCTGGCCGGGCGAGCGCGCCGACGCCGCGAGCCAGAAGAAGCGCGTGCAGACCGCGCTCTGGACCCTGCGCAAGCAGGGCCTCGACGCCGTCCTGCGCACGGTCCCCGAGGGCTACGCGATCGCGCCCGACGTTCGCATCGCCGCGAGCGCGGCGACGCCGTGACGTCGCGGGGATGTCGCGCCGCACGGCCGATCGTGGCCCGTCGTCAGCGCGTACGCGCGCGCGCCCCGCTCGGAGCAGCCTTCGCCGCCGCCTTCGCGCGGCTCGCCTTCGGCGACTGCGTCCCTTTCGCTGCGGCGCTCTTGTTCGCCGGCGCCGCGCTCGCGGCGCGCTTCTTCGGCGCCTTGGGCTCGGCCGCCTTCGCGGGTCGCTCGAGGGCCTCGTCGAACGCGCGCTTCACCCAGCGCCGCAGCTCGTCGGGCTCTTCCATGAAGGCCTCGGGCAGCATGACCTTCCGGCTCATCTGGCGGCCGTCTCCCATCGGATCGAAGGGCGCAGCGCCCTCGAGGGCGAGCACCTCCTCGCGGATCGCATCGGGCAGATCGAGCACGACCGAGCGCGCGAACAGGCCCGCGAAGAAGTGCCCGTTCACCTTCGCGGCCAGCCCCCCGAACATCGGCTGGGTCTCGAGCCGCGGATCGCGAGGCAGCGCCGCGCGGAAGATCGGATGGTGCTCGGCCGGAACCTTGACCCACGCCATACCGGCGATGGTAGCGCGCAGGCGTGGCTCAGGTGTGCTGGATGACGAGCTCGACGCGCTGGTTCGCCGCCCGACCGGCCGCCGTCATGTCGTCTGCGATGGGCCGCGACTCGCCGTAGCCGACGCTCGTCAGCCGAGCCGGCGAGACACCGCGCGCGACCAGCTCGCTTCGCACTTGGTCGGCGACCTGCTGCGTGACCCGCAGGTTGAAGGTCTCCGCCCCGCGCGCGTCCGTGTGCACGCCGATCTCGATCGTCATCGTCGGATGCGCGAGAAGATACGCCGCGATGGCGTCGAGCGTCGGCGCCATCTGGGGCCGAAGCATCCCGCGGTGCGTCTCGAACGCCAGCGGCGCCGAAGGTACGAGCTGCCCGTTCGCCACCTGCACCCGCACGTCGGCGCGCGCAGCGAACGGAAGCGCGAGGATCATCGAGAGCGAAAGAACGAAGGCGAGCCGCATCGATCCTCGTGGCCACGTCATGGAGGATTGTGACCGCAAACCGCGCCCAGGGCTCCGAGGGTCACGAGAGCGCTCGCCGTTCGCATCGCGTCGTCGTGCGTCGCGACCGACAGCGAGGCGACGCGCTTGCGCAGGGCCAAGGCGGTCGCGACGTGAATGGCGTCCAGGGTCCCGAGCGTCGTGGGCATCGGCTCGGCGGCGCGCCGCAAGATGCGACGGTCCAGCGTGACGATGTCGAAGCCCTCGAGTAGCGCGTCGATGCCTTCACGTCGTTGGGCCACTTCGTCGTCGTCGAGCGCATGCGCCAGCCGCAGCCGATCCAGCACGCGATAGCACTCCACCCTGCACAGCTCGCTGGTGGCGGGCTGCGTGATGCGGGCCCACGCCGAGAGCCGCTTCTTCTCACCGAGCACGACCCGGAGGACCACCGACGAGTCGACGTAGACGTTCAAGGGCAGTCCTTCATCGCGTCCCGCGCTCCGCGCGCAGCGCTGCCAGCGAGTCCACTCGGCGCCGCGTCGGAGTGAAGCGACGCGCGCGTACCTCCGTGAACGGCCTCGAGGCCGAGCGGATCTCGACTCCGTCCTCGTCGAGCACCGGTACGAGCAGCGCCACCGGTCGATCGCGATCGGTCACGGTGATGGTGGCCCCGCGCTCGACGCTGCGCAGTGTCTTCGACAGATCGTCCTTGAGTGCGGCGATCTTGATCGATCTCATGGCTAGATCTAGCCACGCTGAGATCGGCGACGCAAGCCGCGGGGGTCGTCGCGTCGGACGGGCGTGCAAGCGAAGCCGCGCGTTGCCGAGCGAGAGCCACGGCGCGACGCGCGACCTTCGACGGTCAGCGCACGTCGGCCGCCCATCGCTCGGCCTCCACGGACCGGGAGAACGCGCGCATCGGAACCCCGGCCGCGAGGCTCATCGCCCGGATCACCATGTGGTGCAGCGGGTTCGTGGTGACGATGGCGACGCGGGCGATGCGCGCCGCGTTGCGCGTGTGCCACTCGACGAACGCGTGGCGCGCCTCGAGGTCGTAGCCGGTCATCGCCAGGCAGTCGACGACGATGCCGGTGCGCTCGCCGCTGGCCGCGACGCCCAAGAGGCCCGTACGCACCCCCTCGGCGGTGAGATGGCCGGCGAAGCGGACGAGCGCGGTCATGGACCGCGCCATACCAAGTGCAGGGGTCTCGTCGCCAGAACGGGCCGACGGGCGAGGCTCGATGCTCGGCTCGTCCGCTCCGGCCCTTCCCGTCCGCGGGCTCCGCGCGCTTCCGTCCAGGTCCTCCGGGACGAGCACTCGATGCGGATCAATGCCCCCCGTGCTCGCGATCGATGCCGGGGTGCGTGGGGTCGCCCGGCTCGTGGCGCGGGTTGGCCGTCACGTACGTCCCGTCCCGCCCGGGGATGCTCATGAGGGTCTCCTTGTCGAACAAGAAGTCCTCGCGGCTCGAGCCGCCGGGCACGTGCGTCCCGGTGTCCATGCGGATGGCGTCGCAGGGGCACGCCTCGACGCAGAAGCCACAGAAGATGCAGCGCAGCTCGTCGATGACGAACACCTTGGGGAAGCGCTCGTAGCCGTAGCGCGTGTCTTCCGGCTCGTACTCGGCCGGCTCGATGTAGATGCACTGGGCCGGGCACGCCGTGCTGCAGCAGAGGCAGGCGACACAGCGCGGGCTGCCGTCGGTGCGGTGCGTGAGCCGATGGACGCCGCGGAAGCGCTCGGGATAGTCGCGCGTCTCGTCGGGGTAGCGGATGGTCGCGATCTTCTTGTTCTCCTCGGCGGAGAGCAGGTTCGTGAAGAGGCGCGAGAACGTGACGCCCAGGCCCTTCGCCGCTTCCACGACGTAGCTCTGGTCGGCGAGGGTGCGGGCCGGCTTGTGAATCTTGTAGGCCATGGAGTCTCCGCCTTCAGCCTTGGAACCAGAGGATGAAGATGCCGGTCACCAGCACGTTCACCAGCGCGAGCGGAAGGATGAGCTTCCAGCAGAGCTGCATGATCTGGTCGTACCGGAAGCGGGGGAGCGTCCAGCGGACCTGGATGCTCACGACGCCGAGCACGAACGCCTTCAGCACGAACGCGATCACGCGGATCAGCGTCACGGCGACGTGCGAGTTGAGCACCTCGCTCAGGATCGCGAAGTTCGTCCCGAGCAGGTCGAAGCGCTCGCCGAAGAGCTCCCAGCCCCCGTCGTGCAGGAACGGCACGTCCCAGCCGCCGAAGAAGAGCGTCGCGATCAGCATCGAGCTGGTGCCGACCTCGAGGAACTCGCCGATCATGTACATGAGCCACTTGCCCGAGGCGTACTCGAGGAAGTAGCCGGCCACGATCTCGCTCTCGCCCTCGGGAGCGTCGAAGGGCACGCGCTTGTACTCGGCGATCGACGCCGTGAAGAAGAGCACGAACGCGAGCGGCTGCACGAACACGCCCCAGACGTGCTCCGACTGCCAGAGGACCATGTCCTCGAGGCGCAGCGAGTCGTAGACCATGAAGCAGCCGACGAGCGAGAGCCCGAGGACCACCTCGTAGGAGACCATCTGGCTCGCCGCGCGGAGACCGCCGAGGAGCGAGAACTTGTTGTCGCTGGCGTAGCCGGCGAGCGCCGCGCCGATGATGCCCGTCCCACCGAGCGCGAACATGTAGAGGATGCCCATGTTCAGCGACGCGACCTGCAGCGGGATCGCGGTGCCGTCGGTGAAGCCGCCGGGCGGCGCCTGATCGAGCAGGTGCCCCGGGTAGAGCGTCGGGCCGAACGGGAGCACGGCGCCGAGCGCGAACGCCGGAACCATCGCGATGATCGGCGCGAGCGCGAACAGGAGCTTGTCGCCGTTCGGCGGGACGAAGTCGCGCTTGGTGAACGACTTCACCGCGTCGAAGAGCGCGTGCAGGCCGCCGAAGATCGTCAGGCGGTCGTGCGTGAAGAGCTCGGGGAGCACGGCGCCGAGCACGAGGTGCACGGGCGCGAGGAGCGCGAACAGGAAGAAGAAGCCGTTCCAGGTGTGCGCGACGCCGAAGAGCGGCTCGGTGAAGAGCACCCCTTCGCCGTTGCCGAGCCACATCTGCACGAGGCAGACGATCATCAGCACCGAGCACGCGATGCCCGCGCCGTACGCGCCGAGCTGCAGGCTCGGGAGGTTGTCGATGATCAGCCGCGGCAGCTTGATGCCGCCCTGCATCGGGCCGACGCGGTCCTGGACCATCGCGCTCTGGCGCCGCTCGAAGAGCACGAACACCGGCGCGAAGAAGAGCAGCGAGACGCTCAGGATGAAGGCGATCTTCAGGACGGTCGCGAGCAAGAGCCAACCCAGGCCCAGCGGCTCGGCACCGTCGATGGGAAGCGTGTGCTCCATGTCAGGCTCCTGCTCCGGCCGAGGCTCCGGCGGCCGCCCCGCCGTTCGGAAGCGCCGGCATCGCCGCGCGCACCTCGGGCAGCTTCTTCCACGCGAGATCCTTGCCCGCGGCGACGGCGATCTCGCCGAGCGTCTCCCAACCGGCGGTGATGCCGAGCGGAGCCTTCACGGCCCTGCTGAACGCCTGCGAGAGGCCCTTTCCGTTGACGAACGTGCCGCTGGCCTCGGCGGTCGTCGCCACCGGCACGACGATCGTCGCCGCCTGCGTGAGCGGCCCGATGTTGGTGGACAGGTTCACGTGCGGAATCCCGGCGAGGACCGCCAGGTCCACCGCGGGCTCCTCGGCCGCCCACCCGAGCGAGACGATGGCGTCGACCTCTCCCGCCTTCACCGCCGCGATCAGCGCTGCCGTCGTCGCCGCGCTCCCGCCGGCCGCGGCGAGCGCGCCGTGGCGGTTCGGGTTCGGGTCGGCATCGCGCAGGATCGCGTCGGCCTTCCACCCCGCCGCGCTCTTGGCCGCGAGGTAGAGCTTGGTGCCGGCGCCTGCGAGCGCGCTGCCGAGCTTGGCGAGGACGAAGTTGTCCTCGCTCGAGTGCTGCGCGCTCACGACCACGGCGAGGCGGCTCTTGCCGGCGAGCGCCCGGCCCGCCGCGGCAATCGCGTCCTCGCGCGTGACCTCGGCGATCTCGTCGCCGTGCCGCACGCGGCCCGTGAGGATGCGATCCTCGTGGAAGCGCTTGTACGTCATCATGCCGTCGTCGCACATCCAGAACTCGTTCACGTTCGCGTTGTCGCGCGGGCGCAAGCGATAGACCTGCTGGTTGCGCGGGTCGTAGTCGACCCAGCTGTTGCAGCCCGTCGCGCAGCCGTTGCACACGCTCGCAGCGCTGCGCAGGAACCACACGCGCGCCTTGAAGCGGAAGTCGCGGCTCGTGAGCGCGCCCACCGGGCAGACGTGCTCGGTCATCAGCGTGTAGCCGTGATCGAGCTCGCGACCGGGCGAGACGGTGATCTCGTTGCGGTTGCCGCGCTCGCGCATGTCGAGCACGTGGTCGCCCACGACCTCGTCGCAGAAGCGGACGCAGCGCGTGCACATCACGCAGCGCTCGGCGTCGTACACGATGGTCGGACCGAAGCGCACGCCCTTGGGCTTGTGCACCGGCTCGTCGTGCTTCCTCTTGAGCTTCTTCTGGTGCGCGAGCCAGTAGTCCTGGAGCTTGCACTCGCCCGCCTGATCGCAGATCGGGCAGTCCACCGGGTGGTTCAGCAGCAGAAACTCCTGCACCGCGCCCTGCGCCTTCTCGACGGCGGGGCCCTTGCTGATCACCTCCATGTTCTCGGTGATCTCTTGCTGGCAGGCGGGCTGCAGCTTGTTCTTCGTCGCCTCGACGTACTCTTTCTTCTTCTCGTCCCAGGCGAGGATCGGCAGCGCCATCGGGCGGGCGCTCTTGATCTCGACGAGGCACATGCGGCAGTTGGCCGCGACGCTCAGCCCCGGGTGCCAGCAGTAGTGGGGAATCTCGATCCCCGCGCGCCACGCCGCGCGGATGATCGTGTCACCCGGCTCGTAGGGAAGCTCTTTGCCATCCAGCTTGAAGTTGGGCATGTCTCGCTCCGACCCCTCACCCCAACCCTCTCCCCACTGCGTGGGGCGAGGGAGTTCCTACGTAGTCCTCGGCTCGCGGTCGTCGGGCCATCACCGATCGCACTCGCCGCCGATCATGTTGATCGAGCCGAAGGTGGGGACGATGTCGGCGATCATCTCGCCACACACCATCTCGCGCGCGGCCTGCAGCGAGTAGAAGCAGGGCGGGCGCACGCGCACGCGGTAGGGCGTGCCGCTTCCATCGCTGACGATGAAGAAGCCGAGCTCGCCGTTGCCGCCTTCCGTGTAGGAGTAGACCTCGCCGACCGGCGGCTTGAAGCCCTCCATCACCAGCTTGAAGTGGGCGATGGTGCCCTCGATCGTCGAGTACACGTCGTCCTTGGCCGGCAGGATGACGCGCGGGTCGTCCACGTTGACCGGGCCTTCGTCGGGCATCTTCTCGATGCACTGCTCGAGGATGCGCAGTGACTGCCGGATTTCCTCGAAGCGCACCATGAAGCGATCGTAGTTGTCGCCGTCGTGGCCGATCGGGATGTCGAAGTCGACCTTGTCGTAGAGGAGGTACGGGTTGGCCTTCCGCACGTCGTAGTCGACCCCGGTCGAGCGCAGGATGGGGCCCGTGACGCCGAGCGCGAGCGCGCGTTCCCTCGAGAGCACGCCCACGCCCTGCATGCGGTCGAGGAAGATGCGGTTCTTGAGGAGCAGCGACTCCGTCTCCGCGAGCACCTCGTGCACCTGCGGGATGATCGCGCGCACGGAGCTCTTCAGCTGGGCCGTGGGCGGCTTCGCCATGCCGCCGATGCGGCCGAAGCTGTGCGTCAGCCGGGCGCCGGTCTCCTGCTCGAGGATGTCCCAGACCCAGTCACGAACCTTCACGCACCACAGGAAGGGCGTGAAGGCACC
Organism: Sandaracinaceae bacterium; assembly: GCA_044223665.1. Lineage (GTDB taxonomy): Bacteria > Myxococcota_A > Polyangia > Polyangiales > Sandaracinaceae > JBBSAT01. The sequence goes on along the minus strand of JBGALT010000088.1, from coordinate 24,479 downwards.
GAGCTCCATCGCGCCCGCGCTGTTGCACGTGAGGTGGTCGCTGATGCGCGCCAGCTCCCCGAGCACCATGCGGTACCACTGGCAGCGCTCCGGAACCTTGATGTCGCAGAGCTTCTCCACCGCCAGCGAGAAGCCGACGTTGTTGAGCATCGGCGAGACGTAGTTGAGGCGATCCACGTACGGATACACCTGCGACCACGTGCCGCGCTCGCAGCTCTTCTCGAACCCGCGGTGCAGGTAGCCGGGCTGCACGTCGGCCTCTTCCACCGTCTCGCCGTCGAGCTCGAGCACCATGCGGATGGTGCCGTGCATCGCCGGGTGCGAGGGGCCCATGTTCAGGCGCATCGGCTCGGCGGGGAGCTCGAGCGCGCCGCCCTCTTCCGCGAGATCTTCGTAGTTCGGTTCCATGCGTCAGCCAGCCTTCGGCGAAGTCGGTTCGAGAGAGCTGCTCACTCCTGCGGATCGGCAGGGGGCGTGGGCGCCACGTACTCGTGGCCCTTGCTGAGCATCGGGCGCTGGCGCTCCTGGACGCCGATCGCCGGCGAGACCTGGAGGTCGCGACCGTGCGCGCGCTCCTGCCAGTCCACGCGCGACCAGGGCTGTCCCTCGTGCGAGTCGAAGGGCGCGAACTTGCCCTCGCCGACGTCGCGATAGGGGAGCAGCGGCTGCGTCTTGCTGATGTCGTAGTCCTTGCGGAGCGGGTGCCCCTCGAACTCCGGGTACATCAGGATGCGGCGCAGATCGGGGTGCCCCTCGAGCTCGATGCCGAACATGTCGAACATCTCGCGCTCGGGCCAGTTGAAGCCCTCCCACACGCCGATGAGCGTGGGCAGCTTCTCGCCGTCGGCGATGCGGGTCTTCACGCGGATGCGGTGCTTCTTGGCGAGCGAGCGGAGGCTCAGCACCACGTCGAAGCGACCCGTCTCGCGATCGGGATAGTCGACCGCCGTCAGGTCCACCGGCATGTCCATCTGCGTCTCGGCGTCGTCCCGCAGGAACGTCGCGACGGGGACCCAGTCCTTCTTCGCGACGACGACCGTGTCGTCCCCGCGGAAGTCGCTCGTCTCGAGGATCGCGGCACCGAACTGCGCCTTCAGGCGCGCGACCACGCTCTTACTCATGGTCGCCTCCCTTGCCCTTGGTGAGGACCGCGGTCGTCTCGACCTTGCGATCGCCCGTGCCGAGCAGGTCGTCCATCGTGACCGCGCCGACGCCGAGCTTCGCGCGCTCCTCGCGGATGCGCTCCTGCCCGAAGAACACCGGCGAGCCCTTCTTGCGCAGCTGCGTCATCGCCGGGATCTGGCGCGGCGGCACCACGAGCGGCTCGCGGTTGTTGTTGCCGATCTTCTCCATCAGCAGGTTCAGGCCGTCGATGACGGCCTCCGGACGCGGCGGGCAGCCCGGCACGTACACGTCGACGGGCACGATCTTGTCGATGCCGGGGACGGTCGCGTAGTTGTCGTAGAAGCCGCCGCAGCTCGCGCAGGTGCCGAACGCGAGGACGTACTTCGGGTCGCCCATCTGCTCGTAGATGCGCTTGAGCGCCGGCGCCTGGCGCTGCGAGACCGTGCCGACCACCCAGAGCAGGTCGGCCTGCCGCGGCGAGAAGCGCGGCGCCTCGGCGCCGAAGCGCGCGAGGCCGTCGTAGCGCGGCCCGTTCAGCGACATGAACTCCATGCCGCAGCACGCGGTCACGAACGGATACTGGAAGAGCGAGTACTTCCTCGCCCAGGCGACGAGGTCCTCGAGGCGCGTGGTGACGAAGCCAGCGTCGCCGGCGCCCATCTCCATCTTCGAATTCGCGTGTCCGTCGGCCATGGTCTGCCTCACCGCTCCCACTCGAGAGCGCCTTTCTTCCAGGCATAGAGCAGGGTCGCTCCGAGCACGCTCAGGAAGAGGATCATCTCGACGAGGCCGAACCAGCCGAGCTCGCGGAACTGCGCGGCCCACGGGTAGAGGAACACGGCCTCGATGTCGAAGACCACGAACAAGATCGCGGTCAGGTAGAACTTGACCGAGAGCTTCACGTGCCGCGCGCCGGTCGACTCCGACCCGGACTCGTACGGAATGAGGTGCTCTTCGGTCGGCGGATCCTTCGGCCCGAGCGAGCTCGCCAGGACGTAGAGGAGAACGGGGATCGCGACGCCGAGCGCGATCATGAGGAACATCGGGAGGTAGGCCTCGAACATGGCGCTCCTGCCAGGGTCGGCATGCCCGGAAGCCCCGGAAACATGCGGGAAGAAGGCGCGCACGCACGGGGGGCGCGCGAGCGCGGACGGTTCTACGCGGGCCGTCTGGGGGTGTCAACGCCGCCGGCCCGGCGGCCCGGCGGATTCGGCGGGCTGCCGGGATCCCGAGGACGTGCCCGCCCGTACCGTTCCCCCCGGCGTTCACCGGATCCGGATGGCCCCGCCCAGGCGGTGGACGGCGGGACGAACCGCCCCGTGATCGGGGGCCCCGCGATCGACGGCATCGGGCGGGGATCCCTCCGCGACGTCGCAGCCTTCCGAGGACGGATCCGGATCGACCTGGGGGAGCACGGGCGGGGCGGGCAGAGCCGTCACCGGCGCGGGCGTCACGACGACGGGCGAGGCCGTCGTGGGCGGCGGCATGGCGATCCCGGCCAGGGGATCGGGCGCTGCGGCCTGGACCTCGGGGAGGCCGCACGCGGCGAGCAGGGAAGCCGCGGCCCCGGCCAGCGCCCCGGCGCGCAGCGGCTCGGGCCGGAAATGCGGCGTCCCGTCCGCCAGGGCGAGCAGCGAGACGCAACGCGCGCCGCTCTGGACCACGGCGAGCGCCTGCTTCCGCGTCATCCCCGCGAGGTCGACGACCACCTCGTTGCACTTGGCGCAGCGACGCCCCGCCCCCTCCGGCTGCATCTCGCTCCAGGGCTCGTCGCAGACGAACGTCATCTCGAGGCGAGGCATGGAGCGAGCATCTCACGGATCGCTTCTTCTGGGCATCACCGCGCGTGCGGCGGAGTCGACGCGGGCGCGATCTCGAAGCACAACGGCGCGATGCGGATCCTCGTCTTCGGCGCGACGGGCAACGTCGGCGGCCACTTCGCGCGGCGTGCCCGGGAGCGCGGGCACGAAGTGACGGCGGTGGTGCGCGACCGGGCGCGCTACGAGGCGCCGGCCGGCGTGCGCGTGGAGACGGGCGACGTGCTCGACCCCGCGCTCGCGGCGAGCGTGATCGGCGGGCACGACGCGGTCGTGAGCGGGCTCGGCATGCGCTACGCGCACCCTTGGGCTGCGCGCATGTCGCCCGACGACTTCACCTCGCGCGCGACCGCGGCGCTCGTCGCCGGGGCGAGCGCCGCGGGCGTCCGGCGGGCCCAGATCGTGAGCGCGGCGGGCGTGGGCAGCTCCCGGCCGACGATGAACCTCGCGATGCAGCTCATGCTCAAGATCAGCAACGTCGGTGTGGCCTACGCCGACCTCGAGCGCACCGAGGCGCTCCTCGCCGCCAGCACGCTCGACTGGCAGGCCGTACGCCCCGTGACGCTCACGCACGCACCAGCCAACGAGAGGGCGCATGTCGTCGCGCACTACGGCGCGCTCATGACCATCCCGCGCGACGAAGTCGCGCGCTACATGCTCGCCGAGCTCGAGCGGCCCTCGTTCTCCGAGCGGACGCCGATGATCGCGGGGTGAGGCGCGCGCCGGTACGCCCCTGCGTCGGTGATCCCCAGGCCGTGCGCGACCTCCGCTCGCTTCCGTGCGCGACTCGTGCCACGGTCCGCGCCGTGCGCCGCCTGGGCCTCCTTCTCTTCGCGCTCCTGCTCGCCTCCACCGCGGGCTGCTACTTCACGCGCTCACCGAGTCGGCCGCTGCCGGCGCTCGAGTTCCGGCGCAGCACGCTCGTGCGCGAGCACTGCCTCATCGTCTTCGTTCCCGGCTTCCTCGACGGGCCCGACACCTTCCTCGAGAACCACTTCCCCGACGAGGTGCTCGCGAGCGGCGCGCCCTGCGACTCGGTCGCCGTCGACCTCCACTATCGCTACTACGGCGAGACGCCCTCGAGCGGCGACGGGATCGCCAGCATCATGTTCGCCGACGTCCTCGAGCCGGCGGCCGCGCGCGGCTACGAGGAGATCTGGCTCGTCGGGATCTCGATGGGCGGCCTCGGGGCTCTCCTCACCGCCGAGCGCCACCCCGAGCTGGTCACGGGCGTCATCCTCCTCTCGCCCTTCGTGGGCGAGGAGGCGCTGCTCCACGAGATCGAAGCGGCCGGAGGCGCCGAGACGTGGCACCCGCCAGCCGGTCTCGATCGCCAGCCCTGGACGCAAGACAACTACAGCGCGCACCTCTGGTCGTGGCTGCGCGGCTACGCGACCGATCCCGACGCGATGCCCCCGCTCTACGTGGGCTGGGGCGAGAGCGATCGGCTCGGCGCGGCCGATCGCCTGCTCGCGCAGATGCAGCCGGCCGACCACGTGCTGACCACCGAGGGCGAGTACAACTGGCGCACGTGGTACCCGCTCTTCCACGAGCTGCTCGCGCGCGCTCGACCAGGCGCGCTGAGGAAACCAGGCGCTGGAGGAAACCGACTCGCGGCGCTCACCGCCCGCGCGGCGTCAGCGCGTCGTGCGTAGATCGTCGTCGTCACCGCGCGTCGACGGCGGCGCCGTGGTCCGTGGCGGGCGGCGGATCACGGGATGTCCGGGTCGGGCGGCGCGGCGATCGTCGTCGGCGGCGGCTCGGCGACGGCGCTCGAGGGCGGCGGCACGTCTTGCGTCGCGCCCTCCACGGTCGTCGGAGGCGGTGGGGCACGAGCGGCACGGGCACGAGCGTGACGCTGTCCCGAGTCGCCGGCGCGACGCACCGAACGCGTCACGGCCGCGTAGCCCTCGGCGCGCAGAACGACCTCGTGGCTCTGCCCGTCGTCGGGGATCGTGAGCGCGTCCGATCCCGATCCGACGCTCCGGCCGTCGATGGTGACGGCGGCGGGCGGCGAGAGGTGCACCGTCGCCGTCGACGACCCCTCGCCGCGACCCACCATCACGTACCCAGCGATCGCGATCATCAGCAGCAGCACGGCGACGATCGCCCCGACCGCCGCGCCGCGTCCCCGCGACGAGCTCGGCTCGGCCTGCGGAGCGGGGGCCGCGACGAGGGCCGGCGACTCGGCCGTGCCCGCCGTCGGGTGCGAATCGGTCGCTCTACGGTGCGGCGTCGTCGCCAGATCCTGGCGCCGGCGTCTCCCGGTCGACGGCGGCCCGCTCGTCGACGGTGGCGCGACGGAGGGGCTTCGCGTCTGGCCGAGCAGCGCCGCACGCCACACCTCTTCGGTGCGCTCCGAGCCGAACGGCAGCAGGGCGAGCCCGAGCTCCTCGATGGTCGCGTAGCGCGCATCGGGCTTGCCCGAGAGCGCCTTCATCACGACCTCCTCGAGATCCTGGGGAATCCACGACTTGAACGCCCGCATCGGGCGCACCTCGCCGCGTGCGACCTCGTGGATGAGCTGCACGGGCGTCTCGCCCTCGTACGGCAGCCGCCCGACGAGCGCTTCGTAGAGGATCATGGCGAGGGAGAACTGGTCGGTCTGCGGCGTCAGGGCATCCTCGCCGCGTGCCTGCTCGGGCGACATGTACTGGGGCGTTCCGAGCACCGAGCCGAGCTCGGTCACGCGCTCCTCGGTGTCGCGGATGTGCGAGATCCCGAAGTCGAGCACCTTCGGGAACGCCCGCCCGCTGGGATCGCGGGCGAGGAAGATGTTCTCCGGCTTGAGGTCGCGGTGGACGACGCCGTTCTTGTGCGCGGCACCGAGCGCGGCCACGACCGGCACGAGGTAGTCGACCACGCGCTCGGGCGCGAGGATGATCTCGCGCTCGAGCACCGACGCCAGCGTCTCCCCGTCGAGGAGCTCCATGACGAGGTAGACGTCGTCTCCGTCCGAGCCGACGTCGGTGATGTCGACGACGTGCGGATGCCGGACCCGCGCGGCGGCGCGGCCCTCGCGCAGGAAGCGCTTGCGGATCTCGTCGCTCTCCGCGAGCTCGCTCCGCAGCACCTTGATCGCCACGCGCGTGTCGAGGCCCCGATGGCGCGCGACGTCCACGACCGCCATCCCGCCCTTGCCGAGCTGCGACTCGATCTCGTACGCGCCGACCTTCCGGCCGACCACGATCCGGCCGGAAGCGTCGCCACGGTCCTTCGGCCTGTCGGTCATCGTCACAACGTCAGCGTCAGCGAGAGCATGAGGGATCGTCCCGGCTGCGGCATCGTCCGCGACGGGAACGGCGCGACCGGCAGCGCAACCTGCCAGTCGAAGAGGTTGTACACGCCGATCGAGTAGCGGAGGCCGACCTCGTTGGCCGATCCGCTCAGCACGAAATCCACGATGGCCGCCCAGTCGCTCTCCTCGTCCGAGGCGAGGGAGATGCGGCGCTGACCCTCCGCGCTGAGGCGGACCGCCGCCTGTACGTAGCGCTCGATGATGGGCGCGATCATGCGGATCGATCCGGTCAGCGGCGGGACGTTCGGCACGCGGTCGTTGTTCGTCCCCGCAGGCGTGATGAGATAGCGCGCGTCGAGGACGCCCGCCTGGAGGTCGAACATCCAGCCGTTGCGCAGCTCCCGGCGCACCTCGACGTCGGCGCCGTAGATCACCACGTCGCCGACGGTGTTGCCGTAGTACGATGCGTCCGGATACATCATCGCGACGTCCGACGGCGGCGGGAACGTGTCGACGAGCTGCTGGGCGAGCTGGAAGTGCGCCGATCCGAGGGCCGACCAGTCGTCGTCGAAGTGGTGGCGGTACTCGATCTCTCCCGCGTACACCGTCTCGGGCTGGATGGTGCGGCCGCAGCACGTCGACGGCAGCTGCGTCGCGCCGCCGTCCGTGTAGTAGTTCTCGTACACGCTCGGCGCGCGGAAGGCTCGTCCGCCGACCACCTTCAGGTTGTCGGACGGTGAGAGCCGGAAGATGAGCGCGAGGCGCGGGTTGATCGTGAAGAAGTCGGGGACGTCGCCGGCGTTGCCGTACTGCGGGTTGTCCCAGTAGTCGAAGCGCGCGCCCACGTTCAGGTGCATCTCGTGCACGGGCTCCCAGTCGCCGAGCGCGTAGCCCGAGTACACCTGGTAGGGGCGCGAGACGTTCGTGATGGTCGTATTCGAGAAGCTCCCCGTCGCGTCGTCGAGGTCGACCTGCGAGATGTTCATGGTGACGAGCGGATGGATCACGGCCTCGCCGCCGGCCGTCAGGCGCAGCTGCGGCACGACCTCGAACACGCCGCGCGCCTCCACACCCGTCCAGACGCCGTGATAGGTCTCCTGATACGGCTGCTCGTAGGGCCGCATCGAGCGCGGATCGGTCTGCTCGGTGCCGTAGAGATAGTCGAGGTGGAAGTACGCGTAGTTCACGTACGCGCGCGTGAAGAGCTGCACGGCGTCCGAGAGGCGGGGCTCGAAGCGCACCTCGAGCAGCGCCCGCTGGTCGTGGTAGCGATCGTAGTCGCCGCGATCGAAGATCGTCGCGAACGAGCCGGTCGGGATGTGGTTGTCCCGGTAGTTGTAGAACCACTGGATCGTGAGGGCCTCGTGGAAGAAGCGGCCCGACGTGGTGAAGGCGTCGAAGCGATCGACGCCGTGCGCGACGTTGCGATCGGGCAAGCCGTCGCCGTCGGCGTCGAAGATCATCGTGACGTCGCGCCCCTCGGAGTGCGCGCCCGAGACCGAGAGACGCAGCCCCGTGTCGGTCCCGAGGTGCAGGTTCAGCGACGCGCGCGCGCGGCCGGTGGTGTGGAACGACGAGATCCCGAAGTCGACGTGCGTCGGCTCGTCGCGCGCATGCGGAACCAGGTTGATCACGCCGCTCATGGCGCTCGAGCCGTAGAGCACCGAGCCCGCGCCGCGCACGATCTCGATGCGATCCACGTCGCCGAGATCGACCCGGCCATCGAAGCCGATGAAGGGCTGGTAGAGGATGTCCTCGTTGAGGATCGCGCCGTCGCTCAGGACCAGCAGGCGGTTGGAGTAGTCGTTCGGCTGTCCGAGGCCGCGCACCGCCGCGTTCGAGTACGTCGAGTCGGTCGTGAGGGCGAAGCCGCGCACGCCGCGGAGAGCCTCGTAGATCGTCGGATAGCCGAAGGCCTCGAGCTCCTGCGCCGAGATCACCGACACCGAGGCCGGCGCGTCGTCGAGCGACTCCGTGCGGCGGCTGGCGGCCGCGACCTCGTGGCGGGCCACCAGGTGCACGTCGCGTAGCTCCGCCTGCTCGCCCTCTTCGACGACGACGTCGGCCTCCGCCGCGACGTAGCCCGAGGCGGACACGCGCACGTGGTGCGGGCCGACCGCGAGGTTCTGCACGACCGAGGGCGTGAAGCCGACCGTGCGATCGTCGACCTCGATGCGCGCGTTGGTCTCGTCCGCCGTGACGAGGAGCGAGCCGGTGAGCGCGGTGAGCGAGGCGCCGACGGTCTCGGTCGAGCTCGCCGTGACCGTCACCTGGCGCGGCTCGGTCGCGTAGCCCTCGCGCCCCAGATAGAGGATGTGGATTCCGGGGACGAGCGAGACCTCGCACGGGCTCGTGCAGACCGGCTCGGAGTCCTCGCGGTCGACCCGCACGGTCGCACCCTCGGTGGTGACGACGACGCGCCCCTCGATCCGCGGCAGCTCCATCAGCAGCTGCACGCGCTCGCCGACGCGCGCCTCGAAGGGCTCGCTCGTGACGACGGCGTGGCCGGCCAGCTCGGCGACGACGCGGTGCGTGCCGGGCGTCAGCGCGAGGGACCGCGGCGCGACACCGACCGTTCCGAGGTCGCGCCGGTCGACGTAGAGCGCGGCGCCGGGCGGCGACGTCTCGACCGTGACGAGGGCGAGCGAGGGAGCGAGGGAGGTGAGCGAGGCCTCGATGCGCGCGCGGGTCTCGGCGTCGGTCTCTCCGGCGAGCGCGTCTTCGTAGTAGCGATAGGCGTCGGCGGGGCGCGAGAGGTGCTCGTAGGTTCGCGCGATGTTGTAGACGACGTTGTGGTTCGGAACGAGCCGGTTGCTCGCGAGGAAGTGCTCGAGCGCGTCGAGGTAGGCGCCCTCGCGGTACGCCTCGATGCCGCGCTGGAAGTGCAGGTCCGCCTCGTCGGCGACGCCGTCCGCGCGCGCCACCGAGACACCGAGCGAGCTCGGCGCCCAGGAAGTCGCGAGGGCGAGCAGCAGCGCGACACACCCGACCGTTCTCGCCCGTCGACCCACACTCTTCGAGGCAGTCACTCCTGGGATCGGCCCCTTTCCGGACGCCATCATACGTCCTTCGGAGCGTTCGTATCGGAAGATCGTAGCGACACCGCTCACTGTGAAGGCGGCTGCGCAGCGGCAGCTCGGCTTCCGTCCGAGGCGGCACGCCTGAACCGTGACGTCAGAGCTGGAACGCGCCGATGAAGCCGTCAGGCGTCAGGCAGCCCATGCAGTCGTAGAGCGGAAGCTGCCCGCCCCCGAGATCGAGCCCGCGGTTCCAGTCCCCCACGAGCCAGACGTGGTCGCCCTGGACCGTGAGCGCGTTCGGGAGCGCGTCGGACGTGAAGATCCGTCCGAAGCGATAGCTACCGGCGGCATCGAGACCGAGGAGCACCATCGCGTCTCCGCTCGCGGGCCCACCCCCGAAGTCGACCGTGCCACGGAACCACGCGCCCACGAGCAGCGTGCCGTCCGCCGCCACCGCCAGCGCGCGAACGATCTCCCCGTCGGTCCCGCCGAAGCGCCGCACCCAGATCGGCGTTCCGTCCGCGCGTGCATAGCTGCCGACGTACATGTCGCTCGTGCCGCCGGAGCCGGTGACGGTCATCGACCCCGTGCCGAGATCGGTCGTGCCGTAGAAATGGCCACCCATGTAGATGTGCGTCGCGTCGAGCGTGAGGGCGGACACGATGTCGTCGCTGATGCCGCCCCAGCGCCGCACCCAACGCAGCACGCCGGCGCTCGAGTAGGAGCCGAGGGCCAGATCGCGGTTGCTGCCGGTGCCGGACGCGGTGAGGCTGGTCCCACCGAAGTCGTAGGTCCCGCCGAAATAGGTGGCGAGCACCGTCTCGCCGGTCGCCCCGTCGACCGCCAGCCGCGGCTGGTAGAGCGCGTTGCTCGCTCCCGCGGCGCCGGGCGCCAGATTGGTCGAGAAGCGGTACGCGCCCGCCGGCGAGAGACCGACGAGCGTCCACGTGGAGGTGGCCGCCACCCCGCGTGGCCCGCCGCCGAAGTCGAGCGTGCCGTAGATCTGGACCATCGCGACGACGTTGCCCGCGTCGTCGACGGCGAGGTCGCCGGCCCAGTCGTTCATGGACGTGCCGAAGCGCTTGGACCAGCGATGCGCGCCGGTCGCCGTGTCGAAGCTGGCGAAGAGCAGGTCGACCGCACCTGCGCTCGTGAGCGTGCCGCCGCCGAAGTCGACCGCGCCCGAGAACTGCCCGAGCAGATAGAGCCGCGCCGAGGCGTCGATGGCGAGCGCGATGGGCGCGACGTCGTCGTTCACGCCCGGGCCACCGAAGAAGCGCGCCCAGCGCAGCGTGCCCGCCCCGTCGTAGCTCGCGAGGAAGGTCTGCTGCGCACCGTTCGCCGTGACCGCCGTCGAGCCGCCCACGCTCCCGGTCGCGCCCGCCACGCCCTCGAGCGTTCCGGCCACGTACACGTTGCCGGCCGCGTCGTGCACGACCTCGTAGATCTCGTCCGAGCTACCGCTCCCCGTCGAGTGCGACCACAGGTAGCGCGGGCGGCAGCCGGAGCTCGAGCAGTACGAGCCCGCGGGGCACGCCATGCCGCAGCCGCCGCAGTGCGCGACGGAAGTCGAGACGTCGACCTCGCAGCCGTCGCCGGGCGCGTGGTTGCAGTCGGCGCGGGGCGCGCTGCAGGAGGCGATGCTGCACGTGCCGGCGGTGCACGCATAGGTGGTCCCGGTGACGCTCCCGCAGGCCTGCGCGGCGGCGGGGTTCTCGTCGACGCGCGTGTCGCAGTCGTCGTCGCGCGTGCCATCGCAGACCTCGGTCGCGCCCGGGTGCGTGGCGCTGCGTGCGTCGTCGCAGTCGCCCGACACGATCGCGAAGCCCGGCTCGCTGCTGCAGCCCATCCGCGCCGCAGGGCCGTTCGCGCCGTATCCGTCGCCATCGGTGTCGGCGTAGAGCGAGAGCGCGCCCTCGTCGACGTGGCCGTCGCAGTCGTCTTCGGCCCCGTCCCCGCAGCGCTCGCTCGCCCTCGGGTTCCGCTGCGCGTTCGCGTCGTCGCAGTCGCCCTGGAACGCGACCCACTTGGCCCCCGCCGCGCCCAGGCAGCTCGCCGGTGCCGTCATCGAAGGCCCGCAGCCCATCGCCGTCTCGGCAGCCGTGCCGTAGTCGTCGTCGTCGCAGTCGGCGTAGAAGACGACCGAGCCGAGGTGGTCGTCGGCGAGGCCGTTGCAGTCGTCGTCGATGCCGTTGCACGCCTCGGACGTGCCCGGGTTGCGGTTGGCGTGCAGATCGTCGCAGTCGCCGGTCATCAGCGTCCAGCCCGCCAGGGGCGCGCTCGCGCACGCCGAGGGCAAGAAGCTCGGCGGGCCGCATCGGACGATCGCCTCCGCGCCCGCCGGAGCGAACATGTCGCCGTCGCAGTCGGCGAGGTAGGCGGCCGTCACCAGCGCCTCGTCGACCGCCGAGTCGCAGTCGTTGTCGAGCGCGTCGCACGTCTCGAGCAACAGCGGCGAGACGCCCGGCCGCGCGTCGTCGCAGTCGCCGCCGCAGCTCGATCCGTTGCAGCACTCGCTCGACACGACGCCGTCGTGATCGGCGTCGCGCTCGCCGAAGGTCGCGGCGTCGCAGTCCTCGTCGACGCCCGCCGCGTCGCAGACCTCGCTCGCGCCCGGATGGCGCGCCGCGTTGGCGTCGTCGCAGTCCGTCCCGCCGCAGGACGCGGCGATCGCACCGTCCCCGTCGGCGTCGGTGCTGCAGCCGGTGCAGCGATCCTGCGCCTCGTCGCAGGCGGCCGCGCAGGGCGCGAGGCCCGGCTGGCACGCCCCGCTCACGCAGCGCTCGGCGCCGTTGCAGTACGCGTGGTCGTCGCAGGTCCCGTCGCCGGTGCACCCCCCCGAAGCGTCCGTGAACATCCCGCCGTCGTCGACCACGGGTGGGGTCGAAGACGACGAGCAGCCGATCACGGAGGCCACGGCGCAGGCGGAGAGCAGCGCGAGGACGAGCGAGCGCATGGGGGGGCGAGCATGACACTTCGCCCCGTCCCGTCGACCGACCGGGGATTGCCGCCGATAGGTCGCACCTGGGCACATCGGCGGCGCGCAGCGCGCCGCGCAGACAACACCGAGCAAGCAGGTGGTTCCAAGCGTCTCCCTATCGCGATCTGCGCCGCGCCGTGCGCGGCACATGTCGCCAGCTTGCGTCCTCGCGGACGCAATTATGGGGGGTTAATGCCCATCCCAACCCGTACACCTGCTAGCATTGCCGACGATGACCCGGATCACCTCGGCGGCGCTGACCGGCGCGCTGTTCTCTCTCCTCGTGGCCTCGACCGCGCTCGCTCAGGACGACGCGCGAACGCTCTTCCAACGTGGTCAGGTCGCCTACACGCAGGGCGACTACGACGCCGCCATCCAGAGCTGGACGCAGGCCTACTCGATGGACCCGCGTCCACTCCTGCAGTGGAACCTCGCCCAGGCCTACGAGCGCCTGGGCCGCCTGGACGAGGCTGCCGCCGCGCTCGACCTGTACTTGCAGCACGCCGACCCGAGCGACGAGCACCAGGCCGACGCGCGCGCGCGCCTCGGCTCCATCCGCACACGCATCGAGTCGACGGGCATCATCCTGCAGGGCGGGCCCGAGGGCGCCGCGATCTCGCTCGACGGAAACGACGCCGGCCGCTTGCCGCGGCCCGACGCGATCCACGTGGGCGCCGGGACGCACCGCATCGTCGTCCGCGCGCCCGGCTACGCCGACTTCACGTCGACCGTGGTGGTGCCGGCGGGCCAGCAGACCACGATCCCGGTCGAGATGAGCGCCAACGCCGCCGTCGCGAGCGGCGGCAGCGAGCCCCCCATCGTCCCGATCATCGTGTGGTCGATCGCCGGCGTGACGCTCGTGACGGGCGCGGTGCTGGGCGGCGTCGCGCTGGCGACCGCGGGGAGCGCGCCTTCGTCGACCAGCGCGGAGGCCAACACCGCGCGCGGGCTGGCGCTCGGCTCGGACATCACGTTCGGCATCTCGGCCGCGGCTGCGATCACGGCGCTCGTGCTCACGCTGGTGATGCCGAGCGGTGGCAGCAGCGACTCGAGCGCGACGGCGTTCCGTCTGACGCCGAACGGCTTCGCGCTCACGTTCTGATCCTTCGTCGTCGTCGTCTCGGCTTTTCGTCGGGCGCGGCCCGACCTCTTGGGGAGCGGGTATGCGGAACATCGCTTGGCTCGGTTGTGTGCTCGCGTATGTCACCGCCGGCGCCGGGTGTACGGCCCTCGTCGACGGGACGCTCGCCGGTCGAGGCGGGAACGACGCGGGAATGGGAGGCCTCGACGTGGGCCCCCTCCCCGACACGGGCCCGCTCCCGGACACGGGCCCGATGCCCGACACCAACCCGCCGATGGGGCCCTGCGCGACGTTCCCGGACGGCACGCAGTGCACGATCGACGGCATCGTCTCTCGGCTCGTCTGCATCGACGGCACGTGCAGCCTGACCGAGTGCGGCGACGGGTTCGCCGACACGGTCGCGCACGGTGGCACCGAGGAGTGTGACGACGCGAACTCCGCGGACGGCGACGGCTGCACCATCGGGTGCACGTTCAGCTGCCACGCCGCGGCCGACTGCGACGACGGCGAGGAGTGCAACGGCGTCGAGACGTGCGGCGCCGACCACGCGTGCGCCGCCGGGACGGGCCTCGCCGAGGACGCGCCCTGCGACGGCGGCGCCGGGCACTGTGTCAGCGGCGCGTGCGTCTCGAACGGCTGCGGCGACGGCGTGACCAACGGCACCGAGCAGTGCGACGACATGAACGCCGACGACACGGACGGATGCAAGGCCGACTGCACGTACACCTGCGTCGCCAACGCCGACTGCCCGGTGGCGAACGTCTGCAATGGAACGCCCGTGTGCACGAGCGAGCACAGGTGCACGCCGGCCGCGATGTCGCTCGACTGCGACGACGCCGATGCCTGCACGACGGACGGCTGCGATCCGACGACGGGCTGCACCCACGTCTCCTTGCTCGTCGATGCCGACCACGACGGACGATTCGCGATCACGACGAGCTGCGGCGGCGACGACTGCGACGACGCCAACGCCAACGCGTACCCCGGCGCGCCCGAGAGCTGCGGTGCGACGATGGACCTGAACTGCGACGGACAGGCGGGCGCGACGCTGACCTGGTACCGCGACTGCGACGGCGACGACTACGCGGCGAGCACCAGCGGATCGGTCACCGGCTGCTCGGAGCCAGCCCCGGTCTCCGGCTGCACGGGCGGGTGGACCTCCATCGCGCCCACCGGGACGAGCACCACCGATTGCCTCGACACGAGCGGGAACGCGAAGCCCGGACAGACGAGCTACTTCACGACGAACATCAACGGGCTCAACCCGTCCTACGACTACAGCTGCGATCGCGTGGCCACGCCCCAGCCCTGGGCCCCGGAGGGGAGCACCCCGAGCCACGTCTCGGCCGTCTGCACCGGGGTCCGGACGACGTGCACCGGCGAGGTCTGGTTCGTCGCGTCGGCGGCCCCCCGCTGCGGGACCGACTACCCACAGAGCCGGTGCTCGTGGAACATCGTCAGCTCTCGCTGCGTGCGATCGACCACCACGACGACGGCGACGATCGGCTGTCGTTGAGACGCGAGGGACATTCATGAAGCGCTCCATCTCGGCACTGGTTCTGGGCTGTGTCACCGCGGCGTCCGGCTGCACCGCCCTCGTCGACGGCACCCTCTCCGGTCGGGGCGGCAACGACGCCGGCACGCCCGCGGTGGACGCCGGCCCGATGCCCGACACCGGCCCGATGCTCGACGCCGGCCCGGCTTCCCCGTGCGCCGGGCTGCCCGACGGCACGCAGTGCACGGTCACCGGGATCCTCGAGCCCTTCGTCTGCCTCGACGGCATCTGCCAGCTCTCGCGCTGCGGAGACGGCATCCACGACGACCGGATGCAGGCGGGCCACACGGCCGAGCAGTGCGACGACGGGAACGAGATCGGTGGTGACGGTTGCGAGACCGACTGCACCTTCAGCTGCGAAGCCAGCAGCGACTGTGACGACACGCTGTTCTGCAACGGCTCCGAGACTTGCGACACGAGTATGCACGTCTGCCAGGGGGGCACCGAGAACAACGAGGGGCAGGCCTGTACGGTCGCGGGGACGAGCGCAGTCTGCCACAGCGGGGTTTGCCGCGCGGGCATGTGTGGGGATCACACGCTCGACGCGGGCGAGGAGTGCGACGACGGCGGCACGATCGACGGCGACGGCTGCGACGGTGACTGCACCTTCACGTGCCACGACGACTCCGAGTGCCAGGACGCCGACAGGTGCAACGGCAACGAAACGTGCAATCCGACTACGCACCTCTGCCTCGCCGCGACCGAGCCTCTGGCTTGCGACGACTCCGACCCGTGCACGACCGATTCGTGCGCCGCGGCCACAGGGTGCGTGTTCACCTCGGTCCTCGTCGATCACGACGGGGACGGCGCGTTCGCACCGACGGCTTCGTGCGGCGGGGACGACTGCGACGACAACGACCCCGCGCGCTACCCCGGCGCCAGCGAGATGTGTCCGGGCACGGTGGACAGCAACTGCGACGGGATCATGGGCATGGCGACCACGTGGTATCGCGACTGCGACGGCGACACGTACGCGGCCGCGGGCGCCACAACGACCTCGGCCTGCAGCCAGCCGACTGGGACCTCGAGCTGCGCGAGCTGGACGCAACGCGCGCCGGGCACCGGGACGACCGATTGCCTCGACACGAGCCTGGGCGCCACGACCCGCCCGAACCAATCGGCGTACTTCTCGAGCAGCGTCAGCGGGCAGGCGCCCGCCTACGACTACAACTGCAGTGGCACCGCGACGCGTCAGCTCTCCAACGCGGCAACCGGATCGATTCCGCGCGGCAACACTTCGACCTGCGCGTTCGATACGCGAGACAACTGCGTGGGAGACGCGTGGTACGTCTCGACCACTGCACCGGCATGCGGCGCCACCGTGAGCGAGAGCCACTGCGAAGTGCAGTTGCAATGCACTGGGCTCCACTGCACGAGCACGTGTGTGCGGTCGGTCGACACCGGCTTCCGGGTCGCTTGCCGGTGATCACCGACGCGTGGTTCAGGACGAACCCATCGAGCGCGGCGTAACCGATCGGCGATCCCACCCCGGAGAGCACACGATTTCGCCTCGCCCGTCGGGTCCGAGCGTGCAAGCGGCGGGCTCGCGATCGTTCAGCGCTTGGGCGCGACGCGTTCTCGATGGTCTCGACCATAGGCACGGGACCGAGCAGAGCCACGATCTTCCACCAGGAAGAAGCAGGTCCGAGGTCGCCCGGCACTGTCATGGGGTTCCCTGACCCGCCCGATGATTCAGAACCTCTCGCGGGGCGTCAATACGATGCGGAGGCGGTCGTGTAGGCATGGCCGCTCAAGGCGTAGTAGAGCGGACTCGAGCGGCGCACCGAGTCTATCGTTGGGGAAGAAGTCCGAACGAGATTTACGGTGCACGTTCCCGCTCCGTTCGCAGGTGACATCTCCGCCAATGCCGCGGGGAGTTGCATTGCGGAAAAGCGTCGCGCATCGGCCGGCTGCAAGAAGTACCAAGACACGATGCCGCTGAGACCGTACTGCAGAATCGCGAGAGAGTAATCGTAGTCACCGGCAGGGGTCCAGGCCTCGTTGGTCATCGAGAGTGCGCCGAGTGCTTGCACCGTGCGCCTCAACGGCGTCGTCGTCGGTCAGACGCCCTACGCCGCTTCGGGTCTCGCCCGCGGCACGTGCCGCGTCCAGGTCGAGTGCGCGGGCCAGGGTCGCGGCCGCGTGCACCGCGTGGAGGTCGGAACGACAGCAGCGACGCTACGCGTAGACACGCGCTTGGACGCGGCGACGCGCTCGGAGCCGACCGTGCACCTGGTCTATCCGAGCGGCGCGGACGCCGATCTACATCGCGCTGCCGACGCCGCGGCGATCGCCCGGACCGTCGGCGTGGACGAAGCGTGGCTCGTGGGGAGCGAGCGCATCGAGCGGATCGACGCTTCGAGCGAGACGGTCGTCGCTTCGATCGCGGCCTCGATCGCCGACGCCGTGGCGACGCTCGGCGAGAGCGCGCCTGGGGCGACCAGCGTGGATCGGCACGGGTCGAGCAGCGAGTCGGGGAGCGCGACGCCAGTCAGCAGCGGCGTGGACCCCGCGGCGTGGGCGCTCGTGGGCACCGGCGCGGCCGCGTTCATCGGCGGCATCGTGATGATCGCGATCGGAGCGGGCGACTACGATGCGACGGCCAATCCTCACGGAGACGAGCAGGTGTACGCGCGAGCGCTCTCGCGACAGACCACCGCGGAGACCCTCGTGGGAACTGGCAGCGCCGTGGGCGGTGTCGGGCTCGCACTGGGCGTTGCCGGGCTCGCGTGGGCGCTGAGCGCACCGAGCGGCGGAGGCATCGCGATCGCCGTGCAAGTGACGCCGATGGGGGTGAACGTGTCCGGTGCGTTCTAATAGTTAGCAACTGCTCGGCACGTTCCCGATCGCAGACGCGCTTCGACCTCGGCGGGCGCGCGAGCGACGACTGCGAGGACACGAGACACCTCTCCGAAAGCGCAAGAGGCGTCGGTGAGCGACGGCGACGTAGCGAGATGACAGCGATCGGTCGCATCGCCCCGGCCTTGCCTCGATCGCACGAGTGTCAACCCGGCGCGAGCGCGGTCGGCGGAGCGCTCATCAGGTAGTCGGCGGAGCGCTCATCAGGTAACGGTGTCGCAGCCACGACGGATGCCCGGAACTCTACACTGCGGTCCCGACCGGTTCCCACGGACCGGTTGCGTCGCCTCTCGCACCCGGCGACCGTCCGCTGTCACTGAAGGCGCGACCTCTGGCTCGCCCCGCTTGGGCCCTCGCCCGCGATCGTGAGACGGTGGCGCATGCTGCGCTCACCGGTCTGTTTCGTCGCGCTCGGCCTCGCGCTCGGTTGCAGTGCTCCGCCGGTCGCGAGCGATGCAGCGAGCGCCGGGGACGGCGGCGGCGTCGATGCGCGGCGGCTGGATGCGGCCACCGACGCGCCGCTGCCGGCGTGCACGACCGCGGTGGACTGCCCTGCGCCCGGCGACTGCCACGCGGCGGCGAGCTGCGAGGCCGGCCGCTGCGCTTACGCTGCGCTCGCGCCAGGGACCGCGTGCGGGAGCGATCGGTGCGCCCCGGGCTCGTGTGACGACACCGGCGCGTGCGTCGCCGCGCCCGTCGTGTGCAACGACCCACCCGAGAGCAGCGACCTCGCAGGCTGCGTGCCCGGCAGCACGATCCACGTGCCGCTCGGAGGCGCCTGCGGCGGGAGCTGCGATCCCGCGACCGGCGAGTGCACGTACGCGATGGTGGAGGTCCCCTGCCCGCCGGCGGTCACCACGCTCGCGCAGCACGCGGGCTACGCGGTCGTCCTGCGGGAGTCGATGTCCCACCTCGCGGCCGCCGACTTCGAGGTCACGCCGGCACCGATCACGTTCGCCGACACCGGCGACGACGACGCGACGTATCGGCTCTGGTCGGCCGTGGTGCGCCCGGGCGGCGAGGTTCCCGGCCTGCCGAGCTACGCCGCGGTGAACGTCGACGCGAGCGCGTTCACGCTCGCAGCGGTCGAGGCGGGCGGCGGCCTGCCCCACGCGTACGTCGGCGACAACGCGCCCGTCACGTTCGGCGCCGCCTTCTATGCGACGTGGGACGACCCCGGCAATCCGTACTTCGGCGACGCCGCGCTGATGCGACGTGCCTTCTACACGGCCGCCGCCGACCTGATCACGATGCAGGACTGCACCGCGCGCGACGCGTGCATGCGCGGCGCGATGAGCAGCCAGGTCGTCAACCGCGACAACTTCAACGGCGCGTTCCGCGAGTACGCCCACATCGCGTATCTCGCGCACCAGAGCAGCCTGATCCCCGCGTGCGATCTCGCCGCCTACGACGTCGGGCTGCGACGCCTCTTCGACTGGTGGGAGGGCGAAGGCTACGCGTCGGGCAACGCGGACATGATCATGGCGACGCTCCCCGCCGTGCACTACGCCGCCGAGGCGCTCGGCGATCCGGCGCTGCGCGCGCGCGCGATCGCGAAGGCCGCCGACGTGATGGCGCGCAACTGCGACGAGGCCGGCTTCTGCAACCACCAGAACGGGAGCTACGACGCCTCGTACGAGGGCTTCTCGGCCGTGCACATCGCCGAGGCCGCGCTCGTCACGCGCGACCCCGACCTCGTCCGCTGGACCGAGCGCTTCGCGCTGCTGCGCGGCTACACGACGTTGCCCGAGCCCGACGGATCGCTCGTCGGCCCGAGCCACTTCAGCCCCGCGACCTCGCGCCCGGCTGCGTACGACCAGGTCAGCCTCTACGTGCGCGACACGGCCGTCGCGCAGCTCACCGACGAGGGCCTCTTCTTCCTGCACGCGGGCGAGCAGCCCTTCCCGTCGCCGGCCGAGATGCGCGCCTTCCTCGGCATGCCCGCGCGGATGGCCGAGGCGAATCAGTTCGCCCGCAACGTCGGCAACGACACGATGTGGGACTGGAGCTACCGCCACTATCCGCGGCAGAGCTCCCCCGGCTTCGTGTCGTTCGCGCCCGGCACGTACGCGCGCTTCCGCGACGCCGCGGGCACGGACATGGCGCTGCCACCGATGCGCCGCGCCGCCGACTTCGCGCGGACGTTCGGCAGCGAGCTCGTCTCGGCCCGCGCCGGTGGGCTCGGGATGATCGTCCATTTCGGCGGGATCGACGACGGCGACGTCGGCTCCGGGTTCGGCGGCGGCGCGCTCTCCGCGCTCTGGACCGAGCAGACCGGGGCGGTCCTGCTCGGATGGAACCGCGGCTCGCAGGCCTTCGAGGATCGGACGATCACCGTCGCGAGCTGCAGCGACGCGCGCTGCCGAGCGAGCACGTGCGCCGGTACGACGTGCGTCGAGCGCGTCGACACCACCTTCACCTGGGCCGACCTCTACGGCTGGCCGACCCACGCCATCTCGGGGCGTGCGGGAGGCGCATCGTTCTCGTCGGCGCGGATCGTCGATCCGAGCGAGACGATCACGTCGGCCGGCGGCGTCACGACCATCACGACGACGGGCGACGTGAACGGCGGCATGGCCGAGGACGGCGCGGCGCTCGCGGGCGCCTTCGTGGTCTCGCGCACCTTCCAGCTGGCGCCGGGCACCGCGGGCACGGGCGAGCTGACGCTGACGACCGAGATCGACTCGAGCGGAAATGCCGCCGACGAGATCTTCGAGGTCCTTCCCGTCTTCCTCGGACAGGGCAGCTCCGCGGCGGGGACGGTCGTTCGCCTCCGCCAGAGCAGCGGTACGATCGTCGACGCCACCGCCACCGAGACGACGAGCGTGGTCGCGATCCGGATCGAGCGCTTCGGCGCGACGATCGAGATCGCGCTCGACACGCCGCACGGCGTGCGCCTCTCGCCCGCCGACACGACGAGCACCTACATGTGGCAGCCGCGTGGCCGCAACGTGCTCGTCCGGCTGCACGCGGGCGGGGCCGTTCCGGGGCGGCTCACGCTGACGGAGACGTTCCGCGCGCTTCCGTGAGGCACCGCCGCGTCACCAGCCGCCGGTCGCTTGCGAGACGACGGCGTGGATGCGATCGACGAGCCGGAAGTACTTCGTCGCGAGCCGCGCGCGGACGGCGGGCGAGGCGCGCTCCCAGTCCTCGGCCAGGCGGCGCGCCAGCGTCTCGGCGAGCGCCAGCGTGCGATCCAGCTCGCCGATCCGGCGGCGCGTGGAGCGGATGCGCTTGACGAGGTCTCGCCCGGGATAGTCGCGGGACGACCAGTCGACGCAGCGCACGTGCGCGTGGCGGATCTCGTCTCCGCTGCCCGTCCAGTAGATGTACGGAGGCGCGCCCTCTTCGTACAGCGCGTGCTCGCAGATCGCGCAGTGCTCGCGCAGCCGGCGCCGCTCGTCGACCGCGTCTTTGATGGCCTTCGGGATCACGGGGATGGTTAGGCTGCCGCGTCTCGGGACGGGAGCCAAGGGTGGTCACCGGCGTGTGATGTGCGCGCGTCGGCGCATCGCGCGGCCCATGTGCGGCGCCGGCCCGCAGCGCCGTGGCGGACCGCGTCATCGTCCGGACGAAGACACCGGCGCGCGACCGCTTCGTCGCTTTCGGTGCTCGCAACGGGGCGCGGGCTGGCGTACGTTGACGAGACGATGGACCGTCTCGTCATCGTCGCGCTCGCCCTCTCGCTCGGCCCGGCCACGGGCTGCTCGCTCTCGCGCTCGGTGATCGGGTCGAGCCCGAGCGGGATGGACGGGAGCCCGAACGAGCGCGACGGCGGCGGAATCGACGGCGGTCGCGACGCCGGCACGGACGCGCTCGTGCCGAGCGACACGGGCGAGGTCCTGGACGACACCGGAACGGACGCCGCCCTGCCGCCGGAAGACGCGTACCTCGGGATGGACGCGTACGCGCCCGACGCCTTCGTCGCGCTGGATGCGTACGTCACACCGGATGCGTACGTCACGCCGGATGCCTACGTGGCGCCGGATGCGTATGTCACGCCCGACGCGTACGTGACCCCCGATGCGTACGTGCCTCCCGACGCGTGGATCGACCAGTCGATGTGCGACTCGGCGTTCCGTACCGCGAGCGGCTACGACTACTGCGCTTCGAACGCGCTCGGCTGCGCGTTCTACGTGAGCTACGGGGTCTGGGACACGGGCAGCTGCGCGGATGCGTGCGGCACGCGCTGCCTCGGCGGGATCGGCAACCAGGACTTCACGCACTGCACCACGTCCGGCGCGGCGTTCGGGTGCACGCAGACCTTCCACGACGCCATCTGCTACTGCCTGCCCTGACGCGCGCGATGCGCGCGATCAGCTCGGTGGGGCCGGCGGAAGGCTCGCGCCGCACGTGTCGGTGCAGCGGCCCGCCGCGCAGCGGCCGGTGAGCCGGCAAGGGTCCGGGAGCGCGGGCGGTGGTGGTGGCGGGCACGTCACCCCGCTGCACGCGCCCATTCGCGCGAGCCCGAGCGCAGACCAGTAGTCCTGGCGATAGCAGCTCAGCGTGGTCGCCCGCTGGCAGCACGGCGACGAGGGATCAGGCTCGGTGTTGCACGTGCAGTCGGCATCGACGCTGCACGAGCGCGGCGCGCTCGCGTAGCCGTCGGGCACGAAGAGACCGTCCACCACCTGGCCGCCGAGCGCGGCGGCCTGCGTGGGCGGCGGTGGCGGGCTCGACGAAGGAGGCGGTGGCGGGCTCGACGAGGGAGGCGGAGGGCTCGATCCGCAGGCCGCGCCGATCAGCAGCGCGGCGATCGCGAGGGATGTTCTCGTTTCCACGCCCCGATACTACCCGAGGGCCATGCGGGGGATCTGCTACGCTCCAGATCGCGTGTCCCTCCGCATCGACCAAGATCATTCGCGCTTCAAGTCGATCGTGCGCGGCAAGATCCGCCAGAACCTGCGGCGCTACATCTCGCAGGGCGAGCTGATGGGCAAGCAAGGGAAGGACGTCGTGTCCATCCCCATCCCCCAGATCGACATCCCGAAGTTCCGCTTCTCGGACAAGCAGGGCGGCGGCGTGGGCCAGGGCGACGGCGAGCCCGGCGACCCGCTCGGCGGCGGCGAAGAGCAGGAGGGCAGCGGCAAGGGCAAGGCCGGCGAGAACGAGGGCGAGCACGTCCTCGAGGCCGAGGTCACGCTCGACGAGCTGGCGGAGATCCTCGGCGAAGAGCTGGCGCTGCCGAACATCGAGAACCGCGGCAAGGCCAAGCTCGTCGACAAGAAGGACCGCTACGTCGGCGTGCGCCGCGTCGGCCCGAACTCGCTGCGCCACTTCAAGCGCACCTACAAGCAGGCGCTGCGTCGCCAGATCTCGACCGGCACGTACGACGCGAAGCGCCCCATCATCATCCCGACGCGCGACGACCTGCGCTTCCGATCCTGGAAGACGGAAGAGGAGCCGATCGCGAACGCGGTGATCCTCTACATGATGGACGTCTCCGGCTCGATGGGCGACGAGCAGAAGGAGATCGTGCGCATCGAGAGCTTCTGGATCGATGCGTGGCTGAAGAAGCAGTACAAGGGCCTCGAGACGCGCTTCATCATCCACGATGCCGTCGCGCGCGAGGTCGACCGCGACACGTTCTTCCGCACGCGCGAGTCGGGCGGCACGATGATCTCGAGCGCCTACAAGCTCTGCGCGCAGATCCTCGAGAACGACTACCCCGCCAACGAGTGGAACGTCTACCCGTTCCACTTCTCGGACGGCGACAACTGGTCGGTCGACGACACGCTCCTCTGCATCGAGCTCTTGAAGACCAAGCTGCTGCCGGTGAGCAACGTGTTCTGCTACGGGCAGGTCGAGTCGCCGTACGGAAGCGGCCAGTTCATCAAGGATCTGCGCGAGCACCTCGGCAAGGACGAGCGCGTGATCACCAGCGAGATCCGCGACCGCGACGCCATCGTCGAGTCGATCAAGGACTTCCTCGGGAAGGGAAAGTAGGACCGCGGGCTACCGCCGATGTCGGGTGGGGCACACGTCAAGGGCGCGGCGATCCGAGAGGTGGTGCGCTGGTATGCGCGCCAGCACGGGCCCGCCGCCATGGCGGAGCTCGTCACGCACATGCCCGCCGACGTCGTGGCCCAGCTCGACCCGAGCGAGGAGGCGCTGGGGATCCTCGCGAGCAAGTGGTACGAGGCGCACGTCGTCCACGCGCTGCTCGACGCCGTGGCGGCGCAGTACGCGCCGGCCGAGCGGCCCGCGATCCTCAAGACGGCTGCACGCGAGGCCGTCGGTACGTCGATGAGCGGCGTCTACAAGTTCGTCGTCGCCCAGATCGTCACGCCGACGTTCTACGCGCGGAACATCCAGCGTCTGTGGCGCATGCTCCACGACGGCGGGATGCGCGAGATCGTCATCGACCGCCCGGGGCACGCGATCTCGCGGACGTGGAGCTGGCCTGGGCACCATCCGCTGCTCTGCGAGATCACGATCGAGACGATGTGCGCGATCCTCGAGCTGACCGGCTGCAAGGACGTGCACGCGCGCCGCACGCACTGCGTGGCGCACGGGGCGCACGAGTGTGTCGCCGACGTGCGCTGGCGCTGAGACGCCACCACCGAGCGTCGACGCAGCACGATCTCGCCGGCCTCCATCTCGAGACGAGCGACTCCCTCTCCCGCTGGCGCTCGAGCTCCACCCATCCTTCGCCTTCGCGATCGCGGCGGGCCGTGGCTGTGTTGGTTTCCGCGGCGCCTTCGGCTCCTCCACGGCCGATGCGGCTCCGCCGCTTCGGCGACAGGCGAGGGCTCTGCCCTCGCGCACCCGCTCTGCTCGGCGGCCTCCTTCTCGAGACGCGCG
>JBGALT010000321.1:0-3784 GCA_044223665.1 Sandaracinaceae bacterium | reverse complement strand
ATGGCCGAGTGGTTACGCGCGCAGTCGCCGGAAGCACGGCCCGGCGCAGAGCTGCCCGGCAGCAACGTGATCCTCCAAGCGGTCGGCGCGTCGGCGACGCTCGACGTCGTGCTCACCCGTCACGACATCCGACCGGGTGACGTGGTGCTGCTCTGCAGCGACGGGTTGTCCGGCCCGGTGGGGGATGCCGAGATCCAACGAATCCTGGAGAGCGGCGCCGACCTCGGGCGCATGGGTGACGAGCTGGTGTCCCTCGCGAACGAGAACGGAGGACCCGACAACGTCTCCTGCGTGGTGTTTCGCGTCGGGTGAACGGCGCGATGGCTACTCAGGTCGGCGCTGGTTTCCATCCGCCGTCTCGTCGCACGTGGATGGCTCGCTCGGCGGCGTCGAGTTGGAACAGGTGGATCCACTCGTTGTCGACGAGCTCGCGCACCTTGCGGTGCTTGTCGAGCACGCGATCGATCGCGGCTCGAGGTGCTTCGATGAACACGCCGAGCCGGAGCGGCGAGTGCACCCAGCGATCGCCGTCGTGAAGCGACTGCAGCGACAGGCCGATCCGAAGATCTCCGCCGTTGCCTTCGAAGACGCCGAGGTGTCCGCCGACCGTGTTGTGAAGCACTTTGTCGCCGGTGCCGTAGCGCGCGTTGTCGACGGTGGATGCGTAGTACTGGAAGTTGATCCAGTGCGCGACGACCACCGGCCCCGTCATGATCGCCTCGAGGATCGCGTTGTCCGGGTCATCGTCGGCGCGGTAGTCGTGGAGGAACGCGCGCCCTTCGAGATCGATGTGATGGCTTCGCTCGCGTGGAGCCACGATGAGGATGGCGTTGCCTGCGAGGCCCCACTCGGGCCGCACCTCGGCCCAGCTCGTCGCGCGTTTGACGACGGCTGCGTAGAGCTCGTCGTCCGCGAGCTCATCGAGACCCAGCCGCGGCGCGCGCTCGCGGCGCGTCGCCTTGCCCGCGCGGTCGAGTCGATCGCGCGCTTCGGCGAGATCGGCCTGATGCGTCTGCGCGACCGCGTCCTCGGCGTACAGCGTGACCTCGTCGGTCGTCGTGTTGTGGAGCGCCGCGACGAACAGCGTCGACGCGGGGACGTCGATGCCGCGAGCAGTGAGCCCAGCGCGCACCTCCGGCTCGTTCAGCAGCGCTGCCGTCGCGCGTGCGTTCACCTCGCCGCGCTGACCGCTGCAGGCGCCGCAGTCGAGACCCGCACCGTATGCGTTGTTCTGGGTCTCGCTCCCATGACCGACGAGCAAGACGAGGCGCGCGAAGTCTCGCACGAGCCCCATCGTTCGAAGCACGCTCGCGGCGAGATCGCATCGTTCGTCGATGGAGAGCGGTCTGCCGTCGACGTGGCTCGTGATGCGAGGGCGACGGGTCGCGTTCTCGGCCGCCTCGAGGCCTGCGTGTTTGTAGTCCGGCCCGCGTCGCTTCGCCTTCCCGAAGACGTCGCGGAAGATGCTGTGGGCGAAGAAGAGCCCCATCGCATCGACGTACGCGAAGCTCGAGAGCGAGCTCGACTTGAACGCCTTCCACGCATGGGCGGCCTCGAGGCGAGCCCTCCGCTTCGCTTCGACTCCGGCCGGTACTCCCCCGTCCGTCGCGCGGTACTTCGGCGCCAAGAGACCGGGGAGGTGCGGGCGCGCGCCGTCGGCCGCGAGCGGCACGTACTCCATGGGAACCCCGAAGAAGCCCGCGACGCCGAGCGTCTGGACTCCGTCGCCGGTAGCCTCGAGCGCACGGCGAAAGATCTCCGACCGCACGTCGATGCAGAACGCGGCCTGCAGCTTCGGCGCTTGCACACGTTGCTCATCGAGGCCTTGGATGAGCATCGGGCGCAGCGGGGACAGGCACGCCATCTCGACCGCGCGTTGGAGGATCCAATCTTTGGAGCGCGCCGTGCGCGCAGCGAGATCGATCGCAGGCCAGCTGGTCATCGCGAAGCGCCACTCCGCGCGGATCGTCTCGTCGGCCGAGGAGAGGATGATCCATTCCCAGGCGAGTCGTACGGCCAAGAGCTCGCGCACGTGATCGTCGTCGCCACCGGCAAGCCTCGCGGTCCACCGAAGGTACGCACACCACGACGCCCACCCGTTGACGTCGAGGAGGAGCGCAGACATGTACCGCTCGCGCTCGCCCTCCGGCACGGCGAGATCGGTGCAACCGCGGACGAGCATCTCGTCGGCCGTGCTGGGAAGCGCGGCCATCGTCGATCGGTAGCCGCCGAGCGCCATGAAGAGGTGAGGCTTCTGGTCGGTCTGCGCCTGGGTTCGCCAGCTCGCGTACAGGCCACCCTCTCGCACTCCGCTGATCTGAGCTTGGCCGTCGTCGAAGTAGGAGCCACAGAATCGGCTGATGCCCTCCATCACGAAGTCGCGCCACGTGAGCTCGTGCTCGCGCCGACGGAGCGCCTCCATCACGTCGACGACGAGCGGCCGCCGCGATGGAGTCGGCTCGCCGGTCCAGAAGAGCGCGATGAGGTCGTCCTCGGTCAGCTCGGAGTTGGTGTCGGCAATGGCTTCGCGAAGGTGCTCGGAGCGGAGTCGCCCGGCGCGCCACTCTTCGGCGTACCACTCACGCGGCATGAGGAGGCGCGCGCCCGAGAGCGCCGCGAGATCGCCGGCGACGAGCGGCAGCCGCTTGTCGGTGCGTCCCCAAAAGGGATTCACCGCGATGAAGCGGTCGAGCGGCCACGTCGGAGCGATGCGCGAGCACGCGCGCTCGGCGGCTTCCTTGATGGCGGCGAGATCCGTCATCGCAACCCCGGTGGCCACAGGCGGAACGTGACCCGCGTGAACCAGTCGTCGATGTAGAGGCCGCTGAGGAGGTGGGGCTGAAGCCAGTTCGCGAACCGGCCATTCGGGCTCGTCTGGAGGATCGATTGAGCGATGAACAGGATGACGAGCCCCACGACGACGACGGTCCACTTGAAGGTCGACGTAGACGGCTCGGTGCTGATCCAGGGAGCGATCTCTTCGAACACGAGGTGCCACCCGAAGTACGAGGCAGTCGCCCCCACGGTGAACAGCGCTGCGAGCATGAATGCACGTCCCCCGGCGGCGAGCGCCCGCCCGATCATCGGCGCGAAGCTCAAGCCGAGAACGAACGCCAGCGGACCGATCATGCTCGACATGTGCCCCGACCGAAACGCGGTCGCCGCGTAGAACGGCGCGACGGCAAGACAGACGAGAGCGGCGCCGCCGAACAAATGCCAAAGCTTCGCGCGCCGGTTGTGGACGAGGTGCGACGCGCGCCATTGCTCCACGACGGAGCCCGCGCTCAAGAACGTGTGCGCCTTGTAGAGCGAGTGGGCGAGCAGGTGCATCAGCGCCATGTGCCACGCGCCGAGACCGCACTGCACGAGCATGAAGCCCATCTGCCCGATCGTGGACCACGCGAGAACGCCTTTGATCGCGACGCGCGTCGTCATCACGAGGGCGGCGACGATGGTCGTGAACAGCCCGACGCCGAGGAGGATGCTCTGCGCGAGGGCCGCATGTGCCATGACCGGCGCGAGGCGGATCATGACGAAGCCGCCGATGTTCACGACGCCAGCGTGAAGGAGCGCCGACACCGGCGTCGGGGCCTCCATGACTTGCTGCATCCACCCGTGAAACGGCACCTGCGCCGATTTGAGGAGGACACCGAAGACGAGCAGGACGGTCGCGAGGTGGACGGTCGGCGAGAGCTCGCCGCTCGCGTGCGCGGCGGCGTTCAAGACGTCGATGCGGAGCGACCCCATCGAGGAGCCCATGAGCACGAGCGACGAGACGAAGCAC
>JBGALT010000087.1:0-32592 GCA_044223665.1 Sandaracinaceae bacterium | reverse complement strand
CGCGGCGCCGCGGGGGGGAACGGCGACGGTGCGGGCGCAGCGGGTGCGGGCGCAGCGGGCGCGGGCGCGAAGGGCACTGCCTTCGCGTGCGTCGAGCTCGGCGCGAGGGGGCTCGGAGCGCCGAGAAGCGTCTGCTTCTTGCGGGTCCCCGCGCCGAACGCGCTCGCAGCCGCAGCGTTCTTGCTGGCGTCCACCGGCCGGATGCCGGCGAGCGACGGAGCCTTGGCGATCGGCGAAGGTGTGCCTTGCAGCGTCGCCCGCTTGATGCCCGGGCTCGACGCGCCACCGGGCGGTGCGTTGCGCTGCCAGGCGCCGGGGCGCGCGACGGCGGTCTGTCCGGGCGAGGAGATGGTCCCGGGGGTCGACTTGGCGGCGATCTCGGGACGCGAGGCCTCGCTCACGCGCGTCGGTGGAGGGACGACGATCGCCTTCTTCGAGGCGGCCGGCGCGGGCTCCGAGGGTTGTCTCGCCCGCGCGAGCAGCGCTTGCAGCCCGGCGTGGGCCCCGGTCGCAGGCATCACCACGGGCGGCAACGGCTGCGTCGTGTCGGCGCTCTTGCCGGGGAGCGTGTCGGCCCCGAGCTCCCCTTCGCGCAGGACGAGCGAAGCCTCCGCGGCCAGCGACGGGTCGACCTGGATCGATGGCTCCTGGATCGACTGCGGGAGCAGCATCGGGTTCTTCCGCGGCGGCGGCGTCGCCTCTTCTTCGATCGGTGGTAGCGACGTCTCGAGCGTCTTCGGCTCGTCCGCACCGAACCACCGCTCGATCGTGTGCGACTCGACGAACGCTTCGCCGTCGGCCTCGCGGAGCAGATCGGCCGCCGCTTCGTCGCCGCGAACGCTCGCCTGGCGCAGGGCCTCCTTGGCCTTGTCCATGTGCCCGCCGCGCAGGTAGGCCTCTCCGAGGATGCGGTGCGCGCTCGCGGCCTCCGGATGCCGGCGTGTGAGCGCCAGCATCTCCACGCGCGTCTCGTCGTATTTCTCCTGCGCGAGCAGAGCCTCTCCGAGCAAGAGGCGAAGCTCGACGTGATCGGGCGCCCCCAGCAGCCCTCGTCGAGAGACGCGCACGGCCTCGTCGTAGCGACGCTCGGCGATGAGCCGCTTGGCCTCCACGAGCTGCTCCTTCGACACCTCCATCGCTGGTCCGCTACGGTACTTGGATCCGAGCCGGAGGGCACGAATCGAAGGAGGAATTCCGCTGCCGGCGGGGCGGCACCCCACGCGATCCGCGAGCTTGACCCTTCCGGCGCTCCCGCCTAGCTTGCGCCACCTTTCATGCTCGGCCTGCTGACGCCGACGCTGCCGACCTGGGTCGAAGCCGTCGAACGGGATCTCGATCGCCTGCTGCAGGATCACGCCCACTGCGAGCTGAAGGCGGCCCAGAGCGCGCTCTCGCTCGCCGCCCGCTTCGGGGGGGAGGCGCCCGACCTCGTGGCGCCCCTCTTGGCGCTCGCCCAGGAAGAGAGCGAGCACGTGGCGATGGTGCACGAGCGGCTGCGGGCGCGTGGCCGCTCGCTCTCGCTGCCGGACCAGGACGACTACGTGGTGATGCTGCGCCGCGCGGCGAACGAGGGCCGCGGCAGCCACCCGGCGCTCCTGGACCGGCTCCTCGTCTCGGCGCTCGTCGAGGCACGCAGCTGCGAGCGCTTCAAGCTGCTCTCCGAGCGCCTGAGCGACGGCTCGCTGCGCGCGTTCTACAAGGAGCTCATGGCGTCCGAAGCGAGGCACTATCGGCTCTTCGTGGGCGCGGCCGAAGAGCGCTTCGGCGAGCGCGAGACCCGCGTGCGGCTCTCCACGCTCGCGGCGCGCGAAGCCGTCATCGTGGGGCACCTCCCTCTCGGCCCGACGGTGCACGGATGAGCAAGGACGCGCAGCGGGACGACGACGGGGCGGCTCCGGCCGCCGCGGGCAAGGCCTCCGAGACCTCCACCGGATCGAGCAGCGGCGCCGCCGTGCGCACCAAGCCCAAGGCGCCTCCGCCGGAGGAGGGCCGCGTCGGGGCGACCATTCGCACGGTGCTGGGCGCGTTCCTGCTCGCGTTCTTCATCCGCATCGTGCTCTTCGAGGCCTTCGAGATCGACGGTCCGTCGATGGAGCCGACCCTGCTCGACGGCGATCGCGTGGTCGTGAGCAAGTTCCCCTTCGGCCTGTTCTTGCCGTTCACCGACGACGCCCTCGTGAGCTGGGGCATGCCGGACGCGGGCGACGTCGTGATCCTGAAGAGCCCCGCCGACGGCGTGGACATCGTCAAGCGCGTCATCGGCGTCCCCGGCGATCGCATCGAGATCCGCGACGACGAGGTCTTCCGGAACGGCGAGTCGATCCGAGTCCGCGTCCTCGGTCCTTGCCAGGAAGACGCGAGCTCGGAGGAGAACCCGAGCGACTGCGAGTGGGTCGAGGAGGGCATCGACGGCCGGACGTGGCGGACGAGCCACTCGCTGCTCGCGCTGCACGAGTCGATGCCGGAGCAGACGGTCCCGCCCGGGCACATCTTCGTCCTCGGTGATCACCGGGATCGCAGCAACGACAGCCGCAACCCGCGCGTGGGCATGATCCCGATCAGCCGCGTGAAGGGCCGCGCCGAGGCGATCTACTGGTCGAGCGGCGAGTCGATCCGCTGGGATCGCATCTTCAGCGATCTCGACTGATCACGTCTGCGCGCCCTCCAGATCGGGCGCGGATCGTCCGAGGAACGGGGTGCGAGCGCGTCTCGTGCAGACCCCTTTCGACACCCCACCTCGATTCGTGCGGGAGACCGAGCACGGAACACTCGAGATGTGGATCGACCGGCCCGGCTGGCTGCTCAGCCGCGCCCGTGGCCGCTTCGATCTGGGCCACTGCTCCGTCATGCTCCGCGCCGGGGACGAGGCGCTGCAGATGGCCTCGCCGATCCGCTTCGTGCACGACTGGAGAGAAGTCACCGCGTTCGATCCGATGGTGCCGGTCTACCTCGCCGGATGGGCCGCGCGGCACGCGAGGTCGGTCGAGCACTCCACCATCGTCACCCGCTCGCCGCTCGTCACCATGACCGCGCGCGCCGCGAACGTGACGCTGAAGAACCTGCTACTCATCGCCACCGACGACACCTGGCTCGAGCGCGCGTTCACGACCTGGTGATGCAGGCCCGGCCGGACCGGCGAGCCACCGCGCGTCAGGGCTTGTCGGCGCGCAGGGCGTCCGGGTGCAGCGAGAGGGTCACACGGCTGCCCTCGACCATGACGCACCCGCTGGTGCGGAAGCCGGGGAACTGCGGCTGTCCCGTGAGGTGCGCGGCGATGCCACGCACGATCGGCTCGTGGCACACGACGATGGTCGTCCCGGTGCTCACCGGGATTCGCCGGCTGGCGAAGGCCGGGTCGCCGTCGGGCACCAAGCACGGATCGGTGGTGACCATGCCGTCGAAGCCCAGCACGTAGGCCAGGATCTCCGCGGTCTGCACCGCACGCACCAGCGGGCTGGCCAGGATCTGGCTCGCGGTGATGCCGCGCTCGCGCAGCGCCCGCGCCACGTCGTGGGTGCCCTGCCGTCCCTTCAGCGTGAGATAGCGGTGACCGTCGTCGCCCTGCGACCCGACGGCTTCTCCGTGACGCACCAAGAGCACGGGCATCGAGCGGCGACGCTAGCACGAAAGGAAGGCGCCTCGGCGGGAGCGAGCGCATAATCGCGGCCCTTCGATGGCGCAAGCGAGCGAAGAACCCGCGGCAGCGGCCGACCGTCACGAGCGCGTCCCCGGCTACGACGTCGCGCGTGCGTTCGCGATCTGCGGGATGGTGCTCATCAACTTCGGCGTGTATCTGCTCGGCTCGCCGCGCGGAGCGCCGGGCGAGATCGTGCTGCGCTGGCTCGCGCACGTGCCCGGCGGCCGCGCGTCGTCGCTCTTCGTCACGCTCGCCGGGGTCGGCATCGCGCGGATGGCGTGGGGCGACACGATGCTCGCGCGCCGAACGCTCTTGGCGCGCGCGGGCGTGCTCGTGGGGCTCGGCGCGATCAACGTGATCCTGCTCCACTGGGACATCGACATCCTCCACTTCTACGCGTGGTACCTGTCGATCGCGGCCATCTTCTTTCTCCGGGCCTCGCCGCGAGCGCTCGTCCTCGCCGCGATCGCGTTCGGCGTATCGGGCGCGCTGCTCGAGGTCGCGTTTCCCGAAGAGGGGCGCGCCTGGGAGCCGCTCTACACGTTCCGCGTCACGCCCGTCCTCGGGACCGAGCTCAAGCTGCTCTACGTGTCGGTCCCCGGGCTCCTGCGCGACGCGCTCGTCGATGGCGTGCACCCCATCTTCCCGTGGCTCGCGTTCCTCCTCTGGGGCATGTGGCTCGGGCGCCTCGATCTGCGCGAGCGCGCGCTTCGGCGGACCGTGCTCGCGCGGGCGCTCGGCGTGGTGGTCGCGACCGAGCTCGCGAGCCGCGCGATCGCCGCCTTTCTCGTGCAGACCGACCCGCACACCGCCGTCGTGTGGCTCGGCCTGGTGCACACCGACTGGTCGCCGAGCGCGTTCTACGTGCTCTCGGCGTGCGGGAGCGCGACCTCGATCATCGCGCTCGCCCACGAGCTCGTGGCGCGCTGGCCAGCGAGCCGGATCGTCCGGGGCCTGGGCAACGTGGGACAGCTCGCGCTCTCGCTCTACCTCGTGCACGCCCACCTCGCGATCGGGATCCCCCGCTTCTTCCTGGGCCAGAGCCACGCGATGCCCGTCGAGACGATGCTCGTCTACTGGTGCGCGTTCGTGCTCGTGGTGCTCCCGCTCGCCGCGCTCTACCGGACGCGCTTCCGGCGCGGGCCGGTGGAGTGGCTCCTCCGCCGCGTGACGGGCAGCCCGGAGCACGTCGCTCCGCTCACGCCCGCGAGCATGACCCCTCGCGAGCCTCCGCGCTGGGCGTGGCCGGCGCTCGCGCTCGGGCTCGCGGCGCTCCCGCTCGCGAGCTTCGTCGGTGCCTCGCCGTGGACGATGCGGTGCCCCGAGCGAGTGGCCGTGACGAGCGGCGAGACGCACGGCGGGCTCTCGCTGTTCTGTCCGCGCGCGCGCTATGCGCTCACGCTCGAGGCGCCGACGACCGTCACGCTGGCGACGCGCTCGGGGCTCGACGTCTACCTCGAGGTGCACCGCGAGGGACGCATGATCGTCGAGGACGACGACTCCGGCCCGCACCTCGATGCGCGCATCGTCACCACGCTCGCGCCCGGGCGCTACGACGTCGACGTGCGGCCGTACTCGGCGTCGACCGGGCCCTTCGTGCTCGAGGTGCAAGAGAGCGAGGCGCCCGCCGCTCCCTGATCGACGCGGGCCCGATCTCGTGTCGCGGCGCGATCCGGTAGCGCGCACCGAGCGAGAAGGCTCGCCATCGAGCGCCCCGGTCGGCGACACTCTGCCGATGCGCTCGGCCGTCCTCGTCACGCTCGCGTTGGCTCCACTCGCCCTCGTCGCGGCATGCGACGCCCCGGGCATGCCACCTGCGAGCGATGCCGGGACGGGCTCCGACGGAGGAGGCGGGCCGCGCGACGCCGGAGGAGATCGCGACGCGGGCCCGACGGGCAGCGACGCGGGCGGCGGCAGCGACGCGGGCGGCCCGCTCGCGGACGTCCATTTCGTGGGCCGCTTCGACTTCTCGGACGGTGCGGACACGCCCTGGCTCGCGTGGCCGGGCACCGAGATCGTCGCGCGCTTCCGCGGCACGACGCTGTCGGTCCGGCTCGACGACGGCGGCGAGAGCTTCTTCGACGTCTGGATCGACGACGTCCGCCAGCCGGTGCTCGACGCGAGCGCCGGTCCGACGACGTACCCGCAATGCCAACTTCGCCAGCGGCCTGCCCGACCAAGAGCACGTCGTGCGGATCGCGGCGCACCGAGTCCTTCTTCGGGCGCACGCAGTTCCTCGGCTTCCCCGGGCGGCGCGCTGGTTCCATCGCCGGCGCCCTACGCGCACTTCGTCGAGCTCATCGGCGACTCGATCACCTGCGGCTACGGCGTGCTCGGGAACGGCCCCAGCTGCCCGTTCGGCGCCGACACCGAGGAGACGAGCCCGGCGCGTACGCTCGTCGCCGCGCGGACCTTGAAGGGGTCATGCGCCGCGATCGCGTACTCGGGGCGCGGCGTCTACCGGAACTACGGCGGCGCGACCGACCCGCTGATGCCCGAGCTCTATGCGCGGCGTCTCGCCGAGTTCGACGGGGACCCGTGGGACTTCTCGTACACGCCGGACGTCGTCGTGATCACGCTCGGAACGAACGACTTCTCGACCGGCGATCCCGGAACCGCCTTCGCGGACGCGCTCGATGCGTTCGTGGTGACGATCCGCGGCCACCATCCGAGCGCGCTGATCCTGCTCGGGACCAGCTCCATGCTCGGGGGCGGCGAGCACACGACGCACCGCGGCTACCTCGCCGACGTGGTCGCGCGCGCGGCCTCGCGCGGCGACACGCACCTGGCGATCGTCGACTTCGACGAGCAGTCGGCCGCCGACGGCCTCGGCTGCGACTACCACCCGAGCGTGACGACCCAAGAGAACATGGCCGCACGCCTCGTCACCGCCATCCGCAACGCCACCGGGTGGTGACGCCCGCCCTCACGGGCCGAGGAAGTCCGACGCGTACCCCAACTGCTCGGTCACTCCGAGCCGGTACTGCGCTCCGGTGTAGTACGAGCTGTAGGTGCCCACCCAGATCTCGATGACGCCCGGCGGCGGCGCGTAGAGCTCGACCGTCGGGTTCAGGCCGTTCATCGGATCCCCCGAGTCGTCGTTGCAGTGCCATTGCCCGTCGGGCGTGCGCACCGCGAGCGTGAGGTCGTTGCCCTGGCTGTGCACGAGCACCCGCAGCACGTCGAGCGAGCGCTCGAGCTTCACGACGTGCTGGGCCGAGGCCGGATAGGTGCCGACACAGCTGCCGGAAGGATCGAGCGAGCTTCCGTCGCGTGCGGTGGACGGATCGACCGCGCCCGCGGTCCCCTCGCGCGTCACCACCTGCGGCGTGAAGCCGTGCCCCGTGACGAGGATCTCGTCGACGATGGCGACGCCGCCCTCGTCCTCGGAGCTCGCCGGGCTCTCGTCGTCGACCCCCTCCGCGCTCGAGACCCCGCCGTTGGTGTTGCCGCCTTCGGGAGCGCCCACGTCGGGGCCGGTCGGGCGCGAGGCGACCGTGGCGGTCGCACCGCCGCAGCCGACCGTGAGGGCGAGGACGAGGACAACCTGCGCGGCGTGACGCATGCGGTCGTCTCTTACTCCGAGTCGGCGCTCGCGGCGAACAGGCCGCGCACGACGTCCAGATCGGCGAGCGCCGCCGTGCTCGCCCGCACCCAGATGCGCAGATGCGGCCCTTCGTGCGCGAGGGCGAGCACCAGCGCTCCGTCCCCCCGCGGCAGCCCCGTGGTCGCAGCGCCATCGAGCAGCGCGAGCATGGGCAAGAGGCGCAGCGGGCGCACGACGGCCAGGAGCGAGGGAGCCTCGATCGGCGCGAGGTCGCGCGCGAGGTCCGGGCTCTCGGCCGCGGCGCCGGAGGCGAGCCGATCGCGCGCACGCTCGGCGATCGAGGCCGCTGCGCTGCCGATCGCGTCGGCGCGGACGTCGCCATGGGCCCGCGTCGCGAGGCTCCGGCTCTGACAGAGGGCCACGTCGGCAGTGCCGCGCGGCGCGGCCGGCGTGCAGCCGAGCAAGGTCGCGAGCACGCCGGTCGACCACGGAAGGGCGCGGCCCCACGGCGTCGGTGCCGCGGCGTCGCTGCCTCCACGCGTGAGCGCGAGCACGAAGCCCGCACCCTCGTCTCCCACGCCGATCGCCAGCGCGCCCTCCGGCCCTCGGAGGGCGGCGATGCTCGACGAGGCCTGTGCCAGCGCATCGCGCTCGCTCGCCCCGAGCCGCGCGCCGGCGATCGCCGCGAGCGCGACGACGAGCGCATCGGCGCTCTCGGCACGTGCCGCGGGGCTCGCCCCGGTCGCGACGACGAGCGCGCTCGTGCTCGGCGCGGCCGTGACGAAGCTCGTCGAGACGGGGACGTGCTCCGCGAGCGCGACGGCGAGCGGGCTCTGGGGCGTGACGTCCCCCTCCATCTGCAGCGAGAGCCCGGAGGCCGTCGGCGCGAGCACCAGCGTCGTCTCCCCGAGATCGGGCAAGAGCGAGATCCGCCCGAGGACGGCCTCGGCGACCGCGGCGACGAGCGCCTCCGGATCTCCGAGCTCGGGCGGCCGAGCGTGCGCCGCGCGCGCGGCCGCCGCCGACGCGATCGCCTGCCCGCGCAGCTCTCGCACCGCACGCTCCGCCGCGTCGCGCACCGTCCCGCCCATCGTCTCGGCCGGGAGCGTGAGGACGAGCGTGCCCGGCTCGGCGTCGCGCGGGAGAGCGCCGTAGGCGAGGTAGCCGAAGGTGAGTGCCAGCATCTCGTCGTCGTCGGCGATCACCGCGATCGTGTCGTCGACGGCGGCATGCTCCCCGACGAGCCACGTGCCTCGCGGTCCTCCCGGCTGACGCTCGGCGAGCGGCACCGACGACGAGAGCCGAACGGCGACCGCCGAGCGCGGTCGATCGCCCACGCGCGCGACCAAGAGGCGCAGCGGCGAGTCCTCGGCGACGCGGGCCCGAATCGCGACCGGCGTCTCGAGCAGGCCGTCGAGCACCGTCGCGATTTGACGTGGGAGCCCGGCGCGCTCGGGGATCGGTGGCAGGCGCGAGAGCAGCGTCGACAAGGCCGCATCCCCGCCGGTGAACGAGAGCTCGGCCACGGTGGTGGCGGGCCGCTCGGCGGGGGAACGGTCGACGGCGGCGGCTGGGCTGGGCGCCGAGGCCGGCGGGGTGAGATCGCCCTCGCCGCCACACGCGACGAGACCGCCGAGCGCGAGCGCGAGCGCGAGCGCGACCTCGCCCCGGCGGCGAGGACGCCCGCCCGCCGCGACCCTCATCGCCGCGCGCCGCGCCGGAGCTTCGTCTCGAGGCGCTCCGCGCGAGGGAACACGACGTTCCCCTCGAGGTGCATGTGCCGGACGAGATCCTTCTCGTGCGCATCGAGCCCCTCGTAGAGCTCGCGCACGACCGCGGGCGTCGCGTCGGTGACGGCGAAGTCGTCCGCGCTCCGGCGAACGCGGCTCATCACGAGCTCACACGACTCGTGCTCGTGCTCCATGTCTCCGAGCACGTGCTTGATCGTCGCGAAGAGCGCGACTGGCGCGGGCTTTCCGTCGCGCCCGGCGACCTCGAGCTCACGTACGTAGGGGAACAGCACGCGCTCCTCTTGCTTCAGGTGCGGCAAGAGCTCGTGGAAGAGGAGCTTCACGTCCTTGGCGAGCGCGATGAGCCCGGGGATCGCCGCCCCGTGCTCGGTCGCCGCCCGCTCGGCGAGCGCGACCAGCCGGACCCCTTCGCTCCGCGAGCGCTCGTGGTGCTCTCGCTCGATGCGCGCGACGAGATCCTCGAGCGGCGTGTCGAGCAGCTGCTGGTCGGTCTCGCCGCCCTTGGCCTTCTCTTCCTCGAGCGCAGCCAAGAGCTGCCCCACCTCGACGCGCGACTCGGCGCAGATGGCCTCGAGCGACTTCGCGCCGCCGCAGCAGTAGTCGAGGCGGAACCGCTCCATGGCCCGCGATGCACCGGGAACGTGGAAGACGACCTCGCGCACGAGCGCGCTCGGCTCGATCACGAACGGTCCGGTGCGGGCGGCCGGCGCGGAGTCGGCATCGGTGTCGGGCTGCGCGGTGCGCGGATGAGGCTCGTAGTCCATTCGGCCGGGGGATTGTACGTAGGCGCGCCGGGACGAGCGAACCGAAACCGCGGCAGACCGAGCGCTCGATCACGGCGCGGCTTGCCGAGCCAGGGCGCTCGGGGGCGCGCGGGCTCCGAGCCGTCTTCGGCGCGGGCGCGCCCCGCCGGGTGGACGGCCACGCCGATCAGGGTGGGGCTTGGTCCTGCCCGACCATGAACGGCGTCGGATCGAGTGGGCCTCGCCCCACCTCGAGCGCGCTGCGCAGCGCGACGAGCTGGCGGGCCTGGGGCGAGAGCGCGAGCGCGCGCGCGACCGAGAGGCGCGCCGCATCGCGCTGGCCGACGGAAGCGGCGTAGAGCGCGTCGTTGTAGTGGAGCCAGACCATCTGACTGCGGGTCTCGGCATCGCTGGCGTCGGTGCCGAGCGCGACGCGGAGCGTCTCGAGGCCTTCGGCGCGGCGGCGGAAGGCCGCGCGGATGTCCACGTCGGTCGTGCCGGCGGGCTCGACCGCATAGAGGATCGTGTCCGGCAGAAGGGTCTCGTGGAGCGCGACCGGGACGCGCACGTCGAGCTCGACGAGCACCGGTCGCGTCGTCGCCAGGCTCTGCAGCTCCGAGACGGCCGGCTGCCCCTCGAGGAGCTGCGTGCGGAGCAGGCCCGCGAGCGCGGGCTCGCGACGCACGAGCGCGTCGATGGTCCCCGGGTAGCCGAGCAGCGGCATCGGGACGACGCGCACGTCCGGGCGAGCGTGCTCGGTGGCCTCGAGCTCGAAGAAGCGGAAGCACGTCTGCGGCCCGTAGAGAAGCACGACCGCGCGCGGCGGAAGCTCCCGGATGCGGAGCTCGTCGACGGCGTCGGTCGCGTGGAAGGTCGCGAGCGACGCGCGCGCGCGGCTGCTCACCAGCTGGAACGCGCCGAGCAGAGCGCACGAGAGCGCGATCGTCCGGAGCAGCACGCTCGGCGCGTCGGCCTTCCGTCCGCGCGCCCCCGCCCGCTCGCCGAGGAGCGAGACCACGGCAGCCACGAGCGAGACCGCCATCGCGGCGACCCCGGCCATCGCCGGCATCAGGTAGCCGAGGGCATCGGGGTTGCCGCGGACGAAGCCGAGCCACCCGCGCCCGACGAAGGAGAAGAGGACGAGCGCGATCCACACGTAGCCGATGCGCACGACGCCCGGCGCGCGCAGGAGCACGTACCCGCCCGCGAGGGCGAGCAGGACCGGTGCGAGGTTCAGGCTGTCGACGAGCGAGAGCGCCACGTCGATCAGGCGATCGCCGAGCGGCTCGGGCTGCAGCGCGTGCGTGCCCTGGTAGGCCTGCGCGGAGACCACCCAGTAGAACCGAGCGAGGCTCGTCGGATCGCCGAAGTTCATCGGCGGATCGGTCGAGGCGCGGATCGGCAGGTAGAGGTACGTGGTCAGACCGCACGCCGCGAGGCCGAGCGAGACCAGCACCGGCCGGTGTCCCCGTGCGCGATAGACGCGCGCGAGCGTCGGCGCGACCGCCGGAAAGCACAGAAACCCCATGAAGTGGTGGTTGGCGAGCGAGAGCCCGAGCGCGAGCGAGGCGGCCGGCAGCGGCGAGAGATCACGGGTCGGCCATGCCGCCTCGAGCGCGATGATCCGCTCGATCGCGATGGCGATGAGCAGCGCTTGCAGCGCGTACACCTCGGGCCGCACGGCCTGGAGCCACCAGCCGTAGGCGCCCGCCGCGATCCAGCTCGCGCCGAGCGCCATGGGGACCGCGAGCCGATCGTCCTGCACCCCGAGCGCCCGGACCGTCGTCCCGATGGCGGCGTAGAGGAAACCGCAGGCCAGCGCGGCACAGATCGCCTGGGCGAATGCGACGCGCATGACCATCGGGCCGACCGGAACGAGCAGCGCTGCGTGGGCGAGCATCGCCGCGAGCGGGTGCCCCGGCGGATGGGCCACGTCGAGATCGACGGCCGAGGCCGTCAGCTCGCCGGCGTCGAGCCAGTATCCGTGTCCCGAGAGGGTCGCGACGTAAGCGGCCAGCGGCACGAAGACGGCGAGCCCCAGCGCCGCCGTGCGGACGCGCGGATCGTGCTCTTGCCGAGGGACGAGGGCCATGGAGGGGCCGGCGATCTTCGCACGGCGCGGCAGAACGGCCGCGTTTTCGGGAACGGAAGCCGCGTCCGCCGGTTTGTCCAGACCCGCCGCGCGAGCCGATATACTCGCCCGCCGTGCTCTTCGCGTTCCTCCTGCTCGCGGGCTCTGCCCTGCTCGCGGTGTCCCGGCTCATGTCGGAACGTTCCGCGCTGGAGCGAGCGACCGCAGCTTCCCTGCTGTTTCCGGCGCTGACCATCGCCCTCGTCGAGCTCCTCTCCCCGTTCGGCCTTCTGGCCCCGATTCCCTTCCTCGTCGGGTCGGGTGCGCTGCTCCTGGCCTCGCTCGCCCTCGCCGGCGACGAAGGGCGCGAGACGCTCGCCGACGACGTGTCCGCGCTGCGCGAGACGCTGGGCGCGATCGCGCGGCGTCCAATCTGGCTCGGTGCCTCGATC
The DNA here is from genome assembly GCA_044223665.1 of Sandaracinaceae bacterium. Classification (GTDB taxonomy): domain Bacteria; phylum Myxococcota_A; class Polyangia; order Polyangiales; family Sandaracinaceae; genus JBBSAT01. Next base: position 20,391 of record JBGALT010000087.1, on the reverse strand, counting down.
GTCGGCCTCGCGAGCGTCTCGCTCGCGCTCGTGGCGGCGTACCTGCTCGTGCCCTGGTCCTGGGACGGGCTGGGCTACCACCTGCCTTTCGTCTTCGACGCGATCAGCGCTGGCACGATGCGCCCCATTCCCTCGGGCGCGCACTACGTGAACACGTACCCGCACCTCGGCGACGTGTTCCTGATCGGCCTCCGGCTCTCCCTCCTCGACGGCACCTTCGTCGAGATCGCGCAGCTCTGCTTCGTGCCGCTCCTCGTCTTCTCGATCGCGCTCTGGGCACGCCGGGCCGGCGTCCCGACGGCGCGCGGTCTCGCGCTCGGCATGCTGGTGCTCGCGATGCCGGCGCTCGCCCTGCAGCTCTGCGCCAACTACGTGGACGTCATCTACGCGGCGCTGGCCGTCGCCGCGTTCGCCTACGCGGCGGGCCCGATCGAGCCCGTCTCGCTCGCGTGCTTCGCGCTGGCCGCCGGCCTCGCGCTGGGCACCAAGCCCTCGGCGCCGGTGCTGGTCGCGATCGCGTGTCTCGTCGTGCTCGTCCGCGCGTGGCGGCGCCGGCGCATCGGCGAGGCGATCCTCGCCGTCGCCGCAGTGCTCGCGATCGGCTCCTGGAAGTACGTCGAGAACCTCGCGGTCCACGGCAATCCGATCTTCCCCGTTCGCTTCCACCTCGGTCCGCTCGCGTTCGAGGGGCCGGCGACGATGGACGAGCTGGCGAGCATGGGCCTGCGCCCTCCGATGCGCGATCACGGCTGGGCCCTGCGCCTGTTCGAGTCGTGGACGACCGTCTTTCCCGAGCGATACGTCTACGACATGCGCGTCGGGGGCTTCGGCCCTCTCTTCGCGCTCGCGCTCCTGCCGGCCGCCATCGCGACCCTCGTCGCGTCGGTGCGCTCGGCCGAGTTCCGCGCGCGCACGCGCTACGTCGCCTTCCCGGTGGCGCTGCTCTCGATCGCGACACTGGCCTCGCCCGGCGCCTACTGGGCTCGCTACACGTTCGCGGTCCCCGCGGGCCTGATCGTGGTGGCGCTCGCCGCGACGCAGCTCCTGCCCGCGCAGGTGCGTCGCGTCGGCGACGGCCTGGCCACCGTCGCGGCGCTCGTGGGCCTCGCCCTCGCCTACCCCGGTTACACCGCGGGCGGTCCACCGCTGTTCTCGATGGTGGGCATGAGCGCCGCCGAGCGAGAGCACGCATTCGGCCTCGACGAGTACGAGGGTCGCTTCGCCGACGCGCGCGCGCTCGTGCACCGCGGCGAGGCGTTCGGATACGACGCCGGCTTCGGCCTGTCGGGACGGCTCTATCCGCTCGATGGTCGCGCGCGCGTCGTCTTCGTCGACCACGAGCTCGAGAGTGCCGACGAGCTGCTGCGCTTCGTGGACGAGGAGCGGGTACGCGTCGTCGCGCTCACCGAGCCCCCCTTGCGCGCGCACGCCGCGCTCGCGCGCGAGCGCCCCGACCGCTTCCGCTGGCTCTTCCTCTACCCCGACGCCGACGGCGCACCTTGCTCGCTCTTCGAGGTGCTCCCACCGCCGCTCCCCAGCGCCGCGCCTTCGCCATCGCGCTGATCGTCGGCTCGCCCGGGTGCTCCGGGGCTCGCGGGGGCGGAGCGCGCCTCGCCGAGCATCCGCGGCACGAGCAACGCGACACCCGGCAGCAGCTCGAGCCCGAAGCGATCGAGCAGGGTCCCTTCGAGCGCGAAGTCGCGTACCTGCGGCGGACCGACCACCAGCGCGACGAGCAGCCCGAGCGCGTACAGCACCAACGCGGCGGCGAGCCGGCGCGCGCGCGGGTCGACCGAGCGCCGCAGCGTGGCCAGCAGCGCCGCGAGCCCCACCGCCGGCACGAGCCCCCAGGTCTGCAGATCGCTCGCATCCCGGAGCGCGTCGAGGACGATTGCGATCGCCAGGCGCGGCACGGGCGATCCGAGCGAGTGATCGTCGTTGGCGCTGCTCGCCATCCAGAGGCGCCATCGGAACACCACGACCGAGAGCGCGAGCGCGAGGAACGCCGACCAGGCCGCGCGACGCGCCCGACCCGAGGCGCCGCGCGTGCCCAGCGCCAGCGCCACACAGAGGGCGGCGAGCAGCCCCTCGTCCTTGATCCCGAGCAGCAGCGCGGCCGTCACGGCCGCTGGCAGGCCCAGGCGATCGCCGGCCTCCGCACGCTCGATCGCCAGGGCGAGCGCGGCGAGCAGGAGCCCGACCGGCAGATCGAGCTGCACCGAGCGCAGGTGCACCCAGAAGAGAGGCGTGAGGCCCAGCACCAGCACGCTTGCCGAGAGCTCGAAAGGCGCGCGCGCGGCCCGTGCCAAGAGGAGCACGTAGAGCGCGAGCGCGCACAGGACGAGGGCCGTTCCCCCCGCGACCAGCGACGGGAGGCTCGGATCCCCGAGCGCGAAGCTCGCCTCGACGACGGCGGCGACGATGGGATAGCCGCGCGGGACGAGCTCGGACTGAGGGTCGAGCGCGCGCTCCATCAGCACCGCGCCGCCCTCGCAGGCGACGCGCGCCTTCGAGAGCCAGACGCTCTCGTCCCAGAAGAACGGGACCGGCGGCCGCAGGACGGCCGCCGCGAGCGCGACGAGCATCGCGGCCACCGCGCTCGCCGGAAGCCGCCACGCTTCGCGGAAGGTCTGCTCGCTCTCACGGCTCTCGGGAGAGCGCCTCGCGCGCCAGGTCGCCGCGCCCACGAGGAGCGCGAGAGCGACGCCGAGCGCGGGGTGGATCACCAGCTCGGCGAGCAGCACGAGCCCGAGCAGGGCGCGGACGAGCAAGGCCAGCGGCCCGGCGCCGATGCCGGCGCGGAACAGGATCGCCCCTCCCGCCACCGCCCCGAGGAAGAAGGCGACGAGAGCGGTGTGCAAGGGAACGATGCTCCCCGTCACGGCTGCTCCTCCCGAGGCGTGCGACCGAGCGGTGTGCCCGCCGGAAGCGGCAGGCTGGGCGGCGCGAGGGGCTCGGGAAGTCGCGAGTCGTCGTCGACCGTTCCGCAGGCGAGCGAGCCCTCGTCGGTCTCGACGCAGCCGCTCTCGAGCGCGTCGGCGAAGAGATCGATCGGCGCCGGGTCGGCGCAGCGCGCTCCGACGAGCGCGAGCCGTGCCACCGGCAACGCGCCGATCGAGCCCTCGGTGCGAACCCACGCGCAGCCGTGCGCCCGCGCGAAGGTCGCGATCTCGTCGTGGGTGCGCTGGATGCGCCTCGCGCTGCGGGCCGAGACCGCTGGCGCGTCGGCGCGCACGGCGAAGATCGCCCAGTAGCCGGGCAGCGCCGCGATGGCGAGCGCCGAGAGGAGCAGCGTGCGCCGGAGCCGGAGCGGCAGGCGGTCCCGCGAGAACCACGACAGCGCCCCGACGACGAAGAGCGCCGCGAAGAGAGACGCTGCGCCCGGTGGCCGGCGCGCTTCGAGACGTGGCTCGTGACAGACCCCGTTGGCCCCGTCCACGACGATCGCCTCGGTGGTCATCAGACAGCGCGGATCGAGAATCGGGTCCAAGATTCCTCGAAGAGAGCGGAGCGAGAGGCTCGGGCGCGAGAGAGCGACGCGATCGAGCGTCGCGACCGCCGCGGTGAGACGGTCAGACCGCCGCCCCGACGTGCGCCGCGATCTCCCGCGCGAACGCCTCGGGCGCGTGCCAGTGCATCATGTGGCCGACACCCGGCAGCTCGTGCATCCGCAGGTCCGGGATCGCGCCGAGCCGCTCGCGCTCGTCGCCCAGCCGGAAGCCGCGCTCGCCGGCGACGTAGAGCGTCGGTGCCTCGATGCGCGCGAGCATCGCGCGGAACTGATCGACCCGGAACGGGAGGGGCGAGCGCGTCCGATGGAGCGGATCGAACGCGAAGAACAGGTTGCCCTCGGCGTCACGCCGCGTGCTGCGCTCGGCGACCCAGCGCGCCAGCGTCCCGTCGAGATCCGGGTGCTGGCTCGAGAGGCGCCGGATCGCCTCCTCCAGATCGGCGAGCGGTCGCGGTGTGGAGGCGCGCACCTTTCGGACGCCTCGGATCCATTCCTCGATCCGCTCGGGCAGATGATCGGGCGGCAGCTCCGGCGGGCCGAGGCCTTCCGCGAGCACGAGGCGGCCCAGCCCAGGCGGTCGCAGGCCCGCGAACATCGCGGACACCGTTCCCCCCATCGAGTGGCCGACGAGATCGAACCCATCGGGCGCGACCGCGAGCGCGAGGTCGGCGAGGTCGAAGACGTAGTCGGCGAAGTGGTAGTAGCTGCCCGGCTTCACCCACTCGGTCTCTCCGTGCCCGCGGAAGTCGAACGCCACGACGCGCATCCCGGCGCGCGCGAGGTGCTGCGCGACGAAGTGCCAGCTCGCACCCACGTCGAGGTAGCCATGGCAACAGAGCAGCGTCCGACGTGCCCCGGGAAGCGACCACTCGAGCACGTGGTGCGCGAGGCCGTTCGCGACGACGGAGCGCTCGTTCGGTCGGAGCTCGCTCACGCGGCCGAGACCTCCGCGAGGCGTCGCGGATCGAAGGGCCGCGCGTCGAGCCTGGTCATCGCGCCGGCGAGCTGGGCCGCCAGGAGCTCGGCCGTCGCCGGCGCGAGGAGGATGCCGTTCCGGAAGTGCCCGGACGCGATCGTGAGCCCCTCGATCCCCGACGGCCCGATCAGCGGAAGACCGTCGATCGACGCGGGTCGGAACGACACGTCGGCCTCGGCGAAGCGTGCCTTCGCGAGCGCCGGCAGCACCGAGACGGCATGCGAAGCGAGCGTCGCGACGGCGCCGAGCGTGACCTCCTTGTCGAAGCCCGCTTCTTCCATCGTCGCGCCGCACACCACGCGACCGTCCGGCCGCGGCACGAGATAGACGTGATCGGCGAACACGATCGGGCGACAGACGGGCGCGCGCAGCTCCGCGCGCACCAGCTGCCCGCGCACGGGACGAACGGCCCCACGGAGCGCCCGCGGCAGACCCGGGACGAGCGACGTCCACGCGCCTGCGGCGAGAACCACCTCGTCCGCGTGCACCTCGCCCGCGTCGGTCTCGACGCCGATGGCTCGGTCGCCCCGCGTGAGCAGCCCGCGCACCGCCGCGCCGCTCGTGAAGCGTGCTCCCGCCAGCTCGGCCGAGCGCACCAGGGCGCGCAGCACCTTCGGCGACTCGACCTGCGCCTCGTCCGGCAGATGGAGCGCGCTCGTGATCGTCGGCGCGAGCCCCGGCGCGAGGGCGCGAAGCGCGGCTCCTTCCACGCGCTCGGCGCGCGCGGCCGGGGGCACGGGCGCGTCGTGACCGAGCTGCAGCACGCCGCAGCGCACGAAGCCGATGCCCTGCCCGGTCTCGTCCTGGAGCTCGGCGGCGAGCGTCTGGTACGCGTCGCGGCTGGCGCACCCGAACGTGCGCAGGGGCCCGTCCACGTGCTCGACGAGCGGAGCCAGGATGCCCGCCGCGACGCTGGATGCCTCGGCGCCCGGAATGCTCTTCTCGAGCACGCGCACCGAGCGCCCTGCCCGGGCGAGCGCGCGCGCGATCGAGGACCCCATGATCCCCGCGCCGACGATCAGCACCTCTTCTCGACCCTGGCTCATGGCATCGCCTCGCTCGTCTCGCCGCTCCCGTGCACGCGGGCGAGCATCCCGCACGCCGCGTGCTTGTTCTTGCCCCCCGAGTACCGACGGATCGTCGGGATGCCCGCCGCGCGGAGCTTGCCGACCAGCTCTTCGCGCTCGGCGTCGCTGGCGCGCTCGTACCGTCCGTCGGCGCGATTCACGTCGATGAGGTTGATCCGGAACGGGACGTCGGCGAAGCGCGCGCGGAGCGCGGCCACCTCGTCGTCGCCGTGGTTCACGCCCTGCATCAGTACCCACGCGAGCGTCACGCGCTTTCCGTCGATGGCCTCCGCCACCCGACCGAGCGCGCGCACGAGATCGTCCAGCGCGAAACGGCCCGCCACGGGCAGCAGCGTGCGCCGCCTCTCTTCGATCGCGCTCGTGACCGACACGATCAGCCGGTAGGGCTGCGCCTCGCGAGCGTAGCGCTCGATCTGGGGCACGAGACCGACGGTCGAGATCGTGATCGCCTCCTTGGCGATGCGGCCGCCACACGGATCGCTGAGCACGCGCGCCGCCTGGATGACCTCGTCGTAGTTGTGGAAGGGCTCGCCCTGCCCCATGAACACCGCGCCGCTCACGCGGCGTCGCGCGTCCTCGCGCACGGCCTCGTCGCGCACCGCGCGGAAGGCCGCGACCATCTCCCACGCCGCGAGCGAGCGTGTGAGCCCGAGCTCCCCGGTCGCACAGAAGGTGCATCGCATCGCGCACCCGACCTGCGAGCTCAGGCAGAGCGTGAAGCGATGCGGCTTCTCGAGCGGGATGCGCACCGCCTCGGTGAGAGCGCCGTCCGGGTGCCGGAAGAGGTACTTCACGAACCCGTCGTAGTCGTCCTCGGCGCGCTCCACGATCTCGAGCGGTGCCCGCTCGAGCTTCTCCTCGATCGTGCGCAGCACCTCGCGGCGCGGCGGCTTGCCGAGCGCGAGATCGTCCCGGCCGTTCGAGATCACGTGCCCGAGCACGCGACGCGCCTCGGTGAGAGTGCAAGGGACACCCTCGCGCTCGAGCGCGACGACGAGGTCTTCGGGCCGCATGCCGAACAAGTGCGGCTTGCCGCGCGCGATCGCGCCGAGCCCCCCGGGCGGTGGGACGTGCGCGCTCACGCCACTCCGCGGATCTTCGCCAGTCGGTCGTAGTGGCGATAGCCGAGCTTGTCGATCGCCGTGCGCGGCGCGAGGCCGATGTCGACGAGGGTCTTGAGCGCGTAGGTGCCGGCGAGCACGGGTGGGCTGTAGGCCGCCACGCTCGCCGCGTCGCGGAAGCGCGGCAGCGGAAAGAGCATCGTGTGCGGGTGCACGTGCACGAAGTGAGCAGCCGAGAGGCGCGTCCAGCCGGGCGTGTGCGGCGGCGTGATCACGTGCGGCGTCGCGAGGAAGGTGCCGCCGGTGAGGATCTCGAGCATCTGGCCCACCTGCGCGACGATGCATCCGGCGGGCGCCGTCCCGCGCACGAGGATCCCGTCGGGATGCTCGGCGCTCGGGCGCGTGCGCAGATAGAGGCCACTGCCGGCGTCGGGCGAGGGCGCGACCTTCCCGCTCGGATCGTGGAAGCGCCCGCCCGGGAGCAGCGTGAGCAGGTTGAAGTCGGTGTGCTCCTCGCCCCAGAGGATCTTGTCCTTCGTGGACGCGTCGGCATTGTGCTTGGTCTGCGCTTCGGTGAGCGGCAGGTAGCGGAGCAGGCGGAACACGTGCGCGCCGCCCTCCGCGCTCGCCGTGAACGCGGTCTCCGGCAGGCCGAGGGCCATCGCCGCGCCGCGCAGCAGCGCCACGCCGGCCACGTGCAGCTCGTGACCGCGCGCGAGGCATGCCTGCCGGAACGCATCGTCCCCGGCCGGCCAGACGTTGTCGGCGCAGATCTCGGGGTACTGGGCCTTCAGCTCCGGCGCGATCGGCTCGGGCGCCGAGAACCAGCACTCCTTGAAGTCGGGCTGGCCCTGCGCGACGACGGCCTGCTCGGTGTTCGGCGGCGTGTACCCGCGCTGGTACCAGATGTCCTTCGCGTTCAGCGCCTGCTTCTCTTCGGCCCGGCGCGCGCAGAGCGCCGTCCACCGGTCGTAGAGAGGGGCGACGTCGCCGACGCCGTGGCTGGCGACGTACACGAGCCCGTAGGTGCCGAAGCCCTCCCGGATCGCGGCGAGCGCGCGCTCGCGGCGCTCCGGGTGGTCGAGATCGGCGAGGTCGACGGTGGGAATGGTCAGCGCAGCGGCGTTCACGGCAGAGATCTCCGGGCCCGAGGATGGGCCGCGCCGCGTCTGGCGGCCAGCCCAGAGCGCCCAAGATCCGGCATGCTCGGCGGTCGAAACCTCGCCGATGGCCCACCAAGACGACCTCTCTTCCGCCCCGCCCCACTACCTCCGCTTCGCACGGGCGATCGCCCTCGTCGGTGCCCTCGGCGGCAGCGCCGCGGGCTGCTGCCCCATCATCCCGGACACGGTGGCCTGTGGCCACTGCACTTGCGCGGGGCAGTCGGCCTCGGCCTCGCAGCCCCTCTCGTGCAGCGCCATCCACCGCGACGCGCAGTGCTGCGCGCGCGCCGTCCCGGTGCCCGGCCCCCTCGCGCCGCCGAGCGTGCCGGCCCCCGTGAGCTGATGCGCCCGGCCCGGGGGACCGGCGGATCCGCGGAAGCTCGGCTCACTGACTGGCGGCGGCCGCAGCCAGGACGCCGCCGGCCGCGGCGATACGCACCGACACGTCGGGGTCTTCGAGCGCGGGCGCGACGCGAGCCGGCTCCATCGCGTCGCGAGCGAGCGCGCGGGCCGCCGTGCGGCGCAGGGGAACGTCGGCCCCGTGCATGGCTTGCTCGATGCGGAGCGCGGCGTCGTGATCTCCCCGCGCGGCCAGCTCGATCGACGCCTGGAGCGACGTCATCGACGCCTCGGCCGTCGACAGCGAAGCGAGCGCCTCGCGCGCCACTCGCTCGGTGCCCGGGCTCGTGAGCAGTGCGCGCGCGATCTGGAGGCGAACGGTCGCGTCGCCTTCGCGCGCGAGCGCCTCCGAGAGCGCGCGCTCGAGGGTCTCCGAGTGCGGCAGCGTGACGAGCGCCACCGCCGCCTGCCCGCGCAAGGCCCCGTCGCTCGCGGACAACGCGCCGACGAGGAACGCGCGCGAACGCTCGGCATCGGCGTCGGTCGGCGGCGCGTCGCGCTCGACGGCCGTCGCGAGCAGACGTGCCGCTTCGATCCCTTGAGCGCTCGGCGGCATCTCGAAGAGCGAGGCGAGCGAGGCCCGCGCGCCGTCTCGATCGGCGTGCAGGAGTGCCGCCACGGCCCCCATGCGCACGCTCGCGATCGGATCGGACAGACGCTCGCGCAGAAGCGGGACGGCCGCCGCGCCGTACTCGCCCAGCGCGCGCACGGCGGCGCCCCGCACGCTCGGGTCCGGATCGATGCGGGCCGGACGCGCGCCGACGGCTCCGTCGCGAGCGTGATCAGCGCTGCCCGATCCACGTCCACCGAGAGCCCCAGCACCGACGCCGCCCGCCCGACCGGGTCCGGATCGTCCACGCGGCCTCGGAGGGCCTCCCGCGCCGCGCCGCTGCCGATCTGCGCGAGCAGCGCGAGCGCGTGCACGGAGCCGCCTTCCGCGAGCCGCTCGAGGACGGGCCTTCCGACCGTGCCGGCGAGCGAGAGCTGGGTCAGCGCCGCATCGCGGCTGGTCTCGTCGCTCGAAGCCGCCGCATCCTCGAGCAGCAGCGACGCGATGCGCGTGAGCAGCTCGACGTCGTCCCCGTCGCTCGCGCGAAGGCGCTCGTAGGCGTCGATCGCGCCCGGGACGTCCCGCCGATCGAGCGCGCTCGAGACACCGAGCCGCATCCCGCCGCCGCAGCCCGCCGCGGCGACCACGACGAGCAAGCCGATCCGAACGAGCTCGAGCCCCGGGCGACGCACGGGCGGACCCTAGTACATCGAGGGCTCGTTCCGGAAGAGAAGACCGCCGCCGTGCTATGCACGCGCCCATGGCGACGAAGCGCTTCGAGGGCAAGGTCGTGTGGATCACCGGCGCCGGCAGCGGCATCGGCAAGGCGCTTGCGATCGAGCTGGCGCGGCAGGGCGCCACGATCGCGGTGTCGGGGCGCCGCCGCGCGAACCTCGACGAGGTCGTCCGGGCGATCGAGGTGGGTGGCGGGCGCGCCCTCCCCGTCCCCTGCGACGTGACCGACGAGGCCTCGCTCGACGACGCCGTGAAGACGATCGTGGGCCAGCTGGGCAAGCTCGACGTCGCGGTGGCGAACGCGGGCTTCTCGGTCTCCGGCTCCATCCGCAAGCTGACTGCGGCCGACTGGCGGCGCCAGCTCGACACGAACGTGGTCGGCGCCGCGCTCACGGCGAAGGCCGCCCTCGACGCCCTCGAGAAGACGCGCGGTAGCGTCGTGCTCGTCGGCAGCGTCGCCGCCTTCGTTCCCTCGCCGAACGTCGGCGCCTACAGCGCGAGCAAGGCCGCGCTCCGCTCCCTCGGCCAGACGCTCGACATCGAGCTCAGCAGCACCGGCGTCGGCGTGACCCTCATCCACCCGGGCTTCGTCGAGAGCGAGATCGCGCAGGTCGACAACCAGGGCCGCCACGACCCCTCGCGGGCGGATCGGCGCCCCAAGAACCTGATGTGGCCGGCCGATCAGGCGGCGCGCGTGATGGCACGCGCGATCGCCGCACGAAAGCCCGAGCTCGTCTTCACCGGCCACGGCAAGGTCGGCGCCTTCCTCGGCCAGCACATGCCGGGCGTCGTCCGCTTCGCGATGCGCAACGGCGGTGGGGCGCGGCGCGCGCAGTCGATCACGAAGGAGTGAGAGGGTGACAGGAAACCTGTCGCCCTCTCTCGCGCAGCGATACGAGGGGGAGGCTCCATCGGGATTCACTCCCGATGGAGGGGGCCGCGTATCGCGCGTATCGGCCCCCGAGGACTGAGACGCGCCGGCCGCCGGAGCGGCCAGAGTGGCAGATCCGGGCCCACCACCACGAGCGCGCACGCCAAGGTCAGCACCACGTTGCGCGTGACGGTGAGCCAGCTGACGCGTGTCTCGACGACGTGGCCGAAGCAGCCGCAGTCGAGGTCGATGCCGCGGGCGATCGCCTGCACCATGCCGATCGCGAACGCGATCAGCATTCCGCTCGCGATCAGCGCGGCGCCGCGTGCGTGCACGCCGGTGACGAGGGCCACGCCGACGAGCGCCTCGAGCAGCGGGAGACCGACCGCGATCGGGCCGATCAGCGCATCGGGCACGAAGCGGTAGTTGTCGATGTCGGTGGCGAACGAGGCCGGGTCGCCGATCTTCGGGATGGCCGCGCTCAAGAAGATTGCCGCGACCACGAGGCGCAGGAGCACGACCAGCGCGCGCCCGCGCGAGGAATCGAGGAGCTCACGGAGCTTCGTCATGGGCACACCCGGCAGGGCCCGGACTCGGCCGGGAAGTCGTTCGAGAGCCACTCGGGGATGCCGCCGCGCAGCACGCGCACGTCGCGCGCGCCATCCTCCACGAGCAAGCTCGCCAGGCGCCGGCTGCTCGCGCAATCGTCGTTGGTGTCGCAGTAGGCGACCACCGTCCGGGCGCCGAGCGCGAGCGCGGCCGTCGAGGCCTCGATCGCGCCGGTGTCCATCGGCATCGCGATCGCGTTCGGGATGTGGCCCGTCTCGTAGTCGGCGATGGAGCGGGCGTCGACGAAGATCACCTCGGTGTCGTCGACCAGGGCGCGCGCGTCGTTCTGCTCGATCCAGCCGATCTCGGGATGGCGCTCGACCGGAGGCGTGCACGTGGCGGCCACCCGGAAGTCGGTGACGTCGGGCACCCCGCCGACGATCCCGTAGCCCAAGCCGAGGCAGATCCCGACGACGAGCACGCGCGACGCCTCGACGGCGACGGTCCGTGCGAGGCCGGACGAAGGCTCACGAGGGGTGGTGGAGAGGTCGGTCACGACTGCGCCAAGGAGGATGAGACGACGATCGCCCGGGGATCAACGTGCCGCGAGCGCGGCGATTCCCGAGGCGAGCGCTTCGGCGTCGGCCGCCGCCCGATCGAGCGGCGGCGCGATGGGGAGCGAGCCGTCGGCGAGCGGCAGCACGCGCACGCCTCGCGCGGCCAGCGCACGCGCGAGCTCCGGCGCGCGCTCACCTCGGATGACGCGATACAGCCCTAGCCCCGCGGCCGACAGACCTGCCGCCGCCAGCGGAGAGAGGGCCCGATCGAGCGATCGGGACGATGCGGCGACGTCGATCTTTCGCGACGCCCGGAGCTGGTGATGGGCCTGCACGAGCGCGAGCTCGTCGCCGTCCCAGGTCGAGACGAACGTGAGCGGTGTGGCCACGTAGAGGGAGCTCGTCACGTGGACGAGGCCGAGCTGCCCGCCCGTCCACCACACCAGCGCATCCGGCACGAGCTTCTCGCGCAGCGCCGAGCTGGCGAACGGACCGCGGCCGCTTCGGTAGTACGCGCTCGCCGTCTCCACGAGCACGAGAGGCACGCCGGTCTCGCGCCGCAGCTCCCCGAGCGCGAGCACGAACGCGTCGCTCAGCGTGCGCCCGGTGCGCTCCTGCACCATCTCGACCACGATGCCGAGCACCGACTTCGCCCCCGCCGCCGCGATCGTCGTGCGAAGCGCCTCGATCGCCGCCGAGTCACCGACCTCGGCCGGATGAGGCACGCGCGGGAAGTCGAAGTGTGCCGGCCCGCCGCGATGGACGCGCGGATCGCTGATCGAGCGCGCGCAGGCCGTCGTGTGCCCGACGTAGCCGCCCTCGAGCCCGATCACCGCGCGCCCCTCCTTGCGGTGGAAGCGCAGCATCCGCACGGTCTTGTCGATCGTCTCGTCCCGGCCCGACGTGAGGAAGAGGTGCGGATGATCGGGCGCGATCGCCGCCGCCCACTCGGTCGCGCGGACGATGGCCGGCGTCACGTAGTTGCAGAGCGTGATCTTCTGGACGGTCGGGCCCGCCAGCGCCCCATCGCGCTCAGCGCGGACGAGTGAAGCGGGTGCCTCGGCGAACGGCGTCACGAGGCCCGACGAGACGCTGACCGGCCGGGACGAGGCGGGTACGTCGTGTGCCGCGATCGGTCGGAGCGGCTGTCGGTAGTAGCGTGCCGTTCCCTCCGCATCGTAGGCCTTCTCCATCGAGAAGAGCGTGTGCGCGCCGAGCGCTTCGTTCAGGCGCACCATCGCATCGGCCGCGCCGAGCCGATTGCGCCCCGCGCAGTAGCGATAGCGAGGCGTCCCATCGGGCCGCGTCTTCGCGATCGCCGCGCGGAGCTGCGCGTGCTTGAGGCGACGCCCGAGGCCCGAGCCGCGCACCGCGCTCGAGACGGTGAGCGCCACCGAGTACATCGTGTCGTTCCGGCCGCGCGCCGGATCTCGATCCGGTCCTTGGATCTCCGGGACCCGCTCGAGCGCCACGCCGATCGCGTAGCCGACGAGCTCCCGGCGCCCCTCGACCGTGCGCTCGGCGACGATGGCGACTCCGTCGGGATCTTCGAGGCCGGCGCGCAGGCGCGGCTCCGGATCACGACGGGCCGGCTCGTAGGTCTGGGTCTCGAGCGCGAGGATCTGCGGCAGGAGCGCGTCGGCCTCCGACGCGGACGCTTCGCGGATCACGACGCCGGCATCGCCCTCGGATGCGCGCGGCGCATCGAGGTCCTCCCACGCCGGAGGCTTCTTGCCCGGGTGCGCCTCGAGCCACGCGAGCGACTGGCGGATGGTCTGGAAGAGGAGCTCGATCTCCTTCTCGCCGAAGGCAGCGCTCAGCCGATACCGCACGGTGCGATCGCCGGCGCCGAACACGATCGCGCCGCGCCAGAAGCGCTGGCCGAGGTAGGCGTCGAGCTCGGCCGGGGTCGCGAGATCGAACGCGAGCGCGAAGCCGCGCGCACGCGGGCGCGCGATGCGATGACCCCAGCTGCGCGCGAGGTGCTCGAGCCGCGGGCGCACGAGCGCTTCCACGCGCCGCGCGTCGTCACTCTCGGCGATCAGCGAGGCATGCAGACGCCCGCGAACGAGCGACGCCGCCGAGGCCTGCGTCGGCTCCACGTCCGCCATCGTGCTCAGCACGACGCCGACCTGGGCGCGCTTGGCGAAGATCACGGCGTCGGGCCGATCAGGCGCACCGGCGCGATCGACGTAGCCGAAGCTCGTGTGCCACGCGAAGGGCCCACCGAGGCCGAAGCCGCACTGCACTTCGTCCACGAGGAGCGGCACGCCGAGGGCGCGCGTGACCAGCCGGAGCGCGCGATGGAAGCGGGCGCTCGCGTACCGATCACCGCCTTCGCTCTGCATCGGCTCGATGACCACCGCGAAGTGCGTGCGCTCGGCGATGCGGCGCGCCACGAAGGCCAGCGAGGCGACCTCGGCAGCGAGGAGCGCGTCGGGCGAGCTCCCGAAGCGAGCCACGAGCTCGTCGATCGCGGCGCGGGCGCAGAGCTCGCGGAACCCCTCGGGCTCCGCTGGCTCGCCTTGTTCGGCGCCGTCGAAGCGCGGAAACGGCGCGAAGTCGACCTCGTAGCCGGGGATCTCGAAGGGCACGCGCTTGGTGGGCGAATGGCTCGCGTAGAGCGAGAGCAGCGTGCGGCCGTGGAAGCTGCCCTCGAACGCGAGGAGCTTCGTCGCCTTCCAGCCGAGCGCGTCGGTGTGCGCGCGCGCGAGCGCGTAGGCCTTCTCGTTCGCTTCGGCGCCGCAGGCGGTGAAGCAGACGGTGGGCAGCCCCGGAACGAGCTCGCGCAACGTCGCCCTGTAGGCGGCCGCGACGCGAGCTCCGGCGCCCTCGGCGTCGGTGAGGTCGTGGCTGCGCAACATCGTGTCCTCGAACGCGCCATCGACGTACGCGCGAGCCATCGACTCGTGCATGAAGCCGAGCGGCAGCGTCGCGGTCTGGCTCATCGCGTCGAGCACGGAGAGCGGCTCGTCGTCGACCGAGACGTACCAGGGCCCGTGGCTGCGGAGGTGATCGAAGACGGGCGGCTTCTTCTCGCGCGGGATCCGATCGTTGGCGTGGAAGCGCTCGAGCAGCGCCGTGGACTTCGGCAGCGCGCCCCCCGGCGGGCGCTTCATCGAGAGTGGCCGGGGCGCATCGACGAGCGCGCGCGCCGCCTCGGCGGCCTCTTCCGCGGCGTGACGCTGCTCGAGATCGTCGAGATCGGGAGACACCAGCGCCGCCCGCAGCGCAGGGAGCACGGGAAAAGCACCGGCGACGTTCGACTGCACGGCCACCGGGATCGCGAGGTTGCGCGCCGCGAAGCTCCCCGCCGGTCGGAAGTTGCCGCTGCGCCCGGTACCGCCGAACGGCAGCCTGGGGCTCGCCTGGTTCGTCGATCGATTGCGGTTGAGGATGCCGACGCGCGTACCGCGGTAGTAGCGATCGAAGCGCGCGTCGTCGCTCGTGAAGACGCTGTTGGCGAAGCCGTAGGGCGAGTCGTCGACGAGCGCGATCGCCTCGTCGTCGTCCTCGAAGCTCTCGATGCCCACGTCGGGGCCGAAGAGCTCGACGTCGGTGTATCCGGCGATCTCGTGCACGCCCTCGGGAAGCAGGTGGAACGACGCGGAACGGTACGAGCCCCCGGGCAGCCGCCGGCCCTCCACGACGGCGTCGGCGCCTCGAGCCTCGGCAGCGCGCATGGCGTGCTCGAGCCTCTCGCGCCCGCCCTCGCTGGCGAGAGGCCCGGCGAACGCGGCCGGGTCGTCGGGGTCGCCGAAGCGCAGGCTCGCCACCAGCGGACGGAGCGCGTCGAGGAGCGCCTTCTTCTTGCTGCGGTGCACGAGCACGCGGTCGGTGCAGGTGCATCGCTGGCCGGTGGTGAGGTATCCACCCACGACGATCTCGTGCGCGGCCTGCCTCGTGTCGGCATCCGCGCAGACGATGGCCGTGTTCTTCCCGCCCATCTCGAGGGCCACCAGCATCTCGGGGCGATCGAGCGCCGCCTCGGAGATCCGCCGACCGACGGGCCAGCTGCCGGTGAAGGCGAGGCCGTGGACGAGACGGTGAGCCACCATCGCCGCGCCCGTCGCGCCTCGTCCTTGCACGACGTTGAGCACGCCGGGCGGCAGACCTGCCGCGTGCGCCGCCTCCGCGTAGCGGATGCCGCACAGGGGCGCGAGCTCGCTCGGCTTCACCACCACCGTGTTCCCGAGCAAGAGCGCCGGAATCACGTGGGCATGACAGAGGTGGAGCGGGAAGTTGAAGGGGCCGATGACGCCGACGACGCCGTGCGGGTGCCAGCGGAGTGCCTCGTTCGGAAAGCCCGGCAGTGGCCCGTCCGCGAGATCGCTCTTGATCGCGCGCGCGGTGATGTCGAAGCGGCCGATCAGCGTCTGGATCTCCGTCCGCGCCTCGGTGCGGATCTTCCCGATCTCCTGGACGATCGCATCGGCGAGCGACTCCTTCTGCGCCTCGATGACCGCGCGGAACCGGAGCAGCGCGGCCCAGCGATCGTCGAAAGAGAGGCGCGACCAAGCGTGCTGCGCGTCGTGAGCGGCTTCGACGGCGGCGCCGACCTGCGTGGGGCTCCAGGTCGTCTCGACGACCACCGCGCCGTCCTTGGCGGGGTTGCGCGAGACGAGGCTCTCACCCTGGGCGTCCACGAAGGCGCCCCCGACGTAGTCACCGGCGATCGACATCGGAGCGAGCATAGTCCCGCGCAGAGAACGCGCATCTGTCCGGGGCCGTCGCGATCGGGGTTCCGGGCACGGCGAGCGCGCGTGTGCTCACGCCGACGCGACGAGCGCTTCTTCGAGCAGATGGGTGCCGCGGTCGAGGTCTGGCTCTCCGATGACGAGCGGAGGCGAGACGATGAGCGTGCGGATCCGCTTGTTGGGATGCGTCATGAGGTGGCGCTTGCCGAGCTCGAGCTCGATCCGGGACCAGCGGGCATCGTCGACCTCGAGCTCGAGCCCCCAGAGCAGTCCCCGGCCGCGCGTCCTTCGCACGAGGGCCGGGTGCCGGTCCTGGAGGGCTGCGATCTCGCCCCCGAGCCTCGCGCCGAGCGCCGCGGCCCGGTCGACCAGGCGCTCGTCGTCGTACACGCGCACCGCCTCGAGCCCTGCTGCCACGCCCAGCGGATGACCGTAGAAGGTGAGCCCGGCATAGAGCACGTGCTCCTCGAAGTGCCGCGCGATGCGGTCGTGAACGAGCACGGCTCCGAGCGGCGCGTATCCACCGGTCAGCCCCTTGCTGAGGGTGATCATGTCGGGAGCTGCGGTCCCGACGGCCTCGAACCCGTAGTAGCTCCCGAGGCGGCCGAAGCCGTTCAGGACGCAGTCTGCGACGAGCAGCGCTCCGTGGCGGTCGCACGCTGCGCGCACCTCGTCCCAGTAGCCGGCCGGAGGAACCAACACGCCGTTGGCGCCCGGAACCGGCTCGAGGAACACGGCCGCGACGCTCTTGCCGCCTTCCAGCTCGAGAGTCCGCGCGATCGTATCGGCGGAGCCTCCGCCGTCCAGGACGCTCGCGCCCCCGGGCGTCCGTGACTCGTAGCAGTCGAGCACGTGCACCACGCCGACGAGCCCCGGCTCGAGGGGTGGGCGCCGGTAGTCGCCGCTGAGCGAGAGCGCGCCCATCGACGCGCCGTGGTAGCTGCGGTACCGGGACACGAGCTTGTGTCGTCCGGTCACCATGCGCGCGATCTTGAGCGCGTTCTCGGTCGCCTCCGCGCCGCCGAGGGTGAAGAAGACCTTCGAGAACCCCGGAGGCGCCTTCTCGAGCAGGCGCCGCGCGAGCTCGGTCTTCGCCGGGAAGATCCCACTCGGCGTGGTCAGGAGAAGGTCGTCCGCTTGGCGCTTGATCGCCTCGACGATTCGTCGGTGGCCGTGGCCGAGGTTCGCCTGGTACGACAGGGAAGCGAAGTCGAGCCACTCCGCGCCGTCCGCCGTCCGGAGTTTCGCTCCCTCTCCGCCGACGATGGCCTGCGGCACGGCGCTCCGCTGCGCCGACCAAGTGAAGAAGAAGGGATGCTCGCTCACGCCCGCGCTCCTTGGTACGCCAGCTCTTCCGGCGTGCCGTCGTGGACACAGCCCGCGACCGCCCACATGCGCCGTTCGGCCAGGCTCATGACGATTCCCGCGCACGTCTGCATCGCGTGCGGCGCGGACGCGGTCGCGAGGTGCGTGCACACGGATCGCGGGTAGCCATCGTGGGATCCGAGACGTCGCCAGAGATCGTCACGCCCTTCGATCGGAGCGGAAGCCAGGCTCTCCGTGATCCACGCATGCCGCTCGAGCGTGGTCGACACGGGCGAGATCGAGCTCACCGCCGCGACCTTCTGGCCCAGGCAGTGGTTCTCGTGGTGGAAGGCTCTCCGTGGCTCGGTGAGGTCGAGCTCCATCCACGTCTCCGAGAGCCGCCCCGAGGTCTCGATCCCGAAGGCACGATGCGCGTCGGCGACGAGGTAGTGGTGTCCCGAGCCGAGCGGCGCGGACGTCACGACGTCCCGCCCGCTTCCGGCGCTCGCCTCGGCCAGCACGCGACGCACCAGCGCCGGCCACACGAGACCCACGCGCGCATCGTTGCTACGGAGATTGTTGATGGTGATCCCGACGCCGAGCTCGTTCATCCCGGCCATGCCGAGACAGCCCGCGATCGAGAGGAGCCACGCCTCGGGGCGCCCGGCCAGCCGCGGTACGTGAAGCATGACGACGAACGGCCACGCAGAGCCGTGCATGTCCCAGGTCTGCCCGAGCAGCGGCCCCTCCGGGCTCGACGTGACGATCGCGGAGCAGTCCTCTTCGAGCTCCTCGGCCGTCCGCGGGCGTGCCCGATCATCGAGCACCGCCGCAGGATCGAGATCCTTCAGATCCGTGTAGTGGTTCAGGACGACGATCCGCGCCGGCGGCTGGCGTGCCCCCGCGGCGATGCCGCAGAGCTCGTCGTAGAGAGGCCGATCGTAGCGCTCGAGAATGGGCAGATGCTGCGCGGCGACGCGCAACAGCTCCTCGTCGGAGCGAAAGAGCCCCTGCGTCCGGCAGAGCTCCGAACGGATGGCGGCAATCTCGGCGATCTCCGCCCGCAGCATCTCGCCGTGGAGGACACCGCGATCATAGGCGGATCGGCCCGCTTCGAGACGCACGATCTGCATGCGGACGTCGGGCTACCAGCTGCGCGGGCAGGCAGCAACGTCCGCCTGCCGATTCGACGCGGTCCGGTCGCGACGAGTCGACGGAAAAAAGAACCCCGCTTCGTTTTCACGAAGCGGGGTCGAAGATAGACCCGGCGGCGTCCTACTCTCCCACTCACTCACGCGAGCAGTACCATCGGCTCTGGAGGGCTTGACTTCCGAGTTCGGGATGGGATCGGGTATGGCCCCTCCGACGTTGCCACCGGAAGATTTGGAAGTGTGTCACTCGACCGTCTACGTCGAGCTCCGCGTTCGGCAGTCTCCTGTCGTGCGGTTCTCGTGTCGCGCGCTCGGTGTTTCTCCGAGCTCCGCGGGGTCGAGAGCGGCTCGTTTCTGCTTCGCAGCAGCGCAACGGCTCTTACTCCCAACCCCGATCTCGAACTGACGTTTGCCTTAGAGATAGGTCAAGCCTCACGGCCTATTAGTACGGGTCAGCTCCGGGTCTCACAACCCTTCCACCTCCCGCCTATCACCTCGTAGTCTACAAGGGGCCTTCAGGGGCCTTGCGGCCCGGGATACCTGGTCTTGAGGCCGGCTTCCCGCTTAGATGCTTTCAGCGGTTATCCGTTCCGCACTCAGCTACCCGGCTATGCCACTGGCGTGACAACCGGAGCACTGGAGGTGCGTCCGTTCAGGTCCTCTCGTACTATGAACAGCTCCTCTCAAGTATCCTGCGCCCACGGCAGATAGGGACCGAACTGTCTCACGACGTTCTAAACCCAGCTCGCGTACCGCTTTAATTGGCGAACAGCCAAACCCTTGGGACCTGCTCCAGCCCCAGGATGCGATGAGCCGACATCGAGGTGCCAAACCGCGCCGCCGATATGAACTCTCAGGCGCGATCAGCCTGTTATCCCCAGAGTACCTTTTGTCCGATGAGCGATGGCCCTTCCATGCGGGACCACCGGATCACTATGGCCTGCTTTCGCACCTGTTCGACCTGTCGGTCTCACAGTTAAGCACCCTTATGCCATTGCACTCGAAGGCTGGTTTCCAATCAGCCTGAGGGTACCTTCGCACGCCTCCGTTACCTTTTGGGAGGCGACCGCCCCAGTCAAACTGCCCACCAGACAGTGTCCCCGATCCCGCTGAGGGACCTAGGTTAGAAGCCCAGAACAACCAGGGTAGTATTTCAACGTTGACTCCATCGAGGCCGGAACCCCGACTTCAAAGTCTCCTACCTATCCTACGCAGATTGTCCCGAGCCTCACTGTCAAGTTGCAGTAAAGGTTCATGGGGTCTTTCCGTCTTGCCGCGGGAAGAGGGTATCTTCACCCCCGATACAATTTCGCTGAGTCGCTGGCCGAGACAGTGGGGATGTCGTTACGCCATTCGTGCAGGTCGGAACTTACCCGACAAGGAATTTCGCTACCTTAGGACCGTTATAGTTACGGCCGCCGTTTACTGGGGCTTCGGTTCGGAGCGTCGCTTGCGCTAACTCCTCCCCTTAACCTTCCAGCACCGGGCAGGCGTCAGACCCTATACGTCCACTTGCGTGTTCGCAGAGTCCTGTGTTTTTAGTAAACAGTCGCAACCCCCGTTTCACTGCGACCCGTAGACGCTCAGGAAGCAAGTTCCATCACGTCCGCGGGCACACCTTCTCCCGAAGTTACGGTGCTATTTTGCCGAGTTCCTTAGCCAGCTTTCTCTCACGAGCCTTGGTATATTCTACCCGTCCACCTGAGTCGGTTTGCAGTACGGTTATCTGAGTGGCTCTGTACGCGGCTTTTCTTGGAAGTGTGGAATCGCCAAGTTGC
>JBGALT010000320.1:0-3819 GCA_044223665.1 Sandaracinaceae bacterium | reverse complement strand
TCCTCGGCGAGCTCGTCGGGGCCGACCTCGTCCTCGTGGTGCGGGGCGGCCACGGCACGCCGACCGCGACCGCGTTCGACGTGCTGCGTCGATCGTTCTACGACGGAGAGCTCGCGCTCGAGCCGATCGACGTCGCCCGAGCGCTGGCGTTCGTCGAGCGCCGCGCCGCACGGGCCGCGCAGCCGCTCGCCCCGGGCGAGCTCACCCATCCTCCGAGCGAGCCCTCCTCGGACGAGGCGGCCGGAGCCACGGTGGCGAGCCCGGAAGAAGCGGCGGAGGCGGCGACGGAAGAAGAGACGCCCGAGCACCAGCCCGACTTCTTCGAGCAGTACTGGCCCTACTTCGCGGCCGGGGCCCTCCTCGTCGGGGCAGTGATCTTCGTGGTCTTCGCGACCCAGACCAACGACACACCACCTCCGGTGCTACGCTTCCACTTGGGACCTGATTGACGCGCTGCCTCGTCATGCTCCTCGCCCTGCTCGCGGTGCTCCTCGGAGCGCCACGAGCCAGCGCGCAGCAACGCGAGGCCCCCTCCGACCTGCTCGACGCGAGCGCCGTTCCGCCGATGCCCGAGGGATTCGAGGCGATCGAAGAGGATGGCGTCACCTGGCAGTTCCCCGCGCAAGCGCGCGATCTCGTGCTCCTGGTGCGCGACCAGACCCGTGAGGATCGCGCGCGTGTCACGCGTGATCTCGAGGCCCCCGAGGGCCCGGTGTTGATCCGCATCGGGCGCGATCCGGACGAGATGAGCGCGCTCGCACCGCCCGAGGCGCCACCGCCCGCCTACGCGGTGGGCGTGACGTACCCGGCTCTCTCCCTCGTCCTGCTCACCCTCACGGCGCCGAGCACGTGGGAGCGCCCGCCCGTCGACCGCGTGCTCGTCCACGAGTGGAGCCACCTCTCGCTGCACCGCGCCGTCGGAACGGCGCACGTCCCGGTCTGGTTCGACGAAGGCCTGGCCATCCACGAAGCGCGCGAGCGGAGCTTGGACCGCGTGCGGACGCTGTGGGAAGCGACCGTGCGCGGGACGCTCCTGCCGCTCGACGAGCTCGATGCCCGCTTTCCTTCGCGACCGCACGCGGTCGACCTCGCCTATGCCGAGAGCGCGGACTTCGTCGGCTGGCTGCTGACGCGCGTCGCTGGCGGCCCCGGCGGCGTGCGGCGCGTGCTCCACCGCATGCACGACGGCGAGAGCTTCGAGGTCGCGATGAGCGAGACCTTCAGCTCGGTCACGCAGCTCGAGATCGACTGGCGGGCCGAGCTCGCGCGGCGCTACGCGGCGCTGCCCCTGCTGATCGGCTCGAGCTTCGCGTGGATCATCGTGCTGGCGCTGCTCGTGCTCGCGTACCGGCGCAAGCGCCGCGAGGTGGCGCGGACGCTCGCGCGATGGGAAGCGGAAGAGGCCCGCGAGGAAGCCGCGCGCCTGGCGCGGGCCCGAGCGGACGTGGAGCGCATGTGGCGAGACGCGGACGAAGAGGCCGAGCGCGCCATCCAGAACGAGGGTGACGCGCCCCTGCCGCCGCCAGGCGCCGACGACAGCGTGCCTCGCGTGGTCCACGACGGTCGCGAGCACACGCTGCATTGATCGGCTCGCCCGCTCCGGCCCCTTCCGTCCGCGGGACCGGCCCGCTCCCGTACGGGGCCTCCGGGGCGAGCACTCCTTGCCGAGATTGACCAGCCTCGCCCGCTCCGGCCTGCTCGAGCCGCGCTCGCTCGACCGCTCGGCGGGCGCCGGCCATGATGGCGCCCGTGCGGGCTCGGAACCGGCGGCGCGAGGGCGCCACGCTGCTGCAGGTGGCGACCTTCGTGGCGATCGCCGGCTGCCTGCTGGCCGCGTTCCTGCCGACCTTCGTGCGCGCGCTGCGCCTGAGCAAGGTCGCGGAGGCGTCGCGGCAGCTCGAGCGCATGCACGAGGCGTCGGCGGCGTACTTCGCGGCGCCGCACGAGATCGAGGGCGAGACGCTGCGGCGCTGCCTCCCGGTGGCGGCCGGGCCCTTCCCGGAAGAGCCGGGGCGCGAGGCCCGCGCGGCCGACTTCCGTGGGACCGACCTCGCACGGACGGGGTTCGACGCGATCGACTTCGAGATCGAGGAGCCGATCCGTTTCTCGTACTCGATGATCCCGACGGTGAGCGGGTGCGATCTTCACTCGCCCGAGGGCACGTACCTGGTCACCTACCGCGCCGAGGGCGATCTCGATGGTGACGGCGAGCGCTCGCTGTTCGAGCGGCGCGATCACGCGCTCGACGGCGAGGACGTGCTCGAGCCGATCGGCATCCTCTACGTCCGCGACCGTACCGAGTAGGCGGGCGCGCGGGCGGAGAGCGCCCTCACCTAGCCTCTCCCACGAAGTGGGAGAGGGATCGGGCTCCGCAACGCGCAGCACCCAGGCACCGAGCGCAGCGCGCGGCTCCCTCGCCCACGAAGTGGGAGAGGGTTGGGGTGAGGGGCTGCGAAACACGCGCCGGCCGACGCTTCTGCGAGCCCGGCCCGAGGGTCGGGTGAGGGACAGCAAAGCGCCGGCCGACGCTTCTGCGGTCGACCCGGGCGTGCTCAGCCGGGCGTCAGCGTCAGCGACTGCGTCGTCGTCTGACCGGCCTGGATCGTCACGGTGATCGTCTCGCGGATGTTGAACTCGCTGTTCACCAGCGTGACGGTGTGGCGACCCGCCGGCAGCGGGATGTTCATCTGCGGCGTGTTGCCGATCAGGCGACCGTCCACGAAGACCTGCGACCAGGGGCGCGTGTTGATGCGCAGCGTGCCGTTGCCGCCTCCGCCCGACCCCTCGTCGGTGTGCGTGGGGGCCGTCGTCGTCGGCGGCGGCGTCGTGCGGCCGAGCGTCGGCGAGAGGACGGGGCGCGAGGTCGGCGGCGGCGGCGGCCGGACCGTGCCCACGCCCGTGCCGCGCGGAATCTCCTCGAGCACCGCGTCGTGTCCGGCGGTCGCCTGGCTCGGCGGAATCGCGAGCTCGGCCGAGTAGTCGCGGTAGCCCGCGTGCTCCATCTCGACGGTCCACGCGCCGCCCGTGATGTCCACGTCGGCCGAGACCGGCGTCTCGCCGACCTCGCGCCGCTCCGCGCCGCGCACGAGCGTCACGTCGGCCCCGCTCGGCGTGGAGCTGAACGCCACCGTCACCGCGCGCAGCGTCAGCACGGCCGCCGGGAGCGCGATCACCTGCCCCGCCGGGATGTTGATCTGCGAGACGGAGGGCGTGTAGTTGCCGCCGAGGTCCACGCGGATCTGGTACGTGCCCTCCTGTAGGTCGGTGACGGTCACGGGCGTGTGCTGCGGCAGCTCGACGCCGTTGACGAAGACGCGGGCCCCGGTCGGGACCGTGTCGAGGGAGAAGCCCGTGCCGGTCGGCGCCGCAGGAACCACGGCGACGGGCGTCTCGGGCTCGAGCGTGACGGCCGGCAGCGTGAGCTCCTGCCCGGAGCTCAGCAGCACCGGCGTCGCCCACGTCCGGAAGCCGTGCTTGCGCACCTCCACGATGTGCGAGCCCGGCTCGACGTTCGGCACCGTGAAGGGGCTCGAGGTCGACGTCGTGATGGGCTGATCGTCGACGTAGACGACCGCATCGCTCGGCGTCGTCGTGAGGTGGATGGTCGCGGGCGAGGAGCGGCCGAAGAGCGCGTAGCCGCCGGCCGCGAGCAAGGCGATCAAGATGATCGCGGCGCCGGCGATGATCGCCATCGAGGAGCCGCGGTTGCTCGGCTCCTTCTGCCGGGTCACCGCCGTCGGCTCGCGTGCGCTCCCGGGCGCGCGAGCATCGAACGGCGCCTGGGCATCGAAGGGAGAAGGCGCACCCAGCGGCGCGGGC
>JBGALT010000086.1:0-33767 GCA_044223665.1 Sandaracinaceae bacterium | reverse complement strand
CCGCGACCCGACCAGGAAACCTGTCGCCCTCTCTCGCGGAGCGATACGAGGGGGAGGCTCCATCGGGATTCACGCCCGATGGAGGGGGCCGCGTATCGGCCCCGAGGCCTGAGAGGTCGAGGTCAGCGTCGCGCGCCGAAGATGGCCGTCCCGACGCGCACCAGCGTCGCGCCCTCTTCGATCGCGACGTCGAGATCGGCGCTCATCCCCATGGAGAGCTCCGCGAGACGGTGTCGCTCGGCCATCTCGCGCAGCGCGCGGAAGTGGGACCGTGCCTCCTCGGCGGGCCCGTCGGGCGGGATCGTCATGAGGCCCGCGAGCTCGAGCGCCGGGAGCGCGCGCACGTGCGCGATCAGCGCCTCCGCGTCCTCCGGCATCACACCGGACTTCTGCGGCTCACGCGCCACGTTCACCTGCACGAGCACGCGGGTCGGCCCTTCGACGCTTCGCGCGGCGAGCTCGTCGGCCAGACGCGCCGAGTCGAGCGTGTGCACCACCGGGCGCGCGCGCAGCACGAGCTTCACCTTGTTGCGCTGCAGGTGGCCGATGAAGTGCCACGCGAGATCGGGCAGCTCCGCGAGCGCCCGCGCCTTCTCGTCGAGCTCCTGGACGTAGTTCTCGCCGAACAGACGCTGTCCCGCGTCGTAGGCGGCGCGCACGGCGCTCGCGTCCTGGGTCTTGGAGACCGCGACCAGCGAGACGGCGGCGGGGTCTCGGCGCGCGCGCTCGGCCGCACGCGCGACTCGCGCCCGGACCTCGGCGAGGCTCTGCGCGATGGAGCTCATGCGGGC
The DNA here is from genome assembly GCA_044223665.1 of Sandaracinaceae bacterium. Taxonomy (GTDB): domain Bacteria; phylum Myxococcota_A; class Polyangia; order Polyangiales; family Sandaracinaceae; genus JBBSAT01. The sequence goes on along the minus strand of JBGALT010000086.1, from coordinate 32,976 downwards.
CACCGATCGAGCACGCCGGCCTGTACGAGCAGCTCGATCGTCTCCGCGGCGGGCAGGCCGATCACGTTCGAGGGCGAGCCGCGCACCACGGTGACCATCGCCGCGGCCATGCCCTGGACGCCGTAGGCTCCGGCCTTGTCCCGGCCTTCACCGCTCGCCACGTAGCGATCGATGGTGCCCTCGTCGAGGGGGCGGAACACGACCTCGGTCGTGACGACGCTCGAGAGCACGCGCTCGCCCGCCGCGACGGCGATCGCCGTGTGCACCTCGTGCGTCCGACCGGAGAGCGAGCGCAACATCCGCTTGGCGTCGTCGTCGCTCTCGGGCTTGCCGAGCGGCGCGCCGTCGACGTCGACGACCGTATCGGCGACGAGCGTCGCTTCGTCGGGCGCTCGGCGCGCAGCGTCGAGCTTCGCGAGCGCGACCCGCAGCGCGAGCGCCTTGGCGCGCTCGCCTGCCCGCGGGGTCTCGTCGGCGTCGGTGGGACGCACGTCGAACGCGAGCCCGAGCGCGGCGAGGATCTCCCGACGCCGCGGAGATCCGCTGGCGAGCACGAGTCGCATCGTCAGCCTGCCTTGCGCTCCGCGCGCGCGCGCCGGAGGCGGCGCACGTAGGTGCGCGCGACCTGCGTCGCATCGAGCCCGAGGTACTTCGCCAGCTCGCCGACGAACCCGCGCACGTAGACCGGCGCAGGCAGCGCCGCGAAGTCGTCGGCCTCGATCGCCGCGAGGTAGGGGATGCCGACCTTCGTGCGGGTGCTGATCTCGTCGAGCCGCACGCCGCGGCTCTCGCGCACGGCCTTCAGGATCGCGCCCGTGAAGGCGGTGTCCGGCGTGATCTCGGGCGCCGGTGGCAGCGGCTCGTCGCGCTCGCCGTGGGCGGGCATCGGCTCGTCGTGCTCGGCCGACGGCGGGAACACGCTGAGCTCGTAAGGGCGACGGCGCGCCGGATCGAGCAGCACGTCGTGCGCCTCGTCGAGGCGCGCGCGGAGCGTCTCGATCTCGTGCGGCTCGAACAGGCCGTAGCATGCGAGCGCGCCCTGCGCGTAGATCTCGCGGCTGCGCTTGTAGGCGCGCCGGACCTCTTCTTCGGTGGCGCCGCGCTCGACCTCGAGCAAGTCGTGGTGGCTCTCGGGCGGGACCGCTCGCATCGCGGGGCGCCGCTTGCCCGACTCGATCGCCAGGAGGCGGCGCGCGATCTTCTCGATGTTCTTGGCCGCCTTGGTGCCGGGGCTCTCCACGAGCAGGAGCTTGCGTGAGCGCACGCAGCTCCAGACCGTGTCGTCGTACTCGACGTGACCGAGGTACTCGAGCGTGATCCCGAGGCGCCGGCGCACGGTGCTGCGGATGGAGTCGCCGAGATCGAGGTCGGCGCGCAGGCGCGTCTGCGCGAGGACGAGCCCCGGGCGAAACGCTTCCATCGCCGCGCGCACGTCGTCGGCCAGCGGGTGGCCGTCGTCCTCGAGGCTGCGCCAGAGATCGAGCGGTGGGGGCGAGCCCCCGAGCTGCCGTGCGCGCGCCGTGAGGACCAGCCGATCGGGACGCCGGGCGCTCGCCACGAGCTGGGCCAGGAAGGCCCGCGCGATCACCCGGTAGGTCGACTCGAGCGCGGTCGGCTCGGGGAGCGTGACGAGGATCGGCGTGCTGCCGCGCAGCATCGCGGCGATCGCCGCGCGGCTGGTGGCGGTCCCGAGATCGACCACGACGTAGTCGGTGGCCGGGAAGACGAGCAGCTCGTCGAAGAGACTGCGCGTGCTCTTGGCCCGGCGCAGGCCCGAGAGGCCCTCGTCGGCGCCGGTGTGCAAGAGGCGCAGGCCCGGCACGGGTGTGTCGATCGGCTCGTGCGATCGCCGCGCCACCGATCCGGAGACGCCGACGAGCGTGTGCGCGTTGGCGCCCTGGGGATCGGCATCGACGAGCAGCGCACGCCGCCCGACGCTGGCGAGGTAGACGCCGAGGTTGGCCGCGAGCACCGTCTTGCCCAGCCCGCCCTTGCCCCCGCTGACCACGAAGACGCGCGGGACCGTGCGCCCGACGGGCGGCGGCGGCAGCGAGTCCATCGGCTCGAGCGAGGGGCGCGACGCCTCGTCGTCCGGGGAGGCGCCTTCGGGCGATCCCGGGGGGGGAACGGTGTCGGACATCGTCACGGGCGGCTTACCAACTCGTCCCGGCGGGAGCAACGGACCGCTTGCGATCCAGGCTCGCGCGTCGAAAGTCCCGCGGGCCCGATCACACTCCGCGGACCGAGAGCGGCATTGCGCTATAGTTCGCTCGTGCTCGCGGGCCCAACCGGGACTCTGGCTTCGAGGGACACCACGAAGACGGGATTGAGCGCACCGGTCCTGGTGCTGAACCGGAACTTCGCGCCCGTCCGGATCACCACCGCGAGACAGGCCTTCACGCTGCTCTTCCTGGGGCGCGCGAGGGCCCTCGACGCCCGGTTCGAGCCGCACACGTGGGACGAGTGGGTGCGCCACGTCCCGAGCACGGCCGAGGAGAGCATCGGGACGCCGCGCGGGCTGATCCGCGTACCGAGGATCCTGCTCCTCACGACCTACGGGCGCGTGCCCACCGCGCCGCTCCGCCTCTCGCGCCGCAACATCTTCCTGCGCGACTCGTTCACCTGCCAGTACTGCGGCGATCGCCCGCACGTGCGCGAGCTGAACCTCGACCACGTCCTGCCCAAGAGCCGAGGCGGCAAGAGCACCTGGGACAACCTCGTGACCTCGTGCCGCGACTGCAACCTGAAGAAGGGCTATCGCCTCCCCGACGAGTGCGGAATGGCGCTGCGCGTGCGCCCGACGCGCCCGGGCTGGAGCACGGCGCTGCGCATGGCGGCTCCGTCGCAGCGCTACCCCGAGTGGACGCCGTTCCTCGGCGCAGTCGCACCGCTCGACGACGCCGCCGAGGAGTGATCGGCTCGCCCGCGCCGGGCCCTTCCGTCCGCGGGCCGAGCCCGCTCCCGTACGGGTCCTCCGGGGCGAGCACTCTTTGCCGAATGGTGATCGGCTCGCCCGCGCCGGCCCCTTCCGTCTGCGGGAGGGGCCCACTCCCGTCCGGGTCACGCGCTGTCGAAGAGCGCGAACACTCCGTCGTAGAACGCCGGCCGGAAGCCGCGGATCTTCACGTTCGCGCGGCTCGGGCACACGCGGTTGGTCAGTAGCACCACGGCGAGGTCGCGCTCGGGGTCGCACCACACGCTCGTGCCGGTGAACCCCAGGTGCCCGAAGGTGCGCATGCTCGCGCGCTTGCCGACCGCGCTCTCCGGCCCTGCCTTCGAGTCCCACCCGAGCAGGTGCGTTCCTCCCGGGCGCGGCGCGAGCGCGCGGTCCACGAGCAGCTTCGGCAGGAAGCTCCCCTTGCCCCGCGCGGCGTCGAGGTAGGCCCGCGCGAAGGTGGCGACGCCGCGCGCGGTCCCGAACATCCCGGCGTGCCCCGAGACGCCGCCGAGGGCGTGGCAGTTCTCGTCGTGCACCTCGCCCTTGAGCAGACGCCCGCGCCACTCGTCACGCTCGGTCGCTGCCGCCTTGCGCTGCAGCTCGCCCTGGCGATCGGCCGGCAGCGCCGCGGCATAGGCGAGCTGCTGATCGCTCATCGCGAGCGGGGCGAGCACCTCGACCGCGAGCAGCTCCTCGAGGTCGCGCCCGCCCGCCCGCGCCACCATCTCGCCCGCGACGATGTAGCCGAGATCGCTGTAGACCGAGCGACCGGGCGGCCCGTCGTCGGTTCGCCGGCAGGCCTCGCCGAGGATCCACCGTCGCGCGGCGCTGGTCCCCGGATCGTGCGGCACGTCGAGGTACAGGCCGCCCCACGCGGCGAGGCCCGAGCGATGGGTGAGAAGCTGCTCGAGCGTGGCGCTGCCGCCCGGCGTGCCGCGGGCGTCGACGACGAACTGCTCGGGCTTGGCCTCGAGCGCGAGCGCCCCGCGCGCCACCAAGCGAAGGGTCGCGGCAGCGAAGATCGGCTTGGTGAGCGATGCGAGATCGAAGGGGGTCTCGTCCTCGCAAGGCTTGCCGCCGGGAGCGAGCACGCCGGCGGAAGCCGTGACGAGCTCGAGCTTGCCCGAAGCGTCACGGTACGAGATCGCGACCGTGGCACCCGGAAAGACGTTCCCCGCGACCCCCGATGCAAGCAAGCGACTCGCTTCGGCTCGAAGGCGCTCCGAGCGCGATGTCCCCAAACGTCCCTCCCATCGCGATGGTACCGAGAAACGCGGGGAGGCAACGCTTTTTTCGGCCGGGCCCTCGGGGCCCTGGACTATCGTCCCGCACGGAGCCGACCTTGGACGTCCGCACGCTGCCCTTCGTCACGTCGCTCGACGCCCCCATCACCGGCGCCATCAAGGCGGTCCCCGAAGACTTCGTCGTGGACGAGATCCCCGCCTACCTCCCCTCGGGCGAGGGCGAGCACCTCTTCGTCCGCTTCGAGAAGACGGGGCTCGATACCGAGCGCGCCGTCGGGCAGATCGCCCGTGCCCTCGGCGTGCGAGAGCCGCCCGGGACGGCAGGCCTGAAGGACCGCCACGCGCGCACCACACAGTGGGCGAGCTTCCAGCGGGGCGACCGCGACGCGGCGCTGCGCCTGGGCCTCGAAGGCATCCGCGTGCTCGAGGCCGCGCGCCACGGCAACAAGCTCCGCACCGGGCACCTCTCCGGGAACCGATTCACGCTCCGCCTGCGCGGAGCGGATCCGGCTCGGGTGGGCGACGCGCGCCGGGTGCTCGACGCGCTGGCGACCGGCGGCGTTCCGGCGTACTTCGGCGAGCAGCGCTTCGGGCGCGGCGGCGCGACGCTGGCACGCGCCCGGGACTGGATCGTCCTCGGGGCGCGCCCTCCCCGCGCGCCCTTCGAGCGCAAGCTCCACGTCTCGGCCGTCCAGTCGGCGATCTTCAACGAGCTCTGCGCGGCGCGCGCGGCCGGCATCGGCCTCGCGGGCGTGGTCCCCGGAGATCTCTGTCGCAAGGAAGACTCGGGCGGGATGTTCGTCGCCACCGACGTCGACGAGGCGCGCGCACGCGCCGCGCGCTTCGAGATCAGCGCGACCGGCCCCATGTTCGGCGCCGAGATGCGCTGGCCCGAGGGCGAGGCCCGCGCGGCCGAAGAAGAGGCGCTCGCGCGCGCCGGGCTCGACGCCGAGAAGCTCGAGCGCTTTCGCCGCGCCGGCGAGGGCACGCGCCGACCCTATCGCTTCCGCGTCTCGGACGCGCGCGTCGAGGCCGACGCGGAGGGGCTCGTGCTCTCGTTCGTGCTCCCGCCCGGGGCCTACGCGACGGTGGTCCTCCGCGAGCTCACGCGCGAGACCGCGGCCTGATCACCGCGCGGAGGATCAGCGCGTGACGTAGAAGGCGAGCGCGCCGCCCACCACGACGACGATCAGGAAGAGGACGCCCCCGAGCGCGAGCAGCAGTGGCATCCGAGATCCGCCGGAGCCAGGCGGCGCGTACGACGGCGGCGCGCCGGCCGCTGCGGGACCCGGCCCGTAGGCTCCAGGCATTCCGCCGCCCGACATCGCGGCCCCGGCCCCCGCCGGCATCGCCCCGCCCGACACCGCCCCGCCCGACATCGGCGCGCCGTAGGCCTGCGGCGCCGCCGGCTTGGCGTTGGCGAGCGCGCTCTCGATCTCGGCGAGCGGCTTCTTCCCCCACGACTCGATCGACGCGCGATCCGGCGTCGCGGACAGACCGAACGCGCCGAGCGCCGCCGCCGCCAGCTCGAGCGTGGTCCCGAAGCGCTTCTTCTTGTCCTTCGCGACGCCCTTCTCGATGAGGTCGTCGAGCGCGTGCGGCAGCCCCGGCTTCACCTGCGAGAGCGGCGCCGGCATCTCGTTGACGATCTTCATCAGGATCTCGGCGACCGCCTTGCCGTCGAACGCGACCTTGCCGCAGAGCATCTCGTAGAAGATCGCCGTGAGCGCGAGGCCATCGGTGCGGTTGTCGACGTCGGCCTTTCCCATCGCTTGCTCGGGCGACATGTAGAAGGGCGAGCCGAGGGTCGTGCCGAACGCCGTGAGCTTGGGGCCGGTCTCCATCTGGAGCTTCACCGACCCGAAGTCCAGGATGCGGATCTGATCGCCCTCGGGGCTCGCGACGAGGAAGATGTTGTCGGGCTTGAGGTCGCGGTGGATGACGCCGAACGAGTGCGCATCGTCGAGGCCCAGCGCGACCTGGGCGAGGATCCGCAGCGAGCGCGCCGGCGGGACGCTGCCGTCCTTGCGGAGCAGCGCCCCGAGCTCGAGCCCCTCGAGGTACTCCATCGTGAGGAAGAAGGACTTGTCCGGCGTCTCGCCGAACGCGATGACGCGCACGACGTAGGGCGAGTCGATCCCTTGTGCCGTCTCGAACTCGCGCTTGAAGCGCTCGACGGCGACTCCGTCCTTCGCGACGTCGGGGTGGAGCACCTTGATCGCGACCCGCTGCTTGCTCTCGGCGTGCCGCCCCTCGTAGACCCGGCCCATCGCGCCGTCCGCCACGTGGGCGACGACGACGTACTCGCCGAACTTCTGGCCCAGGCGCGCGTCGGCGATCTGCCCGGCCGGAGGAACCTGGATGATGATCGAGCCGTCGTTCCCGCAGAACGCGGTCGGCTCGGGGTACTCGGTCCCGCACTGCGGGCAGCGTCGGCTCACGGGCCGGATGCTAGTCCCCCCCGGCGGAATTGTCTCGCGGAACACGAGCGCTGGCGCGCCGCGCGAGGTGCGGGCCGCAGCCCCGCCGCGAGCACCCGAGACGGCATTGTCGGGTGAGGGTGTGCGCCGCGGGCCGTTCGTGTGTAGATCCGTCTCGCCGTGATGCGACCGACCCTCCTCTCTCTTCTCGTCACCCTGGCCTCGTTGCTCGCCACCCCGTGTGTCCAGGCGCAAGGCCACGGGGACGACGAGGCGGCCCAGGACCTGCGTGCGCAGGCGAGCTTCCGTGCCGCGACCGCCTACTACGAGGCCGGCGACTACGAGAACGCGCTGCGCGACTTCCAGACGTCGTACGACCTGAGCCGGCGCCCGGAGCTGCTCTGGAACCTCTATCTCTGCCACGAGCGGCTCGGACAGTGGGAGCAGGCGGCGGGTGCGCTCGAGTCGTTCCTCGAGGCGGGAGCGCCCGGCTATCCGGAGGACCAAGTCCAGGCGCGACTGGCGCACCTGCGCCGGCGGATCGAGCGGCGCCAGGGCGGCGAGTCCGATCAGGCCATCGAGGCCGACGACGCCGACGCGGACGCCGACGTCACGGCGACCGGGACGGAGGGCGAGGCCACCGCCCCGACGACGCCGGAGGATCCCACGCCCGTGGTCGCCATCGCGGGCTTCTCGATCGCCGCCGTCGGTCTGCTCGGGTTCGCCGTCTTCGGGAGCCTCACCCTGGCCGAGGACGCGGCCCTGACGAACGAGTGCGGGACGCACTGCACGGCTTCGCGCGCCAGCACGCTCGACGTGTTCGCGATCGGCACCGACGTCTCGCTCGGCGTCGCTCTGGTGGGCGCCGTCGTGGGTGTCGTCGGCCTCGTGCTCGCGCCGCACGCGGCGCCGTCGACGACAGCCACGCGCTGGTCCCCGAGCCTCGGTCCTTCGGGCGCCGGTCTCACCGTCTGGGGGGTGTTCTGATGGCTCGCTCGACTCGCCTCGCGCCCGAGGCGCTCTTGCTCGCGTGCCTGGGCCTCTGCTCCGGCTGCTCGCTCCTCTTCTCGTCGTCGCAGCACACCCGCGGTGGGGCCGAGGACGGCGGCGCGCTCATCGACACCGGCGTGCCCACCGACAGCGGTACTGCGGACACGGGCGCGGACGCGGGCTGCGATGCGGTCGACGACGACGGAGACGGTTTCAGCGAGTGCCAGGGCGACTGCGACGACGGCGACGCGACGGCCTATCCCGACGCCACGCCCATCTGCGACAACGGAGCCGTCGAGAGCTGCACGCGAGACCAGCGCGCCGGCATGCGGGCATTCTTCGCCAACGCGGACGAGGTGGGCGTCTTCCGCTACGAGATCCCCATCACGGGTGTCTCGGGCACGGTCGAGCACGCGCTGAGCCTCGCCGCGACGCGCGGCTTTTCCGGCAGCCACGCCGCGCAGTTCTTCGTCGCGCTGCACACCGGCACCGCCGCGGGAACCCACGGCTGGATCGCGAACCCGCTGGTGACGGAAGCTCCCGATCACGTCACGCAGCTCTTCGGGGCGGAGACGGGACCGCTCGTCACGCTCACGCTCGTCGGTGCCAACGACTTCGACGGCAGGACGACCTACGCCGCGGGCTTCGACGGGACGGGGTCGCAGCTCTACGCGAGCTCCTTCTACAACCACTACAGCACGTACTCTCCCGCCGCGAGCACCGTCGCCGTCACGCTCGGCGGCACGCCGGAGGCCAGCGCCTCGACGGCGGCGGACCTCGGGAGCGAGTCCATCCTCCACGCGGCGCTCGTCCACTCCGGCGCGAGCCTGAACGTGATGCGCTTCGATGCGCTGACGAACGCGTCGTCGATGCTGGGCGTCATCACTCCCTATCGTGCGCTGGTGCTCCGCGCGACGAGCGACGGCGCGATGATCGCTCAGTCTCTGCCGACGCCGACCGACGCGACGTGGCTCGACTTCGGCGCCGGGACCGTCTCGACGATCCACGCCCCCGCCGCCGCGCCGTTCGTGGGACCCGCGGCGGCCCTGTCGCGCACGCAGACCGCGATCGCGTTCGTGACCACCGGCAACGCGGTGCAGTCGGGCTCGATGACGTGCACGGTCGGCGACTGCACGGTTCAGGACGGCAACGAGATCGAGCCGGCGGGCGACCCGATCACCGAGCTCCAGGGTGTCGTCGCCGGCACGAGCACCGACCGCCACGGCATCGCGGTGGCATCGGTGCGGCACGGCGGGACCGACGATCGCATCGTCGTCACGCTGCTCGACGAGACCCTCGCTCCGGTCGCCCCGGGCGACGCGGCGCGCATCACGCTCCCGCTGCCCGGGCGCGCCAGCGCCCTCGCGATCGGGTCGACCGAGCAGTCGTTCTACTTCGCCGGCGTCGGCGGAACCGTCTCGAACGGCTACGCGGTGGCCGTGGGCGTGCTCGTGGAGAACGGGACGGATCGCTCGCTCGTCGTGAGCGGCCTCCGCGCCTGCGAGCGTCGCTGAAGCTCGGGCGCGACGCGTCAGCGACGCTCCCAGGTCCCCAGGTCGAGCCGGTGGGCGAGCGTGAGCTCCTCGCCGTGCTCGGTACGCACGAGGAAGACGTCGCGCCGCTGCGTCCCTTCTCCCTCGCCGAAGCGACCGAGCACCGCGAGGATCTCGATGCGAACGCCGCGGTCGTAGATCACCTCGGGGGCGTATCCCCAGCCGCGGGCCTGACGCACGTCGACCAGGAGCGGCTGGCGATGGGGCTCCCAGCGCGGGCGCGAGATCTCGCCCTCCGCGCGGAGCGCCGAGACCGTCGCATCGATCGCGCCCCGAAGCGGCCCCTCGGCCTTGAGCGGGCCCGTCACCAGCACCAGCAGGTACTCGTCGCTGACGCGCCGCACGAGCAGCTCGCGCTCGCTCCCTTGCACGTGGACGAACCACACCTTGCCGCCACGGAGCTTGGCCACGACCTGGCTGACCTCGTGCACCATCACGTGCAGCTGCGCGCCGGCGATCTTGGCGTCGAACGGCGGGAGCGCGCTGCAGTAGTCGACGCACTCGCCCTCTTCGTCGACGAAGACCGCGAGCAGCGCCTCGGGGACGACACGGACGAGCGAGCGCAGGACGCTCGTGAACGCGCTCTCGTCGATGTCGCGCCGTGCCTCCTCGCGGGACGATGCGTTGGTCACGGCGTCCCTCGCGCCGGCTCCGGCGCCGAAGGCTCGGCGAGGCCCAGATCCGAGCTGACGACCGTCGCGACGAGCCGCTCCTCCACGAGGACCGGCGTCTGGCGCTCGAGCTGGCTCGCCAGCGCTTCGAGCGCCGCGTGGCGGTGCTCGGCGAGGAGCTGCCGGCGCAGGATCGGCGTCGCCTCGGCGAGCGAGATCTCGAACGCCGGCTCGATGGAGGTGACGACCACGGCGTGCACGCCGTAGCGCGTCGACACCGGGTGCGGGACGACGCCCGCGGAATCGACCTCGAAGAGCGCCGCCAGGTAGGGCTCCTCGAGCGAGCCGTGGCGGCTCGTGGCTGGGACGCTCTCGATGCGCGCCGTGAACGGGCGCGCGTCTCCGACGTCGGCCGCGAGCGCCTGCGCGGTGGCGGCCGGATCGGCCGAGGACGCGAGCCGTGTCAGTGCCTCGGCGACGAAGCTCTCGGCAGCAGCGGTGGCGCCAGGATCGTGCGGATCACCGGGCGTGGCGAGCAGGTGCAGGCTCGCGCGACGCTCGGGCCGCGCCCAGCTCGCACGAGTCGCCGCGTACCGCGCGGCGATCTCCTCGTCGGGGATCGACGCCTCCGAGATCGGCTCTTCGACGCGCGCACGCAAGAGCGCCTGGACCGCAGCGCGCCGGCGGGCGGCGGCGTCGGTGTCGCCGGCGGCGATCCCGGCGCGCGCGGCGCGGTGGAGCAGCGCACGCTCCTGCTCGAGCCGATGGAGCGCGTCGAGCGGAGAGAGGCCCGTCGAGCGCACGGCATCGCGCACCTCGGAGAGGTGGATCGCCTCTCCGTCGACCGTCGCCGCCACCGGCCCCGTCGAGGTGACGGGAGTGGGCGGCGGCGCCGCGGGCGCCGTCGGCGGTGGCCCCGCACAAGCGCCGAGCACCAGCACCAGCGCGGCGCGCGCACGTGCCGTTCGCCGCGGCCGCGCTGGAAAGGCGCCCGCTCGTCGCTCGGGCGTGACCAGCGCTGCGAGCGGCCGCACGATCACGCGCTCACTCCCCGATCGAAGGGCGCAAGAGGGCGACCGACGCCCGCAGCACGGCGAGCCCGGTCCCGAGGATGAGGACGGCGGCGACGTAGTCGTGCCCGCGCACCGCGTTCACCCCGAGCACGAGCACGGTGAGCGCGACGACGAGGAGAAAGTACCCCGCACCATCCTTGAGCACGCTTCGGTTCTCGCACGGACCCGGGCCCGCGATCTACTACGTCACGATTCGGAACGAGCATCGGGGCAGCCCCCGCGCCGCGCTCGGGCGAGCGCGCGCTCGCCGCGGCGTGCTCGAGGTTGAAGCAGGGCGCCCTCGCTGCGAGCATCGGGCCGATGCGCGCCCTCGTCGGCCTCGCGGTGCTGCTCTTCGCCCTCCTCGTCGGCCCGCTCCACGGTCCCGCGCGGGCGCGAGCGCAGGCGCCGTGTCGCGCCGGCGCGCCGCCCGAGGACGAGGGCTGGACCGACCTGGGGTCCGGTGTGCGCTGGGCGTCCGGCCCCCGGGCGTGCGCTTCTTCGCGGGCGGACGGACGTGCGTGGCGCACACGGACCTCGAGGGGGACCCGCGCCCGGAGCTTCGGCAGATCGCGGATGCGACGCTCCTCGTGCTGCACTGGAGCTACGACCACGGCGGCACGCTCTACTACGGTGGCGAGGGGTACGAGATCTGGCGCGTGGACGGGCCGCCGACCTTCGTGCTGGGCGTGATCGCGTCGTACGACGAGGGCGTCGCGTCGATGGACGACGAGGAGCCGGAAGCGACGACGTGCACCATCGCGCGGACGATCGCGATCGACGAGAGCGGCGTCGACCTCGGCCCGCGCGCGAGCCGCGGGCGATGTGGGCCGACGATCCGGCGCCTCGATCGGCGCGGCCGTCGACCGCTCGACGCAGGGGCCGTCACGCTCCCGTGGGCGCGGCTGCTCGCATCGAGCCCCGCCGCCGGCGCGGCGACTACTTCGGCTCGGCGGGGAACAACGCGATGAGCTGACGGGACGTGGCGAGGGGGCGCCCGTCGGCCGTCCAGAGCGTCGCGTGCTCGTCGGCGAGCCCACCGGAGACGTGGCCGGCGTGGGCGTCGTAGAAGACCCACGCGTCGCCCGAGATCGCGGGCAGCGGCGCGAAGAAGTGGTAGGTGAGCTCGACCGACGCCACGGGGCACCACGAGGGCGAGAGGCCTACGGCTGCCGGAGGCCACGCGTCGAGGATGGCGCACACGAGCGCGGCGTCGAAGGGCACGCCCTCCTCGTGGAGGCGACACCATCCGGCGACGCGCGCTTCTCGGCCGCCCGAGAAGGGGCGAGGCCCGTGGGTCTGCCGAAACGAGAAGCGCCGCGCGAACGGCGGGATGTAGTGCTCGCTCGGTCCGTCGGCGGTGGCGAGCGGCTCGGGCGCGTCGGGCATGGGCCGCGCGTGGTGCTCGAGCGCGCCCTCGCGTGGGCGCGCCAGCGTCGCGAGCGCCGTCGCCAGCACGGTCTCGTCGCGCACGAGCGAGCCGCGGAACGTGCTGACGTTGCGACCGGAGCGAACGGGCTCGACGTGGATCGCGGCGGCGCCCTCGGTCGCGGGCGCGGTGAACGCCGCCGTCAACGTCGTCACCGTCTGCCCGCGCGGCGCCTCGGCCTCGAGCGCACGGACGAGCATCGCCGCGACGAGGCCCCATGTACGCGCCTCGTCCCTGCGCCCAGCCGGCATCGACGGTGCCGCGGTGTACGCCCGGCGCCACGCGATCGAAGCTCGAGGCCTGGACGAAGCCGGTCACCCGCCGAGGATAGCGCGCGAGGTGCGAGATCGTTCGCGCTCCGAGCGGGGACGTCCTCCGGTCCGCTGCCGGTGCGGCTCCGACGCGCGTCGGCGCAGCGCCGTCACTCGCCGTCGCGTGGCACGCCGCGGCTCCGGGCGAACATGTCGCTCACCTCGGTCGGGTCGTCCTCGGCGTCCTCGGGCATCTCGATCGGAACCGAGGCGCCGAGCTCGAGCTCGTCCATCTCCGCGGGCGGCGGGGGCCGGAAGCTCTGCATCGCTCGTCGTCCGCGCGCGGCACGCAGCGCCTCGAGCATCGCGCCACCCGTCGCGAAGCGCTCCGCGGGGTCGTGGGCCATCGCGGTGAGGATCAGGCGCTCGATCGGCTCGGGAAGCGCCGGCCGCAGCTCACGCGGCGCGACCGGCCTCGTCGTGAGGATCGCGACGAGGAGCTTGTTGTAGTTGGACTCGCGGTAGGGCAGCCGGCCCGTGAGCGCCTCGTAGAGCAGCACGCCCATCGCCCACACGTCGCAGCGCGCGTCCACCGACTCGCCCCGCGCCTGCTCGGGCGCGAGGTAGTACGGCGTGCCCACCACGGCGCCGGTCCGCGTCAGCGAGAGCGTCTCGTCGCCGAGCGTCTTGCTGATGCCGAAGTCGAGGAGCTTGGCGATCGTCGTTCCGTTCCGCTGCGCGAGGAAGACGTTCTCGGGCTTGAGATCGCGGTGGACGATCCCGCGCGCGTGCGCGACGTCGAGAGCCGAGAGCACCTGCTCGGCGAAGTCGAGGGTCTCGTCGATCGGGAGCGCGCCCTCGTGCTTGATGCGCGCCGAGAGAGTCTCGCCCTCGAGCAGCTCCATGACCTGGAACGGCACGCCGTTCTCGAGGGTGCCGAGGTCGTAGATCTCGACGATGTTGGGGTGCCCGAGCGATCCAGCGATGCGCGCCTCACGCACGAAGCGCCGCTCGGCGTCGCTCCCCTTCGCATGGCCGCGCACGAGGACCTTGATGGCGACGGGCTTGCCGATGCGCGTGTTCTCGGCCCGGTAGACCGCGCCCATGCCGCCGCGACCGAGCAGCCCGCGGAGCGCGTACTTGCCGTCGATCACCGCGCCTTCGTAGGAGGCTTCTGCGCCCGGGCCCTCGTCGTCGCCCGGGCGCGAGTGCGGGTGCAGGCTCTTGGCCCAGCGGTACTGGCCGGTGTCCTCGCTCGGGGTGCGCGGGCGCTTCGGGCGCTCGCTCGCCATCTCCTTGCCGGTCACCGGGCAGCGAGCGAGGCCGGCCTCGTGGGGTAGCCCACAGTGCTTGCAGCGAACGAAGCGCTCTCGGCTCGACATGGGGCAGACGGAAGCTAGCGCTCCGGGGCGCGCGCACACAAGCGCCGTTCGGCCGGCGGGTGTGATCGGTGGCGGTGCTCAGCGGCGACGCGCCGCGATCCCGGCCTTGATGCCGCGTCCGAGCAAGCTCGGACGCTCGCCACCTCCCCCTCTGGGCGCTGCTCACGGCCGGTCGGCCGCTGCGCTGCGTCCTCGGGAAGGCGAGGCCTATAGCCAATTGGCTATAGGCCCCGCCGCCAGGCGACGCCTGAAGACCGGTCTCACGACGCGACATGCAGCAGGCCTCGACCGTTCTGCGCAGCCGCCCCGTTGCAAGACTTCACCGCCGCGCTGGATCACAGCCTCGGCCGGCACGCTCACGCCGCCACGTTCCGCGACAGCACGTCGTCGACGAGCTCGGTGGGCAGGCGCTTTTCTTTGCCGAAGGCCCGCATGTGCAGGATCGGGAGGCCGCCCAGCTCCGCGATCGAGCGCCCGCCGACCCGGTCCGGGAGCACCCGGGGATGGAAGGCCGCGAGCGCGGCGTCGCTCTCGTCCCCCATGCGCGTGAGCAGCGCGAAGAGCGCGTCGAGCGAGCTCATCTTCATGTAGGGGCACGTGGCGCAGCCGCCCCCGACCGAACAGCCGTCACCCGCCGCCGCGCCCGGCACCAGGGCGAGCGGAGAGTCCGGGGCCGGCGTGATCGCCTCGCTCGCCACCGGGAACACGATCTCGCAGCGAACGTCGTCCCGGCCGATCGCGCCGAGCAGCTCCTGCACGCGGCGCACGATCGAGGTGATCATCCCGCTCTCGGTCCCGAGGACGAAGCGCAGGTGCCCGGGCCCCTCGCCGAGGCCGGCGGCGCGCACCCGATCCTCGATGAAGGTCAGGATGTCGCTCGTCGATCCGACGCAGCCGCGGCCTTCGTCGCGCGCCGCGAGCGCGATCTCGAACATCTCGCCCGGCACCTCGAGGTGCGCGGTGACGAAGTCGGCGCCGTGCTCCGCGCGCACGCGCTCGGCCACGTCCTTGCCGAAGAGCTCGTGCACGATGCAGCTGCCTTGCTCGAAGTAGTGGAAGCGGGCGAGCAGCGATCGAATCGAGGCGCGATCGTGGGCGGGGTGCACGCGCCGCACGGCCTCGTCGGAGCTGCCCTCGGCGAGCTGGAGGAAGAGCTTCTCGAGGTTGCGCCCCATGTACGTGTCCGGGCCGAACCAGACGTGGCCGTCGGGGATCTGCGCGAACGCGGAGAGCACCGTCTGCACGACGTTCGACGACGTGCAGGTGATGGTCGGCAGCGTGTGGTGCGCGCGGGCCTTCGTCGCGAGCGAGGTGTTGATGTAGACGACGTGGATGCTGCGCGGCTGCTTGGCGGCGCGCGCGAGGTAGGCCGAATAGGCCAGGCCGTCGGCCGCCGCCGCGAGCGAGCAGCCGATGGTCTCGGTGCGCACGCGGTAGACGGGCACGTGCGCGAAGCCGGCGGCGTC
This sequence comes from Sandaracinaceae bacterium, assembly GCA_044223665.1. GTDB lineage: Bacteria > Myxococcota_A > Polyangia > Polyangiales > Sandaracinaceae > JBBSAT01. The sequence continues at coordinate 17,640 of JBGALT010000086.1, read as the reverse complement.
GAGCATCGCGCGCGCGTTCTCGCTCATGAAGTCGACCCCGAGCACGACGATCGCCTTCGCGCCCGCCTGGGCCATCTGGACGGCCTTGTCGGCCATGAGGAGCGAGTCCGAGATGTGGACGAAGGGCCAGTCGAGACGCGAGAGCACGCCCTGCAGCTCGGGGTCCATGTAGAAGTGCGCGACGATCCCGACGTGACGCGCGCGCACGAGCGCCTGGAGCTCGGAGACGGTGCGCGGATCGGGAGAGAGGTAGCTCGCTTGGGCCTCGGCGAACGCGCCGATCGGCTCGAGCGTGCTCTTCGTGATGACGAGGGACGGGAACGGCGCGGCGCTCATGCGCGGGACTCTACGGCCCCGGCGGCGAACGCCAAGCGGCCGCCGCTCGGCGCTCACGCTTGCGAAGGCAACGTTTGCCGATTCATTCATTGCGCTCGCAAACGTTGGGAATCACAGGGGAATCCGTTGACGATCGACCCCGCGGTCGGCACGATGAGCGGTCATGACGAAGCTGTATCTTCCGCTGACGCGTCGGACCTTCGTGCGCCTCTCGGCCTATGGCGCCGCGGCCGCGGCGTTCGGCACGACCGGCTGCAGCACGAGCGGCGGCGGTCCCGAGCAGGTCGAGAACCTCATCATCGGCTCCGGCTTCGGCGGTGCGATCACCGCCTACCGCCTGGCGGAGGCCGGGCACCCGTCCGTCATCCTCGAGCGCGGTCGGCGCTGGTCGACGCCGGGGACCGACGTCTTCTCGAACATGTCGCTGGGCATGGTCGACAACCGCTCGGCCTGGCTGGCGCGCAGCCAGCCGCTGCCGGGCCTGCCTCCAGGGCGCTTCGAGCCGTACACCGGCGTGCTCGAGCGCGTCATGGGCGACGGCATCGACGTCGTCTGCGCGGCCGCGGTCGGCGGCGGCTCGGTCGTCTACAGCGGCATGACCGTGCAGCCGCCGGCGGACCTCTTCGACGAGGTCTTCGGCCCGACGGGCGTCACCTTCGCCGAGATGGACACGACCTGGTACCCGCGCTCGCGGATGATGATGGGCTCGCCCACGCAGATGCCGGACGAGATCTACGACGACCCGCGCTGGATCACGACCAAGACCTACCTCGAGCAGGCCGACGTCGCGGGCTTCGCGACCGGCGGCACGGGCCGCCGGATCTCGGATCGCCTCTACTGCGCCTTCGACTGGAGCCGCGCGCCACAGGACCAGCAGCTCATCAACGGCAGCTACATCTTCGGCCTGAACAGCGGCGCGAAGGGGACGCTCGACAAGTACTACCTCGGCTACGCCGAGTCCGGCATCGGGCCCGGCATGCAGATGCTCCCCGCGCGCACGGAGGTCCGCGACCTGCACTGGGTGCAGCGCATCATCCAGCGCCCCGACGGCTTCCTCGTCGAGTGCGACATCATCGACACCGACGGCACCGTCCTCGAGAGCACGCAGATCCACGCGCGGCGCCTCTTCGTGTGCGCCGGGACCGCGAACACCAACGCGCTCCTCTTGCGCGCCAAGTCCGAGCAGACGATCGAGGGGCTGCCCGACTCGGTCGGCGAGGGCTTCGGGAACAACGGCCAGCACATCGTCGCGCGCAAGAACGTCGGCGTGGACCTGCCCGAGTACCAGGCGGGCCCCGCCTGCGCGATGATCTTCGACTACGACATGAAGATCGGGATGGAGAACGGGCCCGCGCCGCTCGGGTTCGCCAACCAGACCATGATCTCCACCGGCCAGGGCGTGCCCGACAGCCGCGGGACGCTCACCTGGGACGCGACGCGCGGCAAGCTCGTGCCGCACTGGATGCCGTCGATCGACCAGAGCGCCGCCGATGCGACCCAGTATCTGCTCCAGACGCTGAACACCGCGAACGGCGGCGAGGTCGCGACGCGCGAGCTGGGCCTCGACGTCTCGATCACGTTCCACCCGCTCGGCGGGTGCGTCATGGGCGAGACGACCGATCGCTTCGGCCGCATGAACGGCGTGCCCAACCTCTACGTCATCGACGGCTCCCTGATCCCCGGGTGCACGCCGTGCTCGAACCCGTACTGGACGATCAGCGCGAACTCCGAGCGCTGCATCGACACGATCCTCCGCGAAGACTTCACGTGAAGAAGCGGGAGCTCACCATGACGCGCACGCACCTCGCCATCGCATGCACGCTCCTCTCGGGGGTCCTCCCGGGCTGCTACGACAACGTCGGCACGAGCTTCGACGACACCGGCATCCAGCACTATCCGGACGGCGCCGTCGTCGCCGATCTCGCGCCCTTCGAGTCACCGAACCTGGCGACCCTGCCCGCCGCGACGGCGACCGACCCCTGCCCGGAGATGCTGGTGAAGGTCCAGGGACCGGACTACATGACGGCGACCAGCGTCCACGGCGCCGCGTGTGTGCACGCCGATCTCGCCACGGTCTGGGAGGCCATCCAGGACCCCGAGGTCGCCCACGATCCGACGAGCACCAACACGTTCGCGGTCATCCAGCCGCCGATGGCGGGGGAGTGCGATGGCGTCTACGAGAGCCAGCTGAACGCCGGCTCGAGCCCGTTCACCGTCGACTTCCGCCTGTGCTGGCGGTTGGGCGTGGCCGAGGGCACGGCCAGCGATCCGACGCTGGTCCGCGCGCGCTGGCAGAAGGTGTGGGGCACCTCCGCCATCCAGCGCCTCGAGGGATCGGTCGAGGCGCGCGTGCTCGACGAGGCGCACCCCGACATCACGGCCGTGTTCTACCAGTACCACCTGAAGTCGGCGTCGGTCGGCCCCTCGAACCTCGAGACCATCAACGGCTACCTCGACGTCATCTACAGCCGCCTCGTGATGCGGAGCCACGGCACCACGCTCTGACTCAGGGGCGCTGGGCCGGCGCTCGATCGCGGACGGGCTGCCGAGCCGGGGAGGTGACGGCGCGCCGGAGGACGCGTAGAAACGCTCGTCGTGCCGAGCCCCCCGCCGCCGCAGAACCGCCCGCGCGCGTTCGACGACGAGTCGTCGCTGCTCGTGATCAAGAACGCGCGCTCGGAGCCGGCGCGCGACCTCTACCACGCGCTCCTGCGCAAGCCGTGGTGGGCCACCGTCGCGGTGATCGTGGCGACGTTCTTCCTCGCGAACTTCGTGTTCGCGCTCGGCTACGTCGCCGTGGGCGGCGTGCACGGCATGCAGGAGGGCTCGATCCTCGAGGCCTTCTTCTTCAGCGTGCAGACGATCGGCACCGTCGGCTACGGCGCGATGTACCCGGAGACGCTGGGCGCGCACCTCGTCGTGGTGGTCGAGGTGCTCACCGGCATCCTCCTCACCGCGGTCGCCACGGGGCTCGTGTTCACGAAGTTCTCCACGCCGCGCCCGCGCGTCTTCTTCGCGCGCCACGCCGTGATCTGCCTCTACGACGGCGTGCCCACGCTGATGGTGCGCGTCGGCAACGAGCGGAGCGACCACGTGCTCGATGCGCGCCTGCGCATGGTGCTCACGCGCACCGAGAAGACGCAGGAAGGGCAGACCTTCTACCGCAGCCGCGACCTGCGGCTCGCGCGAGAGAGCGCGCCGACGTTCCGCCGCGGGACGATCATGATGCATCCGATCGACGAGCGAAGCCCGCTCTTCGGGCAGACGCCGGCGTCGCTCGAGGCGGACGAGGCCGAGCTCGTCGTGTCGATCATGGGTCTCGACGGCACGACCTCGCAGACCGTCTACGCGGGCACGTCGTACTTCGCCGACGAGATCCTCTTCGGACGGCGCTACGCGGACACGATCCGCGAGCTCCCCGACGGGCGCGTGGAGCTCGACGTCGCGCGCTTCCACGAGACGGTCGAGGGCACGCCCTCGGCGAGCTTCCCCTACCCCGCCGCGGCGAGCACCCGCGCGCCGTCCGACCCTCATCGATAGAGGACCTCGGCGACGACGAAGCGGCGCCTGCCCCGCGGCGTGTCGACCACCACCTCGTCGTCCACGTTCTTGCGCAAGAGCGCCGCGCCGATCGGAGAGAGGTAGCTGATGCGCCCCTCCTCGGCGTTCGTCTCGTGCTGCCCGACGAGCTGGTAGGTCAGGCGCTCTCCCTCGGCCTCCAGCACGACCGTCGCTCCGAAGAACACGCGATCGCCGCGATCGATCGCCGGGTCGACCAGCACTGCGTTCTCCACGATCTTCCGGAGAAAGCGCATGCGAGAGTCGATCTGCCGCAGGCGGCGCTTGCCGTAGATGTACTCGGCGTTCTCGCTCCGGTCGCCTTCGGCGGCCGCGTCGGCGACCCCCTGGACCACCTTCGGCCGCTCGACCGTGCCGAGGTGCTCGAGCTCGTCCTTGAGCACGCGCCAGCCGGCCGGGGTCATGTAGAGGGGGCCCTTGGGCTTGGGCGCCTCGTCCTCCTCGCGCTCGTCCTCGTCGTCCTCGTGCTCGTCGGGCGCGCCAGCCATGGACGCGTTGTACCCGGCGCGGGGCCGAATGGTAACGTCGTGTCCATGCGGACCTGCCCCGAGTGCCAGAAGCCGATGACGCCGACACGACGCACGTTCGCCGAGATCGACGTCTGTCCCGAGTGCAAGGGCACCTTCCTCGACGCGGGCGAGGGAATGGCCGCGTTCGGTCCGGACGCCGAGGTGCGCTTCCTGCTCGAGGACGGCCGCGCGCGGCGGCTCCACGCCAGCCGGCGGCGCTGTCCGGCGGCGCACGGGACGATGACCGTGTTCTCGATCCGCACGCCGACGGGCAACGTCGAGGTCGACCTCTGCGAGGAGTGCGGCGGCTTCTACTTCGACGCGGGCGAGGGCGAGGCGCTGGCGGCGATCGACGCCGCGCCTGCGAGCACGTTCGCGCAACCCGCGCGGATGTCGGCCCACGATCTCGCCATCGACGACGCCCGCCGGTCGGGCGACTCGTTCTTCGCGCGCTTCATGATCGACTTCGTCAGCGGCCGTCGCCCGCGAGGATGAAGCGCACCGGGCGCCCGAGCGGCACGCGGTGAAAGGCGGCGAGCGCGCCCGACGCCAGCACCGCCAGGACGGGATAGCCGCCCGTCGTCGGGTGCTCGGGCCCGAGGACGATCGGCCCGCTGCCGGCCGGGCACTCGATGGCGCCCTCGATCATCGGCGTCGTGAGCGCGCGCGCGCGCGGGGCATGCCCGATCACCGGCCCGACGAGGCGCGTGCCGGTGCGATCGCTCCGGACGTCGAGCGTCCACGTGCTCGTGAGGAGCACCTCGAGCGCGCCCTCGGCCAGCCGATCGCGATCAGGGCCCGGCACGACGGGAAACGCTCCCTCGAACGGCGCCACCGGGCGCCGCGCGCCAATCGGCTCGTCGCACGGTGCACCGAGACGCAGCGCGTCCCCCGCGCGCAGCGGGCGGCCCTCGTGCCCACCGCGCCCGAGGGCCAGCACGGTGCCGGCGCCGCCGAGGAAGGGCGCCACGACGATCCCACCGTCGACGGCGAGGTAGCCGACGCGGCGGCGGCCATCCCACGGCACGCGCACGCTCGCGCCTTCCGAGAGCGCCGTGAGGTTCCCGTCCTCGTCGGCGATCACGACCTCCGCGCCCGCGCCCGCGCGCAGCTCGAGGGCGCCGTAGCGCTCGATCGCCGCGGCGCCCGGCGCGTTGCCGACGGCGGCGTTGGCGCGCGCGAGCGACTCGGGATCGAGCGCGCCGCCGCGCGGGACGGCCCACCGCAGGCGCCCGGCGCGCCCACCGTCCTGCACGAAGGCCAGGCCGGCGACGCGAACGATGTCGAGAGCACGCACCACGACGCAGTAGAGTACGGCGATGCGAAGCACTCCGGCGGCCCTCCTCGCGATCCTCGCGCTCTCGAGCGCGTGCGGCTCGCCCGAGGCGCCCGCGAGCACGAGCCCCCGCCTCCGCCCCCTCCACCGCCACCGCCACCGCACCCGCGACCGGCACGGCGGCCGCGCCCCTCGAGCGCGGCGGCCGCGGGCGCAGGCGCGCGTCAGGGAGGCCGACGTCCTGAAGCTCTTGACCCGCTGGGAGGCCCCGCGCAGAACGCGGGCGACTTCGACGCCTACGGTCGCCTCTACGCGACGCGCTTCACCGGCGTGCGCCGCTCGGGCCCGCGCGAGCGACGCTTCGATCGCGCCCGATGGATGGACGACCGGCGCGGGATGTTCGAGCACCCGATGCAGGTCACCGCGAGCGAAGTGCGCGTGACCCTCGCCGGCGGCACCGCGACCGTCGACTTCACGCAGTCGTTCACCGAAGGCACCTACCACGACGAGGGCCCCAAGCAGCTCGTCGTCGTCCGCGAAGCGGGCGCGCTCCGCATCGCGCGCGAGGAGATGGTGCAGTCGACCCTGTCGACCGTCTCCGGCGCCGCTGCGATGGCGCCCGGAGCGCTGATGCCCATCGTGAGCGCCGATCGCGAGCGCTTGGTCGTTCTCGCGCCGGTGCCCGACGGCGCGCAGTGGCACGAAGGAGCCCCGACGCTCGTCGACCGCGGCACGGTGGTCACCACGCGCGCGCGTGCGAGCAGCGCCGTGCCCGCCGAGCTCGCCGCGCTGGCGGGGCAAGCGATCGCGACGAGCAACGACGGCGGCGCGAGCTGCCCCGCACGGCTCGGCGCGCTCGCGATCGTCAGCCGCGTCGACGTGCACTTCGGCGTCGAGCAGCGCTGGGACGGGCAGCGCGACGACGGCACGACGGGAGCGCCCGCGAGCGCGGCCGAGATCGCGCGCGACGCGTGGGGCGAGGGCCTCTTGCTGGTCGCACCGCTCGAGGACGCCGACGCCTGCGCGAGCCCCGTCTACGCGCGCCTCGCGAGCCTGCCCGCCGCGCCGTTCTTCACGGCCACGGACGCCGACGCTGCCACCGCCACCCAGGTGCTCGCGCAGTTCCGCGCTTCCCCGGCGTGGGCGGCGCTCGATCGCGAGATGCACGACTCGGGCACCGAGGGCGCGCGCTGGGACGAGCTCGACGGCAGCCACCCCTCGGTCCGTGTGTGGGAGCGCGCGGGCGGAGGTGGACGGCGCTTCGCGGTGGTCCTGGCCGTCGGCGGGGACGGCGGCTGCGCCGACTTCCACGGCGAGATGTGGGGCGTCTTCGAGATCGGCGCGGGCGGCGCGCTCACCCGTATCGGAGACGCGCAGAGCGGAGGCTATTTCGTGCCGCTCGGCGCCGCGGACACGGACGGCGACGGTCTGCCCGAGTGGATCACCCCGCGAGGCGTCGTCACGCGCGCGGGGCCCGATTGGGCGCTCACCGTGGACGTGCAGTACGTGACGCACGACTGCGACTGCTGAAGGGCCGCGATCTTCGGAGCCCGCCGCCTCGGAGCCCCATGGCCGACCCCGTCCGACTCACCAAGCTCGCCAAGCGCGCCGGCTGCGCGGCCAAGCAGCCGCCGGGGACGCTCCTGCCGCTGCTCGCCCAGCTGCCGCCCGTGCGCGACGCGCGGGTGCTGGTCGGCGCCGCGACCGCCGACGACGCGGCGGTCGTGCGCCTCACCGAGACGCTGGCGCTCGTCACCACGACCGACTTCTTCACCCCGATCGTGGACGACCCCTACGACTTCGGCGCGATCGCGGCGGCCAACGCGCTGAGCGACGTGTACGCGATGGGCGGCACGCCGCTCTCGGCGCTCAACCTCGTCGGGTTTCCCTCCGACGCGCTCGACCTCGAGGTGCTCGGTCGGATCCTGCTCGGCGGGGCCGACAAGGCGCGGGAAGCCGGCATCGACATCGTCGGGGGCCACACCATCCAGACCGACGAGCCCCTCTACGGGCTGGCCGTCACCGGGACGATCGACCCGCGCCGCGTGCTCACCAACGCCTCGGCGCGAGCCGGGGACCTGCTCGTGCTCACCAAGCCGCTCGGCCTCGGCATCGTCACGACCGCCGCCAAGCGCGACGAGGACGAGCGCGGCGCCATCCACGAGGCGATCGCGCTGATGAAGACGCTCAACCACGGAGCCGCCGAAGCGATGCGCGAGGCGGGCGCGAGCGCGGCGACCGACGTGACGGGCTTCGGCCTGCTCGGGCACCTGCGGAACGTGGTCGCGGCGAGCGGCGTCGGCGCGACCCTCTGGGCGCGCGAGGTGCCGGTGCTCGAGGCGGCCCGCGGCTACGTGGCGCGCGGGATCGCGCCAGGCGGCACCCACGCGAACCTCCGCTTCCTCGCCGGGCACGTGAGCTTCGAGGACGACGTCTCGAAGGAGGAGCGCCTGCTGCTCGCCGATGCCCAGACCTCGGGCGGGCTCCTGATCGCGATCGCGGAGGACCGGCTGCCGGTGCTGCTCGCGGCGCTCGGAGCGCGCGCCGCTCCGTCCGCGTCGGTGGTCGGCGAGATCACCGAGCGCGAGCCGGCGCGCATCCGCGTGGTGCGCACGCGAGGGTGAGCGCCACGTTCGTGGCGTAGCCCCCGCGATCAGGCGCCTTCGAAGATCTTGTCGAGCAGCGCGCGGTCGCCCTGCACCGCGGTTCGCTGCATGTAGAAGCGCAGGCCGCGCTCGCCGCCCAGCTCCTCGCCGCCCCCGGCGCGCCCGGGGCCGCCGTGCACGCAGCTCGGCAGCACGAGGCCGGGCGAGATCGCCTGATCGGCGACCTTGCTCGAGCCCACGAGCACGCGTCCGTGGAACGGCGCGATCCCGAGCACGAGCGCCTTCAGCAGCGCCCGATCGTCGCCGTACACGCTCGCGACGAGGCCACCTTCGCCGCGCGCGACGAGCGCGACCGCGTGCGCGGCATCGCGGTACGGCATGAGCGTCGCGCACGGACCGAAGACCTCGTGAGCGTGCACCGCGTGCGCTTGGTCGGGCACATCGGCGCGCAGGAGCACCGGCCCCACGAAGAACCCCTTCCCTGCGGGCACGCCGAGCGGCGCGGCGCTGCTCGGATCACCGTGCACGATCTTCGCGCCCGACGCGACCAGCTTGGCGACGCCCGCGCGGAAGTCGTCCTGCTGCTGCTTGGTCGCCAGCGGGCCCATGCGCACCTCGTCGAGCGAGGGCAGCCCGAGCTTCACGCGCGCGAGCTCGGCCGAGAGGTCCTCCTGCACCCGATCGGCGAGCGCCTCGGGAACGAAGATGCGGCGCGTCGCCGTGCACTTCTGTCCGGTCTTCTGCGTCATCTCCTTGGCGACGTCGCGGAGGAACGCGCGATAGGCCTCGTCTGCCGTGTCGACGTTCTCGGCGAGCACCGCGGAGTTGAGCGAGTCGGCCTCGATGTTCACGCGCACGGACTTCGCCACGACCGGCTGTGCACTGCGCAGCTTGGCGCCGGTGTCGGCCGATCCGGTGAAGGCGAGCACGTCCTCGGGCCCGAGGCGGTCGAGCAGATCGCCCGCGCTGCCGGCGACGATCTGGAACGCGCCCGGCGGGAGCACGCTCGCCGCGACGAGGATCTCCGCGATGCGCACGGCGACCGGCGCGGTGCTCGTCGCCGGCTTGGTGATCACCGGAACGCCCGCGAGGATGGCGACGGCGAGCTTCTCGCCGAGGCCCCAGGCCGGGAAGTTGAACGCGTTGACGTGCACGGCGACGCCGGGGCGCGTGGTCCACACGTGCTGGCCGAAGAAGCGCGCGCTCTGCGCCAGTTGCTCGCTCGGCTCGGTGAGGATGCGGGCCTCGCCGAGCTTGGCGCCGACGCCGGCGTAGTACGCGAGCGTGCCGGTGGCGCCGTCGATGTCGAACTTGGCGTCGCTGCGCGTCGTCCCGGCGCTCTTCATCGAGAGCTCGATGAGCGCGTCACGCTCGGCATGGATGGCCTTGCTGATCGCCTTCAGCCAGCCGCCGCGCGTCGCGAACGTGGCCGCCCGCAGCGCCGGGCCGCCTTCGCTCCGCGCCCACGCGAGCGCCGCGCCGAAGTCGAGCCCGCTCGTGCAGGCCTCCGCGATGGGCTCCTCGGTCGAAGGGTCGACGAGCGTCTGGGTCTTGCCCGAGCCGAACTGCCAGCTGCCTGCGAGATAGCTCTTGAGCTTGATCATGATCGGTCCGTCTCTCCGCCGCCTACCGTCCGCGCGCGAGGCGCGTTCCCGTCCGGCGACTGCGCGCCGGACACTCGTTGCCGTGGATGAAGGGCGCAGCATGCCCTTCCGAGGGTGGCGCGTTCGTGCGAACGCTCACCGCCGACTGCACGCGCGGTGGGGCCGCCCTCAGCCGTAGAGGAAGGCGATGGCGAGGACGTGGAGCGCGCTTCCGGCGAGGACGAACCCGTGCCACCACGCGTGCATCCACTTTCGCCGGTGCAGGAAGAACGGCACACCCGCCGTGTACGCGATGCCCCCGAGGAGGAGGCAAGAGAGCGCACCCGTCGGCAGCGATGCCCACAGCGAGGGGAGCGCGAGCGCCCCGACCCAGCCGTTGCCGAGATAGAAGCCCATCGACAGGCGCTTGCGCAGCCGCAGTGCCGTCGTCTCGACGACGATGCCGGCGAGCGCGAGCGTCCAGATCACACCGAGGCCGATCCACCCGGCCCGGCCGCCGATGCCGCAGAGCGCGAAGGGTGTCGCAGTGCCGGCGATGAGCAGGTGGATCGCCGCGTGGTCGAGCATCTGCAGCGCGAGCTTGGCGCGGCGGTAAGAAGGCGGGAACGCGTGGTACACGGTCGACGAGACGTAGACTGCGACGAGGCTCGAGCCGAACACCGCGGCGGCGACCACCGACTGGAGGTCGCGATACGCCGCCGCATACGCGACGAGGCCCACGAGCACGCCCACCGCCAGGAGCGCGCCGAGCCCGTGACTGAGCGCGTGCACGACTTCCTCGCCCACCGTCGGAGGCTCCGACGACCCGGACGGCTCCGACGACGGAGGCCGCTCGGTCCCCGCAGGCTCGGGCATCTCCGCCGGCCCTCCGGGCTCGTCGTTGCTGGAGGCTGGCTGCGGGGCGTTCTCCCTCATCCACGAAGAGCGTGACGGATCCGCGGAGGGGCGTGGGTCATCGTTGCGTCACGAGCTCCCGCATCTGCCGAACCTCGCGGCATCGCAGGGCGGCTCACCCGCGGGCCGTGGGCCCGACGGCCGGGTCTCCGGCGTGACGAGTGCCCCCCACGGCGCGCGCGCCATTGCGTGGACGAGCGACTCTCGACACCCTCGACGCAGGAGGTGCCCACATGGGGAGCCCTGATCCGAGCACGGGCGACGCGTCACCGAAGACCGCAGACCTCTGCGATCGCTACGAGGCGGAGATCGGCGCCGGCAAGGTGCACGTGCTCGAGCCGCTCTTCCGCGTGGCGCTGGGAACGGCGCGAGCCTTCCACGGGCCGGCCTCCACGGTCCGCGTGCACGAGGACAACTCGCTCGTGCGCCAGGCGCTCGAGGAGATCGGCGGCGGGCGCGTGCTCGTCGTCGACGGTGGCGGCTCGATGCGATGTGCCCTCGTGGGCGGCAACCTCGGCGCGCTCGCCGTGACGAACGGATGGCGCGGCATCGTGGTCCACGGCTGCGTACGCGACTCGAGCGAGCTCGATCGCCTCGCGCTCGGGATCCGCGCGACGGCGCTCCACCCGCAGAAGAGCAAGAAGCGCGGCCTCGGCGAGCGCGACGTCCCCGTGCGCTTCGCGGGCGCGTCCATCCGCCCCGGCGATCACGTCTTCGTCGACGAGGACGGCATCGTGGTCGTCGACGCCGCGCTCGGCGGGCGCTGAGGCGGCGTGGGACGCGCCGGCGCGATCGTGCTGCTCGACATCGATCTCGGCGAGCTCGCCGAGGAGCCCGAGGCGCTCTACGCGGCGGCCCACCTCGCCAACGTCGCGTGCGGCGGGCACGCCGGCGATCGCGCGAGCCTCGCGCGGGCCGCGGCGCTCGCGCGCGCCCACGGGACGCGCCTCGGCGCGCATCCCTCGTTCCCCGATCGCGAAGGGTTCGGCCGGCGCGCGATCGCGATGGCGCCCGAGTCGCTCGCGGAGTCGATCCGCGCCCAGTGCGCGCTCTTCGCGTCGGTGGCGCGGGCCGGCCACGTGAAGATGCACGGCGCGCTCTACCACGCGATCGATCGCGACGAGGCGCTGGCGCGGGCCGTCCTCGGAGCCTGTCGCGAGGTGCTCGGGCCCGTCGACGTGCTCGGGCCGCCCGGAGGCGCGACCGAGCGCGCCGCGCGCGCGCTGGCGATGGGCTGGCTGCGCGAGGGCTTCGCCGACCGGGGCCTCCACCCGGACGGCTCCCTCGTCCCGCGCGGCGCGTCCGGCGCCCTGATCGAGGACCCCCAGGCTGCGGCCGCGCAGGCCGCGCGCCTGGCGGCGAGCGGCGACTTCGACGTCCTCTGCGTGCACGGAGACGGGCCGAGCGCGGTGGAGGTGGCCCGCGCCGTTCGCGAGGCGCTCGATCGGACGCTCGACCGCTCCCCGGTCGCGACGGGCCGGAACGACGCGGCGCGCGCACCCGACGAGGAGCCGTGACGCGACGCCCGCGCGCAGCGGATCTCGTCCCGGTCCATCCAGGCGCTGGGCGCTGGGCATCCCCACATATTCACCGTGGAGGGCTGGCACGGCGCGCCATACTATCGGCCATGACTCGCAGCCGCCTCGCTCTCGTGCTCGTCGGCTCCGTGGCCCTCGCGGGCTGCCCTACCTCGCCCGTCCCCGTGGATGCGCCCTCGACCGACCTCGACGCCGCCGGCGTCGACGCCGGTGACGCGAGCATCGACCTTGGCGATGCGAGCATCGGCGCCAGCGATGCGTCCGGCGACGCGGGCCCGCTCAGCGCGACGCCGATCGACGCCGAAGCCGGTGGCATCGCCACGTCCACCGACGGTCTCTTCTTTCTGTACGTGCCGCCCGGCGCGCTCGCGGCCGACACCGAGATCACGATCCGCATCCTGCCTCTTGCGGAGCGCCCGGCCGAGGCCGCCGATGCGGTCAGCGGCGTCTACGAGGTGCTGCCCGAGGGGCTGACGTTCGCGACGCCCGCGACCGCGGTCACCTACTATCCGAGCGCGCCGCCCGACTTCGAGACCGCAGACGGCGTGCTCCTCTTCGAGCACCAGAGCCGGTCGGCGAGCGGGGTCGTCGAGGCGGTGCCGACCACCACGAGGGTGCCCTCGCCGGGCGCGGCGGCGAGCCTCGCCACGCTCGAGCACCTGAGCACGCATTGGGACGACATGCACCTCCGCGACCTGCGCATGGGCGTCCTCATGCCCGAAGGCCCGTACAACGTGCGGGCGACCCCGTCCGCGGAGGCCGCGATCTTCGGGGCACCAGGAGCTGTCTTCCCGTTCCAGGTCGCTCACTCGGTCTTGACCGCGACCGGCATCACGAACGTGGTGGCGCTCGTGCCTCCGGGTGGAAGTCCAGGATCGCCTGGCCTGAACGACTTCACTGTGAGCCGGAGTCATCTCCTGGTCGAGCGCGTGATGGTCCAGGGAGCAACAAGCGTCGTCAGCCAGGCGGAGCTGCCCGCCGATGGCACATTCACCGTGACGCCGCGCCCGATCTGGCGCTGCGATGGGGTCGACCCGGGCACAGCCATCTGGACCGAGCTGAGGGTGAGTGCCTTGGCCTTCCAGGCGGTGAGCCGGGTGTCGTGCTCGGACGGATCCGCGATCCTGCTCGCCGACTCGCAGCGCGTCGTCGCCAGCGCGTCCGGACCGGCGTTCTCGGGCGGCGTCGGCGCCGCCGCGAACGTCATCGTCCCGAATCGCGCCGCGCTCGATACGTTCACCGTCGTCGGCGACACCACGATCACCGAGGGCACCACGTTCACGAGCGAGCTCGGCCCGGCGGCGATCACGCTGTCGAGCTCGCTCCAGACGGTGACCGCCACCCACGACGGCTCGCGCTACGCGCTGACGGGCCTCCTCGGCGCGGCCGCGCTCGGCGCGAGCGACACGCTGACGGTGTCGGCCGGGACGACGAGCGTCCCGGTGAGCGCGCCGGCGCCGATCACCTCGGTGAGCGACCTGCTCGATCCGCCGACTGGCCTCACCTCGACGGTGTCGTGGCCCGATGGCGCGTGTGACGCGTTCGTGGTGCAGGCCTTGCTCGCGGGGTCGGCCCTCCCGGGGGAGGCGCAGATCATCCGCCGCGTCCCGTGCGACGGCGCACCGCTCAGCGGCGGTCGGCGGCGCATCCGCATCCTCGAGGACGCGACGCTCACCGCGCTCGCCGCGCGAGGCCTGACGATCTCCGAGATCACCGTCGGCGTGGTGAACGAAGCCGACTGCTCGGCGCTGTTCCCGGCGCTCGGCAACGTGCCGTGCCAGGCGGGGCGCCTGCTCCGGTTCTCGCCGAGCGCGCTCGAGCCCTTCGTCCCGGGGCCCTGCGGTGACCCGGTGTCCGTCGCGGGCAACGTCGAGATCCGCTGGGACTCGGCAGCCATGACCTGCGACGTCGTCCGGACGGGCGACACCGCGACCGGCATCGACGTCGGCCGCATCGACACGCGCTCCGGTGGGAGCGTCTGGCGCTACACGCCGACCAGCGCGAGCCACGGCACCATCTCGGGCATGCGCATCGACGGCCTGCCGCAGTCGACCGACGTCACGGTGGTGCTCGCGGAGCCCAGCGGCATCACGCTGACGATCACGTTCCGGATCGACGGCGACACGCTCTCCGTCAGCGGGTTCACGGCCACCTGATCGACGACGAACGGGCTCGCGTCGGCAGGCGCTCCGAGCCTCGGCCGGCCCGCGCCGTCAGGCCGAGCGCTTCTGCCGATTCGCCTTGAAGCGCAGGTTGAGCGCCTCGACGGAGAGCGGCGCCTCGATCCACTTGCGCGCGCCCGCCGGTCTACGGACGATCGGCGCATGGCCCCTGCAGCTACGCGAGAAGAGCGTCACGCGGCGGCGGCCGCTTCGGTGGCCCCGTACGGCTTTCGGCTCGTCCCGCCCGAGACCGAGCGACTGAAGTTGCAGCTGGCGCCGTTCGCGCTGCACTCCTCGCCGATTCGATGCCGCGCGACCGTGTACGGCAAGATCGACAACGCCGAAGTCTACGCGCTCGAGTACGACTACACGTTGCGTGACGCGAACGGCAAGAGGCGCACGAGCAGCAAGCTCATCGTGGCGGTCTACCACCCCGGCATCGCGGGCGGCGCCGCGTTCGTGAACGATCAGACGCAGTCGAGCAGCGTCCTCGCGGCGGTGGACCTGCTGATGTGGCTGCCTCCCTTCACCTTCGTGAAGGCGTTTCAGCTCCTCGCCGAGCAGAACAACCCCGATCGATCGGTGGGCGATGCAGAGTTCGACCAGCGCTACGTGGTGCGCGCCACGAGCGACGCCGACGCCGCCCGCGCGATCACGCCCAGGCTCCGCGAGACCGTGGTTCGTCTCGGTTTCCAAGGGACGGTCGAGCTACGCGAGAACCTCTTGATCTACTCGGTACACCGCTGCCGCTTCGACGGCGAAGGCTTGCTCACCGCGCTGCGCTACGCCGCTCCGCTCGCGCTCGCCGCGATGACGGTTCCCGACGCAGCGTACCGCTGACCCGAGCGCCGTCTCCGCCGGACGAACGGAAGCGGCGCCCAGGATGCCGGGCGACGATGGGCTCGGTCGCCTTCGCGCATGCCGCTCCGCGAACGTGCCTGGCCAGTGACCCGACCCGTGCAGTCTTCTGCACGAGCGTGCAGCCGGATGCACGACGTGCACGCGCGCGTCCCGCGAGCGCCGCGCCGCGTCGCGACGGCGGTCACGAGCCCGCGCATCTGGCCGGCGCTCGGGGACGGTGGCGCGCCACTTGCGAGGAGCCGTCGCGATGCGACCGACCCTCCTCGCCTGGATCTTCTTCGTCGCCGGCTGCGCGACGCCGTCGCCGGCGAGCCTCGACGGCGCGACGGTCGACACGGCGATTTCCTGCGCGGACCAAGCATGCGATGACGGCCGGTACTGCAACGGCACGGAGCGCTGTCAGGCCGGTGCGTGCGTCGCGGGCACGCCGCCCTGTCTCGCGGGAATGGTGTGTGACGAGGCCGAGGACGGCTGCACCGACGTCTGCGTGGACGAAGACGGCGACGGCTTTCGTGCTGCCTCGTGCGGAGGCGACGACTGCGACGACTCCGACGCCGGCGTCAGCCCGGCCGCGGTCGAGGCGTGCGACTCCGAGGGGGTCGACGAGGACTGCGATCCGACGACGTACGGTGCGAGAGACGTCGACGACGACCACTACATCGACGCCGGATGCTGCAACGGCACCCGGTGTGGGGACGACTGCGACGATCGGCAGAGCGCCATCCACCCCGGGGCGGGCGAGATCTGCAACGGCTTCGACGACGACTGCAATGCCGCGATCGACGAAGGCGTCGGGCACACCTACTACCCGGACTGCGACGGTGACGACAGCGGCGCGTGCACGCCGATGCCCGGAAGCGCGCTGTGCACGCCAGTCGCCGCGGCAGCGCCCTCGTGCACGTTCCCGACCGGCCACCCGCCAGGATGCCCGTCGGGCTCGGGCTCGTGGTCGATGGTCGCAACGGACTGCGACGACCTGCGCCCCCAGGTACGCGCCGGAATGCCGGAGGTCTTCGCCAACGGCCTCGACGACAACTGCGATGGCCGCTGGGACGAGCTCTACGAGGTGACGGGAGCGATCGGCGCATCGGGACCCGGGCCCGCCTCGAGCACCGGAGTCTACGCCGCGTTGCGTGGCTCGATCACCTCCATCGCAACGCACTGCAGCCGAGCGAACGAGTACTGCGTCACCGGAGGGATCGGACCATGACGACGAGAGAGAATCGGACCATCACGAAGAAGATCGCCACGACGCTGGGAGCGAGCGCGCTCGCCGTGGGATGGCTCGCGAGCCACGCGCTGGCGGAGGGCGGCCCGACGACGCCGGCGACGCTCTACTACGAGGGAGAGATCGTGCGAACCGACATGACGCCCGTCGATCCGATGCTCGACGTGGACGTCTTGCTCTTCGACGCGGCGGTGGCCGGCACCGTGCTCTGCAGCGTCACTCGGACGGGCGTACCGGTGGAGCGCGGTCACTTTCGCGTGCCGCTCGACGAGAGCGATCGCAGCTGCGCCGACGCGCTGCATGCGCACGGCGACGTATGGATCGAGCTCCACATCGGCAGCAGCGGCGGCACGCGGGAGACGTTGCCGAGAGAGCGGATCGGGGCCGTGCCGTACGCGCTCGAAGCCGACCACGCCGTCGAGGCGAGCCACGCTGCGCGCGTGGACGCTCCGAGCGTGTGTGGCTACTTGCTGGCGCCAGGGAGCTCGCAGGGCACGAGCGGAGCGATTCGCGACGCGTGGGGACCGAGCACGCAGCGCGGCGTCGGCGTCGCGCGCGACCGGTGCAGGACGATCGCCGGATGTGACGCGAGCACGGCGCACATGTGCACCATGGAGGAAGCCGTCGGAGCCGCACAGTCGGCCCTCCTTCCACCGATCCCCGGGACGTCGGGCTACGCGTGGGTGCAGGGGCTCGCGCAGACCGACTTCACCGACTCCTCCGGCACGCACTACAGCGTCCAGGACTGTCAGGGCTGGACCATCGGTACCCGTACGCCGTACGGCGTCGCGCTTCTCGCGGGGTCGATCGTGGATCGAAACGGCCGCGCCACGATCGACCCCTGCGAGAGCGTGCACCCCGTCGCCTGCTGCGACTGATGGGATCGACACACGACGCGCACGCGACCGACGAGCCAACGTGCGGCGGGCGGCGGCGCCTCGGAGCGCACTCGTCCGACACGCGCTACACGTTCGCATGATGCGCGCGCGGACTGGCAAGCTCGTCGAGCCGGCGCGCGGCGCCCTCGAGTCCCCCGACCGGATCCCC
>JBGALT010000085.1:13185-33107 GCA_044223665.1 Sandaracinaceae bacterium | reverse complement strand
TCCGTCGCGCGGCGGCCCGGCGAGGCCTTCGCCTTCGCTGCTACAGCCGCTGACGAGAACGAGAATCGTCGGAAGAACGTAGGCTCGGCGCATCGACATGAGCGTGCGCGACGCAAGACTCGTGCGCACGAGTCGCCCGGGTCTCGTGCGCCCCGATCACCGGCCCCGAAGCCTGCCCCGTCCGTGGGCGCGGGCACGGCCACCACCGGTCCTCGGTCGATCGGGGCATCGTCACGTGCGATGGCTGTGCAAGCACGTGCACTCTGCGCAGCGCACGTACGTGTGCGCGGAAGGAGACGGCGCGAAGAATCGCGCAGTTCGCCACCTCCTCATGGCCGGGCCGAGCGACCTGGCACCACGATCAGGGCACGATGCAGAAGCCCGGGCTCGGAGATGTGCAGTGGCCCGTCGTCTGGTCACACGTCGTGAGGCACCCCATCGGGTCGGGCAAGCACATGGGCGGCGCGCCGGGCAGACAACGGACACCGATGCACAGCTCGGTGCCGTTGCACGGGTTGCCGTCGTCGCAGCTTCCCCCCGAGCAGCCGGTGGTGTTCGGCTCGCACAGACCCGTGACCGGGTTGCAGTACGCGCCCGGGTGGCCGCTCATGTCGCACGAGGCGTACCGGACGGCGCAGCCGTTCGGGAACGTGATGCCGCCGATCACCGGCCCGGGAGCGCCTCCGCCGACGCAGAAGATCTCCGCGCAGTCGAAGGGCGTCGCGACTGCCGTGCAGACGTCGTCGTGCACCTCGTGGGCGCAGCCGCTCGCGTCGTGGCTGAGCGCGGGCTCGCAGTGGTCCTGCGTGCAGCTGGCCCCGTCGTCGCACATCGCGTCGTTGGTCTGCCGCTGACAGCGTCCGCTACCGTCTCCTTGCAGCATGCAGACGTCGTCGGTGCACCGGTAGCCATCTTCGCAGTCGGCGTTGGCCGCCACGCGCTGGCAACCGTCCGCCGTCGCGGCGCTGCCCACGCAGATCCAGCGCGTGCAGTCGCTCGCGCCCCCCGCCGGATGGTTCGCGACGCAGAAGTCGTCATCGCGCGCCGATACGCAGCGGCGCTGGACGAGGTCGTATGCCGACGTCACGCAGTCGCGCGCGACGTCGGGGCAGGTGTGCTCGCACGCGAAGGTCGATGGATTGCAGGTGTCGAGGCTCGCCGGATCGGTGTCGGCGCACACCGTGTCGTCCGGGCGGTAGTGACAGCTGATCGCGTCCTCGGCGCACAGAGCGTCGGCGACCCCGCACTCGCCCGTGAAGGGCGCGCAGTGAGCGCCGGGAACGCAGGTCCCCGAAACGCAATGGAAGGTGCAGCCGGTCGGATCGACCAGCGACAGGCACTGCGCGTCGTTCTCGCAGCTCGCGACCTGACAACCCGACGGCGTGCAGACCTGGCCCGCCGCGCAGCTGAAGGTGTAGTCGCAGGCCCCCGTCGACGGATTGCACGACCCGCCCGTGATGCAGCTCGCGGTCGCGTTGCACTCGACCTGCGACACCACGCAACCGCTCGATGCGTCGCAGACCTCGGTGGTGCACTGGCTCCCGTCGTCGCAGGCCAGGTCGTCGGGCGTGTTCTCGCAGGCGAAGTCACCGTTGCCGCCGACGCAGACGTCGACGGTGCAGTCGACGCCGTCGTTGCAGCGGGCATCGTCGGGTGTCCGCACGCACTGCCCCAGGCGCGGGTCGCACGCGAGCGGCGCGCAGGCGTCGGTGGGCGAGGCCGGGCACACCACGGGCGCGCCGCCGCGGCACGTGCCGTCGACGCAGCGCTCGTGCCCGTTGCACGCATCGGTGTCGTCGCAGTCCTCGTCGCTGGCGCACGTCGTCGGCACGCAGGCGCCCGTCGGCAGACAGAGCGGACGGGACGCGTCGCAGCTCGAGGTGTGCTCGCAGTGACCGTCGAGGGGACTGCACGTGTCGTCGGTGCACCCGACGCCGTCGTCGCAGTCCGCGTCTCCGGCGCAAGCGCGCTGGCACACGCCGCCGCGCCGCGCGATGCAGTCGCCCTCCGCACAAGTGACGGCGTGCTGGCAGATCCCGCTCGCGCACGTGTCGACCGTGCACGCGAGGCCATCGTCGCAAGCGTCACCCGGAGCGCACTCGACCGGCCCCACGTCCAGCTGCCCGCCGTCCATCCGCGCGCCGGTATCCGCGGCCGGCGGGTCGTAGTCGAGCGTCAGCGCGCAGCCGGCCGACGTCGCCAGAGCGCACCAGAGCAGAGAGACCGATCCGATGCTGCGCAGCAGCGCCGCGCGATCCGCCACCGGGCGCTCTGCTCGCTGCCCACGACCCCGACGAAGACAAGCCATGCGCACCTCCGAGCCAAGTCCTCCCAGGATGCCAGTCGCCGCGCCGCACGCCAAATGGCCCACGGCGAGGGTGGCTTCGCGGGGTCGGCGGGGCATGCGCGGGTGACGGTCAGGGATGCGCCGCGCGCGCACGCAGCGCGGCGCGCTCGGGATTCTCGTACACGCTGATGATGGGCACGCCGTCGTAGGTCAGCACGTACACCGGATCGACGCGGCCGTACGCTTCCCAGATCTGGTAGTCGACGATGTTGAAGTGCTGCTCGTGGTGGACGATCGCGTAGTCCGCGCTCGCGAGGTCCCACGCGATGCCGATGTCCGAGCGCAGACGGTGATCGCGCGAGAGCATCGCGAACGAGGTCGGGATGCTGTCGCAGATCCAGACCCGTCCCCCCTGCGGCACGTTCTGGTTCATCCACGGGACCAGGCTGCCCGTCGTGAAGCCCCAGAACTGGCGGATCATGCCGAGGTCGGCGCCGCCCGGAACGCCTCCCGCGGGGAACGAGTAGAACGAGAGCCCGAAGGGGTGGCTGTGGGCGGTGTCGACCGCGGCCGGGAGCATCACGATCGACATCGCGATGGCGCTCGCCCACGGAACGAGCTCGCGCGTCCGCGCGCGACGCTCGAGCACGCCGCGAAGCGACTTCGCCACGCGCTCGAACGCATGACCTCCGAAGAGGAAGAGGAACGCGAACGAGACGAGGAAGTGCTTCGTCCCGCCGAAGATCGGCGTCGAGGGGAGCGAGAGCACGAACATCGGCGTGAAGAACGAGCCGAAGAGCAGCACGTCGAGCCGGCGCGGATCGACCTCGCGCAGCGCGATCCCCGCGCGCTCGTAGAAGGTCGGCGGGAGCAAGTGACGGATCCGCAGGCCGAGACCCATCACCCCGACGAGCAGGACCGTCAGCGGCGAGGTGAAGAGCGCCATCACCCACGGGTACGACGTCGGGCTCGGCGGACCGAAGTAGGTATGGCCGAGGTACTCGATGTTGTAGTGCACGTGGTTCACGTGGAAGCCCACGTACTCGGCGAAGCGCGCTTCGGTGTCGTGCCAGAGCCAGGGCCAGAGGCCGACGAAGATGGGCGGCCCGAGCACGGCCATCGCGACGAGCCACCAGGGGAAGAGCTTCGTGCGCGGGCGATCGCCGGCGCGGCGCC
This sequence comes from Sandaracinaceae bacterium, assembly GCA_044223665.1. Lineage (GTDB taxonomy): Bacteria > Myxococcota_A > Polyangia > Polyangiales > Sandaracinaceae > JBBSAT01. Next base: position 29,644 of record JBGALT010000085.1, on the reverse strand, counting down.
GCGCGAGCTCGCTCCCCGCCACGAAGAGCCAGTGCGCGAGGAAGATGAGCGGGAGCATCCACGCGTTGTGCTTCGTCTCGAGGCAGAGGCCGTAGGCGATGCCGAGGATCGGGAGCCACCTCCGCGAAGCGAGCGCGCGCCAGTAGCAGTACGTGACGAGGAGGAGCATCGTCACGATCGGCCCGTCGAAGCAGTCCAGGTGCGCGTGATAGAAGGCGTTCGGCAGGAGCGCGTACGCGAGCGCAGCGAAGAGCCCGACGCGCCGCGAGAACGCGCGGGTGCCCCAGACGTAGAGGATCCAGAGCGCGAGCGACGAGAGGACCATTCCGGGGAACCGGAACGCCATCGACGCTTCGGAGAACAGGTGCCACCGCTGATCGGCGAGCCAAGAGAGGGCGAAGAGGCCCTTCACGAGCGACGGATGCTCGTGGTTGTTCGACCACGCGGCGTCGATGGCGCCCTGCTCGAGCGCGCCGGTCTCGCCGTCGAAGACGCGCCGCATCCAGCCGCCGTAGGACTCGGCGGCGTCCACGTAGAAGCCTTCGTCGCGCGTCATCCCGAGATCGCGCGAGGTGACGAGCAGGATGCCCACGTAGGCCACGACGAGCAGCAGCCCGACGAGGTGATCGCGGCGATGGACGGGTCGATCGGTCACGATCCGCCCTCCGGGCTCGCGCTGCGCATCGTGGCCTGCCACGAGTAGCTGCGGTGGTAGGCGTTCGTGGTGCGCACCTCGAAGCGGATCGCGCCGCGCCCACCGCGCCGCTCGTCGGGGATGGCGGCTTCCATCCGCGACCAGCCGTCACCGTCGTGGTGCACGCCCAGGCCGATCTCCTCGCCGTCGAGGAGGATGCGCATCGTGATCGGTGCACCGTCCTCCGAGCGCTCGAACTCCCACCAGACGCCGGAGTAGAGGACGATCGCGTCGCCCAGCGGCACGTCGTCGAACTGCAGCGTGATGGTGCCGCCCTCGACGGGGTGCTGGTAGATGCTCCGACGCGGGCGGAGCGCGAGGTCCTCGTTCACCGTCGCGCCCACCCAGAGCCAGGGCTCGCCGCCGCTGCCGCACTCGAAGTGGTGCGCGGTCGCCTGCGGCCCGGCCGAGAGGCCTCCCGGCGCGGCGCCGCGCGTCGGCACCGGGCGGCAGGGCGTCTCGTCCGCCTCGCCGTGGCGCCGGAAGGCGTGCGCCTCGGCGACGTGATCGGTGAAGTCGTAGCGGACCGTCGGCGGCGGCAGGTCCCAGCGCGAGAGCCGGACCTCGCCGAACGCGAGCGTCTCGTCGGGCGCTCGCTCGGGGGCTTCGTCGAGCCGCGCACCTCGGATCGCGACCACCCAGAGGCGCCGGTAGGCCGCCAGATCGCTGCGGCCGGCCATGCGATCGTCGATGCGCGTGCCGGCCGCGGCGCGGACGTTGGGATCGATCCAGCGAGGAGCGCTCGCGATGGCGTCGCCCTCTTGCCAGTGGGCGGCCACGTGGCCGAGGGCCGCGTGGTAGTCGCTCGCCGTCGGGACCCGCGAGACGGTGAGGTAGTGGCCCAGCACCTCCGTGAGGGCCAGGGCGAGCACGAGCCACCAGAGCGCGCCCGTCGCCTTCGGCAGGGCGGCCGGACGCTCGGACAGCGTCCGCTCGGGCGGCGTGAGGCTCGGGGGCATGCGCGGGGGCCGGAACATAGCGGAGCCGGCGCCGCGCGCCCAACGCGACGCGCGAGCCCCGGGCGGAGGCTCGAGCGCCGTGGTAGGTGCGCGCGTGATGCGTCGTCTTTCGTGGCTCGCGCTCTTCGTGGCGTGCTCGACGACGCGGCCGCTGGCGTGTTCTCGCTGACGCTCGCGCTCGCGTGGCCGACGCCGGCCGAAGCGGACGTGACCCGTCGCGATGACCATGGTGGATGCGCGTCACCTCGCTCGAGCAGCAAGGCGGCACCAATCCTGGTTGTCCTACACGTGGGTAAACACGTCGACGCGGACCGTTCGGCTCTCCGAGCCGGCGGTGGCAGCACTGCAGAGGCGCAGGAAATTCTGGCCGAACCGAGCCGGCGAGCGCGGTTCCGTTCGCAGCGGATCGCCGGTGCGCGAACAGGGGGGCAACAAACGTTGCGGTGACAGCCGGCGTGGGATGAGCGCACGGTGGACCGTCAACTGGGGAGGCTGGTCGTGGCGCATCAATCAATCAATCATTCATTCATCCTTCGTCTCTGGCTCGCGGCTCTCCTCCTCGGTAGCTGCGCCGACGCCGTCGTGGCACCTACGGAGGGCGCGCTGACGATCGCACCGCCGAGCGCGACTGCGTTCTGCACCTACGCACCGGAAGAGTGGCTCGTGCGGTGTGCCTCGATTCGCGGGGACGACGGGCGCTGCCGAGCGCTGGCGAGCGCGCGACGCGATGCGGAGCGCGAGCGAGCGGCCCTCGAGCTCAACCTCTGGTCGTCGCGCACCGGTCGCACGCTGCGAGGCCTCGCGGATCTGCACTTCTCCCACGGTACGCGCGGCGCCTGGACCGCGGCTCGCGCGCTGGACTCGTCGCGAGAACGACCGCGGGACGAGCACGTGGCGGCCGCAGTGCGCGACGCGAACCGAGCGTTCGCGCAGTGCGAGGATCACCGCGTGCTCACGGCATGGGTCCGCACACCCGTGTGCGGCGCGAGCCGTGGCCCCGATCAGAGCGTCGAGGGGCCGCCGGACGCGCGCTGCATCGCGCTCGACGGCGAGTGCCGCCGTGGCCTCTACGAGCAAGCCGACGGCTGCTGCCGCGACGTCGCGCTCGGCGCCGGCATGGTGTGCGAAGAGGAGGACGACAGCCGGGACGATCTCGGCTGCTTCGAGCATCGCTGGCATCGCGGGCCGCACGGAGGCCACCACGACGAGGCGCGCATGTGCAACGCCGCCGGCCAGTGCGTGCTCCCTGGCGAGGTCCCGATCGAAGAGCGCTTCGTCGGCGCGGTCACGTGGGTCGAGGCCGTTCGCGCGGACGGCAGCTGGGGCGTGCCGGACGCCTGGTACCAATCCGATGGTACGATCGACATCGTGGTGTCGGGCGAGCCAGTCGCGAGCGTCCGTGCGGACACCGAGGGCCACCGAACGCGGGTCGCGTCGGGGACTTCGCCCGCGCTCGGGATCGTCGCGCTCGACATCGCGGGCGATGACCCCTCGGTGACCCGCGCGCTCTACGTGCCGCGCCGCGCGTCGGCGGGAGCCGATGCCTTCGAGGTCTGCGTGGCGCGCGGGCGCGTCGACGATCTCGGCGCGCTCTTCGCCGACTGCGGCGGCGGCGAAGTGGTGACCTGCCCGAGCGCAGCGGGTAGCTCGGTCGCCTGCGATCTGACGGCCGAGGGGCTCGCGAGGGTCAGCGGCCCCGGCATCGTGGTCGCGTGGGAGCGCGTCCAGGCGACGCCGTCGAGCGCCCTCGATGCCGGGCCGCGCTCGGATGCGGGGCTCGCTCCTCTCGCGGAAGTGATCTCCCTCGACATCCACGTCCTGAACATCGACGTGCTCACGACGGTCGGCGCCGCCGCTCTGGCCGGCAACCGGGTGCCCGGAGTCGTCGGGACGTGCGCCCAGCCGTCGATCTCGTGCACGCTCCCGCCGGGCCGGACGTGCAACGGCGGTAGGCGGGGCATCCGCGTCTGCGTGGGCGGGCACTACGGCGCATGCATGGCGGGGCCGCGCGAAGGTCGCGCAGCGTTCGACACCTGCAACGGCATCGACGACGACTGCGACGGTCGTACGGACGAGGGGATCTCCGCGAGCTGTCGGGACCTGACGTCCTGCACGACAGACACCTGCCGAGGCGCGCTCGGGTGCGAGAACGGCCCGGCGCCGAGCTTCTGCACGAACCTGCGCCTGACCGGCAGCGGCACCCGCACCCCCAACCCGGTGACACTGCGCAGCTGCGAGGTGGATCAGTGCTTCCCTCGCTCCGCAGGCACTCCGTCCATCCCGGCGAACACGGAGGTGAACCACGCGACGCCGGACCTCAACGGATGCCGACAGATCTTCGACAACCGCGTCTGCCAGGATGGCTGCGCGTGCAACGGCAGCGAGCGCTGCGACCGGGCGGGAGCCGGCGCCGACGCAGCGACGGGCTGCTTCGTGCCGCCGAGGTTCGAGGCGGTGGGCCGCGTGGGCTCGGGCGCGGGCAACATCTTCCACGACCCGTGCGAGACGACCTTCAGCCCGATGGTCGACCTCTCCGGCCCGTTCGACGGCAATCCATGCACCGACGAGACGATCTGCTGCGAGCCGCACCCGGAGCAGTGTCAGCTCTTGCAGCGGGGTGATCCAGCGGCCGTCGCCGAACAGCGCTTCTGCGGTGCACACGACGATCCCGCGACGATCTTCTGCGACGAGGTACGCGGGGAGCACACCGGAAACGGCGACGGGCAGACGGCGACGTGCCTGGATTACCGGTTTCCCGGGCAATTCGCCTCACAGCTTGTCTGTCCGCCCGACGGCAACTGGTGCACCACGGACACGCTTTCGTGCAACCGGGCGTCGGGCAGGTGTACTTCGGCTTTCATGCCTCGTCCGGCGGGCACCGACGGAACCAATGGCGCTGGTCCGGAGACGTTCCAGCCGCTCACGTTGTGCGGCCACACGGTCGAGGCGCCCGCCGGGCTCGGCGCCCAGCGGACAGACGGTCAACCCGCCTCCTCCCGGGCCCGCCGCCCAGCCCTGCCTCTTCGCGAATCACTTCTGCGCGAATGCGGCCTGTGATGGCGCCGGGTCGTGCCTGCCGACGACGCCCGTCGCGGAATCGATGGGTCACGAGACGCGGCTCGACCTGGACGATGGCTGCTGGGGCGGATCCGCCTTCGTCGATGGTGGTCGCGAGAGCTGCTACACGCTCGTCTGCGATCCGCTCGGCTCCGGGACGTGCACCGGATTGGTGCCCCACGACGAGCTCTGCGTGGATCCCTTCGCCTCCGATCCCGGCTGCCCGCGGCGCGCGAACTGCGTCGCGCCCGCCTTGTTCCCGCCGCACAACTTCGTCGATCAGTCGCGCTGCGCGCCCGGCGACCCGGACTGCGCCGAGGCGACCGCGTACTACCCGGCGGGCTGCGAGGTGTCCGGCTGCTGGGGCCCGGAGGGCTGCGTGCCCGCCGGCCGTCGCGACCCCTTCAACTCCTGTCTGGCCTGTGATCCGTCCGAGAGCAGCGTCGGCTATTTCTACCGCGGAGACGGGGCGAGCTGCGCGGTCAACCCGGACGTGACCGGGGCGTGCGCCATCGACGCGAGCGGCGACCCACCGGCGTGCGTGGTGGGTGATACGTGCGCGTCGGCCATCGACGTGACCTCCGAGCCCTCGGCCGTCCGCACGTTCGAGGTCGATACCTGCGCGCTCGCCGATGAGCTCGCGACCGGATGCGCCAGCGCCCGATCGCGTGACGCCGTCTTCACGGCCAGGGCCGAGGCGCTGCCGGCCGTGTACCAGCTCAGCGTGCCGACGGGATGGACGCTCGGGGAGCTCGGCGGCGTCGCCGATCCATGCGGGCCCACCGCGAGCCGCTGCGGCGCGCAGTCGACGGTCCTCCTCGATCCCGAGGACCAGCAGCGCTTCTTCTGGTCGGTGGAGCGAACGGATGGTGGCTGCGGCAACGTGACGGTGACCGTCCTTCGGGGCGACTGATGAGTGTCGTCTTCAGAAGCAACCCCACGACGTTGACGATCGTGGTAGGCGCGGTCGTCACGGCGCTCGTGCTCGCCCCCGGCTGCTCAAACAGCGGTCGCTATACACCTTGTTCGCACGGGGCCGGGTGCCCCGTGGACGAGGTGTGCAGCGAGGCCTCGCATGTGTGCGTGACCTTCTGCGAGCTAGCGGGTGACTGCGCGCCCGACGAGCTGTGCAGCAACAACTACAGCTGTGAGCCCGCCGGCACGACGCCGGCCGGGGCGAGCTGCGTGGGGCAGTTCGTCTGCGTCGCCGGCTACTTCTGCTGCCCGTCGCGGCAGATCGATCGCGGGCCGGGTCTATCGCTCGACGAGACCCGCGACTACCAATGTCGACCCGTGTGCCCCCAGCCGCTCACCGAGCCTCCGGCGCACCCGTCGAGGCTCCAGCCGCCGGCGGACGACAGCGCGTGCCCGAGCGGCCTCGTGTGCGTCTACCAGCCTTTCGACGGCCTCAGGCAACAGAACGTCTGCGTGCCCCCGTGCGATCCGGCCGACGCGAGCACGTGCCTGCCCGATTCGGTGTGCCGCTACCGGGAGTGCATCGCGAACTTTCTCGCCGCGGCGTGCCCCGACGGGACCATGTGCGCCGTCGGAGAGATCTGCGACGGCGCGACCGCACCGGATGGCTGCGTCACGCCCGTCGCGTTCGACGCCGCCCACACACGACCGGGCTGGCCGCGATGAGCACGCGTCTGCTCGGGCTGGCGCTCTTGCTCGTCGCGTGCTCCGCCGCGCACCCGACCACCGAGCGCTTCCCGTTCTGCAATCCTGGCAACCGCTGTCCCGTCGAGGATCACCGATGCCTGCCGACGGCGACGATGGGCATGCGGTGCCTGCCGACCGTCGGCCCGTGCCTGCCCGGCGAGCTCAGCGCGATCTTCGCGAACGTGGGCGCGTGCTTTCCGCCCGGCGACCACGAGCCCGGGGAGGTGTGCGAGCACGTCTACGACTGCGTCGAGGGCTACGTGTGCGAGATCGATCCCGACGAGCTCGTCGCCTGGGGGCACCAGGGCTACACGTTCCACGTCCCGTTCAACGACCCGCCTCGCTGTCGGGCGCGCTGCGATGCGCGCCCGGCCGATGGCGGCGTGCCCGCTGCCGCGTGCCCGAACGGGCAGTCCTGCAGTGGGTACAACAACAGCGCTCAGCCCGGCATCTGCATCGAGCCCTGCGACTCCACGACGAACGACGGCTGCCGCGAGGGTGAGCTCTGCTACTGCGGGCAACGCTGCTACCCCGCCGCGCTCCAGGTCGAGGGATGCGAGTGGGGATGCCCGCTCGGCACGTTCTGCACGGAGGGATGCCCGACGCCGGCCGAGCTGCTCGAGACGTGCTCCCCGTGATTGGCTGGCCGGCGCCGGCCGAGCGGGATCCGGAAGGCATTCCGGAGTGCGTGCCCCGATGACGGGCTGCTCCCGTGCGCTCCCGTGGCTGCTCGTCACCGGGATGCTGGTCTGCAGCGGCTGCTCGAGCGAGCCGCGCTACTTGCCCTGCGGCGATCCGCGATGTTCCGATCGGACCATCTGCAGTCTGATCTCGAACCTCTGCCTCGAGGGCTGTCTCCTCGAGGGGGACTGCGCCCCGGACGAGATCTGCAGCGCCCAGTCCGATGTGTGCGAGCCGACCGGCGCGACACCGATGGGGGCGGCGTGTCGCTCGGAGTTCGAATGCATCGCCGGAACCATGTGCGCGCCCAGCCGTTGGTACAACACGGACAGCCGCGTGGGTGTCCTGAACGGGGACTACCTGTGTCGGCCCACTTGCCCGCAGAGTCCCGCGACTCAGCCGCAACCGTCGCAGCTCTACGAGCCTGCGGACGACTCCCCCTGCCCAGCCGGCCTCGTGTGCGTGTACGAGCCGGTCTCGCAGGCACGACAGCTCGACGTCTGCGTGCCGCCTTGCGATCCGGCGGATGCGAGCACGTGCTTCGACGAGATGGTCTGCCGCTACCGAGAGTGCGCCAATGGCCCGCGCGCGGCGCAGTGCCCCGACGGCACCGCCTGCACGGCGGGGCTGATCTGTGATGGCGCGACGGCGGCGACCGGGTGTCTGACGCCGGTCGAGTTCGACCAACGCCACCCGCGCCCCGGCTGGCCGCGATGAGACGCGCGGTTGCCGCGATGCCGTTCCTGCTCGCGATGGCGTGCGCCTCCTCGCACCCGACCGGCGAGCGCTATCCATCCTGCAACCCTGGCAACCGATGCCCGCTCGAGGGCTACCGGTGCCTACCGACGGTGACGATGGGGATGCGTTGCCTACCGCCGTGCACGGACGGCTGCTTGCCGAGCGAGCTCTGTCTGGCGATCGGCAGCGTGGCGGCGTGCGTCCCGCCGGGCCATGTCGGTCCTGGAGAGCTCTGCGAGAACGAGGCTGACTGCGTCGCGGGCTACGTGTGCCTCAGTGGCAATATCCTGAACGACCTCTTGCCGCCCGAATATCAGTTCCGCGTGCCGTTCAACGACCCGCCTCGATGCCGACCCCGGTGCGACCATCCTGGCTCCATCCCCGACGGCGGCATGCCAGTTCACACGTGCCCCGACGGCTGGTTCTGCAACGCTTGGACGGGCTACGGTGCGGATAGTCTGTCGAACGCGTGCATCCAGCTGTGCGACCCGGCGACCGGAGCGGGCTGTCACGACGACGAGCTCTGCTATTGCAGCTCGAGCTGCGTGTCGGCGGCGGCACAAGTGGCCGACTGCCTCTATGGCTGCCCGCTCGGAACGTTCTGTACCACGACCTGCGACACGCCCGAGCAGGTCGCGGCCTACTGTCCACCGCGCTGAGGGCACTTGGCGTGCGATCCGTCCTGGAGCAACGTCGGCCATCTACTTGGGAGAGAGCGTAGTCCGCATGAACGACTGCCTCGCGCACGCGATCAAGATGCTCGAGCGGAACGTTCGGCTCGGCGACCTCCGCTGGTGGCGTGAAAGGAGCTGGATTTCATAGCGATTCAATGGATCGGTGCTCTGGGACCGTGGTAGGTGCGCGCGTGATGCGTCGTCTTTCGTGGCTCGCGCTCGTCGTCGCGTGCTCGGGGCCCCCGGAGCCGGAGCCGAGCCGTGCGCACGAGCCGACGCCGCGCGCCCACGCGCCGGCGCGCTCGCCCGAGACGGAGGCGGAGGCGGCTGCGGCGCCCGAGCCGAGCGCACCCGCCGAGGCGGCCGAGCCCGACCCGACGGCGCCGGACGACGAGGCCGACGCCGGCGTGTTCTCGCTGACGCTCGCGCTCGCGTGGCCGGCGCCAGCCGAAGCCGACGTGACGGTGACGAGCGAGCACGACTTCGGCGGCGGCTCGGAGGTGAGCGCGCGCTATCGCTACCGGCTCGCGGTGATCCGCGACGACGAGGGCTACCGCGTCACGCGCACGGGCTTCGTGCTCGAGGCGAGCGAAGGGGAGGAGCCTCTGCGCTTGGGCAACGTCGTCGCGCAGGACGTCACGCAGCACGTGGGCGAGCTGCGCTTCGACGAGGCCGGGCGNNNCGTCACATCCGCGCCACGACCGGCTTCGAGCCCGTCGACGTGGCGGCGAGCGCTGCCGTGCACGGCGCCGGCATCGACGGAGCGATCGTCGACGCGGTGCTCGCGCTCGACCGGGCCGGCTGGGAGACCCTCAACGTCGTCGACTACGACTCGATGCTGCACGAGTGGGCGGGGCGGACCCTGGCGCTCGGCATCGTGGACCCGGCCGGCGCCGGCCCCGGTGTCTCGGCGACGCGCTTGCTCACCCGCGTGCCGAGCCCGTGCGACGAGGCGCATCCCGGCGGGCCCGCGTGCGTCGAGCTCGTGCGCACCGAGCAGGGCGAGCGCGGCGGGGATCGCATCGAGCACGTCTACACGCTCTTCGCCGAGCCGAGCACGCTCGTCCCGCACCGCTTCACCCACGAGGCGCGCACCGACGCGGCGTCGGCAGGCGTTCACTATGCCGAGACCTGGACCACGACCTTCGCGTGGCGCCCCGGCGGCAGCGCCCGTTGATCGACCCTCGAGGAACGAGCGCGGGACGCGCGCGCGGCGCGGCTCGAAGGACGGCGCAGGAGCCCGAGGGGCCGTCACCCGCGCGCGCAGCTCACCAGAAGCAGAGCTCGGCGCTCCGCACGCCGCTGCCGGCCGTCTCTCCGTCGACGCTCCCCGAGAGCGACAAGAACCAACGCGCGTCGGGGTGCCCGTGGTCGTCGGTCGGCGGATCGATCCGGAGCATGCCCGTGCCGCAGAGGCCGGCGCCGGTATCGACGAGGTACGCGATCTGATCGGCGACGGCGATGGTGCGCGTGGTGCAGCCGCTGGCGCTCACCCAGCCGCCGACGGTCGACGGCTCGACGCCGCTGCCCGTCGCCGCCCGCAGGTGCAGCGTGGTTCCGTCGAGCGCCACGTCCGCGTCGTGCGACGTGCTGCCGTCGCCGCCGCCGCCGGCCGGCGCCCCCGCGCTGTCCGAGAGCTGGAACGCGGTCCCCGTCGGGTCGCAGATCTCGAGCGTGACGAGGACGCCGTCGTCACTCCCCATGTCGAGCGTCGCCAGGCTGGGGCGCGCCTCGGAGAGCGAGACCTCGTCGCAGTCGGTGGTGCCAGCGATGGCGTCGATGCGGCAGTGCGAGGCGCACGCGTCGGGCGCGCCCTCGCGTGCCAAGCGCGCGTCGTCGGGCTCGGCGCACGCGTGGCCACCTTGGCTGCCGCTCGTGTCCCCACCGATCACGACGGGGTCCGAGCCGAACGCGGAGATCTCGCACTGCGAGAGGAGCAAGGCGACGTGGAGCAGACAGGCAGTGCGCATCGGGAGGGGCGATTCGTGCACACGCAGGGTCTCGGGGCAAGGCGTCGCGGGAATGGAGGGGCGGCGTGCTACGTCTCTTCGTCATGGCCCGGCCCCGACCTCGCAGCGTGCTCCCCTTCGTTCTGCTCGCGCTCGGCGCCGCGATGGGCTGCGGCGGCGCGCGCTCCAGCACGAACGCGCCGGCGGCAGCGCTGCCTCCGCTCTCGCCGACGCCCGAGGACGCCGAGACCGCCGCGCTCGCGCTCGCCGATCACGTCGATCCGGCCCGCGGTCTCGTCGTCGTGGCCCGGCTCGAGGACGCGAGCGACGGCGAAGCGCCGCCCATGATCGTGACCGGGCTGCGCTGCAGCGACGCCGACGTCCGCGCCGTCGCGACCCAGCTCGCCGAGTACGTGGCGCAGCGGCGCTCCTACGGCGAGACCGTGGAGTGGTCGTGTCACGACACGCGCTGCGAGCTGCGCGGGATGATGGAGTACGACCCCACGCGGGTCCTGCGCTTCGCGCGCGCCGACGACGGTCGCGCGATCGTGGTCGGCGTCGACTACTTCGAGGACGTCGGCTCCGGCCCCGAGTACGTCCAAGAAGTGCGCGTCGCCGTCGAGCAAGACCACGCCGCGATGCCCGATCGCTGCCCCTGACGGCCTACTTGCCGAGGCGGAGGCTACTTGCCGACGCGCAGGAAGGCGCCGACCAGGCCGACGACGAGCTGCCCCGCGTAGCAGAGCAAGCTCGCGGTCAGCGCGTCGGCCTCCGGCATGCCGACCGACGCGTAGAGCGCGACGAACGCCATCTCGCGGGCGCCGGTGCCGCCGACCAGGAACGGGAGGAAGGCCGTGGCCATCGCCAGCGGCACCGCGACGAGCGATGCCGTGAGCGGGATGCCCGGCGCGAGCGCGGCCACGATCACGTGGCCGGTCACCGCGCCGATCGTCTGCGTGGCGAGCGAGAGCAGCACCGCGATCCCGAACGGGCCCCAGCGCCGGATCGGCGGAAGGCGCGCGGCGATCTTGGCCACCGGCCCCGGAAGGAAGCGCGCCAGCCGCGCGCCCGAGGCGAGCCCCCCGACCACCGCGCCACCGACGATCACGCCGCCGATGCTCGCGAGGGTGATCGTCGTCGGGTCTCCGGCCGGCAGCGGCGCGACCGCGCTCGTCAGCGCGACGACGACCAGCATGCCCACGAGGCCGAGCACGCGCTCGACGAAGACGACCGCGAGGGCGCCGGTCGTGCCCTCCGGTCCGAAGGCCTCGCGGCTCGCCACGCCGCGCACCGCGTCGCCACCGAGTCCGCCCGGGAGCCAGGTGTTGTAGAAGAACCCGACGAAGTTCAGTCGCAGGAGCGTCGCGAACGGCGGGATGCTGGTCGCGCCGTAGGCCGAGAGCATCGCGCTCCACCGCGCCGCCGACACGCCCAGGTTGACCGCGACCAGGACGCACGAGAGCACGAACATGAGGAGCGGCACCCGCCCCGCGGCCGATCCGATCGCCGGCAGGTCGACCCGCGAGAGGATCCACGCGAAGGCCCCCACCGTGACCACGATGCGGAGCACGAGCAGCACTCGGGCGCGCAGGACGCTCTTGTCCGAGGGGGCCGGGCTCGCGGGCTCGCTCATCGGCGCGGACGATACGCGGCGCGAGCGCCCCGCGCCCGTCCGAAGTGCGGCCGAGGGCCCACGTGACGGAGAGCCCCGCCGCCGGCTGGCGATCAAGGCGCGCGGGACGGCACCCGGAGCGCGGCCTCGAGCGCATCGAGCGCCGGCGAGCGCAGCGCGGGCTCGCGCGCCCGGAACGCGGCGAACGAGGTCCGCGCCGGCTCGACGAGCCCGTCGTGCAGCTGCAGGGCCGCGAGCTGGGCGAGCGCGACGTCGTCGCCCGAGGCCTGCTGGGTGGCGAGCACGCGCGTCGCCTCCACGGGATGGCCGCTGGCCGCCGCCAGGACCGCGACCGCGCGCACGCCGTCGCCCGGGGCCGCCAGGAACCATCGCGGATCGCGCACGACGTCGGCCGGCGGGCTCGCCAACGGCCCGCTCGCGATGGCGGCGAGCGCCTCGTCACTGCCGGGCGCGGCCCAGCGGAGCTCGCTGCGCGCGCGTGCGCCGCGAGCGCGCGCGAGCAAGAGGGGCGCCCGCGAGAGCACGACGAAGCGGACGATCTGAGCGTGGGCGTCGTGGTCGCCCGCGGGGCCGCGCGCGAGGCTCGAAGCGATGGCGCCCATGGTGCGCTCCGCCATCGATCGCTCGTCGACGCCGTCGCCGCTCCCCTCGACCGAGCGGACCAGGAAGGCGCCGCGCACGGCTCCTCGGTCCTCCAGCGTGCTGGCGCTCTCGGCGTCGATCTCGACCTGCCCTCTCGCGATCGCCAGCGCGCCGTCGACGTAGGCCGCGTGCGCGTCCGCTCCGCGCCCACGACGCGGGGTGCCGTCGAAGGGCGCGTGACCGGCGAGCGAGCGCCAATGCCACGAGGACGTGGCGAGCCCCTCGACGAAGTGCGCGAGGTCGGGGCGAAGTCGATCGACCTCGAGCTCTTGCATCATCGCGCCGGCCACGAAGTCCGTACGCGTCACGACGAGCGCGCGCGGGCCGGGCGCGCTCGCCGCCTCGAACGCGAGCGTCTCGAGCACCGGTGCATCCGCGCTCACGAGCCAGCCCCCCGCCAGCGAGAGCAGGAGCGCCGGGACCGGCAGCAACGCCCCGGTGAAGGCCCAGCGAGGCGCGCTCTCGGCGCGACGGGCGATCGTGGCCGCGGCGGCGACGGCGAGGAGCGCCAGGGCCGGAGCGTCGTAGGCGACGTTGTCCGGATTGCGCTCCTCGAGCGGCTGCAGCAGCGCCGCCCCGAGCGCGAGGAGCGCGCTCGCCCAGGCGGGCCAGAGCGCACGCTCGCGCGGAGCGAGCAGGACCGCGAGGATCGTCAGGCCGCCGCCCTCGGCCACCACGTAGCGCGCGACCTCGAGCGCGTCGCCGCCTCCGGTCCCGAGGTTGCCCCGGTACGCGGCGCCCGTGAGGTAGGCGGCGAGACCGGCCGCGCTCGTCGGATCACCCCAGCACGGCGCGCCGGCCGCGCCGCGGATGGGCAGGTAGGCGACGAGCGGCAGCGCCGTCGCGAGCCCGAGCGCGATCGCGCTCCCGAGCTCGCGCGCGCTCGGCCGCTTGGCGAGCGCGTGGGCGGCGCCCATCGCCGCGATGGCGATCGCGTGCGGCGGATGGAGCGCGAAGGCGAGCCCCGCGAGGATCGCCGCGATGCGCAGTCCGCTCCTGCCGCCCCGGGCTCGCTCGGCGAGCGCCCACGCGGCGCCGGCGACGCACGCGAGCGCGGGCGCGTACACCTCGGGGCGCATCGCGCTCCGGACGACCGCGGGCGTGAGCGCGATCGTCAGGGCGGCCGAGGCCGCGAGCGCCCGGACGTGCGCGCGCTCGCTCGTCGCCCACGCCTCGACGGCCCGCCCCGTCGCGTAGACCGCCAGCGCAGCACCGGCCGCGGAGAGCCACGAGAGGCGCAGCACGAAGCTGCCGAGGGGGAGCGTGCGCACGGCCGCGCCGAGCAGCGCGTGCAGCGGCTGCCCGGGCGCGTGCGATCCACCGAGGCGCGCCGCCGCCGCGGCGAGCTCGCCGGCGTCGAACGGGTGTGGCCCCGCGTCGGCGCCCAGCGCGTACGCGGCGAAGACCGCCAGCGAGAGGACGGCGAGGCCGTTCCGCCCGAGCCACGCCGAGAGCGGGCGCTCGCTCATCTCACCGCATCGAGGCCGAGATCGCGACGCGGGCTCGCCGACCCAACGTCCGCGATCACACGCTCACGTCGCCTTGGGCTTGGGCGATCCTTTTCGGACGCCGAACATCGCGAGGAACTGGCCGATCACGCCGGTCGAGGTGCCGAGCGGATCGCTTCCGAGCGAGGCGAGCTCCTTCTGCGCCTTCTCGCGTTCCTCCTCGACGATCCCCTTCATGTGCCCCGAGATCTCGATGATCTTCTCGATCTCGCCCTCGTCGAGCCAGATGCCACCGCAGTGCGCGCAGCGATCGATCTCGACGTGGGTGTCTTCCTTCTTCACGTCCTGCGCGAGCATGTGGCCATCGCAGCGAGAGCAGTGGAGCGGGCTCTCCTTCATCACGCCGCCCGTCTCGGGACGATCCCAGTAGGACGGATCGGCCTTCAGCCCGCAGGCGCCGAACATCTCGCCTTGGTCGAAGAACATCCCGCCGCACTTGTTGCAGACGTCGATGTACGACTCGTTCTTGCGGACCTCCTCCATGACGGAGTGATCGCGCGGACAGCGCAGCACCTTGTTCTTGGTGTCGACCGATCGAAGCCCGAGCCCTCCCGACATGAGCGACCTCCGTGCACAGCATCGGCGAGCGAGGGTCGCCGGGTCAACCGTTCCGGCGCGCCTTTCGGTACCCTCGGCGAATGCCCCGCCTTTCACGCCTCCTTCCCGTCGCCCTGCTGGTGCTCGGAATGCCCTCGATCGCGCGGGCCGCAACCTACCGCGTCGGTCCGAGCCAGACCTACCGCGAGCTGACCGAGCTGCCGGCGCTCGGTCCCGGCGACGTGGTCGAGGTGATGGGCGGGGCCGACTACCAAGGCGGCGTCGTCTTCGACTTCGACTGGGACGGCACCCCCGACGATCCGGTGGTCGTGCGCGGCATCCTCGACGGCGGCGTCTCGCGCCCGCGGATCGTGGGCGGGCGCAACACGATCGAGCTCCAGGGTGACCACTACGTCCTCGAGAACCTCGACATCTCGGGTGGGAGCGCCCGCTGCGTGTTCCACCACGCCGACGACATCGTGATCCGCGACTCCGTCGTGCACGACTGTCCGCAGCAAGGAATCCTCGGCGCCGACCAGGACAGCGACACCCTCTTCCTCGATCACGTCGAGGTGCATCACTGCGGCGAGGGGACCCAGAACCACCAGATCTACATGGCCACGGACGAGACCGCGCATCCGGGCGCGATCTTCCGCATGCAGTTCTGCTGGGTGCACGACGGCAACGGCGGGAACGGCGTGAAGTCGCGCGCCGAGCGGAACGAGATCTACTTCAACTGGATCGAGGGATCGCTCTACCACGAGCTCGAGCTCATCGGGCCGGACGGGCAGGACGAGGCCCTGGCGCGCGAGGACTCCGACGTCGTCGGCAACGTGCTGGTGAAGACCGGCGACTTCGCCGTCGTTCGCTTCGGCGGCGACGGCACCGGGCAGACCTTCGGTCGCTACCGCTTCGCGTTCAACACCGTCGTGCTCGCGCCCGGCGCGGGAGCCGCCGTGTTCCGGCTCTTCGACGGCATCGAGAGCGTGGAGATGCACGACAACGTCTTCGTCGCGCGAGACGGCGGCGGCATCAACCTCCTGCGCGAAGTGGAGGCCGCGTGGGTGCACGGGCGCACGGTCGCCGGCTCGCACAACTGGGTGCCGAACGGATCGACGAACGTCCCGACGGAGTGGACCGGCACGCTGATGGGGGTCTCGCCCGGCCTCGCCGACGTCACCGATCTCGCCGCGCTCGATCTCGTGCCGACGACGGGAAGCCCGCTGATCGACGGGGGCGACACTCCGCCGATCTTCGCGGGCTCGCCCTTCCCCTCGCCGCTCGATCTGCCGGGTAGCTCGCCGAGCCGCGGCGCCGGCCAGGTCGTGCGCCCGGTCGTGGGCGCGATCGACATCGGCGCGTACGAATTCGGGAGCGGCCCGCCGCGCATGGACGCCGGCACGAGCGACGTCGACGCGGCCGTGGCTCCCGGCACGGATGCCGGACCGGGGATCGACGCGGGCGGCCCCGCGCGCGATGCGGGCCCGCGCGCCGACGGTGGCGCCACGACGCCGCCGCCCTCGAGCGGTGGATGTGGCTGCCGCGCCGGCGCCGGCAGCGGCGGGCTCACCGCGCTCGGGCTCGCGCTGCTCGGACTGCTCGCGACCTCGCGCCGACGAAGGTCGCGATGACGCGGGCGCGGCGCGTCTTCGCCCGTCGCGTGGGTGCCGGGCTGCTCTTCGCGGTCCTCGTCTCCGTCGGCTGCTCGCGCCGCGCGCGGCCCGA
>JBGALT010000085.1:0-13179 GCA_044223665.1 Sandaracinaceae bacterium | reverse complement strand
TTCGGCGACGCCGGCCTCCGCGACGCTGCCACACCGAGCGACGGCGGCACGCCGCGGACCGACGCGGGCATCGACGCGTCGAGCCCGGGCGACGCGGGCCACGACGCCGGCGGCCAGCGCGATGGCGGCCCGCGCGATGGCGGCACCGCCGACGTCGGCCGCGACGCGGGTGCGAGCCCGCTCGATCCGCAGCTCGACGTGCCGCCCGCGTCGAACGACCCGTGCGGGAGCCCCGGCTCGCTCTCCGAGTGCTCCGGGATCGCCGTCTGCCGCTTCTTCTCGCCCGACGAGGGGCGCTGCGAGAGCTGCACCGGCTGCGGCAACCTCTTCGCGTCGTGCGCGAGCGGCGAGGACTGCGACATCCTCTTCGTCTGCTTCCAAGGGCAGTGCACGAACTTCTGCACGCTCGGCACGAGCGAGTGCGGGCGCCCCGCCGACTGCATCGACATCGGCCATCCGACCCGCGGCGCATGCCGACCCCAGTGAGCGACGCGCGCCCGATCGAGCGTCGAGCGGGCGGTGGGCGACGCCACGACGGCGCGTTCGTGCACGGGTCCCGTGCGCCGATCCCTTCGCCGCCCCTGCTAGCCTGGTGGATGGCTTTTCGGATCATCCTCCTCGCGCTGGGCCTCGCATCGCTCGCTGGCTGCCTGTCTCACACGCGCCCGGAGCCAGCAGCCGATGCGGCGGTCGCCGACGCGGCGCTGCCCGACGCCGCGCTCGTCGACGCGGCGACGGTGGACGGCGGGCCCGACGCCCCGGTCGACGCGGCCGCTCCGATCGTTCCGCGCCTGATCTCGCCCCTCAGCACCAGCCGCGCCACTTCGCGTCGGCCCACGCTCCACTTCGAGCGCTCCGCCGGCGCGGGCCCCGTGCGCGTCGAGCTCTGCGTCGACCGCACGTGCGAGACCCACCACGAGGTGATCACGACCGACGGCGACACCGTGCGGCCGACGAGCGAGCTACCGCCCGGCTGGGTGTACTGGCGCGTCGTGACGCCGACGGCGACCAGCGCGACCTGGGAGCTGATCGTGCCCGCCCGCGAGACCGGCACCGACACCGCGTGGGGCGTCACGCTCGAGCTCGACGGCGACGGGTACGGAGAAGAGGTGCGCGACGTCGAGAACGGCGGCGAGGTGAGCAGCGGCGTCTACCACGGCTCGCCGAGCGGGTACGAGCCCGAGCCGCGGACGCTGATCCCGCCCACGACCTGCAACGCCCGCTCGTTCCCGGTGCCCGCGGGCGACCTCGACGGCGACGGCCTCGGCGATCTGCTCCTCGCCGACAGCCCGGACTGGTGCCGCCCCGGCATCGTGCGCGTGTTCCGCGGCGCCGAGCTCCCGAGCAGCGCGACCCCGCAGCGCGTGCTGACGGACTTCGAGCCGCTTCGTCCCGGCTACGGGCGCTTCCTGCTCGGCGTCGGCGACCTCGACGGCGACGGCTACGGCGACCTCGCGATCGGTGTCCGCGAGCGCTACGGCAACTTCGGCACGCTCACGGCCGAGGTCTTCCACGGCAGCGCCACCGGCATCACCGCCGACCGCGGCGAGCGCATCGTCGTCGACGGGCTCTCGCTCCGCAGCGAGCTCCCACCGCTCGCGTCGGCCGACTTCGACGGCGATCGCCTCGCCGACCTCGTGGTCGGCCCCTCGGTGTACCTCGGCGCCCGCGGGCTCGGCACGCCCTCGTTCACGCTCGATCGCCAGGTGAAGGCCGTCGCCGTCGGCGACGTCGACGGCGACGGGTACGCAGACTGGGCTGCGGCCTCCGACGTGGTCGATCCCGGGATCGAGACGGCGCGCGTCAGCGTCTTCCACGGCGGCCCCTCGGGCATCGGCGGCGCGCCGAGGACCTTCCTCGTCGGGCCCGACCAGTACTTCGGCAACGAGGTCACGCTCTCCGACGTGGACCACGACGGCTTCGACGATCTCACCGTCTGGGCGCCGCTCGGAGCGTCGGTCACCTACCGGGGCAGCGCGACCGGCTTGATCGTCCCGTGATCATCCCTCGATCGGCACGTGCGCGTGCTCGATCACGGTGCCTTCGTAGCCGGGCGTGACCAGCGCGAAGTGCGCGTGCCCGGTCTCGGGGGACTCGCCGACCGAGCCGACGCCGATCACGCGCACGTCGCCGAGGTCGCGCTCGAACGAGACGTGGCCGCCGCTCGTCGCGACGATGTCGGCCGGATCGCTGGCGACCAGCGCGAGCATCTCCTCGTCGTCGAGGTCGTGGGTGATCTCGGTCGTCGGATCCGAGGGTGCGCCGTGCGTGAGCAGGAGCTCGCGACCGTCGGCGAGCGGAACGCGAATCGCGTAGGGAAGCGCGAGCAGGTGACGCAGCACCAGCTCGCCCACCTCCTTGCGCGTCCGCACGAAGCGCTCGACCTTGGCACGCTCTTCGTCGCTCTTCGGAACGAGCTTCTCGGGCACCAGCGAGGCGAGCGCCGTGTCGCCGATGCCCCGCACGAGCTTGGCCCGCGCGTCCATCAGCATCTTCCACGTCTCGAGCGGCGCCTCGCCCCCCACGAGGTGATCGCCCAGCACGTAGAGCCGCTTCACGTCGCGCCGCTTCAGCTCGTCGAGCACGGCGCGCAGCGCGCGGGCGTTGCCGTGCACGTCCGAGAGGATGGCCACGGGCGTGTCGATCGGAACGTAGGGCTCGGGGGCGCTCACGGCCCGAACGTGGGACGAACGCGGCTGCGGTCAAGCGCCCTCGCCCGCGTCGTGTTGCGGCGGCCCGCGTTACCCCTACGATCCAGGAAGATGCAGCCGCAGTTCCCGCCGCTGACGCCGACCGTCCGCACGCTCCTCGTCGTGCTCGTCGTCTTCTTTCTCGGGCAGACGGCGGCCGAAGGCGTGCTCGGGATTCCCCTCGCGTCGTGGGCGGCGCTCTGGCCGGGCGTGCACGTCGAGCTCGCGTGGCAGTGGGCCACGTACTGGCTCGTCGCGATCGTGCAGCGGCCCGACGACGTCTTCTGGCACGCGGTCTCGCTCTTCGTCCTCTACTGGTCGCTCTCGCAGTTCGAGCGCGAGCACGGGACGGCGCGCCTGCTCGGGCTGATGGCGCTGGGCGTGATCGGTGGCGCCCTGCCCACGATGATCGCCGGCGCGATCGCGCCCGATCTGTTCGGCGTCGCGGCCGGGCCGAGCGTGTTGTTCTACGCGTGGCTCGGCGCCTTCGCGGTCCTGCAGCGCGGCGCGAAGATCGGTCTCTGGATCGTGGCCCTGCCCGCGATCTCGCCCTGGACGATGGTGGGCGCGATGGCGCTGCTCTCGGTCCTGCAGGCGGCGTGGACCCACAATCTCTCCGGCCTCTTCGTCTCGCTCGGCGCGATCGGCGGAGGCGTGGTCTTCGCGCGCATCGTCTCCCGACCCGTCGGCGCTCCCAAGCCGAGCGCGGCCAAGAAGCGCACCGGTCGCCCCAACCTGAAGGTCATCGAAGGCGGCGGCGCGAGCAGCGGCGGCGCGAGCAGCGACGACGACAAGCCGCGCTGGCTGAACTGACGGGCGCGCTGGCTCGACCCGGCTGCCCGAAGACATCGGCCGAAGACGGCGGAGTCGATCAGAGCGAGGGCCAGATGGCGGTGAAGAACACGATCGCGAGAAGGATGCCTGCCGTGATCGTGGCGCAGCCGCATCCGATGGGCGCGCCGACCGCGACCGCCGGTGCCTGACGGCGCGTGAGGGCCGCGGCGATCGGCGCGACCAGCCCCGCGAGCGCCAGCGGGATGCCGAGCGTCGCGACCATCGTCGCCTGCTCTTCGCCGGCGATGCCCGCCGCGAGAGCCGTCGCGAGACAGCCGAAGAGCCCGACCGCGAGGAACGCGGCCGCCGCGCCCACGCCGATCCAGGTCGGCTCTTCGGGCGCCCCGCTCGCAGGCGAGCTGCTCCCCGAGCCCGAGACCTCGCCGCGCACGGCTCGCTACGCTCCGCCGCGATCGAGGTTGGCCCAGGCGGCGCGCAGCGCATCGATGAGCCCTTGCTCGCCCGGCGTCACGGTGTCGGCGACCGCGACGCTCGTGAGCACGCCGAGCACCAGCTCGCGCGCCTCGGTCCGCCGGATGCTCGTCGCAACGCGCCGTAGGTCGGCGTCGGTGCGGAAGGCCTGCGCCGAGTCGGACACGATGCGCCAGAGCAATCCACCGCCACCCAGCTCGTCACCGATCGCGGTCACGCGCTCTTCTTCCTCGGGCGTGAAGACGCCGTCCGCGCGGATCATCAGGCGCACGAGCCCTCCGAGGGCCAGCTGTTCGTCGCGGGTCAGATCCGTGAGCTTCATGACCGGCCGAGACTACCAAATCCGCGTGGTACGTTCTCGCTCGTGTCGGCCCTCGAGCTCGATCGCATCTCGCCCACGCGGCGCCCGGAAGGCACGAACAGCGGCACGCAGCGCTGGACGGAGCTGCTCTTCGTCCACTGGACGCTCCCGGTGTCGGCGGTCCGCCCGCTGATCCCGAAGGAGATCGAGCTCGATCCCTGGGACGGCGAGATGTACGTCGGCCTGGTCCCGTTCCGGATGGTCGCGATCCGGCCGTGGTGGCTGCCGCGGGTGATGGCGCTCGACTTCCTCGAGCTGAACATGAGGACCTACGTCCACCATCGCGGGCGGCCCGCGGTGTGGTTCTTCTCGCTGGAGGCGAGCTCGTGGCTCGCCGTGCAGGCCGCGCGCAACGGCTGGTCCCTGCCCTATCACCACGCGACGATGAGCGTGAGCCGCGATGGCGAGCGCGTGCACTACGCGTCTCGGCGCAAGGCCAGCGCGGCCGGGCTCGAGGCCCGCTACGAGATCGGCCCGGCGCTGCCCGCGTCGGTGCCCGGCACGCTGCAGCACTTCCTGCTCGAGCGATACCTTCTTCTCTCGCAGCGCGGCGGCCGCATCTACGAGGGCCAGGTGCACCACGTCCCCTACCCGGCCCACGAGGCGCGGGTCCAGTCGATCTCGCAGTCGCTCTTCGAGGCCGCGGGCCTGCCCGCCGTCGCCGGGCCGCCGCGCACGGCTCACTTCAGCCCGGGCGTCGACGTCGAGGTCTTCGGTCCCTGGCCCGCCGATCGCTGACCCGCGTCAGGCGGCCTCGGTCGTCTCGAATCGACGTCGCGCGGCGCCGCGGATCACGACCCAGCTCGCGAGGCCGATCGGCCCGAAGAGCAGCGTGAGCACGATCGAGGGAACGCTCGCGAGGTGCGGCAGGCCCAGGCGCGCCCGGTCGCGCGCGATCCAGCTGCCGACGAAGAGGTCGAAGACGAGGTAGTGCGTCCAGCACGCGATGATCGTGCGCGGCGTCGTGAAGATGCGCGTCACGCCCTCGAGCGTGAAGAAGTCGGCGCCCTGCGGCCCCGGGTGATCACCGAAGAGCAGCAGCGCGTACGGCACGCCGAGCAAGAGCGCGTAGAGCCCCGAGTGCACGAGGCGCCGCGTGATCGCGTGCCCGGGCAGGAGCACGAGCAGCGCCCACGCCGGGAGCACGGAGTAGTTCAGCGCGAGGAAGATGGCGTCGTCGCTCATGACGGCGCGAGCATACGCGGCGGCAGAACCGCCGATCAGAAGGCGTCGGCGGATCGGTCACCGCGACGTCGATGGCCCCGACCGCTGGAAAGGGTCCGGTCGATGTCGTAGGAAACGTGCGTGAAGGCACTTCCGGCCTTGCTCGCCTCGGGGCTCGTGATCTCGGCCGCGTCGGCCACGGCGCAGTCGCGCGGGTACTCCGGCGCACGTTCCGCCGAGGGCGACGTGTCGTCCGCGCAGGAGACCGTCTTCGACGTGGGGGGCTTCCACGTCACCGTCTCGGGGGACGTGATCATGCTCGGCGAGCGCACGCTGCGGGTCTCGGTGGGCGCGCCGATCCGCCCGCGGGAGGACGCGGGCTGGAGCTTCCGATCGCTCGGGCAGAGCGTGGCCTTCGAGCGTCCTTCGGGCGGAGGCCTCGACGTGCTCCGGAGCGGACGCCTCCAGATCCGCGCGCGCGCGCCGCGCACGCTCGGCCTGCACGACCCGGTGGTCCTGGTCCTCGAGATCGAGCGCCCGTGTGCCACCTTCGATCGGCACGCGCGCGAGTGCACGACCCTGATCCGGGCCGCGGCCACGCGAGACGGAGTCTCGCTCGCGGCCGAGCCGCTCCTTCCGGGCGTCGTGCTGCGCGCGATGTTCGCACGCGGAGAGGCCGACCCGGCCGGAGTCGTCGGGCCGATCCTCCGCTGACGCGGGGCGCGCTCGGCCGGAAGTTTGCCGTCCCGCGCCGGTCGGCGTAGCTCGACGGGATGGACGAGCTCGAGCGCCTCGCGGGCAGCGTACTGATGATCGGCTTCGGCGGGACCTCGCTGCCCGCCGCCGTGGCCGAGGCGCTCTCCGCGCGCGCGCTCGCAGGCGTGATCTTGTTCAAGCGCAACGTCGGCACGATGGAGGAGGTCGCGGCGCTCGGGCGCGCGATCGAGCGCGCCGCAGGTGGCCCGGCCCTCGTGGCCATCGATCAAGAGGGCGGTCGCGTCGCGCGGCTCGCTGCCCCGGTGGTGAAGCTGCCGCCCGCTCGCCGCTTCGGCGAGATCGACGACCCCGCCCTCACGGAGCGCGCCGGGGCTCTGCTCGGCGCGCAGCTGCGCGCGCTCGGCGTCACGATCGACTTCGCGCCCATCCTCGACGTCGACACGAACCCCGACAACCCGATCATCGGCGACCGCTCCTTCGGGCGCACGCCCGAGGCCGTGGTCCGGCACGCGGGCGCCTTCGCGCGCGGGCTCGCCGCGGCCGGCGTCGTGGCGTGCGGCAAGCACTTCCCCGGGCACGGCGACACCGATCTCGACAGCCACCTCGCGCTGCCGCGCGTCGGCCACGATCGCGCGCGCCTCGACGCGATCGAGCTCGCGCCCTTCCGCGCACTGCGCTCGGTCCTGCCGACGATCATGACGGCGCACGTGGTCTTCGATGCCGTCGACCGCACGCTCCCGGCCACGCTCTGCCCCGAGGTCATCGACGGCGTCTTGCGCCGCGAGCTCGGCTACGAGGGCGTCATCGTCTCGGACGATCTGGAGATGCGGGCCGTGCGCGATCGCTGGGGCGTGGCCGAGGGCGCGATCCGCGCGATCGAGGCCGGCTGCGATCTGCTCCTCGTCTGCGAGCACGAGGACCTCGTGCGGCAGGCCCGCGAGGCGCTCGCCACGCGCGCCCGCCGCGACCCCGCGCTCGAAGCGCGCCTGCGCGAGGCCGCGCGGCGCATCGACGCCCTCCGGCGGAGCGTTCCCGCCCGGCCGATCGACGCCGCCCGGATCGACGCCCGGGCCTCGGCCGCGCTCGAGCACGAGATCGCACGCCGACTGGCGTCGGATCCACCTTCGATCTAGGGTCCGCCGCCTTGTCGTCCTTCCGTGCGCTCCCGCTCTGGCTCCTCGCGAGCACGTTCCTGGCCTCCGCGGCCGCGGGATGCGCGCCGCGCATCGGCGACGGCTGCGCCAGCCAGACCAACTGCTCCATCAACGGCGATCGCGTCTGCGACGTGACGCAGCCGGGCGGGTACTGCACCGTCTTCGACTGCTCGCCCGACACCTGCCCGGACGACGCCGTGTGCGTGCGCTTCGAGCCGGACACGCCGCGCCTCTCGCGCAACGTCTGCATGCGGCGCTGCAACGGTGACGGCGACTGCCGCACCGATCGCGGCTACCGCTGCGTGGGCGAGAGCGACGGCGAGCTCCGCGGCGACGGCGGCGTGATCGAAGGCGACGGCGGCTCGGTCTCGGTGCCCGGTGAGGTGATCAACCACCGCTTCTCCGTCGCCGACGTGAACCGCCCCGACGGCCGCTTCTGCATCGCGCCGCAGTGAAGGACCGAGCGCGGTGGCTCGCTACCTCGCGCTACGTCTGCTCCGCGCGCTGGCGACGGCCCTGGGCGTCGTGCTGCTCGTCTTCGTGCTGGTGCGCGCGCTGCCGGGCGATCCCGCTCGTCTGATCCTCGGCGACACGGCGACCGAGGCCGACGTCGCCGCGATGCGCGAGCGCCTGCACCTCGATGCGGGCCTGCTCGAGCAGCTCGCGCTCTACGCGGGCGACGTGCTGGACGGCTCGCTCGGGCGCTCCTTCCGCGCGCCGGACGAGACGGTCGCCTCGCGCATCGCCGAGGTGCTCCCCGACACGGTCGTCCTCGCCCTCGCGTCGGTCGCGCTCGCATGGGCCCTCGCAGTCCCGCTCGGCACGATGGCCGCGCTCTGGCGCGGTCGCGCGCTCGATCGCCTCGCGCGCGTGGTGGCGCTCTCGGGCGTGGCGCTACCGACGCTCTGGCTCGGGCCGCTCCTGGTCCTTCTCTTCGCCGTGGAGCTGCGCGTTCTGCCGATGCCCGGCGACGACGAGGGCGGCGCGCTCTCGCTCGTCTTGCCCGCAGCCACGATCGGCGCGGCGCTCGCGGCGGCCCTCACCCGGCAGACGCGCGGCGCGATGATCGAGGCGCTCGCCGAGCCCTACGTGGTCGCCTCGCGCGCGCGCGGGCTCTCTCGCACGAGCGCCGCCCTGCGCCACGGCCTCCGGAACGCGCTCTTGCCCGTCGTGACAGTCTCGGCCTCGCAGCTCGGCGCGCTCCTCGGTGGCGCCGTGGTGGCCGAGAAGCTCTTCGAGCGGCAGGGCCTCGGCTCGCTGATGCTCGACGCCTTCGCGAGCCGCGACATCCCCGTCCTGCAGGGCACGGTGCTCGTGGTGGCGCTCCTCTACGTGAGCGTGCAGGTGCTGCTCGACCTCGTCGTCGCGGCGCTCGACCCGCGCGTGAGGCTCGGATGAAGCGCGCGCTCGCGCACCTCGGCTCGCTCGGCGCGCTCGTGTTCTTCGCGATCGCGCTCGTCGGGCCCTCGCTCGCGCCGCGCTCGCCTTCGGCCATCGATCTGCGGCACGCCTTCGAGCTGCCTTCCTCCGCGCACTGGCTCGGGACGGCGGACAACGGCGTCGACATCCTCTCGGTGCTCCTGCACGGCGCGCGCTTGGCCGGCCTGGTCGCGCTCGGCTCGGTGGGGATCTCGCTCGTGGTCGGCGCGCTCCTCGGCGCCGCCGCGGGGACCTGGGGCGGCTGGGCCGATCGCGTGGTGATGGGCCTGGCGGATCTCGTGCAGAGCTTTCCCTCGATCGTGCTGCACGTCGCGGTCGTCGCGATGATCGCGCGGCCGAGCGTGATGGTGCTGATCCTCGCACTCGTGGTGAACGGCTGGGCGCCGCACGCGCGCCTGGCTCGCACACAGGCGCTCTCGGTACGCGAGCGGGACTTCGTGACCGCGGCCCGCGCGCTCGGCGCGAGCGAGCTGCGCGTGGTGCTCGCGCACGTGCTGCCGAACCTACGCGGCCCGCTGATCGTGTCGGCGACGAGCGCCCTCGGTGCCGCCGTTCTCGCGGAGTCGACGCTCTCGTTCCTCGGCCTCGGACCGGGCCTCGCGACGTCGTGGGGCGCGCTGCTCGACCAGGGCGCCTCGGTGATCCTGCGCTTCCCGCACGTCGCGCTCCTCTCGGGAAGCGCGCTCGCCGCGACGGTGCTCGCGCTCAACCTCGCGGGCGACGAGCTACGCGACCGCTTCGATCCGCGCACACGGTGAAGGCGCCGCACCGGATCGGCCGGGCGCGGCGAGCTCGGGAAGAACGAAGGGGGCGCCGTGCGTCCTCCGGCGCGGGGAGCAGGGATGAGAAGCGCGATCGCAGCGGCCGTCACGGTGGTCCTCGCGGGCAGCGCCTGCGGCGCGCGGCCGCCACCGCCGCCCGTCGTCGACGCCGTGGTCGAGAGCGAGCCGCCCGATGCCGACGCCGCAGCGACCCCACCCTCGTGGGCGCTCGTCGCGGGCGGCGTGACCGCGTGCGCCGCGGCGCTGCCCGGCGGCCCGGCCTGCTGGGGCAGCTGGGGGGATTCCGTCCCCGAAGACGTCGACTTCGATCCCCACGCGCCGCGCGCGCTCCCCGCCGACGTGCTCGAGGTCGCGCTGGGCTGGACGCACGCCTGCCTGCGCACGGCGACCGACGTCCGCTGCGACGGCCGGTACGAAATGGGCGATGCGGTCGCGGCCGAGCCCGGAGAGCTCGTTGGCACGCGCCGGCTGGCGTCCGGGCGCGACTTCACCTGCGGCATCCGACCCGACGGAGCGCTCGCGTGCGTCGCGGCGCGCCCACACCCGGGCCTCGTGGCGCCGCTCGCGCCGACGGGGCTACGCGCGCTCGCGGCCACGAGCTCCGGATGGCAGCTCTGTGCGCTCGGGGACGGTGCCGCGTGGTGCTGGCCCTCGCTCGACCGCGCTCCGATCGCGGTCTCACTCCCTCCGGACGCAGAAGATCTCGTGATGGCCTCCGGCCACGGGTGCGTGCGCGCGCCGGATGGGGCGCCGTGGTGTTGGCCGATCGAGGGGGGATCGCCGACCCGCATCGACGCCGTGGAGGCCGACGCGCTCGCCGCGCTCGGTGACCGTGTCTGCGCGCGCGAAGGCGCGCACTGGATCTGCCTGACGCCCGACGCTTCGGTCCCCGAGCGCATCGCACGGCTCGACGGCGCCCGGGCGATCGCCGGCGGCATGGGCTTCGTGTGCGGCGCGTTCGACGACGGCCTGCGCTGCCTCGGCGACGACGACCTCGGTCAGCTCGGCGCGTTCGGCACGCCGGCGGCCCCACGCGCCTCGGCGCCGCCTCGCGTGGAAGCGAGCGGTGCGCGCCGGCTGAGCCTCGAGCGCGCGCGAGCTTGCATCGTGACCGCCGACGAGCGCGTCGCGTGCTGGGGCGAGGGCCCACGACGCGTCGTCCCGGGGCTCTCGCACGTGGTGGAGCTGCGGTCGGGCCACGAGCACACGTGCGCGCGCACCGAGCGCGGTGAAGTGCGTTGCTGGGGACGCATGCTCGTCGACCACGGAGAAGACGTGGACCCATCGTGGCGAGCGTTCTCCGCGCGGCGGCGGCTCGCGACGGGAGCGATCGCGATCGCGTCGGGCCCGGACGACGCGTGCGTGCTGCGCGGCGCCCCTCCGTCGCTTCGGTGCTGGGGCTCGCCGTTCGCCATCCCCGGCGACGAGTGGCTCGCGCTCCCGGAGCCCGCGCGCACGCTGGCCACGGCCGCCAGCGAGACGTGCGCCATCGGCGCGTCCGGAACGGCGTGGTGCGCCGAGAGCGGAGCCGAAGCGCTCACCGAGGACGAGGCCTGGCGGGGCGCCGAGGCCCTCGCGGCGACCGACACCGTGCGGTGCGCGCTCGGGGCGTCGGAAGTGCGGTGCGCCGGTCGGAACGGTCGCGGTCAGCTCGGCGACGGCACGCGCACGGCGCGCGCACGTCCCGTTCGCGTTCGTGACGTGACCGGCGCGATCGGCGTCGCGATCGGCGAGGCGCACGCGTGCGCGCTGCTCGCGAGCGGCGAGGTGCGTTGCTGGGGCGCGAACGAGATGGGCCAGCTCGGTGACGGGACGCGTACCGATCGATGGCGCGCGGTGACGGTGGCCGCCGTCGCGCACGCGGTCGATATCGCAGCGGCCGGGAGCACGAGCTGCGCACGCCTCGAGGACGGAACGGTCGCCTGCTGGGGCGCACCGATCGGCTCGCTCGGCGAGACCCTCGACGCGAGCGAGCCGGCCGCGACACCTCGGTTCCCGTGACGGCGGTGCGCTCAGGTCCAGAAGAGCACCCCGACGTTCACCGTCGCGAAGGGGCGCACCACGCCCGGCGCGGTGATGTCGACGATCCCGATGTCGAGGCTGAGCTCGAAGCGGGCCACGTCGTTGCCGAACTGGAGCGCCACCGGCGTCGCGTAGATCGCGACCCACCCGCTCTCGCCGTCGAGCGCGCTCGACATGTGCGGACGCTCGGAGCCGCTCATGTAGCCGCCGCCGATGCCGACCCCGAGCGCGTAGATCTCGGGCGCCACCCAGAAGAGCGCGGCGGCCATGGCGCCTCCGAAGAACGCCTGATCGTAGTCGCTCGTCTCGTAGAGGAACGTCGGCTCGATGCGCAGGTCGAAGTAGCGCGAGAAGCGCACGCCGACGTCGAGGCCGGCGCGCACCACCTCGGCGACCGGGTGCGACGCGAACGTCGGCGCGACGATGCCGCCGATGCGCGGGCCGATCTGGAAGTGCGTCTCGTCGAGGGCCGGGTCGTCGTCGGCATCGGCGGCCGCTCGGCGGTCGAGGGCTGGGTCGGTGTACTGGGCCGCGGCGGGCACGGCCCACGCGCCGAACGAGAGGAGCAAGAGACCGAACGAGAGCGCCTTCATGGTGCGGTGGGTCATGAAAGAGGCTGGTGCAGCCCACGTACCAGGCTCGAAGAGGGCTGTTTCACCGGGCGCCTGCGGCGGTGTCTCGCCCACGGCCCATCGATGTCACGCCGCCGATCGTGGCGGCGCGTGCGGGAGCTGGCCGGGCCGCCTACCTCGCCCCGAGGCACGCCGATTGCGCGCCGGAACCGCCGCGCGAGACGCTACGCTCCGCCACGATGAGCTCGAGCCACGCCTCCGCGATCGCCCCCGGGATCGTGGTGGCCGAACGCTACCGGATCGTGAGCGCTCTCGCCGAGGGTGGTGTCGGCAGCGTTTGGATCGCGGAGCACGTCACGCTCGGGCGCCGGGTCGCGCTCAAGGTCTTGCACGCCGACGTGGCCCGCGACCCGCGCGCGATCGAGCGCTTCGATCGCGAGGCGCGCACGCTCGCCAAGCTCACGCACCCGAACGTCGTGGCCCCGATCGACTACGGCACGTGGAACGGCGCGCCCTACCTGGTGATGGAGCTGCTCGAGGGCAAGCCCCTCTCGGAGCTGCTCGGGATCGGTCGCACGCTCGACGTCGAGCCCGCGCTCGCGATCGCGCGACCGCTGCTCCAGGCGCTCGCGCACGCCCACGCGCACGGCATCGTGCACCGAGACCTCAAGCCGGCGAACGTGTTCCTGCAGTCGATCCCCGACGAGGGCGATCACCTGAAGCTCATCGACTTCGGCCTCGCCAAGCCGCAAGCGCCGCAGGCGGACGCCGGCATCACGGGAAAGAACGTGGCCGTCGGCACGCCGCCGTACATGCCGCCCGAGTCGCTCACGGGCGCCACGCTCGACGCACGTGCCGACGTCTACTCCGCGGGCGTGATGCTCTTCGAGATGCTCACCGGGCGGCGCCCCTTCGAGGGCGACCCCGTCGACGTGCTCCGCCGCAAGATGAGCGGCGAAGCCCTGCGTGCGCGGGCCGCGCGGCCCGACGGAACGATCCCCGACTGGCTCG
>JBGALT010000319.1:0-3948 GCA_044223665.1 Sandaracinaceae bacterium | reverse complement strand
CGGGCGGCGCGAGCTTCCTCGTGCCCACGGCCCTCACGCCGGACTGGCGCGCGATCGAATCGCGTCTGCTCGCCGACGTTCCATCGCTAGAGCTCGAGCGGGGCCTCGGTGCGGCGAGCGTCGTCGGAGATCTCCCCGAGCGGGCCCTGACGCGGGCGCTCGAGCTGGCCCCCGGTGCGCGCGGTGCGAGCGCGAGCGGCGGCCGCATCTCGCTGCTCGTGGGCGAGGACGAGCTCGACGCCGCGGTGCGAGCGCTCCACCTCGCCTTCGTGCAGTAGCGCCGGCTCTGGAGGCGCGCGCGAACGCGAGCAGACACCCGCGCGCGTCACCGGTACCGTCCGTCGATATGCCGGTGCGGCTCTTCCTCGCCTCCCAGCTCGTCCGCTACCAGATGCGTCGGCGCTTCGAGCGCGAGCGCGACGTGTGGCCGCTCCGCCGGATGATGGAGACGCAGCGCACACGTCTCAAGCCGCCGCCGAGCCACGTTCGCCTCGAGCCCCTCGTGCTCGACGGAGTCCACGCGGAGCGCGTCTCGGTCGCCGGCGCGGCCCGCGAGGCCGCGATCCTGTACGTGCACGGTGGGGCGTTTCTCGCGGGCTCGCCCGCGAACTACCGCCCGCTCACGTGGCGTCTCGCCGACCGCCTGAAAGTGCCCGTGTACGCCGTCGACTATCGGCTCGCCCCCGAGCACCCGTTCCCGGCCGGTCTCGACGACGTGACGGCGTTCTATCGCGCGATGCTCGCGCGCGGGTACCGGCGCATCGTGATCGCAGGCGACTCGGCAGGCGGCAACCTGACGCTGACCGCTGCGCTCGACATCACGGCGCATGCGAGCGTTCCACCCGTCGCGCTCGTGGCGATCTCGCCGGTCACCACGCTCGCCGAAGAGCTCCCGTCCGTGCGCACGAACGAGCGCCACGACGCGATGTTCCCGCCCGTGGTGACCGATAGCGTCGTGAGGCGCTACGCGGGCGGGACCGATCCGCGGCACCCACGTCTCTCTCCGCTGCACGCCGAGCGCGCGGCGCTCGCCGCGCTGCCGCCCACGCTCCTGCAGTGCTCGGAGATCGAGATCCTGCGCGACCACTCGGTCGAGATGGCGGCGCGCCTGCGCGAGGCCGGCGTGAAGGTCGAGCTGGAGGTGGAGCCCCGCGTCTTCCACGTCTGGCACCTCGCGGCCGACCTCGTGCCCGAAGCGCGCGCCGCGATCGAGCGCGTCGCGCGCTTCGTCGCGCCGTACCTGCGCTGACGCGCCGTACCCATGACCCGCGCAGAGCCGACCACCCGCGCCGAGCCTCGTCAGCGCGAGGGGAGCGTGATGCGGCCCGAGAGGGTGGTGGGCACGCCCGCGGCGTCGATGACGCTCGCGTCCATGGTCAGGTCGACTCCGTCGGCGCCCACGCGCGTGGTGTGGAGCGTCCCTCGCGTCATGCGGACCTCGGTGCCGTCCTCGAGCGTCACCTCGAGCGCCCCCTCGCACGGGCCGGCGCCGATCGCGATCTCCGCCGTGGGCCCGCGCACGACGGTCACCACGCGACCCGCGCGGATGCGGCCGTGGGGATCGCGACCCGTGGCGACGACGCGCAGCGCGCCGGGGCCACACTCGGGTGCCGCCGTGCGCGTGATCGTCGAGGCCGGGACCACGAGAAACCCGCTCGCGGTGAATCCACCGTCGGTCGCGACCCGCGTCAGCGTCAGCCGCATTCCCGGGCGGCTCGACTGCGCTCGCGCGGGTGCCGCCAGGCACGCGAGCGCGAACAGGAGCGCCGTGGCCGCACGCATCCGACGGAGCGTAGTCCCTCGAGCGGGATCTTCGAGCCGCTTTCGCGTCGTCGTGGCGCCGCGCCCTCGCGCCCGTCACACTCGCGCGGCGAAGGGCGGGCGAATGGCCGACACGATCCTGGTCGTCGACGACGAGAAGAACATCCGGCGCACCCTGCGCATGGTCCTCGAAGGCGAGGGGTTCGAGGTCCTCGAGGCCGGGAGCGCGGAGGAGGCGTTCCCCGTGATCGAGCAGGCCACGCCCGACCTCGTCGTGCTCGACGTGCGCTTGCCCGGCATGAGCGGAGTCGATGCGCTGGAGAAGATTCGCAAGGACCGCCCCGCCGACGTGCTCCCGATCGTCGTGGTGTCGGGTCACGCCTCGCTCTCGGAAGCGGTGCAAGCGGTGCAGCGCGGGGCGAACGACTTCCTCGAGAAGCCGCTCGACCGCGATCGCATGCTGGTCTCGCTCAAGAACGCGCTCGCGATGCGCAAGCTCGCGCGCGAGCTCGAGGCGCTCAAGAAGGACGTCGGCCGGCGCTACGAGATGATCGGCCACAGCGCCGTGATGAAGCGGCTCTACGGCGAGATCGAGAAGGTCGCTCCCACGCGCGGGCGAGTGCTCATCACGGGAGAGAGCGGGACGGGCAAGGAGCTCATCGCGCGGGCGATCCACAAGCTCTCTCCTCGCGCCGGT
The DNA here is from genome assembly GCA_044223665.1 of Sandaracinaceae bacterium. Lineage (GTDB taxonomy): Bacteria > Myxococcota_A > Polyangia > Polyangiales > Sandaracinaceae > JBBSAT01. The sequence goes on along the minus strand of JBGALT010000319.1, from coordinate 1,490 downwards.
GCGGCCTTCGTGAAGGTCAACTGCGCGGCGATTCCCGCGGAGCTCATCGAGAGCGAGCTCTTCGGGCACGAGCGCGGGGCCTTCACCGGTGCGCAGGGGCGCAAGCGCGGCCTCTTCGAGGTCGCTCACCAGGGCACGCTCTTCCTCGACGAGATCGGCGACATGTCGCTCGCGGCCCAGGCCAAGGTCCTCCGGGCCCTGCAGAACGGAGAGATCACCCGCGTCGGCGGTGACGCCACGGTGGCCGTCGACGTGCGCGTCATCGCGGCCACCAACAAGGACCTCGAGGCCGCGGTGACCAAGGGCGAGTTCCGCGAGGACCTCTACTTCCGGCTGAACGTGGTCCCGATCAAGAGCCCCTCGCTCCGCGATCGCCTGGAGGACGTGCCCGCGCTGGCGCAGGCCTTCCTCGGCGAGTTCTGTGCGGAGAACGGCATGCGCACCAAGCCCGTCGAGGTCGACGTCATGGAAGCGCTCGTCGAGCACCACTGGCCCGGCAACGTGCGCGAGCTGCGCAACGTCGTCGAGCGCATGGCGATCCTGAGCGGCGACACGATCACGCTCGAGGATCTCCCGGACTTCCCGGAGCGCGCGCACCCCGTGATCGCGAGCGACGCGATCGCGCCCGGGAACGGAGACCCGCCGCCCGCAGGGATGGAGGCGGGGGAGCCGCGCGAGACGCTTCGCGTGTTCCGCGACCGCAAGGAGCGCGAGTACATCCGCGACACGCTCGACCGGTGCGATTGGAACATCTCGCGCGCGGCCACGCTCCTCGGCGTCGAGCGGACGAACCTGCACAAGAAGATGCGCTCGCTCGGGATCAAGCGGGAGCGCTGATCGACTGCGTCCCGGAGTCGTCGCGTGACGCGCGCGATGAGGACGATGCGGGGCGGCGACCCGCGCGGCGTGCGCCAGCAGCGCTGCGGGAGCCATGGAGCGCCGAGGCGTGCTTCCGAGGCAGCGCGCCGCGCTGCGGCGCCGATGTCGTGGACGGCGGGCTACGCCCGCGCGGAGGCGAACTGCCTTCAGTAGCTCTCGGCGGAGTCGATCGAGGCTGCTTCGGCCGCGTGCGTCGCCGCCCGGTCCTCGGCCTGGTCACTCGCCTGCATCGACGCGGTGCGCGCGGTCTCGAGCCGAACCCTCTCGCGCCGCGCTTCGGCGCTCACGGAGGGAAAGGCCTCGGCGCGCGCGAGCCAGCGAGCGGCCTCGTCGAGCTGGCCCACCCGTCGGTCGCACTCGGCCAGCTCGAGCATCGCGCGCGGCGCATCGGCGTAGTCGGGATGCGACGTGAGGAGGCTGCGATAGCGCGGGATGGCCTGATCGCAGTGGCCCGCGCTCGCGAGAGAGCGTGCCTGGCGGTGGATGGCCGCGGGCAAGAGCCCCGCCGGGCTCGGCGTGCCGGGCGCGACTTCGTCGGGGGGACTGGGAGCGGCGGTGCTGGGAGCGGTAGGGCGGGCGCCTGCGGCCGAGGGCGTCGTGCTCGCGACCGG
>JBGALT010000084.1:0-33599 GCA_044223665.1 Sandaracinaceae bacterium | reverse complement strand
GACGAGCGCTTCCCCGAAGGACAGGAGGCGCACCGCCGCATCCGCGAGGCCGACCGCCTCTATCGCGAGGGCATCTCCCGCGTCGCCGCGGGCGACGGCGAAGGGGCGCGCGAGCCCTTCGAGCAGGCGGTGCGCACGGCGCCGATGGATCCGCGCCTCTATCTCCCGCTCGCGCGGGCCTTCCGCGCACAGGCCGAGCTCGCGCCCGACAACCCCCACCTCTTCATCCGCGCCGCCGAGTACTACCGGAAGTTCCTCACGCTCGCGCCCGACGATCCCGACCACGAGGCCGCGCGCCGCGAGCTCGAGCAGCTCGATCCGGAGTCGGCGCTCGCCCCGCTCGAGACGCCTGCGCAGACTCCGACGCTGCCCGCCGAGACGCCGTGGACGTCGACGCCGCTCGCCGCGGCGAGCGTGCTGAGCACGGTGGCCGTCCTGCTCGCGCTGGCCGCGCTCGCGGTCTTGCTCGGACGCCGCACCGGCCCGACGCTCGCCGAGCTCGCCGAGAAGCGTCCCGAGCTGCACCCGGCCATCGCCTACCTCGTCTCGAGTCTCCGTCACGAGCTGCTCAAGCACCGCATCGGCGCGGTCTCGTCGGGCATCGACGCGATCGCCGAGGGGCGAGCGAGCTCGCCGCAGCGGGCGTTCGTCAGCACCCGGCTCTACGGAGGCGAGCCGCTCCGGGACGCATGGGAAGGGCACCTGCGCGCGTTCGAGCGCGCGCTCGGGCCCGAGCTCGATCTCCGGCGGCGGGATCGAGGCTTCCGGCGCGCGGGGCAGGCGATCGAGCTCATCGGCAAGCTCCAGCCGGCGATCGACCGCGGGGATGCGCGCGCGAGCAAGCGCCTGCAGGCCGCTCACGCGGAGCTCGGTCGCCTCGATCGGGCGCTCGCGACGCTCGTGTCGCGGATGGTGCGCACGCGCGTGGACGACACGCTCGTCCGTGCCGTGCTGGACGCCGTGCAGAACGAGTACGCGGCCTCGCGCGTCACGCTCTCGCCCATCGCGATCGAGACGCCCCATCCGGCGCCGGAGGTCGAGGTGTTCCGCGTCGACCTCGTGCTCGTCCTGAAGAACGTCCTCCGCAACGCCGTCCTCGCCGTGGGCAAGACCACCCCGCCGGGGCGCGTGAAGGTCGAGGTCGTGGTGGAGCTCGAGCCGACGGGCGAGGAGAACGTGGTGATCCGCGTGCTCGACACTTCGCCCGAGACGCTCACGACCGAGGCCATCTACGAGCGGCGCGTGGACCGCGGCCTCGGCCTCGTCACCGCCGCGCTCACGCGCTACGACGGCGCAATCGTGGTGGAGCCTGCCGACCCGCCGTGGGCGAAGGCGGTCTCGCTGCGCTTCTTCCGCGCGCTCGGGGACGGCGAGGGCTCGGCGTGAGCGCGCGCGCTTCGCACACCCGACGGGGCGGGGTCGACCGCGGCGTGTAGGATCGGGGCTCCGTGCTCGCCATCGTCCTGCCGCTCTCGTACGCGCTCGTCTCGATGCGCGTCCTCGGCCGTCTCGCGGCGGAGCGCGGCAAGCTCGTCGGCGTGCAGGCCGTCGTGGCCGCGTTCCTCCTCGCCGAGGTGGTCGGCACCCTGCTGCAGCTCGCGATGGCCACGACGGACGACCAGCTCGCCGATCACGATCTCGTCGCCTCGCTCGTTCTCCGCACCGAGACGCTGGCCCCTTGGGTGATCGTCGACCTCTTCCGCGCCCGCGCCACCCCGCGCCCGTACGAGTGGCCGCGGGCGCGCTGGGCCTGGCGGCTCCTGCTGGCGGTCTTCTGGCTGCCGTGGGCGCTCGTCGCGCTCGGGAACCTCGCGATCGTCGCGATGCGCCCGTTCGCGGCGGCGCGTGCGGTGCGCCTGGCGCACGCCGCCGAGGACTACGCGGACGAATGCGAGAGCCCGGCCCACTGCCACGAGGCGGTCGCGCGCTTCGTCGAGCGCGTCGAGCGCGGAGACGTCACGTTCCGGGCCCTCGGCGAAGGCGTCTATCTCGAGGGCCTGCTCCGCGAGGGCGACGAGTGGATCTCGCGCGACGAGGCCGAGATCGTCTTTCGATACTGCGAACAGGTGGACGCGAACGACGGACAGCCCGCGGACCCGGAGATCCTCCTGCCGTTCTGACGACTCGTCGCGGCGCTCGCCGGGCTACCATCGGCGCGTGTCGAAGCGGAAGATGCTCGTCGTCGAGGACGGCCGGGAGTACGAGGAGTTCGCGCAGACGTTCCTCGGCGATCGCTTCGAGATCGTGACGGCCCACTCGGCCTCCGAGGCGCTCGAGCGGCTCCGCGCCGAGCCCGTCGACGTCATGCTCGTCGACCTGCGCTTCGAGCGTGCGCCCGCCGAGACGCTCGTGGGGGACGTGGACGCGACGGCGCGGCGTCTGTTCGGCGGAGACCGCGCGCGCGCGCTGCGCTGGATCAAGGACCAGCAGGGCACGCTCCTGCTCGCCGAGATCCGCAAGGCGGGCTTCCCGCAGCGCGCCGTCTTCGTCCACGACTTCCCGCCCGATCGTCTCAAGAACCTCGCCAAGCTCTACGGCGACGTGCACGCCGTGCCTGGGTTCGACGCGGCGGCGATCGGGGCGCTCTTCGCCGAGGCGCGCGCATGAGCGAGCACGCCGGGATCGTCGCGCGGACGCTGGCCCACGACGTCGGAAAGTACGTCTCGCGTGCCGCACGGAACCTCCCGCCCAAGGGGCCGATCCCCGCCGTGCTCGTCGACATGCTCTTCCGGGACGTGCTGGGGACGCTCCCCGGCGGCCAGACGCCGCGCGAGCGCTTCGAGGTCCTCGCGGCCGAGCTCGGGGCGGACGATCCGCGCCTGGCCGAGGTGCGCGACCGCTTCGCGCGCATCGCCGCGCTCGAGCGCGAGCTCGCCGCCGGGACCGAGCTGGTCGTCCGCTCCGTCGCGTCCGAGGCGCTCGCGATCGACGAGGCGCTGCGCTCGCTCGCCAAGGAGCTCTCGAAGTGAGCAGCACGCGCGCACGCCGCCCCAAGCTGCTCGTCGTCGACGACGGCGATCGCTACGTCGAGCTCTGCCACGCGCTCCTGCGCGACTACGACTACGCGACGCGCTGCGATCTGCCGGGCCCCTGCTGGGCCTGCGAGCGCCGCCCTGGATGCACGCTCACGCACGCGCACGACGCGGCCGAGGCCGACGCCGCGCTCGCGAAGAACCGCGACGTCGACGTCGTGCTGCTCGACGTGGCCTTCGACGTCCCCGTCGAGCGCCTGCTTCCCTCGCGCGAGAAGAGCCTCGAGCGGCGGCAGCGCCTGCAGGGGATCGAGATCCTGGCCCACCTGCGCCGATCGAGGGCCGACCTCCCGGTCGTGCTCATGACCTCGGAGGAGCAGCTCGCCTACCAGGACGCGGCCGAGGCGCTCGCCGTCGACGAGTTCGCCTCGCTCGCGGGCGAGGCGGCGTTCGACGCACGCGCCCTCTCGCTGCTCGTCGAGCGCGTCCTGGCCCGCCACGCCGACTCTCCCGAGGCCGGCGGCTACACGTGGGGGAGCTCGCCCGCGATGGCGCGCCTGCGCCGCGACGCCCACGCGCTCGCGCGGACGTCGCTGCCGATCCTCGTGCTGGGCGAGCCCGGCACGGGCAAGAGCGCGCTCGCGGAGCGAGTCCTGCACCCGCTCGCGCGCCGCAAGGGAGCCTTCGTCGCCGTCGACCTCGCGTCGATTCCCGACACGCTCGTGGCCGCCGAGCTCTTCGGCTCTTCGGCACCGCGCGCGGGGCCTTCAGCGGCGCGATCGATCGCCGCGGGCGCTTCGAAGAGGCGAGCGGCGGCACGCTCTTCCTCGACGAGATCGGCAACCTCCCGCCCGAGGCGCAGCGCATGCTGCTCCTGGCGCTCCAGGACCAGCGCATCACGCGGCTGGGCGAGAGCACGCCGCGCTCGGTCGACGTGAAGCTCGTGGCCGCGACGAACGTGGACCTGGCCGCGCGCGTGCGGGCCGGTACTTTCCGCGCCGACCTCTACGCCCGCCTGAACCCGGCGGCACGCCTCACGATGCCGCCGCTGCGCGAGCGCGAGGGCGATCTCGAGCTGCTCGCGCGCGCGCTCTTGAAGAAGAAGCTCGCCGCCGGTGCCGACCGCGAGCTCCTCGCCGACTACCTCGACGCCTCGGGCATCGGCGGCCTGCCGCACGCGGAGCTGTCGTTCGCCGCGCCTCCGCGCACCATCGAGCGAGGCGTCGCGCTCGTGCTCTCGAAGAGCAGCCTCGTCGAGCTCCGACGGCACGCGTTCCCGGGCAACGTGCGCGAGCTCGAGCTGCTCGTGGCCAACGCCGCCGTCTTCACGCTGACCGACGCGCTCACCGCCGCGCGCGAGGGTCGAGCGCCGGGGGCGGCGAGCGCGCGCGTGCTTCCGATCCCGGAGAAGCTCGTGCGCGACTTGCTCGCCGCCGGCTCGCCCGGTGCGCCGACGAAGAGCGCGCGGGCGCCGGGACACGCCGAGCTCGAGGTGCGCGCCAGCAAGACGCTCCATGGCGTCGCGCTGCACCTCGAGCGTCAGCTCTACGAGCGCTTGTTCGCCGAGACCGGGGGCGACTTCGACGCGATGGCCGCGCAGCTGCTCGACGAGCCGGGGCCGACGGGCGCTCGCAAGGTGCGGCTGCGCTTCAACCAGCTCGGGCTGAAGGCCCGCCGCCCGCGCCGCCGAATCGACGAATCATAGGATCGAAAACACACGAAACGTAGACGAACGTGTGTTCGCGATCCGTCAAGCAGTCGATATCACCGCCAAAATCGCTTGGCCTGCCGCTCGCAATGACGTCCCTCCGAAAGGCAGGCGGCGATGGCGCAGACGACGGACTCGAGCGTGGTGATGGCCCTGACGGAGCTGGCGCAGATGGAGGCGGACCGCATCGCGCTCGACCGGCAGCGCGAGGCCGAGCGCGTCGAGACGGCGCGCGCCGAGCGCGAGCGTGCGGCGGCGGCCGAGCGCGAGGCGCTGCGCGCGAAGGAAGAGCGCGAGTCTTCCGAGCGCCGGGTCGCGGAGGCCAAGGCGCGGCTCGAGCTCGAGGCCGATCGCCAGCTCGACCAGCGCATCGCGGCGATGCGCGCCGAGCTCTCGCGCGTGGAGGCCGAGCGCCAGACGCTCAAGTCCGACCTCGAGGCGCGGCTCGAGCGGCCCGCTCCTGCGGCGCGCCCCGGCGGCTGGGCGATGGCGTTCGGGCGCTCGAGCCTCGTCGCGGCGAGCCTCGCGGGCCTGCTCGTGATGCAGCAGGCGCGGCAGCCGCTGCCCGTCGCGGCGCCGGTCGTCGCGGCGCCGGTCGTCGCGGCGCCGGTGGTGGCGCCGGTCGCGCCGATCGCGGCGGAGCCGGTCGCTGCGGAGCCGGCGCCCACCGAGACTGCGCAAGCGCCTGCACATCCGGTGCGTGGATCGCGCCACGCGCGCGACGCCGTCCGCAGCGAAACGCGCCACGAAACGCACGAGATCGTGGGCCTCGGCGACGACGACGAGAGCGACGACGTGCTCGGGCCGGATCTCGCGGGCGAGGCGCACCGCATGTTGCATCGTTGATGGCGTGCGCGAAGGCCGTGTACGCTCCGCCGGCGCCGTCTCGGGCGCTTCGGAGGCGAACATCATGGTCAAGCTCGTCAGGGTTCTCGGCGTCGGTCTCGGTCTCGCGGCGGCAGCGTGCGGCGGCGGTGGTGGCGGTGGCAGCAGCAGCGGTGGCGGTGGCGGTGGCGGCGACACGAGCTCGGGCGGAGAGTCGCAGTACGCCGGCCCCGTCGGCTCGACCGACGTGGCACACGGTCAGGAGCGCTACGACGCCGTCTGCGCGTCGTGCCACAACAACGGCGCGCCTCCGCTCGCCAACATCGGGTGGACGCCCGAGCACATGCGGCAGCAGATCCGCGAGGGCTCGGCGAACATGCCGGCCATCCGCGCCGCGCGCCTGAGCGACGCCGACATGGAAGCCGCGCTCGCGTACATGCAGACCATCGGCGCGGTCACGGGCGGCGCCGGCCCGGCCGAGCCCGCGGCGCAGTGATCATCGAGCGCACGTGAGCGCCTGATCGGCTCGCGCGCTTCGGCCCCTCCGTCCGCGGGCTTCGCCCGCTTCCGTCTGGGGCCTCCGGCGCGAGCACTCCTGATGGTCGAACGAGACGAGGTCCGCGGAGCGATCCGCGGACCTCGTCGTCTTCCGGTCTCGCGCGAGAGCGCGCGCTACCTCTTCAGGACGGCCGGCGCCTCGAGCACGGTACGCGCGAACGCGTACCAGCGCTGCGACTCCGCGCGATCGGCGTCGGCGCGGTCCAGCATGATCCGGTGATGGAGGCGCAGCTGCTCGGGGCCGTCCGGATCGGGCACCGAGAGCAGCAGGCGCTGGGCGCGGGTCCGGAAGTGATCGCCGAGGGCGCGGCCGACCACGACGACGCCCGCCAGGTCGATCAGCGCGAGGCCATCGTCCGGCAAGCGCAGGTGCTTGGCCACGCGCGTCAGATCGGTGCCCGCCGCCCGGGCCGCGGAACGGATCTCGGCCAGCGTCTTGCGCGGCAGCACCTCGCCGCGGTCGAGGTCCACGCCCACGCGCCGGGCGTCGAGGATCACCTCGCGGCGCAGCACGTCGTCGCCGAGGTCGAGCACGAGCTCGCGGATCGGCTCCTCGATGCGCGCGCGCGTCAGTCCACGCAGCGGCCCGGTGCTCTCCGAGACGCTCGCCACGGCGCGCCGCCAGCGAAACCGCTCGGGCTCGCGGGCGCGGACCACGCTGACTGCGCGCTTGAGCTCCTCGCGGCGCTTCCAGTAGTCCACAGCATCGGTGACGCGTGAGCCGTCGTACATGGCGATCCTCCGAGCCATGGGGTATCGCCGCACCCTGGAAGAACGGTCAAGAAACCGGGCGGGTACGGGCTTGCGCGATGGCCAGCGCAGCCTAACTTCCGGCCCCGATCAGCTCGGAGACGTTCGCGATGCCGACCTACGACTACGCTTGCGAGAACTGTGGCCACCACTGGGACGTGGAGCAGCGGATGAGCGACGAGCCCATCCGCAAGTGCCCCAAGTGCGGCAAGCTCAAGGCCAAGCGCCAGATCACCGGCGGCAACTTCATCCTCAAGGGAGGCGGCTGGTACGCCGACCTCTACTCCTCCAGCGGCGGCAAGAGCGCGAGCAAGAAGGCGGAGTCGTCCTCGTCCGAGAGCTCGTCGTCGTCCTCGTCCTCGTCCTCCGAGACGAAGACCGAGACGAAGACCGAGACGAAGCCCGAGACCAAGAAGGCCTCGAAGAAGGAGTGACAGCGCCGATCGAGTTGGTCGACGACCCGCCCGCGCAGCGCGCCGTCAGCGGGTGCCGCCGACCTCTTCGCGCTTCTTGAGCGCCGCGAGCGCGTCCTCGAGCTCGGCCATCTCGGCCTCGCTCATCTCCGCCTCTTCTTCCTTCGCACTCTCTTCGACGCGCGCCGCGACCTTCGTCTCGGCCGGCACGAGGCCCATCTCGCGCTTGAGCGCCTCGAGATCCGCGTCGGCGCCAGCCGTGGCCTCGAGCTTGGCGAACTTCGTCTTGAGGACGTCGCCCGTCGCTTCCTCGCTCAGCTCGCCCGCGGCCTCGACCTCGGCCTCGCGCTGCTCGATCTTCTGCTCCATCCGCTGGAAGGCGTCGAAAGCGCTCGTGTCCGAGAGCTTCCCCATCGCCTTCTGGATCTCCTCCATCGCCTTCGCGCGGTTGTTGCGCGCGATGAGGAGGTCCTTCTTGCGCTTGGCCTCGCCGATCTTGCTGTTGAGCGCCTGGAGCGCGAGCTTGACCTGATTGACCGCCTGGGTCTGCTTTCGGTACTGGTCCTCGTAGCCCTTGCTGAGCTGCTCGTGCTCCTTCTTGCGGAGCAGCGCTTCCTTCGCGAGGTCGTCGTCGCCGGCGCGCACCGCGAGCATGGCCTTCTTGTGCCACTCGTCGGTGACCGCCTTCTCGCCCTGCCACTGCCGCTCGAGGCGCTTCTGATCGGCGATCGCGACCGCGACCTGCTTCTTCACCTCGACCAGCTGCGCGTTCATGTCGAGGATGATCTGCGACAGCATCTTCTCGGGGTCTTCCGACTTCGAGATGAGGTCGTTCAAGTTGCTCTTGATCAGCGTCGCGAGGCGCCCGAAGAAGCCCATGGTCGTTTCCTTCTCTCCTTCAGGAGCTCTTGCGGAAGGCCGCGAAGCCGGGGACGTGCTTGCTGAGGGCCACGCCGAAGTCGTCCAGCGTGCCGACGAGCTCGTTGTAGTCGAGGTTCTCCATGCGGAGCGACGCCGTGAGCACGAGGCTGCCGCCGGCGATGCCGTAGGCGCCGTGCACCATGTCGCTCGCGTTCAGCGCGAGGCAGTGCTCGTGCAGATCAGCCTTCTTCTTCGGGTCGACGGTGCCGAGATCGAGCACGTTCACGCGGAAGAGCGCGACGTCGTCGGTCACCTTGAGCACGATCTGCTCGTTCGCTCCCGACGTGTCCGACACGAGCCACGTGCCTTCTTCGAGCTCGCGGTGCGGGTATTTCGAGCGAGTGAGATACGCCTCGATGTCTTCGTTCGTCCGCATGCGCTCGCAGCCTAACGGGGCTCGGGTGCCGGGATCAATGCGGCACGAACGACCCCGTTCTCGCTCCCAACACGAGACCGGTCCGCATCATTCCGCCCGGCGAGACGCGCCGCGCGACCGGCGCGCCCGATTCACTCCTCGGGGACGTCGCCGGCCGGGTTCGCGAGCTTGCGCGTCCAGAGGATCGCGTCCTTGCGCTCGCCGCCCGACTGGCAGCCGCTGGCCATCAGGCCGGTACGCCGGAAGCCGGCGGCGACGTACGCCGTTGCGAGGCCGATGTCGTCCGAGGGCGCGAAGCCGAACGCGCTGATGATGCCGCGCTCCTTGAGGTCGTCGGCCATCACGCGCAGCGCCGCCGTCAGGCCGAGCACGTCCGCGTCCTCGGTCGGCGAGCGCAGGATCTCGATCAGGGAGTGGCCGAAGCAGTCCTGGAACTCGGCCGTCAGGTAGACCTTGCGGCCCTTCTTCGCCGTCGCTTCGACGTAGTATCGCTCGGCCTCGCGGCCGAAGGCGTCGAAGCCGCTCAGCACGGGGCCTTCCTTGCCGGGCTTCTTCCAGGCGTCGTCGCGCGCCGAGAGCGCGTCCTCGACGTCGATGAACTCGACGGTGACGCCCGGGATCTCGTCGGGGACCTCGCGCGCGTTCTTCTTGCCCGCGTTCACGGTTCGCTCGGCCACGCGAAGGCCCTCGTCGCTGACCTCGATCGAGGCCGTGCGATCGCCGATCACGCAGCCGACGAGGTGGCCGTCGGAGCGCTTGTAGAAGCCGGGGATCGTTCCTTCGCGGACGAAGCCGACGCGCGTCCAGCTCGAGACCTCGTCCTTCTCGACGAGGAGGATCACCTTCTCGATCTGCTCGCGCTTGGCGACGTTCTGGATGAACAGTCGCTTGGCCGGCAGCGCACCGGCGCGGAAGTCGACGACGCGGATGAGACCGATGCGCCGGTTGACGAGCAGGCAGAGGTACGCGCTCTCGCTCTTGAAGTGGAGCTCCTCGACCCAGGGGAGCGGTGCGTTCTGAACGGCGGCGGCCTTGGCCATGAAGAGAGCTCTCCTCGACTCGAAAACGCGGGCAACGCCGCGAGATGCGAGAGGATGCCGGCGGCATCCCCACGAAAAATTCGCGGCAACCTACGCGCGGCCGGAAACGTTGTCAAAGCACGAATGCGCGGGCGCGCCGCGCTCGTGGCGCCGGCGCACGGTGAAGAGCGGCGCTCCCGCCGAGAGGCTCGACGACGGTGCGCGCGTCGGTCGGGGCCCAAATGCGAGCACTCCGCGAGCTTGACGCGGCGCGTTAGCGTGCCCAGTCTGACGAGTGTCAGGCGGACACCTCCGAACGCGCGCCGAAGCCTCGGCCTCGCGCGAACGGGCAGGTCCGTCCTTCGTTCGAAAGGAGCACGTCATGACCCTTCATCCCGACCTCGCAGCGCTCTTCGTGTGCGGCTCCGTGATGCTGACGGGCATCGTCGTCTACGGTCTGCATGCCCTCGGGAGCGCGATCGGACGCGCGGCCCGCGCGGCCCGGCTTCGTCGCGAGGCGGCGAGCCACGCGCACGCGTGAGCCGCATCGGCCGCCTCCGTGTGAGGTAAGTTCCGGCGCGTGACCTACGACGCGCTCTTGATCGTCGGCTTCGGCGGACCGGAAGGCCCGGACGACGTCGTGCCCTTCCTCGAGAACGTGACGCGCGGGCGCAACATCCCGCACGAGCGCCTCGTGGAGGTGGGCGCGCACTACGCGCACTTCGGGGGCGTCTCGCCCATCAACGGTCAGCTGCGGGCGCTGAAGGCCGCGCTCGAGGCCGCGCTCGCCGCCCACGGCCCGGCGCTCCGCGTCTACTGGGGCAATCGCAACTGGCATCCGATGCTCGCGGACACCGTGCGGCAGATGAAGGCCGACGGCGTGACGCGCGCTCTCGCCTTCGTGCCGAGCGCGTTCGGCTCGTACTCCGGCTGTCGCCAGTACCGCGAGGACATCGAGCGCGCGCGCGCGGTGGTCGAAGGTGCGCCTTCCATCGACAAGCTGCGCAATTTCTTCGATCACCCGGGGTTCGTGGACGCTCTCGTCGAACGAGTGCAGCAGACGAATGTGAGCCCTTCATCGGCTTCGCTCGTCTTCACGGCGCACTCGATCCCCACCGCGATGGCGTCGGGCGCGCCCTACGAGGCGCAGCTGCGCGCCACGGCGTCGATCGTCGCCGAGCGGACGGGCTTCGCGTCGTTCGATCTCGTGTTCCAGAGCCGGAGCGGCGCGCCCGGCGTGCCGTGGCTCGAGCCGGACGTGAGCGTTCACCTCGAAGCGCTGGCGGCGCGCGGCGCGAAGAAGGCGCTGCTCGTGCCGATCGGCTTCACCTCCGATCACATGGAGGTCGTCTGGGATCTCGATACCGTCGCGCGGCAGCGCGCCGAGGCGGCCGGCATCGAGCTCGTGCGCGCGGGCACCGTGGGCACGCATCCGGCGTTCGTCGCGATGATCCGCGAGCTCGTGCGCGAGCGCGTGGAAGGAGCCGCCGAGCGCTCGCTCACCACGCTGGGCGAAGGGCGCTGCGGCGAGGGGTGCTGCCCGCCACCCGCGGCGCGCAGGCCCGTCGCGTGAAGACGATCGGCGAGGCGCTCGCCGACGCGATGGCGCTCGCGCCGCCGCTCGCGGCCGACGAGCGCGCACTCTCCGAAGCGCTCGGCGGCTTTCTCGCCGAGGACCTCGTCGCGACGCTGGACGTGCCGTGGGCCGACGTGAGCCTCGTCGACGGCTACGTGGTGCGGGCCGCGGAGGTGCGCGCGGGGGCCTCGCTGCGCGTGAGCATGGAGGCGCGTGCAGGCGCCGACGTCGGAGCGCTCGAGGTCGGGACGACCGGCCGGATCTTCACCGGCGCCCCGCTGCCGCGAGGGGGCGATGCCGTCGTGATGCAGGAGATCGTCTCGCGCGCGGACGGCGACGCCGTCTTCTCCGCCGAGGCCCGCGTAGGCCAGGGTGTGCGACGCAAGGCCTCGGACGTCGCGGCCGGCGAGCGCATCGTGGCGCGCGGCACCGAGGTCGACGCCGGCCTCCTCGGCCTCGCGGCATCGCAGGGGCGCGCGACGCTGCCCGTGGTGCGCGCGCCGCGCGTCGCGATCCTCACGACCGGCGACGAGCTGCGCGATCCGAGCCAGGGACCGCTCCCTCCGGGCGCGATCTACGACGCCAACGGCCCGATGCTCGCCGCCGCCGTCGGGCTCGCGGGCGGGCGCGTCGTTCGCTGCACGCGGGTGCCCGACGATCTGGAGGCCACACGCGCCGCGCTCGACGAGGCGGCCCGGACCTCCGATCTCGTCGTGATCGCCGGCGGCGTCTCGGTCGGCGATCACGACATGGTGCACGCGGCGCTCTCCGCGCTCGGCGTGCGGCAGGTGCTCTGGAAGGTGCGGATGAAGCCGGGCAAGCCGCTCGCGGTCGGCGTGCGCGCGGGCCTTCCCTTCGTCGGCCTGCCGGGCAATCCGGTCTCGGCGTGGGTGGGCTTCGAGGTCTTCGTTCGCCCGATGCTGCGGCGGATGCTCGGCGATCCCCGGCCGCATCGCGCCATGGGCGAGGTGACGCTCGGGGCGTCGATCCGCTGCAGCCCCGATCGCACCGAGCTTGCGCGCGCACGCCTCGACGCGCAGGGCCTCGCGTGGCCGATGCCGAAGCAGACCTCGAGCGCCCTGACCTCGGTGGTCGGCGTCGATGCACTGCTCGTGCTGCCCGAGCGCGAGGGCGAGCTCGCGGAGGGTGAGCGCGTGCGCGCGATGCGCCTCGACGGGCCTTGCGCCGCCGCGTCGCCGTTCGTCTGAGCGCGAGAAAGTCAGCACGGGCGAGGCGTGGCGCGGTGCGTAGTCCTCGCGCATGCGCCCCAGCACCGCGTTCACGCTCGTTCCTCTCGCGCTCTCCTTTTTCGTTGCTCCGGGTTGCTCGAGCCCGCCGGCGGCGGCTTGCACTGGCGCCGACTGCGGCGTCGCGGACGGCGGCATGGACACCGGGCCCCGCCCCGACGGCGGCGGAACCGACGCCGGGACGAGCCCGGACGGGGCGAGCCTCGACGCGCCCGCGACCGGTCTCTGCCCGACCAGCACGATCACCTTCGCGCTCGCCAACGCCGCGCACGATGCCATCGCGGCCGGCGGCACCGACGAGCCGCTGAGTGACGACGGATGCATCCATCTCCGCGTCTCGCGCGCCGGCGAGGAGATCACCGACGAGCTCGTCTACGACACCACCGTCGTTCAGCGCTTCGTCGGGACGCCGGCCGCGATGCATGGCGAAGCGGACCGCGATCGGGACGGCGTCTTCGAGTGGACGATCGACGTCGCTTACCTCCCTGCGGACGCGCAGATGGCGGTGATCGAAGAGCACGATGCCGCGGGCAACGTCGTCCGGCGCGCCACGTACACCATGAACGGGACCGACGTTCACCAGCTCGTCGAGGTCGACGACGGCTCGGGCAACTTGGTGACCGAAGAAGAAGGCGACGTGCCAGCGAGCCAGCAAGACGCCATCGACGGGCCGGCTCCCGGAACCGGCGCGGGCGCGTGCACCGCCGAGCAAGCCGCGCAGATCCGCATGGACATGCAGGCCGCCGCCTCGAGCGGCGCCGACTGTGCCGCGCGCATGGGCATGAACGACGTCCGCGACCTGCTGGCGCGCACGGTCGCAGCGCAGGGCATCCAGATCCAGTGCGGCAGCCGACCTGGCTCGTGCGCCGAGGTGAGCTTCTGGAGCGTGCTGGTGAACCGCGCCGGCGTCGGTGGGCCGATCGTGATCACGGTCGATCCGACGACGTATTTCGATCCGGCCGCGTGCGGGAACCGTCAGGAGATCCTGCTCCACGAGCTCCTGCACGTGCTCTACGGCGCGCACAGCGGCTACGACGATCCCAGCCAGGCCGAGAGCCGCGTGCACGATCGCGTCTACGCCTGTGCGGCGCTCTGCGAGCAGGCGATGCCGACGCGCTGCCAGTGCGCGTCTTGCCTGCGGACGAACGTCTGCGATCCCCGGTGCGCGGGCTTCGCCGACTGCAACCCCGACCTCGGCGCGCAGTGCCGCTGCTTCGCGCGGCCGCGCTGGTATCCCTCGTACTCGCAGTGCACGGTCGGATGCCCGAGCGGGATCGCCTGCTTCGCCGCCACGTGCCGGGCGGTCAGCTACGCCTGCCCTTGATCCGGAGCCCGTCAGCCTTCGTCGATCGAGGGCCAGCGCGGCAGGCCGAGCACGTCGCGCGCGCGATCGACGGCGATCCCGATGCGGAGCACGCAAGGATCGCAGCTGCTGCCGCAGCAGCTCTTCCACTCGCGAGGATCGCGGCGGAGATACGCGCGCACGAGGCCCCGCTGGCTCTCGCGGAGGCTCGCGTAGGCGAGGCCCTCGCCGATGGCGGCCGCCTCCCGCTCGAGATCTCCGACGCCGTCGTCGCTCACGTGCCACGTCTTAGCACCGCGCGCGGAGAAGCATGACGGGACCTGGCACGCTCGGCGCGGGCGCGCCGCTCCTGCCCGCGCTCACGCGCGTGATGGAGCTCGAGGAGGTGACGCGCCTCGGGCGCGGCCTCGTGGAGCTCCGCTACTCGCTGCCGTGATCGTGCGCGGTGTGGTCGGGCGCGCAGCGCGCGTCCTGCCAGCCGACCCAGTAGGGACCGTCCGGCCCGTGCTCCCGCTTCCAGATCGGCACGCGCTCCTTGATGCGATCGATGAGCCGGCGGCAGGCCTCGAACGCCTCGCTCCGGTGCGCGCTGCTCGCGGCGCACACGATCGCGGGCTCCCCCACCGCGAGCGCGCCCACGCGGTGATGCGCGGCGAGGCGAACGCTCGGGAGCTCGCGCACGATTTCTTCGGCGATGCGCTCCATCTCGAGCGCCGCCATCGACCCGTACGCCTCGTACTCGAGCTTCGTGACGGCGCGTCCTTCGTTGTGATCGCGCACGACACCGTCGAAGCGCACCACCGCGCCGGCCGATGGATGCGCGACCAGGGCCTCGACCGCGGCCGCGTCGATCGCTTGCTCGACGATCGCGAAGCGCGCGCTCATCCGCGCCAGATGCGCGCGAGCGAGCGGGCGAGCGCGCGCGCCTCGACGATGTTGTCCTCGATGGAGCAGTAGGTCCATCCGCCGTAGCGCCCGACGGTGTGCACGCCGCGGCTCGCGAGCAGCGCCTTCTTGTCGGCGAAGTCGGCGCTCGCCGCGCGCGTCACGTGCACGTACGCGGGATCCATGAGCACGTGGTGCGAGGAGACGAGCTGGTGCCCGTCCACGAGGCCGGTCTTCGCGAGGTCTTCGAGCACGCGCTTCTTCGCGGCGCCCACGTCGATCGCCGCGCCCGCGGGCGCGCCGATCTCCACGTAGAGCGACATGCGATCGCTGCCGAAGATGTTGTCGTAGAAGCCCACGCGATAGAACGAGACGTCGCGCTGCGGGAAGTAGGCCCAGTGGAGGTTCCGCGGGCCCTTGCGGTCGAAGCCCAGGTTGAAGACGAGCACCTGGTTCCACGAGTACGTCGCCTCGGGCACCGGCAGGCCGCTCGTGCGCAGGAGCGCGGGGAAGGGCGCCGACGACACGACGTGCTCGAAGGCGATCTCGCGGCCCTTCGAGGTGGAGGCGACCTTGCGGCGCAGATCGATGCGCTCGATCTTCTCGCCGAGCGCGATGCGAGACGGATCGAGCGAAGCGGCGATGGCGTGCACGTACTGGATCGCGCCGCCCTCGGGATAGGTGAACGTGGAGTTGTAGGAGGCGTTGTTCGCCTGCGTGAAGTTGCGGACGATGTCGTCCACGTCGGCGTGCGGGAAGAAGCGGCCCATCGCGTCCACGTCGAGCGAGGAGAGCTTCGTCGCGTAGAGCTTCTCGTTGTAGGGGACGAGGAAGCGCTCGGCGATGCCGCGCCCGAAGCGCGCGTAGAGCATCTCCTCGAAGCTCGCGGGCGCGTCCTTCCGGTCGCGGCCCCAGCCGGTCTTGAAGTGCAGATCGCTCAGGCACTCGAGGAAGTCGGCCTGCGGGAGCTGGTGGATGTTCTTCTGGAAGGGGAAGTCGATCCAGCGGTCGCGCTCCCAGAAGATGCGGCTGTCCTTCTCCACCTTGAGCACGCGCTGCGCGCCCGAGGGGAAGGCGGCCATCCGCGCGACGAGCTCCTTCTCGATCTCGGCGTGCTTGAAGTGGAAGAAGTGGCCCGAGTAGTCCCAGACGAAGCCGTCCTGGACGATGGTCTTGCAGTAACCGCCGATCTCGCGGTCCGCCTCGAGCACGAGGAAGTCGTCTTGGGCGCCGCCTTCCCGCGACACCAGCGCGTCGGCGAATGCGAGCCCCGAGACACCGGCACCGACGACGAGGAAGCGGACGCGATCCATGCGGGCAGCAGGATACCGAGGTGGGCCGAGGTGTGCACATCCGGCGCCCGGAACTTTCGAAGGGGCGAGGCGTCTGATCGCCAGTCGCCAGGAGGCCAACGTGCGGGCTACCGTCGAGATCGAGAGTGAGACCGCCGTCGACGAGGCGCAGCCTCCCGCGCGCGCCGGG
Source organism: Sandaracinaceae bacterium (assembly GCA_044223665.1). Taxonomy (GTDB): domain Bacteria; phylum Myxococcota_A; class Polyangia; order Polyangiales; family Sandaracinaceae; genus JBBSAT01. The sequence continues at coordinate 17,564 of JBGALT010000084.1, read as the reverse complement.
GTTGGTCGAGCCCTGCTGGCCTCCGGCGTGGCCGTCGCCGCGCTCGTGGGGCTGGTCCTCGCCTACGTCGTCCTCCCGGCGGGCGCGGCCGAGGAAGCGCCCGGCGACCTCGCGCTGGCGAGCGCGCCTGCGCCCCGCGACGAGGTCCGCCCGGGCGCGGGCGCGGCGCCTTCCGTTCCGGCCGTCTCGCCCGCGACGTCAACCGAGGCCGAGGCCGTGGCGGTCCCCGCCATCATCGCACCGGACGCGCCGGCGGGGGTCGTGGTGCCCGACTTCGCGACGCTCCGTGTCCCGGCCGCGCGCCGCCAGGCCCGTGCGCTGGGCCTGCACCTCGTGGTGCGGGACACGTACGGTCAGGCGATCGATCCCTACGACGCGCCTCGCTACGTGGTCCTCCGCCAGCGCACCGAGCCCGGCGCGCAGGTACCGGCCGGGAGCACGGTGCGGCTCGTGGCCGAGGATCCGACGCCGCCCGTGATGGGCTACTGATGCGCGATGCGGCGCTCGACGCGTGTCTGTTCGCCCTGCTGGTGGGCCTGCTCTTCGCGCCGCTCGAGCACGTCTTCGGGGAGCGTCGCGAGCGCCGCCGCTCCTACGTCACCGATCTCGCCTTCGCGACGCTCGGCCAGCTGCTCACGCGCGGTGTGCTGATCGCGGGGCTCGGGGCGCTGCTCGCCGCGCTCGCTTCGCTCTCGCCCCGCCCGCTCGCGCACGCGGGGAGCTTCGTGCACGTCACGATCGGCCTCGTGGTCTTCGAGACGATGGGCTACCTCCATCACCGCCTCGCGCACGCGGTGCCGTTCCTGTCGCGCCTGCACGACGTCCATCACGCCTCGACGGAGATGGACTGGCTCGCCTCGTTCCGGCAGCACCCTCTCGAGATCGCGCTTCTGACGCTCGCGCAGAACGCGCCGCTCGTGCTGCTGGGCGTTCCTCTCGGCGCGCACGCGGCGGTGGTGCTGCTGCTCCGCGTGCACACGGTCTTCGTGCACTCGAACGTGCGGGTGCCCGAGGGGCCCTGGAGCCTCGTCCTCGCGACACCTCGCTTCCACCATCGTCACCACGATCGCGATCGCCCGGCGGCCAACTTCGCGACGCTGTCGCCGCTGCTCGATCGGCTCTTCGGCACCTACGACGGTGCGCGCGCCACCGTGATCGGCAGCGCCACGCCGATGCCTCGCTCGTTCTTCGGGCTCTTGGCCCATCCGTTCCGACGCCGTGCTCGTCCCGTCGAGCACGCCGAGCTCGCCCACGCCTGAGGGCGACGCGCTCCACGACTCGCCGCGCGACCATGACGACGGCCCCTGCGCCCCAGCGCGCGTCGCTCGCTCCGCGAGGTACTGAACGCTTGCCGCTCGCCGCCTTGACCTTGACGGGCTCGGAGGGCTCGGGGATGGTTCTGCCTCTTTTCCCGGCGAGAGCGCTTACCACCATGGCGAACGAGACGTCAGCACCGAAGATCACGATCGTCATCCCGGTCTACAACGAGGAGCCGATCCTGCAGTCGGCGGTCGTCGAGCTGATCGACCGGCTGGCGTCGTTCCCCTGGACCTACGAGCTGGTGCTCGCCGAGAACGGCTCGCGCGACAACACCGTGGAGCTCGCCAAGAAGCTCGCCGAGCGCTTCCCTCAGGTGCGGACCTTCAGCTTCGGCCAGCCGAACTACGGTGGCGCGCTCAAGCGCGGCATCCTCGAGGCGCGCGGCGAGCTCGTGCTCTGCGACGAGATCGATCTCTGCGACACCGACTTCTACACGCGCGCGCTGAAGGAGCTCGAGAGCGGCGCGGCGGACTTCGTGGTCGGCAGCAAGGCGATGCGCGGCGCGAGCGACGAGCGCCCGTTCGTGCGCCGCCTCGGGACGAAGGCCGTGAACGGCCTGCTCCACATGACGCTCGGCTTCACCGGCACCGACACGCACGGCCTGAAGGCGTTCCGGCGCGCCGTCGTGCGCCCGATCGCCGAGAAGTGCGTCGTCGACCGTGACATGTTCGCGAGCGAGCTCGTCATCCGGGCCGAGCGCGACGGCGTGCGCATGAAGGAGATCCCGGTGCGCGTGCTCGAGAAGCGCGTGCCGACGATCGGCCTGTTCCGCCGCGTCCCGAACGTGCTCAAGGCCGTCAGCCGCCTCGTCTACGCGATCCGGATCCAGGGCTGAGGCCGGCGTGGGCGGAGACCGCCTCGCCGTCGTCTCGGTGGATCTCGACGAGATCCCCTGTTACGCGGCGATCCACGGGCTCCGGTCCCGTGACGAGAGCGCGCACGCCATCTACGAGCGCGCGATCGACCGGCTGGCGGAGCTCTTCGCGAGCGAGCGCGTGCCGGCGACGTTCTTCGTGATCGGGAGCGACCTCGCCCACGGGCCGAGCGCCGCGAAGGTGCGCGCGCTGGCGGCGGCCGGCCACGAGCTCGCGAGCCACTCGCTCAGCCACCTCTACGACTTCACGCGGCGCGGCCGGCCGGTGATCGAGCGCGAGATCGCCGGCGCGGAAGAGGCGTTCGCGGCGGCGTCGCTCGCGCGGCCCACGGGGTTCCGTGCGCCCGGCTACACGATCACCGACGAGGTCTTCGACGTGCTCGCGGCGCGCGGCTACGCGTACGACGCGAGCGTGTTCCCGAGCCCCGTCTACTACGCCGGCAAGACGACCTTCATCGGGCTCACGCGCCTCGCCGGGCGCCGCAGCCACTCGATCGTCGACGATCCGCGCGTGCTCTCGGCGCCGGCCGAGCCCTATCGCGTCGGTCGCCCGTACTGGCGCCGCGGCAACGGCATCGTCGAGCTGCCGGTCGGCGTCACCCGCGGCGTGCGTGGGCACTACATCGGGACGAGCGTCGCGATGGCAGGCGAGAGGGGCGCGCGCTGGCTGACGCGGGCGATGACGGGGCGCCGCGTCGTGAGCCTCGAGCTGCACGGCATCGACGCCGCCGACGCGTCGAAGGACGGCCTCGGCTGGCTCGCGCTCCACCAGCGCGACCTCCGCGTCCCGGCCGAGGCGAAGCTCCGCGCGCTCCGGGCGGCGCTGCGGACGCTCCGCGCCATGGGCCATCGCTTCGTGACCGCCGCGCAGGCGGCGCGCGACGTCCCCTCCGCAGCGGGTGCGTTTGCTCACGAGTCGGGTCGGTAGGCGTCCTGGTAGGAAGAAGAGGCATGTCCGATCGCCGAGCGCGTCTGGCCTCTCTCGACGCCCGCCTGGTCGCTTCGGCCAAGAAGATCCGCATCCTCGGCACGCTCTCCTGGCCGAGCCACGTGCTCGACACGTTCCTCGAGGGCTGGCGGCGCGGCGCGCCCGAGCTCCCGGACGTGGAGCCGCCGCCGACGCGCCACGACGAGTCGGTCGCCGCGATCCACGAGCTGCGCAAGGACGTCGATCAGCGAGACCCGGTGGGGCGCTTCCTCGACGACACGGCCGGCAGCTACGCGATGGCAGCGCGCATGCTGGACGTGCCGCGGACCGCGGAGTTCCTCGAGCTCGGCCGCGCGCTCTACGGCGTGCCCAGCGATCGCATCGCCGGCAGCACGCTGACGCACCTCGCGGCGGCCGAGCAGCTGCTCGAGGCCACGGCGAGCCTCAAGGATGCCGGGCTCGAGTGCGAGCCCGACTTCGTGCTGGGCTCGGAGGCGGCGCGCGTGGACATGCAGTCGGCGCTCGACGTGTTCTTCGGCGACGGCGTCGTGCGCGTGGTCGTCGACCCCGAGCTGGGGAGCAAGGCGGCGGCCGGCAGCAAGAACGTGCGCATCCGGGGGCGCACCGGGTTCTCCGCGAGCGAGATCGCGCAGCTGCTCGAGCACGAGGCCTACGTGCACGCGGCGACCGCGCTCAACGGGCGCGAGCAGCCCGTGCTGACGTCGATGTCGCTCGCCTCGCCGCGGAGCACGCTCACGCAGGAGGGCCTGGCGACCGTGGCCGAGCTCGTGACGCGCACCATCGACATCGCGCGTCTGCGGCGCATCGCGCTGCGCATCAAGGCCATCGCGATGGCGCTCGACGGCGCGGACTTCGTGGACGTGTTCCGCTTCTTCCTCGACGAAGGGCAGAGCGAGGACGAGAGCGCGCGCAGCGCGATGCGCGTGTTCCGTGGCGGCGACCCGCGCGGCAAGTACGTCTTCACGAAGGACGTCGTCTACGTCGCCGGCCTCGTCGCCGTGCACACCTTCTTGCGCAAGGCGATCGCCTCCCATCGCCCCGTCCTGATCGAGCGGATGTTCGCGGGGCGCCTCCATCTCTCCGACGTGCTCGCGCTCGAGGAGGACTTCGAGTCGGGTCTGGTCGCGCCGCCGAGGTACCGCCCGCGCTGGGCGCAGGACCTGCCGGCGCTCGCGGCCTACCTGGCGTTCGCGCACGTCGCCTACCGCATCGACGTGGGCGCGCTCGAGCTCGACGCGATCCTGCCGGCCGTGGACCTCTGACGAGGACACCACGCCTCCGGCGGCGTAGACGGTCGCCGGTCGGCGTCCTCTTCTCGGCATGGCGGTTCCGACGCCGGCCCTACTCGTCGTGCTCGTCCCCGTGCTGCGTCGCGTCCCAGATCTCGGTGTATTTCTCGCGCACGGTCTCGTCGAGCTCGCGCCCGAGCTCACGCGGCAGTCGCGCGTGTCGCACGAGCTCTTGAACGTCGGCGAGGTCCTTCAGGCGGTTGGGGCTGCTGATGCCCGACGCGAGCTTCAGCTCGACGAGATCTCGTAACGAGAGAACGCGGAAGCCATCGCCGGTGACCGCGACACTCGGATCGGGAAAGCGGACGGGCTTCGGCTTCCCGTCTCCTGGGTAGTCGCCCGCGATGAGCACGTCGATCACGACGCCGCTCGAGTCGCGCATGCCTCTCGAGCCCGGGAACTTCTCCACCCAGCCGCGGCCGAGGCGCTTGGCCTTGAACGCGCTCAAGCCTTCGCGCGTGAGCAGCACATCGACGTCGTTCGTCACGCGTCGATAGCCGTAGGCGTTGAGGGCCATCGCGCCCGCGATGGCGTACGGGATTCCCTCTTCGTCGAGCGCCGCCGCGAGCCGGCGGAGCGCCTGGTGAACCTCGTCGAGCCCCATGAAGAACTTCTCCGCGAACGCGGCGCCCTCCCAGAACCGGCGCGAGGCCTCCGGTGACAACGTGGTCGGTCTGTCGGGCACGACCCCAGGCTAACACGCGCTCGGGCTCGGGCTCGGCCACGGTCGCGCTCGCGGTGGCGGTCGGAGGCGAATCGATCGACTCGATTCAGCTGCGGCGGCGCTTCTTCGGCGCGCTCGCGGCGACGCGCTGCTTCTGCAGCTTCTTCGTGAGCCTCACGCGTCGCTTCTCGTCTTCGCCGGCGCGCTCCGCGTGGAAGAGCGCACGCTCGGGATCGCGGTGGCGGTGCTCGAGGCAGATCGCCATGCGCAGGTGCGCGTCCTGCACCTTCGGGTGATCGCCGCAGAGCTCCACCGCGCGCGCCAGCAGCTCGAGCTCCGCCTGCGGGTCCTTCAGCTTTCGCGCGGCCTCGGCGCCGGTCGTCAGCGCGTCGTAGGCGATGCGCGGCGGCGGCTCTTCGCCGGCCACGCCGCGGGCGACGTCGTATGCGAAGCGTGCCTCGTCTCCACGGAGCGCGAGGCGGGCGAGCGCGACGCGATCCTCGGGCTCGTGGCGGGGCGAAGGAGACGACCAGCGCTCCTCGAGCACCGCGACGAGCGCAGCGAGGGCCACGAGGTCGTTGGCGTTGTGCTCGATCACGGGCACGAGCACGTGGCCCTCCGAGCCGCGCACGAACTGCCAGTAGAGCTCGGGGATCTCGGCGCCGTCGACGTCGCGCGTGCGGCGCATGCCGAGCACGGTCTCTTCCATCGTCACGAGGCGCGCCGAGCCGACGCGCGGCCCGAAGATGCGCCGCGATGCGTGCAAGAGGTCGAGGTGCGCGCTCGGCGTGGGCACCTTGATGCGGTTCATCACCGCACGGGTGCGCAGGAGCGGCCAGTCGAAGGACTTGCCGTTGTAGGTGACGATGCACGAGGCCCACGCGATGCGCTCGGCGAGGCGCGCCAGCATCGGCGCCTCTTCGCCCGGCCGGCGCAGGAGCAGCTGCTCCACGTGCAGCGACTCGTCCTCGAACCAGGCCATGCCGATCAGGAACGGCAGCGTGCCGGTGCCACCCGAGAGGCCGGTCGTCTCGGTGTCGAGGAGCAGCATCCGGCGCGGGTCCACGCCGGCGAGCGTCTCGTCGAGCGAGAGCGAGGCGAGCGAGCTCGGCCGGGCGCCGAGCGCGTCGGCGACGCGCACGCGACCGTGCGTGTGGGCGGGGAGCAGGTAGCTCGCGACGCGGTGCAAGGGCCCGAGCGGCGTCTCTTCCACCGACCCCGGCAGCCCGCGCTCGCGCGGGACCGAGCGCGCGAGCGGCTTGTGATCGCGGAGCGCGTTGCGATCGGCGCGCTCCTTCTCGGCGATCAGCGCGCGCAGCCCGGCGATACGCGCGCGCCGCGCCTCGTCGGCGCTCGTGGGGCGCGGCGCCTCCGGTGCGAGGAGCTCGACCGACGAGACCTCGACGCTCGCCTCGACCGCGCTCGGATCGACGGAGCGCGGCGCGGGCGGCCCCGAGCCGAACAATCGCGCCAATTTTCCCCGAAGATCGCTCACCGCCGTCCCTGTGTAACAAGCGCGGAGATCGCCGTCGATCCCCCGCGGCCCGCCCGCTCGATCAGGAGGGGCGGACGATCCCCGCCGCCGCGAGCACGCGCAGCGCGAGCTCCTTCAGATCGTAGGTGGGCGGCGCCGCCAGCGTGGCTCCGTCGTGCACGAGCCCGGGCGGCGTGCCCGTGGCGCCGACGGGCGCACCGACGCACGCGGGGCATCCGCGCTCGCACTCGCAGTGCTCGATCAGCGTGCGCGCGCGGACCAGCATCTCGTCGCGCGTCGCGAACAGGCGCGGCGCGAGCCCGACCCCGCCCGGCACGTGGTCGTAGAGGAAGATCGTCGGGTCGAACCCGCCGCCGAGCGGATCGCCCTTGCTCGGCAGCTCGCCGTCGCCCGTGCGATCGCCGATCGTGCGCCCGAGATCGCGCGGGTCGCACATCAGCCCGACCGACGCGCACAGGTGCAGCGCGTTCGCGAGGCCCCGCAGCGCGTCGACCACGATCGCGCGCTGCACGCCGAGCGAGCGGATGAGCTCCTCGCTGAACGTCCACCACACGGCGCTCGTGTGCATCTGCATCTCGGGCAGGCGCACGTCGCCGTAGCCGACGTTCTCGTGCGTGTGGAACTTGATCTTCTTGTAGCCGACGACCTTCTCGATCACCGAGACCTCGCCGTGGCCCGCGGCGATCGGGATGCCGCCGGGGATCATCGACTCGATGACGGCCCCGTCGTCCTCGTGCGTGATCGCGACGCGCGTGTAGGTGAGCGCCGTCGTGTAGTAGTCGGGCGCGACCTTGCGCACGTAGGCCTTGTGGTTCTCGAAGTCGAGGCGCTCGACCTGGTACTGCTCGCCGTCGTGCTGATAGATGGCCTGCACGTGCAGCATCGTGTGCGTCGCGCGCCAGTCCATCTCGGCGATCGTGCGGTCGCCCTCGTGCGTGCGCGGCGGGGCGTTCGGCGCGGCGTCCTTGAGCTCGACGATCACGAAGTTGTCCCAGCCGAGCGAGCGCAGCGAGACGTGCGTGGCGGGGTAGGCGTCGGTCGCCCAGTGGTAGACCTGCTTGCCGTTCGGGCCGATGCCGGCGTGCACGACGTTCTCGCGCGCGAGGTAGCCGAGGCCATCGCCCACCGCCTCCGGCGCGACGTCGCCGAAGCCTTCGCCTTCTTCGAAGGGCAGCTCGAAGGCCGCGCACTTCAGGTGCGAGACGAGGATCTCGACGTTGTCGGGATCGATGCGCGCCTCTTCCACCGGAGCGCCGACCACCATGCCGGCGTTCTGCGCGACGTACTGATCGAGCGGCATGCTGGAGGCGACGAGCAGCGCGAGCGAGGGCTCGGTGCGCCGGCCGGCGCGCCCGAAGCGCTGCCACAGGGAAGCGATCGAGCCCGGATAGCCCGCGCAGACGACGGCCTGGAGCGAGCCGATGTCGATGCCGAGCTCGAGCGCGTTCGTCGCGACCACGCAGCGGACCGCGCCGCTCCGGAGGCCCTCTTCGATGCGGCGGCGCGTCTCGGGCAAGTAGCCGCTGCGGTAACCTTGGATGAGCTCGGGATCGATCCCGTCGGCGACGAGCCGATCGCGGACGTACTTGAGCATCACCTCGATCTGGTTGCGCGACTGGCCGAACACGATCGTCGGCACCTCGTGCCGCACGAGATCGGCGGCCAAGCGGACGGCGCTCTTCACGTAGCTCGCGCGAATGCCGAGCTCCGGGTTCACGACGGGCGGGTCGTAGACGAGCACGTGGCGCGGGCCGGCGGGCGCGCCGCTCTCTCCGACGAGCGCGACCTCTTCGCCGAGCATGCGGCTCGCGTGCTCCTTGGGGTTGCCGATCGTGGCCGAGGCGAAGACGAACGTGGGCGTGCTGCCGTGGAAGCGCGCGATGCGCATCAGGCGGCGCAGCACGTTCGCGAGGTGCGAGCCGAACACGCCGCGGTAGCTGTGCAGCTCGTCCACGACGACGAAGCGCAGCTGCGCGAAGAAGCGCGCCCACGACGCGTGGTGCGGGAGGATCCCCGCGTGGAGCATGTCGGGGTTCGTGAGCAGGATGCCCGAGCGCTCGCGCGCCGCGCGCCGTGCATCGCCCGGCGTGTCGCCGTCGTAGGTGACCGCGCCGTGCGGCAGCGTCGCGTCGGTGAGCAGCGCGCGCAGCGCGTTCTCCTGATCGCGCGAGAGCGCCTTCGTCGGGAAGAGATAGAGAGCGCGCGCGTCGGGCTCGCGGGCGAGCCGATCGAGCACGGGCAGGTTGTAACAGAGCGACTTGCCCGAGGCGGTCGGCGTGGCGACGACGAAGTGACGGCCGACTCCGGCGAGCTCGAGCGCCTCGAGCTGGTGCGAGTAGAGGGAGGTGAGCCCGCGCTTGGCCAGCGCGCCGTGCACGACAGGATGCAGCGCCTCGGGCACGGGCCCGCCCCGGCCTTCCTTCGCGTCGACCGTGTGGTCGAGGGTGAAGCAGCGCTGGAGCGAGCCGTCGCCGCGCCACTCGTCGAGCAGCGCATTCAGCCCGCGCGGCGAGGCCCAGGGCACCTTCTGCCGGGGAAGCTCGGTCTCCGGGTTCGACATGGCGCCCACTGTACGGGTGCCCAGCGTGATGGAGCAAGTGTTCAGCGTCCCGCGCTCGCCGTCGTCATTCCCAGTCGATCGCGATGGCCAGGGAATGGGCCGTGGCGAGCTTCGCGCAGGCCCGCAGATCCGTGGCCAAGAGCGGTTCGTTCCGGCGGCTGAGCTCGGAGCCCGAGTCGGCTGTCGCTGTGGCAGTATTCCGCCATCAGGGGGATCGGATGCGCTCGAGATCTCGGCTTGCTTTCCTCGCGCTCGGCTGCGCGCTCGTGGTCGCCGGGTGTCCCACGAACACCACGCCGCCCGAGGTGCCCGACACCGGCGGCACCGATGGCGGTCGGCGAGACGGGGGTGGTGTGGACGCCGCCAGGCCCGATGGCGCGGTGTCGCCCGATGGCGCGGTGTCGCCCGACGTCGGCGTGCCCGACGGTGGCGCGCTCGACGATGTCGGCGTGCCCGAGGGTGGCGTGCCCGACGGTGGCGTGCTCGACGATGGCGGCGTGCTCGACGATGGCGGCGCGCTCGACGGCGGAACGTCCGACGGTGGGACGCAGGTCGTCTGCGGCGACGGCGCGATCGGCGCGACCGAGACCTGCGACGACGGAAACCCCGACCCAGGCGACGGCTGCGATGCCTCCTGTCACGTCGAGCGCGGCCACGGCTGCGTCGGTGCGCCGTCCGTGTGCACGACCTCCTGCGGCGACGGCATCGTCGCGGGCACGGAGCAGTGCGACGACCACGACCAGGGCGATGGAGATGGCTGCTCGGCTGCGTGCCGGGCGGAGACGGGCTTCACGTGCACCGGCGAGCCTTCGATGTGCGAGACCACGTGCGGCGACGGCATCACGGCGGGAGCCGAGACCTGCGACGACCTCGGCGTGACTCCGGGCGACGGCTGCTCGGAGAGCTGCGGGCTCGAGGTCGGCTGGAGCTGCACGGGGCTCGTGTGCACGCCCATCTGCGGTGACGGGACGCCGCGCGGCGGCGAAGACTGTGATGACGGAAACACCACGACCGAAGCGTGCGACTACGGGCAGCTCTCGTGCGTCGTCTGCGCGGCCGACTGCACGAGCCAGGTGGGTGCGACGTCGTTCTGCGGCGACACCGCCACCGACGCCGCGAACGGCGAGGCGTGCGACGACGGCAACACCGCGACGGAGACGGGGTGCCCCTACGGCACGCGCACGTGCACGGGTTGCCGCGCGGACTGCGCGGCCCTCCTCTCGCTGACCGGCGCGTACTGCGGGGACGGCCGCCGCGACGTGCCCCAAGAAGCCTGCGACGACACGAACGTCGCGGCCGGGGACGGCTGCGAGCCCGACTGCACCATCACGCCTGGCTACGAGATCGAGCCCAACGACACCGCACCGACGGCCACGCCGGTCTTCTCGGGCACGGGGCGCGGCAGCCTACCCGCGAGCGACGTCGACTTCTGGTCGTTCACGATCCCGTCCGGCCCGGCCCAGGACGTCACGGTGGAGACGTTCGACGCGACCGGCGCCCCGCGATGCGTGGCGATCAACACGGTGGTCACCGTCCTCGCGACGGACGGCACCACACCGATTGCGGCCGACGACGACGACGGTCCGGGCAACTGCTCGCTCGTCGAGCCGACGGGCGACGCGGGCGTTCGCACGCTCGCGCCAGGGACGTACTACGTGCGCGTGGCGGGGGGCGGCGCCGTGGCGATCACGGGGTACGTACTGCGCATCACGCTCACGGCGCCGCCACTCTGTGGCGACGGGAACATCACCGCGGGGCGCGAGGCTTGCGACGACGCCAACGGCAGTCCGGGGGACGGCTGCACCAGCTGCTCGGTGGATCCCGGCTTCACCTGCCTGGGCACCCCGAGCACGTGCAGCTTCACGTGCGGCAACGGCACACGCACGGGCAACGAGCGCTGTGACGATGCCAACGGCAATCCGGGCGACGGGTGCAGCCCCACGTGTGCCGTCGAGAGCGGCTTCGTTTGCTCGGGCGCCGGTCCGACGAGCTGCCGGCGCGCGGAGACGGTGTGCAACGACGGCCTCGACGACGATGGCGACGGGGCCACCGACGCGGCGGACCCCGACTGCGCCTTGCCGCCCTACTGGCCCGCGTGTCCTGCCGGACAGACTCTCCGCGTGTTCACGACGTCGAACCTCCCCGCGGCCACGATCGACAACCAGCCCGCGGGCGGCGTGCTCGCGAGCGTGTGGACGCCCTTCACGGGCACAATCGCGCGCGCGGCGGTGCTCTTGAACGTCACGCACACCTACGACGGCGACCTCGACGTGCTCATGACTTCGCCGGGCGGCACCACGTTCGACCTCTCGAGCGGCAACGGCGGGAGCGGGGACAACTACACGAACACGATCCTCACCGATACGTGCGTGCCCATGATCGTCTCGAGCACGGCGCCCTTCGCGGGGTGCTACCGCCCCGAGGCGTCGCTCGCGCCCCTCGTGGGCACGGGGCTCGGCGGCGAGTTCTCGTTCCGCATCGCCGACCACTCACCGGGCGACAACGGCACGGTCCAGCGCGTGACGCTCCTCGTCTGCACGGCGCCCTGACCTACGACTACGTCCCAGAATCGTCGCGTCACGCGACGATTGGGACGATGCTGGCTGGCGACCCGCGCGTCGTGCGCCAGCAGAGCTGCGGCAGCCGTCGATCGCCACCGCGTGCTTCCGAGACCGCGCGCCGCGCTGCGGCGCCGATGTCGTCGGGGGCGGGCTACGCCCACGCCCGGGCTCGTCGATCAGCGAACGACCTCCGACGGGTACGTGTTCGGCGTCGCCGTGAAGCCGATCGAGTAGGTGGAGAGCATCGCCTGATCGGAGAAGGCGCCGACGTAGATGGCGTAGTCGCCCGGCGCCGCGCCCGAGATCTCGACGATCGGGTTCGTGCCGTGGTTGGGGTCACCCGAGTCGTCGTTGCAGTGGAAGGCGCCGTCCGGGCCGCGCACGACCAGCGTCGTGTCCTCGCTGCCGTTGACGAGGATGCGGAGCAGCGGCAGCGTGGCGCCGACGCGCAAGAGGTGCTGCGGAGAGGGTGGGATGCGGCCCGCGCAGTAGTTGCCCTGCGCGTCCGTCTGCGCGAGCAGGCTCGCCTCCATCGTCCCGCCCGCGAGGGCGCTCGTCGTGGTCGGGTCGGGGCTGAAGCCGGGGCCCGAGATCGTGGTCGTCTCGGTCCCCGTCGGACGCCCGCGCCCCAAGCAGCATCCGGCGCTGGCGAGCGCGAGATAGAACCAGAGGACGCGGCCCGAGATCGTCATACGATGCGTTTTCTCCCGAGGCATCGACGTGCGCAAGACCGAAGACATTCCGGTGACCGACGCGACGAGCCGCCTCTCGATCGACAGGGGCACGCTCGAGAAGTTCCTCCACCGCATCGCGATCGGTGGCGAGTCGCTGCGCCTGCGCGACGAAGATCGGAAGAAGGCGCGCGAGCTCGTCGGCCTCTTGCCCGAGATCGGGCGGGTGCTGGCCGGCCGGACCTCGCCCCTGGTGGTCGACGCCGCGGCGGGTAGCGGCTGGGTGGGCATCGCGATGCTCGCGCTCGTGGCGCCGGACGCGCGCCGCGTCGCCATCGAGCACGACCCGGCGAAGGCCGAGCGCGCGCGCATGCTCGCCGCCGCCGCGGGCGTGGGCCCGATCGACGCGCGCGCCGCCGACGTGGCCGACCCGAGCGCTTGGCCCGAGAGCCCCGAGCTCGTCGTGGCGCTCCATGCGTGCGGCGCAGCGAGCGACGTGGTGATCGAGCGCGCAGCCGCCGTGGGGGCGCGCTCGATCCTCGTCGCTCCTTGCTGCGTCGCGAGCACGCTCGAGACGGCCCAGCTCGCCGCGGCGCGCGCCGATCGGATGGGCCTTCCGCGCCCGGGCCCGGTGCGGCGCCGCTTCGTCGAGGCGTTCGTGCTCGGGGCGCGTCTGCTCACGCTCGAGTCGCTCGGCTACGCCACCGAGGCGGTGCCCTTCGTCGGGGAGACCGTCACACCCTACAACGTGGTCCTGCGCGGGCGCCGTGGGCGGGATGCCGGCCGGATCGCGCGGGCGAAGGCCGACCTCGGTCACCTGACCACGATCGGCGAGTAGTCCGAGGCACGACGCGCCGTTTCCACGCCGCGGAAACCAAACCAGCGACGTGCCGGCCGCGATGGGAGGAGCTCGATCCTCGTCGACTCTGCCTTCGTGAGAGCGCGCCCGCCGATCGCAGCGGCCCATTCGGACAGTGCCTTCGCGGTCCCTCTCCCCAGCCCTCTCCCGCTCGCGCGGGCGAGGGAGCCGCTCGTCGCGAGGCGGTGGCCGCGAGCAGACCGGGTGCGCGAGGGCAGAGCCCTCGCCTGCTCGCCGAAGCGGCGCAGCCGCTTCGGCTGTGGAGGAGCCGAAGGTGCCGCGGAAACCAAACCAGCCCCGGACCACCCGAGAAGCGGCGGGCACGGGGGGTCGACGAGCGCCCGCGAGCGCGCCGCCGTTCGCGCGCGATGCGGTAGCGAGGAGCGCCCCCGTGCCCGCCGCGATTGCGAAGGCGACGGATGGGCGGAGCGCGCTCCTCGTCGACCCTGGCTTCGAGAGCCCGCCCGCCTATCGCAGCGGCCCGCCCTAAACGAAAAGACTAGTCCCTCGAGCGGATTGCTCGCCGTGCCGGAGCGCGCGCAGCATCGGCCGATGACCACGTCTCGCATCGTGCTCGCGGCGCTCCTCGTCCTCTCCGTGCTCGCTCCCGCGCGAGCGCTCGCGCAGCCCTTCGTGGTCGCGACCGAGGAGCTCTCGACGGGGCTGAACGGTGGTCTCCCGCTCGCGAATCAGCGCTTCGGAGAGTCCGTGGCCATCAGCGCGGACGGCTCCCGGGTGATCGTCGGCGCGTCGCACTACCCGACGAGCGCCACCGTTCCGAACCCGTATGGCATGGGCCGCGTCGCCATCTACGCCCGCACGGGAACGGCGTGGGCGCTCGAGACCACCTTCGTCGGGACGACGCAGGACGAGAATCTCGGCAGCGCGGTGGCGCTGAGCGCCGACGGCTCGGTCGCGCTCGTCGGAGCCCCCGGTCGCGGCTCCAACCGCGGTGGCGCCACCGTCTATCGTCGCACCGGGTCGATGTGGACGGTCGACGGAACGCTCACGCCGGCGGGCGCGACCGGTGACGACCGCGCCGGATACTCGGTGGCGCTGAGCTCCGATGGGATCCGCGCCGTCGTCGGGCGGCCCTGGGACGACACGGCGCGCGGCGTGGACTCGGGGAGCGTCACCGTCTTCCTCCACGGCTCGGGCGGCTGGAGCGAGGAGACGACGTTCGTCCCCACGACGGGCATCGCCAGCGGCAACTACGGCCTCTCCGTCGCGATCAGCGATGCGATCCCGAGTGGCCAGGTGATCGTCGTCGGCTCCGTCTCGTGGATGACCGGCGCGAACGGGTACGCGTATCTCCACGCCCACGTCGGCGCGAGCTGGTTCGAGGTCGCCCGCCTCTTCGACTCGACGGGCGGGAGCCACGACGCGTTCGGGACCTCGGTCGCCATCGACGCGGGCGCTGCGCACATCCTCGTCGGAGCGCCGCAGGCCGGCACCGCCCAAGCAGGGCGCGCCGTCTACTTCGGTCTCCACGGCTCCGAGTGGCGCCAGGACGACGTGCTCGTCTCCCCCGCGTCGGCCGCGGGCGCGCTCTTCGGCACGTCGGTCTCGCTCTCGAGCGACGGCCGGCGTGCGCTCGTCGGCGCGCCGCGCGAGCAGGACGCGGGTGGGACGAGGATCGGCGTCGCGCGGCTCTTCCTCCGGACGGGCACGACCTTCGCCGCCGATGCGCGCCTGCCGAGCTCGATGGCGAGCAACGGCGACGAGATCGGCACGGCGGTTGCGCTCGCCGGGGGCGGCGCGTACGCCGCGGTCGGTGCGCCCCTCGACGACCGTCTCGGGACGAACGACGGCTCGGTCCACGTCTTCCGACTGACCAATGGCCTCGGGACCCCCTGCCTCACGGCGGGCGAGTGCGCCTCCGGCTTCTGCGCGGACGGCGTGTGCTGCAACACGGCCTGCGCGCGCGGGACCGGCACCGAGTGCCAGGCGTGTGTCGCGGCGCGCACGGGTGCGGCCCAAGGCACGTGCGCTCCGATCTCGGCGGGCACGACGTGCGCCGCTTCGGCGGGCACCTGCGATCCGGTGCATCTGTGCGACGGAACGAGCAACGCCTGCCCGACGGCGCACTCTCCTGCCGGCACGCCGTGTCGCGCCGGCAACGGCGTGTGCGACCCCGAAGAGCGCTGCGACGGAAGCGCCGACTGCCCGGCCGACGTGCGCCTGCCCGATGGCGACAGCTGCGCCGACGGCGATGCGTGCAACGGCGCCGAGACCTGCAGCGGCGGCAGCTGCGCGAGCGGCGCTCCCCCCGACTGCGACGATGGCCTCGTGTGCACCGCGGATGCATGCGACGCCATCACCGGGTGCGCGCACACGCCGATCGCCAGCTGCTGTGACGTCGATGCCGAGTGCGACGACGGGAACGCCTGCAACGGCCGCGAGACCTGCGCCGCGCACGCGTGCACGACGGGCACGCCGCCCGACTGCGACGACGGCGACGCCTGCACGGTCGACGCCTGCGACGACGCGACGGGCTGTACGCACGAGGCGACCCTCGGCTGCTGCGGCGCCGACATCGACTGCGACGACGGGAACGCCTGCACCGCCGATACGTGCGACCTCGCGGACGGCACGTGCGCGCACGTCGCGACGTGTGACGCCGGCGCCGGGACCGATGCTGCCGTCGTGCTTCCGGATGGCGGTGTCGCCTCGCCCGACGCGGGCGGCGGCGATGCGTCGAGCCGCGATGGCTCGGTCGGGAACGACGGGTCGATGTCCGGCCTCGACGGCGGCACGGGCACGGGCCCGGCGCCCCAGACCGGCGGCTGTGGCTGCCGCGCCGCGGGCTCGCGCGCACCCGCTTCGTCGACGGCGCTCGTCGTCCTCGTGGTGCTCTCGTGGATCGCGCGACGCCGTCGCCGGTGAGGGCGCGCGAGGTCGGTCAGGCTCCGGCCAGGCGGCGGGCGAGCGCGCTCGTCGCCGCCTGCGTCCGGTTCTCCACGCCGAGCGTCCGCAGCACGCTGCTCACGTGCACGCGCACCGTGGCCTCGGCGATGCCGAGCCGGTCGGCGATCTCCTTGTTGCTCGCGCCACGTGCGAGCAGGACGAGCACCTCGCGCTGGCGATCGGTGAGTGGGTCCTCGTCCTCGTCCTCGCTCGACGCGATGCCGAGCAGCTCGATCGGCACGTGGGTTCCTCCCGCGAGCACCACGTTCAGGATCGTGAGCAGCTCCGGCGCGCTCGCGCGCTTGTGGACCACCCCGCGCGCTCCCTCGCGGAGCATGCGGTGCATGTCCGCGCTCGGCTCCGCGCCGGTGAGGATGACCACCGGGGCCTCGGGCGCGGCCTTCGCGATCGCGCGAAAGGCGTCGATGCCCCGAAGCCCCGGCAAGCCGAGATCGAGCAGGACCAGCGCCACGGAGAGCCCGCCGGTGAGGAGCCCGAGCGCTTCCTCCGCGGACGCGCAGCTCTGCACGCGCCCGCCGCGCCCGAGCCCCGTGAGCACCGAAGCGATGGCATCGGCGAAGAGCCGATGATCGTCCACGACCAGGATCGTCCCCTGCGCCCTCACCAGCCGCTACTCTCTCAGCAACCGATGTCGCCGACAACGCTCCCGAGCGATCCGGAGAACGAGCGCGCGATCGACGCGGTCTGCATGCGCCTGGGCTACGCGTCCATGGTCGCGACCGGGCCGGCGACGGGCGTGGCCGCGACGGTGGTCGCGATCCTCCTCTCGCGCGAGCTGCCCTGGGCCCCGCTGGCGATCTGGGCGGGCGTCGCCTGGCTGCTCGCGGCGGTACGCGCGGGGCTCGCGATCGGCTTTCGCCGTGTCCCACGCACCGACGACCAGACGCGCGCCTTCTTCCCGGTCTACTCGGCGGTGATGGGCCTCGCCGCGCTGAACTGGGGAGTCCTGGTCTTCGTCACGCGCTTCTCCACCTCGCCGTTCGTCGTCGGTCTCGTCGTGATCGTGATCCTCGGGATGATGTCCGCCGGCGCGCAGTCCATCGCCATGACACCGAGCGTGTTCCGCAACTCGGTGGTGCTCTCCCTGGCTCCGATCTGTGGGCACATGCTCCTCTCCGGCGATCCCGTGCTCGTCGGGTTCCTCGTCATGACGCTCGCGCACGTGCTGGCGATGGTGGCGTCCGTGCGGGGCAACAACGCGACCGTGCGCGAGGCCGCGCGGCTGCGCTTCGAGAACCGGGATCTCGTCCGCGCTTTGACCGAGGAGAAGGCGCGCGAAGCGGCCGCGCGCGAGGCGGCCGAGCGCGCGAGCCAGCAGAAGTCGAGCTTCCTCGCCGCGGCGAGCCACGACGTGCGCCAGCCGCTCCATGCGCTCGGGCTCTTCGTCGACGCGC
>JBGALT010000318.1:0-4019 GCA_044223665.1 Sandaracinaceae bacterium | reverse complement strand
GCTTCGCCCGCTTCCGTCCGGGGCCTCCGGGGCGAGCACTCTTTGCTGATCATCGCGTCCTCGGGCCAGCGTCACCAGCGCCGCGAAGATCTCCCCGGCGCCGCGCTGCGGCCACGACGACCACGGCAGGAATCGATGTCCCGCCGCCGGCACCACGACGCCCTCGCCGAGCGGCGCCAGCGCAGCGATCCAGGAGGCCATGCGCTCGAGCTAGAGGAAGCGCGTCGTCTTTCCGGTGCGGCGCCGCTCTCGGTGCGGAGCGCGTCGGGAATGCGGTCGGCGTCGAGCCCGCCGCCCGAGATCTCGAGGTAGGCCGCGCCGGGGCGCGTCGGTGCGGCGATGGCCCCCGGATGCGCGAAGAGATCCCGCGGGTAGGGCGCAGCCACGGCGCGCGCGAGGAAGTCGCCCTGGAAGGCGAGCCAGCGCTCGCGCGTGATCGTGGCGGCGATCCCGCGTGCGGCGAGCGCCTCCGCGAGCGGCGCGGCGCCCGTCCCGGGCTCGAGCGGCGCATCGAGGAGCACCGCGATCCATGGAGCAGGAAACGGCGTCGATACGGCGGTCATGAGCGCCGACGTAGCACGGCGCCGAAGAGCGCCGAGGCGACGACGCCGGTGACGAGCGTTCCGGCAGCGCCGCTCAGCGCCTGTGCGAGCGGCGAGCCGAGCTCGGGGTGGGCCGCGATCGCTGCCGGGAAGACGAGGCCGGTCAGGACGAGCGACTGCGCGCCCACCACGAGCGCCCCGATGGCGGAGGCCAGCGTGCCGGTGCCGACCTGCGCGCGGTAGCCGTTCTCGCGCGAGGTCGAGCGCAGCAGCGCCAAGAGCGTGACCAGCTCGATGCCGACCACGAGCGCGAAGCGGCCGGAGGTCGCGGGATCGAAGAGCCAGCCGGTCGCCATCATCACCGCCGACCAGCCCATGACCAGCGCGCCGAGGGTCACACCCGCGAGCAGCGGAGCGCGCCACGCAGGCCGCACGGCCAGCTTCGCGAGCTGCCTCGAGTCGAGCTCCTCGGTCGGTGGCGCCGGCGCAGCGCGAGCGCGCGGCATCGCGCCCCCGGTGCTCGGGCCTCCGGTGAGCGCCCGCTCGGAGAGATCGGCGAGCGCAGCGCCCATCTCCGCGGCCGTATCGGCGAGCGCAGCGCCCATCTCCGCGGCCGTTCCGAAGCGCTCCTCCGGCTCTCGCGCGAGCGCCTTCGCCAGGAAGCGGTCCAGCGCAGGCGTCGCGACCACGCCGGGGCGCACGTCGGCCAAAGACGGCGCTGCTCGAGCCTTGCGCGCGCGGATCATCTCGAGCGGCTCGCCCTCGAAGGGGCGCACCCCGAGGAGCATCTCGAACGTGAGGACGCCGGTCGCGTACAGGTCCGCCCGCGCGTCGACGACCCCGCCGCCTTGCTCGGGCGCCATGTAGGCCGGCGTGCCGACGGCGATGCCCTCCTTCGACACGAACCCGCCTGCCGACGCCTCGAGGAACTTGGCGAAGCCGAAGTCGAGCAGCTTCACGTGATCGCCGTCGTCGGGGAGGCGCTGCAGGAATACGTTCCCCGGCTTGAGGTCCCGGTGGATGACGCCGCGGCCGTGGGCGTACCCGAGCGCGCGCAGGATCTGCTCGGCGACGTGACGCGCGCGCGGGAAGGGGAGCGTCCCCTCGCCGTCCAGCAGCTCGCGCAGCGTCCGTCCCTCGAGCAGCTCCATGACGAGGAACGGGCTGCCGTTCCACAGGCCGTAGTCGTTGAGCGCGACGACGTTGGGGTGCGCCATCGCAGCGAGCGTCTTGGCCTCGCGCTCGAATCGCTGCCGCATCTCGGGGTCCTTGCCGATCTGCTTCTGCAGCACCTTGAGCGCGACCCGCCGCCCGAGCTCGACGTGCTCGGCGATCCACACCGCGCCGATCCCACCCTGGCCGAGGGCCTCCACGATGCGATAGCGACCCCCGACGACGATCCCGGGGCCGATGCTGGTCGCGCTCGAAGGCTCGCTCATCGAGGCCCACGATAGCGCAGGCCCCGGCTCACGAGCGCATCAGCCTCGCGTGGGACCTCGGCGGATGCGCACGGTCGGCTCGTCGTCGCGACTGCGACGTGGGGCTGCGCCGACGAGGAGTCGGTCGAGGCGCGCCACGAGCTCGGCCGCCTCTTCGTCCTTTCCTTCGGCGGAGAGCGCTGCCGACAGCGGGCCCGCGGCGAACGTGCGGAGCGCCACCAGCTGGGTCGGGAACGGGGCGCCGGTCGTGCGGAGCGCCGCGGCGACGAGCGGACGTCCCGCTTCGACCGAGAGGACGCCCTCCATGGCCTCTTCGAGCAGGGCGCCCGTGACTCCGCGCACCTCTCCGCCGACACGCGGCCGCACCCCCGACTCGAACGGGCGGCGAGGCCACGGGGCGCGACGGTCGAGAGGATCGCGGAGGGACATGCCGTGCGTGCAGCACCCTCCGTGCCGCACGTTCGCCACACGAAATCACCCGTGATCCGAGCCTCGTCGGTCAGGCCGCTGGCGGCGGACCCGGCGCGAGCGTCAACCCGCCGGCGCCCGTACCGTAGGCCGGTTGCGGCCCGCTCGCGCCGCCGGTCGGCCACGGCTGCCCGAGGGCCGCGCTATGCTGGCGGGGATGGCGGCACGTGCGAGCAGCCGGGGAGCCGAGGTCGCCGTCGCGATCGGTGTCTGCGTCGCGGGCGCGCTGCTCGCGTACGCGATGATGCTCGCCGAGGGCGCCGGTGTGCGCGACGAGCTCATGCTCTCGGCGACCGAGGCCGCCCGGCCCGGGGAGACGATCGCGCTGCGGGCGTACCTCTTCCACGACCCCGACTCGACGCTCGGGCCCACGCCCGAGGGGGGCGAGGTTCGTGTCGAGCTCCGCGACGGAACGCGCGTGATCGAGCGCGCCGATCTCGCCGCCGGCGCGCTCCTCTCGGCCGAGGGCGCGCTCACGATCCCCGCGGACGCGCCGGCCACCCTGACGCTGTTCGCCGAGGCGCGTCGCGACGGCACGCTCGTCGCGACGGTCTCGCGGCCGCTGCCGATCGCCGCCGACGCCGCGCCGGCCGAGGCGCTCGCGCGCGAGGCCTCTCCCCTCGCGCACTTCGACCTCGGTGACCTCGTGGTCGAGCCCCTGGCGGCGCTCGACCCAGCGGCGGTTCCGGTCGACGCGCCGGCGCTCGCCCCGGCACCGGTCGTCACGACCCTCGATGCCTGGGTCCAGGGAGGCGTGTGCGTCCCCGAGGTGCGCTGCCTCGTCGCCGTCGACGTCGGCACACCCGGCATCGCGCCGCAGCTGCACGAGTGCGTGGGCGTCGACGTCCTCGCGCCGGAGGCGAGCGCCGACGTCTCGGCTCGCTACCACCTGCTGCCGCTCGTCGTGCACGGACCGGAGGGGACGTGCCGCCTCGATGCGGTGTCGGTGAGCGCGGGGAGCGCCGGGCAGGTGCTCGCCCACCGCTCGGTGCGCCTTCCGGTCGCGCTCGCCACGCCCTATCTGGGCCTCTCGAGCGCGCTCGCCGAGGGAGCGCTGCGGCTCTCGGTCGTCGCTCCCCCGGGGCGGGATGCCGTCGTGCTCGACGTGTTCCGGGCCGGCCGCTGGATGCGCACGGCGACCGTGCCCGGTCGGAACGAGCCCTCGTCCGCCGACCTGCCCGTCGTGCTCCCCGGTGGGCCGCTCGACCCCGGCGTCTACCTCGTCGAGGCACGCTCGGACGCGCTGCCGACGACGTACGTGGCGCCGCGCGTGGTGATCGTGGGCGGCGACGAGGTGCTCGCCTCGCCGGGCGCGCCCGCCCGCCCGGGCGCGCGCGGCGCCGAGCTGGCCTTCCAGCTCGCGATGCGGGAGCAGACGGGCCTGGCGCTGCCCGGCACGGTCAGCGGCCTGGCCGAGGACCGCGCACGCCTCGAGGTCCGCAAGCGCACCACGCGCACGATCGCCTTCACCGGCATCGCCGCGGGCATCCTCGTGCTCGTCGTGACCGTGCTGCGCCGCGGTCTCGCGGCGGACGCGGAGGCGCGCGCGCTCATGGCCGCGGCCGGCGTC
>JBGALT010000317.1:0-4062 GCA_044223665.1 Sandaracinaceae bacterium | reverse complement strand
AGCTCGACCCGGCCGGCGTCGATGCCTGCTTGACCGCGATCGAGGCCGACCCATGCTCGATGGTGTGGCGCCTGGACGACGGCTGCGAGGGCGCCATCGTCGGCCTCGTCGAGCTCGGGCAACCGTGTCTCGACGATCTCGCGTGCGCCGATGGCTCGTCGTGCAGCGGCGCCGTTCCGGGGGCATGCGGAACGTGCGTCGCCGACGTCGGCGAGGGCGAGGACTGCACGGCCGCCGGATGCGCACCGGGTCTCGTTTGCGTGCCGGAGGGCAGACCGAGCCAGCCGGCGACCTCGGCGTGCCGTCGGCGTCCGGCAGAGGGAGAGGTCTGTTCGTCGACGTGCGCTCAGGGGCTGTACTGCGGAAGCGACACGGCGTCGGATCCGCCGACCTGTCGGAGGCCGGAGGTGCTCGCCCGCGGCGCGACGTGCGCGCCGAGCCTGCACTACGCGATGCCGTGCGAGCCCGGGACGGTGTGCGGTGTCGGCGGAGTCTGCGCGCCACCTCCGAGCGAAGGAGAGCCCTGTCAGATCGACGTGAACGGGTACGACCTGTGCGCCGACGGGCTCGCGTGCGACCCGATTGGCGAGGTCTGCATGCGGTACGTCGCGCTCGGAGGCGCGTGCTCGGGCGCCTCGACGTGCGGCCTCTCGGCTCGATGCGTCGGTGGCGTGTGCCTAGCGCGCGGCCTCGAAGGTGACGCGTGCGACGGCGGCGAAGCATCGTGCTGGGGCGCCTCGGGGCTCGAGTGCGTGGAGGGCACTTGCGTGGTGGCGAGCTGTCCGAGCCTCCCGTAGGAGCGCGGCGCGCGGTCAGCCCTCTTCTTCTTCTTCGGCGAAGCGGAAGAGCGCCGTCATGCCGATCGCGTGGGCGCATCGCTCGCAGAGCGGTGTCTGCTCTTCTTCCACTTCGCCGGCGCGGGCATGCAGGAGCGCGCCGTGCCCGGCCGCGACGCCGGTGAAGCTCTCGCCACACGCGTCGCAGCGCGTCGTCTTCTTCTTCCTGAGAAGACCGGCCATGGCTCGATGGTAACGCGGCCGCGCGCGGAAGCCAGCCCGCACGTGGGGCCCGCGCCGGGATCCGATCTCGGCGATCGCTGCACGCGCACGCGACCCCATGGCCGCGCGACGCGAGCGACGCCTCAGGCGGGGCGAGTGCGCTCGGTCGAGAACGAGCCCTTGCGCTCGCCCACGACGTTGTAGATGCGCAGCGCCTGGCTCTTGCCCTTCACGTTCACCGGCGGGAGCTCGATGCACTCGAAGTCGTTGCCGAGGTGCTGGTAGGTGTTGTGGCTGATGATGACTTCGCCGGCCTTCGCCACCGAGCAGAGGCGCGCGCCGGTGTTCACGGTGTCGCCGATGACCGTGTACTCGAGCGCCTTGCTGCTCCCGAGGTAGCCCGCGACGACCTCACCGGTGTTGATGCCGATGCCGATCTTGATCTCGGGCTCGCCGCGCCCGCGTCGGGTGTGGTTGAGGTGCGCGAGCACCTCCATCATCTCGAGGGCGGTCCGCACCGCGCGCTTCGGGTCGTCGGGATGACCGACGGGCGAGCCGAAGAGCGCCATGATCTCGTCGCCGACGAACTTGTCGAGCGTGCCCTCGTACTTGAAGAGCACGTCGACCATCAGCTCGAAGTACTCGTTGAGCATGTCGACGATGATCTGCGGCGACTCGCTCTCGCTCATCGACGTGAAGCCGCGGATGTCGCTGAAGAGCACCGTCGTCTGACGCGCCTCGCCGCCGCGGGCGATGTCGACCTTGCCGTCGAGCACCTGCTGCGCGATCTGCGGCGAGAGCAGGCGCTGGAACTTGTCGCGCGTGACCGCCTCTTGCTCGAGCTTCTTGGCGAAGAGGGAGTTCTGGATGGCGATCGAGGCCTGGTTGGCGACGTTCTGGAAGAGCTGCAGGTCCTTCTCGGTGAACGCGTTGGTCGCGATCTGAGAGTCGAGCAGCATCAGCCCGAAGAGCTCGCTCGAGTGGAGCAAGGGCACGGCCATGCTCGAGCGGATGCCCTGCATGATGATCGAGTGCGCGCCCTGGAAGCGCGAGTCGACGGTCGCGTCGCTCGAGAGCACCGCCTCGCGCGTGCGGGTGACCTGATCGACGATGGTCTGCGAGATGAGGACGTTCTCGTTCGGGTCCTGGTTGCCCTGACGATTCCGCACGCAGCGCGGCTGCAGCACCTTGTTGTCGTCGTAGAGCAGGATGACGCCACGGTCGGCGTTCAGCGTCTGGAAGGCGGCCACGAGGATGCGCTCGAGGACCTTCTGCACGTCCAGCTCGGCGCCGATGGCGCGCGCGAGCTCGTAGCTGACGCGCAGCTTCTCGTAGTCGCGGCGCAGCGTGTCCACGTCGTAGATGAGCTTCTCCGGCATGAAGTTCTGCTCCATGCCGAGGCGCGTGCGGATGTGGCTCCCCGGGCGCGATCGTGACCTTCGAGATGTTCTGCGTCGGCGGGACCGGCGGCGCCGAGTGGGTCGGCGGTGCCCCGTACGACTGCGCTTGTGGCGGCGGCTGCGCCTGCGGCTGCGGCCAAGGTGCGCCGGGCCGCGCTTGCATCGGCGGGCCGAGGCCCACCGCGGTGCCTGCCGCGGCGGGAACGAAAGGCGCGGCCGGCGCGGCGGGCGCGGCGGGAGCGAAGCCGCCTTGCTGCGGGAAGCCGGCCGGAGGCGCTGCGGCCGCGATGGGCGTCGGCGGCTGGATCTGGGGCTGCGGCATCTGACCGCTGGCCCGCGGGCGATTCCCCGCGCCGTCCGGATCGAAGACGATGCGCGTCGAGCCGATGGAGATCTCGTCCCCGGGGCTCAGAACGCGCTCGGTGATGCGCTCCCCGTTGACGAAGCTGCCGTTGAGCGATCCGAGGTCGCGGAGCACGTAGCGTCCATCGACGAGGTCGATGTGGCAGTGCTCTTTCGACACGATCCGATCGAGGATCTGCACCGTGTTGTTGGGATGCCGGCCGAGCGTGTTGTGCGGCAGGAGGTCGGCTTCCCCCCGTCCTTCGGGGGCGATGATGGAGATCCGCGGCATGGATGGGTTCGAGTACCGAGCGCGATGCTAATCCACTGCTCGAAACCGAGTAAAGCGCCGACTTCTTCCCGCCTTCCCGGCGAGGTCGGCGCTTGAATCGCCGGGCCGGGGGCGAAATCATGCGCTGCGTGACGGGCGTCTCACGACGACAGCTCCTCGCGCGGGTCGACGGCGAGATCGCCCTTCGCTCGGCGGCTCCCGGGCTCGCGCCGGCGCTGCTGCGGCGCTGGGCACCCTCGCTCGGAAGCACGCCGATCGACGCCGAGGCGCCTGCCGTCGACCCGGCGCGGATGCACGCGCTGGCGGCGCTCGCGCTCGCTCGCTTCGCCGGGCTCGAGGCCGGCGCGTCGTCGGAGCTCGTGGAGGCGAGCGCGCGCGCGTCGATCGATCGCTGGGTCGCTCTCGGCGCGCAGGGGCCGTATCTCGACGCGCTCGCGCGCCGCATGCTCGGTCGCCCCGAGCCCCACGTCGCCGAGCTCGCGATGCGGATCGGGATGGACGCGGTCGGCTCGAGGCTCGAGGACGACGTGCGTGCGGGGCGGGACGCCGGCGCGCTGCTCCGGGCGCTCGACGCGCTTGCCGCCACGGGCGGGCCGCTCGCGGGCGAGGCGCGCCGCCTGCGGATGTCGGCCGTCGATCGCGCGATCGATCCGCTGCGCCGCGCGCTCGACGAGCTGGCCACGCGGCGGCCGACGACCGACGAGCTCGTGGCAGCGTTCGCAGCGGCGCGCGCGAGCTGGCGGTGCCTCGATCGCGACGTCGACGTCGAGGTGCTCGTCGTGGAGCGTCTCCCCGACTTCGCGTGGGATCTCTACCGGCAGCGCGCCAACGCGGACCTCGCGCGCATCCTCGACGAGGCGGCGGAGCCCTCGAGCTCGCTCGCCGCACGCGTCGAGCGCGCCGAGGCCCTGGCGTGGGCGGCCCCGTGCGCGCAGGTGCTGGTCTTCCGGGCCGAGCTCGCCCCGCGCTTCGATGCGCAGGTGGAGCTCGCCGAGCGCGCCCTCCGCTGCTGCCCGACGCTGCGCAACGC
>JBGALT010000083.1:0-34237 GCA_044223665.1 Sandaracinaceae bacterium | reverse complement strand
GGCGGCGGCCGCCGCCAGCTCGCCGCGCTCGAGCGCGATCTCGGCGTTGGCTTCGAGCGCGAGCACGAGCTCGAGGTCCGCGCCGCCGAGCCGGGCCTCGGAGACGGCGGCGGTGGCCTCGTCGGCCGCCGCGCCGAGCTCGCCACTCGCGGCGAGCGCGCGCGCCACCAGCACCCGCGCCCGGACGATGCGGGCGGGATCCCGTGTGCGCTGGGCCCACGCCAGCGCGCGGTCGGACTCGTCGCGCCGCTCGGCGGAGGAGCGCTCCACCTTCTGCGCGGCGCGCGCCAGCACCGCGTCGAGCACGACGTCCGCGTCCGCTCCCTGCTCGAGCGCGCGAGACAGGATCTCGTCGAGCCGGGCTCCGAAGAGGACGGCCTTGTCGGCGCTGGTGCTGCCCTCGAGCTGCGCGACGAGCGCTTCGAGGACGAGCGCGTCGATGCCGAGGTCGGGGTCCCGCGCCGCGGCATCGGCGAGCGCGAGCACGGCGGGCTCGTCCAGGGCGATCTCGCGGTGCAGCTCGCGCGCCGGTGCAGCCCGCATCGCCTCCCGTCGCGCGTGCGCGCGCACCGCGAAGTGCTTGGCCGCGCGCTTGATCGCGCGTGCTCGGAGCGGCGCGAGGCGAGGGTCACGCGCGAAGCGACGGCGGACCGGGTCGCGCAAGGCCCAGCGCGGCACGCCCACGAGGTCCGGGTGGGGCGCGGGATACGCGAGCCCGAGCGCCTGGACCTCGGCGATCCACGCGTCCGCCCGCTCGACCGAGATGCCGGCGATGGCCGCCGCGGCGGTTCGATCGAAGGCGGGCACGACCGAGAGCGCTGCGAGCGCGTCCCGCCCGGGCTCGTCGAGCGCGGAGGTAGCGAGGGCGAGCGCCATCGAGAGGCCATCGAGCTGGAAGGAGGTCTCGGACGAGCCGGTCTCGAGCGAGCTCGCGTCGCTCTCGAGCCGCGCGAGCACCGGCGCGAGCTCCGGCGCGTGGACGGGCCCGGCCAGCGCAGCGACGACCTCGAGCGCGAGCGGGCTACCGCCGAGCAGCTCCGCGACCCGCAGCGCGTCCGGGCGTGCGTCGAGGACCCGCGCCGGATCGTCGGCGCTCGCCATGAGGCGCTCGAGGAGCAGCTCCGTCGCCGCCTCGGCCGGCAGGCCGACGACCGTGACGACGGGCGCGCCGGCGGCCGCCGCGGTGACCTCCTCGGTCGTCACGAGCAGGCGCGCACGGGGGGCCTGCTCGCTCCACGCGCGGACCAGCGGCATCGCGCGATCGAGCGGGAGGGCGAGCCCGTCCAGCACCAGCACGCTGGCGCCGCGTCGCGCGAGCCGTGCACCGATGCGTGACGGTAGAGCGGCGCCGAGCGCGGCTGCGACCGCGGTCTCGAGCGCGCTCTCCGTCTCGGCCGTGTCGACCAGCGCCACGATCGCGTCGTCCTCGCCGCGCTCTTCGAGGTGCTCGCGCACCAGGCGCGACTTGCCGACCCCGGCGGGCCCGCGCACGACGACGATCGGCTCCCCGCGCGCGGCGGCCTCGCGGAGCTCGCGCCGCTCGTCTTCTCGCCCGACGAAGCGCGTGGTGGGCCGGGGCGGAAGCACGAGCGACGCCGGGCGCAGGCTCGGGCGGCTGGTGCGCGTCGCCGAGATGCGCTCGAACGAGGCATCCTGCGCGAGCGCCCGCAGGTCGACCGGCGGGCGTTGCGCGGCGAGCGCATCGGCCACCGCGTCGCCGTCGGCGAACCGCTCTTCCGGCAGCTTGGCGAGCGCGCGCTCGACGGTGTCGGCCAACCAGCCCGGCACGCGCGGATCGATCTTGTCCAGGCGCGGCGGGCTCGTGGCGAGGATGGCGCCGATCGTCGCGGCCGGGCTCGCGCGGCGGAAGATGGCGACGCCGGTGACGAGCTCGTGCAGCAGCGCGCCGAGCGAGAAGACGTCGGCGCGCGCGTCGATCGGTCGGGCCCGCGCCTGCTCGGGCGACATGTACGCGGGCGTTCCCAGCACGGCGCCCGCCGCGGTGTGCACGCCGGACCACTCGTACACGGTGGCCTCGTCCTCGGCCGGCTCCGGCATCGCGATCTGCTTGGCGAGGCCGAAGTCGACGAGCTTCACGACACCGGCGGACGAGACGATGACGTTGCTGGGCTTCAGGTCGCGGTGGACGGTCCCGTGCTGGTGCGCGTGCCCGAGCGCGCGCGCGACGTCGTGCGCGATCGCGACGGCGGCTTGCCAGCCCACGCCGCCGTGCCGCAAGAGGTCGGCGAGCGTCGGGCCCTCGACGAGCTCCATCGCGATGTAGGGATGCCCGCCGGTCTCGCCGTGCTCGTAGATCTCCGCGATGCCGCGGTGGGTGAGCGCGAGCAAGGCGCGCCCCTCCTGTTGGAAACGACCGAGCGCGGAGCCGCGCTTGGCCCGATGCACCTTCAGCGCGACGGTGCGCCGCAGCACCACGTCGCGCGCGCGATAGACGTGCCCCATCGCGCCGCCCCCGATCGAGTCGAGGATCAGATAGTGGTTCAGCCGTCGGCCGACGAGTGCTTCGGGGGATTCGTCGGCCGGATCGCTCACGCGCCGCGATCGTACTTCAACCGCGCGCGCTCGTGCATCAGTGGCTGCTGGGGATCGCGACCTCGGCGAGGGCGTCGGCGGCCGAGAGCTCGAAGCGATGCGCCGTGGCGTCGTGGGTGAGCACGACGGGCTGGCGGATCACACGGACGTCATCGCGTCCGGGGTGGATGATGATCATCAGATCGCACGTGGTGTCGCGCAGGCTCTCGCGATCCTCGCGGCGAACGTCGAGCTGGTAGGCGCCCTCGTCGCGCTCCGAGATGCGGAACGCGAGGATGCCGGCGTCGGTCGCGCCGAGGCTGGCCTCTTCGAAGGCGGCGCCGGTCTCGGTGGCCGCTCCCTGCTCGAGCGGATAGCGCAGCGAGAAGCGCGGCTGATCGTCCGGATGGTCGAACGAGAGCGCGACGAAGAGGTCGGGCGGATCCCGCAGGACCCCCGCCTCGCGGAGCCGGCGCCGCACGTCGGCCCGGGCCTCGTCGCCCTCTGCCGCCTCGTAGAGGCGCATCAGCCGAACGAGCGTCCACAGGCGCGCGGGCGTCGCCGCGCCCTCGTCGACCGCCGGATCCGTCGACTCCGAGATGCGCTGCTCGAGGCGCAGCGCCTCGTCGACACGACCGGCATCGGCCGCGGCGCGCGAGAGCAGCAGGAGCACCTCGCCCTCGCCGGGACGAAGGCGCGCCAGCGTCTCGTACTCGCGGTAGGCATCGTCGGGCCAGCCGTGCGCGCGGTAGAGGTCGCCCAGGCGCCGCCGCGCCCAGGGATCGAAGGGCGTCGCCTCGACGATCTGGCTGAAGACGCGCCGCGCCTCCGCTTCGTCCTGCTGGCGGAGCCAGAACTCGCCGATCTGCGTGCGCACGCGCGCGTCCGCCAGCACGTCGCTCGAGAGCGAGCGCGCGAGGCGTCGCGCCTCGGGCAGAGCGTCGCCGCCCTTCTGCTCGAGGAGCGAGAGCAAGCGCAGGCGCAGGTCGATGTCTTCCGGCACCACCGCCAGCCAGCGACGCACGAGCGCGATGCGCGCATCGACGCTGCTCGCCTGCACCCACGTGCGCGCGAAGAGGTCCCAGTCGACCTGGACCTCCAGGCCCAGCGCGGTGCGCGCGTACGCGACGTCTTCCGGCGTACGCACGCTCGCCAGCACCGCCCCGAGCAGATACGAGGCGGCATCGGGCTCGGCCACCATCGCCTGCTGCAGGCGGACGCGCTCGTCGAGGCCGTCCAGACGGCGCAGCATCAGATCGAGCAGCGCGCGGCGCGCGCGCCAGTTGCCGAGCTCGCAGCGTGCACGCGCCTGGCGGTACACCTCGAGCGCGCCCGACACGCCGTAGCGGCCGGCGAGGCGCTCGCTCCAGAGACGGCGGCGCAACGAGAGCGGCCGGAAGGCCGCCGGGCTGCAGACGCGCGACGAGCCGAACTCGCGCTCCGGCATGATGAAGTTGTAGACGTAGTTGACGACGATGGGCTGCGGCGCGCCGGAGGCGGCGAACGCGAGGCCGCGGACCTCGGACAAGATGCAGCTCTCGGTCTCGGCGTCCCCGAGCGAGCTCGAGACCGTCGACACTTCGCGCACGATGCCGTCGCCGCCGACGCTCACCGCGACCGTCACGTCGCCGGCCAGGTCCGGGCGCTCGCTCGTCCGCTGCGCGTAGCACTGGCGGGGGCCGCGCTCTCCGACGCGCAGCGCACGCATCACGGCGGCGCGCCCGAGGCCGCCGTCGCTCCCGAGGCTGCTCGCGTAGGACCCACTCACGGAGGTGAGCGCGGGATCGACGTGCGGCGACCACGTGCTCTCGGGCTGCGTCGCGACGTCGGCGGTCGGGCGCGCGCTGGCCATGCGCCGGCGCCAGCCGCTGCCGCCGTCGGAGGCGAGCGAGGTGACGGAGACCTCGGAGGCACCGCCGCCCAGGCCCCACGCGATCGAGAGCGGGTCGGTGTCGAAGTTGGTGACGAGCGGCGCGATCGCGCCCTGCCAGGCGCCGACCATCAGCGCGGTCCACGGGGTGATGATCGAGAAGCGGGTGCCGAGGTCGACGAGCGCCTCGCGACCGGCGTCCTGGTCGAGCAGCTCGGAGAGGCGCGCGGTCGCCCAGCGGCGGCGGATGTCGCCAGCGTCGAGCACGCTCTCGCTGCGCACGGTGAGCGTCTCTTCCACCGGCGCGCCGTCGCGGCTCGCGCGGAGCGTGATGGTGGCGGGCAGCGCGCCGACCTGTCGGCCGACCAGGCGCAGGTGCGCGCCCTCCGCGACCTCGAGCGGCGGGCTCGGGTAGACGCGCTCGATTCCCTCGCCGAGGTCGATCGTCATCCCGCGCAGCGTCGGGCGCGCGGCCTCGGCCAGGAGCTCCATCACCGTGCGGGCGGCGGCCGCGCGGTCGTCGACGAAGCGCGTCTGGTCGGTGCCGAAGAGCGTTCGGAGCAGCTCCACGTTGGCGCCGTCGCCCATCGCGAGGCCGAAGAAGCGCGGCGGCGCGTCGATGGTGGCGAGGACGGCGCGGAGCGCGGTCGCGTCGAGGGCGCCGGTCGTCGGCAGCGCGTCGCCGAGATAGAGGACCGCGGCTCGCGGGTGCCCGGCCACGAGGGCGGCAGCCTCCCTCAGCGTCTGGCCCAGATCGGTCGCGCCTCCGACGTCGACCGTCGAGAGCGCTTCCAGGATGGCCTCGCGGTTCTCGTCGGTCGGGGCCACGAGGCCCTCGGGCGCGCCCGCGGGGTGGGGCGCCGCCACCTCGGCCAAGAGCACCGCGACGCGATCGGCGGGCGGCAGCTGGGGACTCACCGCCTCGACCACACCGCGCGCGATCTCGAGGTCCTCGCCCTGCGTCGCGCCGGAGGTGTCGAGCAGGACGACGAGCTCGAGCGGATGCGCGGTCGCATCGCCCGTCGAGAGGAGCGCGTCGGTCGGGACGTCGAACAAGACGTACGTGTCGCTGCCCTCGGCCGGGGTCACCCCCGCCGGCGTCTGCGCCGGGCCTCCGCTCACCGGATACGCCACCGCGTCGGCGGCGTGCTCGGCGGCCTGCGGCGAGTCGTAGAGATCGAGCGTGAAGTCGGCGTGCGGACGGTAGTCGGGGATCCGCAGCGTCACGCGGCCCTGCTCGTAGCGTGCGCCCATCCCGGCCCGGAGGTTCTGGGCATTGGCGGCGCGGATGTCGATCGAGAGCAGGAACTCGCCGAGCGAGGGAGGCGCGCCGTCGCTGCGCATCGGGTACACGTACGTGCGCCGTCCGCCGCTTCGATCGAGCCACTCCGTGTACGAGAGGCGGACGCGCACCGTCGCGCCGGGCGTCACGGGCGAGATGCGCGCGCGCAGGCGCGAGGGCCCGTCGTAGACGAGGCGCGACTCGGAGAGGTCCGTCCCGCTCCAGACGAGCGAGTACCCGCTGCCGACCGCGACGGCGCCGATGTTCGCGTCGACGAACCCGCTGCCGGTGTCGACCGCGAACCCGGAGACGATGGCGCCGTCCGGGATGCGGATCGACCACTCGCCTTCGAGGGTGTCGCTGCGCGCGTTGAAGAACGTCTGCACGATCTGCGTCTCGGCGAGATCCCCGCGGACCTCCACGGCGACCTCGTGGCTGCGGACGGGCAGGGCGGTGCGCGCCTCGCCGATCTCGGCGGCGGTGCGGCCCGCGAGCGTGCCGATCGGATCGTCGATCCGGAGCCGGCCGGCGGCGGGGTCGGCGAGGCCGCCGGTCCAGTCGTCCCAGAGCGCTTCCGATCCGACCGACGCCGTGCCGTCGCCCGCGACGTGCAGCGTCTCGCCCTGCGAGACCGTGCCCTCGGTCCCGGCGTGGTAGGTGAGCTCGCCCGAGGCGCAGTAGACGCTCGTCGCGCCGTCGGCGATGGCGACCGCGAACGCGGCGCCGACGTCGGTGCCGCTCGTCGCGCCGTGTGCGACCAGGGTGCCGCCGGGGATGGTGATGGTCGTCTCGTCGGCCGACGAGGCGTCGACCCAGATGCGGCCCGCCGTGATCGATGCTCCCGCGAGCGCCGGCTCCACCGTCGTGTCCCGGTCCATCAAGATCCAGGCGCCCGAGTCGAGCGAGAGGCTCCCGCGCGCGTCCGAGGCGGTCTGCGCGGTGGCGCCGGTCTCGACGCGGGCGGGCCCACGCACGGTCTCGCTGTGGCCTTCGCGGCTGAGCGTGAGCGTGCCGCGCACGACCGCCGCGAGCGCGACCGTCGGGGCGGGATCGGGCGGTGGCGGCGTGCACGCACCGAGGAAGGCGAGGACGGAGAGGAGCGCGAGCGAGCGGGCACGAGCGGTCATCGGGGACCTCGGGGGGGCGCGGCGATGCTAGCGGGTTGCGAGGGGAGCTGCGTGAGCGTGCGGTCGGTGATCGTGAACGCGATCGGCGCCGAGCCGGGCGGGAGATCGAGCGCGTGGACCGCGACCTCTTCGTCGGCTTGTCCCTCGTTCCACACGACGACGAGGCGCGCGTGGGCGATGGCGACGCGATCGTGCGAGGTGCGGCGCACCTCGATGCGATAGAGGCCGCCGGCCTCCTGGCGACGCACGTCGAAGGCCTCGATGCCCAGCTCGGCGTCGAGATCCTCGGGGCGCGAGACCGGGCGACCGGGATGGGAGGCCCAGAGCGCGACGTCGGCGTCGGGGTGCTCCCACACGAGCGAGACGCGCAGCTGTCCTGCGCCTCGGAGGACGCCGCTCTGGTGCATCCGGGCGCGGAGCGCGCTGCGCTGCTCGTCGTCGGTCGCGTTCTGGCGCAGCTCCGCGAAGCGCACGCTCGACCAGAGCTGGGCGACGCGTGCGATGCCGCCCGTCGATCCGGGGGGCGCGGTGGCCATCACGCGCTGCTCGAGCCGGAGGGCCTCGTCGACCCGGCCCGCGCCACCGGCGGCCTGGGCGAGGAGCAGCATGACCGTCGGGTCGTCGGGGCGGATCGTCGCCAGCGTCTCGTACTGGCGATAGGCGTCCTCGTACCAGCCGTGCGCGCGATAGAGGTCGCCCAGGCGCCGGCGCGCGAGCTCGTCCATCGGCGCGAACTCGACGATCTCGCTGAACGTGCGGCGCGCGTCCTCTTCGTCGCCGAGGCGAAGGTAGAGCTCGCCGATCGCCGTGCGCACGCCCACGTCCGCGAGCGGGTCCCCGCGGAGCCGCTCGGCCAGGCGTCGCAGCTCGGGCTCGTGGTGCTGGACCTCGAGCTCCTCCAGCAAGCGCAGTCGCAGCTCGAAGCTCTCCGGCTGCTGCGCGATGAGGCCCCGCAGGGCCCGCAGGCGTGCGGCCGGCGTGGTCGCGCGCGTGAGGACCTGCTCGACGAGCACCCAGTCGACGAAGGTCCCGCCGAACGCGCCACGCACCTGGCGCAGGTCGTCGGGCGTGCGGACGCGACGGAAGATGGCGGTGCGCAAGTACCCGCGCCCGGCGCCGTCGCCGAGGTAGCCGTAGAGATCGATCATGCGCGCGAGTGAGCCGGCGCGGTCGATCATGGTGTCGACGAAGGCCCGCCGGTCGCGCGCCGTGCGCAGCTCGCAGTCGCGCGTCGCGGTGCGGTACTGGTCCACCCAGCTGCCGACCCAGTCGCTCGCGCGCAGTCGCTCGCCCCAGAGCGCGCGACGGTCGTCGAGCGAGAGCGCGGCCGCGTCGCTGCAGCGCTGTCGTGCGTGATCGGCGGTCGTGGACGCCGTGCGCAGAGGCACGTGCGCGTCGTCGCCATCGGCGCCGAAGCGATCGGCGATGCGCTGCGGGCGCGCGCGCGAGCTCTCGCGCAGCGCGCCGGCCGGCGTACGGTGGGCGCGCGTCTCGCGGCCGCCGCCCGAGCCGTAGCCCGAGCCGTCACCGTCGCCGTGGCCGATCGTGCCGAGGTGGCCGAGGCCGGTCGTCGTGGCGCCCACGCCCTCGGCCTCGGCGAGCACCTCGGTCGCCGAGCCCGTGACGGCGCCGCCCGCGAGGAGGTCGTCCAGGCGCGCGTCCGCCGGCACCTCGCCGGTGTCGAACGCGCCGCGGCGCGCCGTGTCGGGATCGGGGGCCGTGGTGCTCGCGGCGGTGCGGGGCGCCGGCGCCGGCCGGGCTGCGACCATCGTGGCCGGCGGGCCGAGCGCGGGCGGCGGCGGGGGCTGCTGCGCTTGTCCGGGCACGAGCACCGGGGTCGTCGGCGCGGCGACCGCGACCGGCGCCGCCTCCTCGGCCGGCGCGATGTTGCCGACCGCGCGCTCCTCGAAGCTGCCCTGCTGCGGATCGGCCGTGAGGGGGCCGCTCGCCGCGGTCGGCGGCTCGGAACCGGCGGTGCATCCCGTGAGCGCCAGCGGCCCCACGAGCAGCGTCGCCGCGGCCTCCGCGAGCGAGCTCTCCCTCTCGCGCCGCGGCCCGACGAGATCGACGTGCTCGAAGATCCCGGAGACGGCGCCCATCTCCGCCATCTCTCTCGCGCTCGGCACGTAGTAGCTCGTGAACGGCGTGATGAGCCCGTAGCGCGTCCCGAGCTCGGCGATCTCCTCGCGCGTCGCGCCTTCGCGCAGCTGTTGGCGCAGGCGCTCGCTGGCCCAGCGCAGGCGCAGATCCGTCCCGGCCTCGCTGGCGACCGTCGCGACCGCGATGTGCTCTTCCACGTCGGTTCCGAGGAAGCTCCCGTGCACGACCACCTCGGTGGGCACGCCGTCGCGCACGCGGCCGACCACCTCGAGGACGTCGCCGCGCACCACGTCGACCGGGACGCGCGGGAACGCGTTCTCGATCCCGCTCCCGACGTCGACCGTCACGCGACCGAGGATCGGGCGCGAGAGGTGCGCGAGGATGTCGAGCGCGGCCGGCGCGGCATCGCGCTGCTCTTCGACCCGCAGAGCGAGGCCGCCGCCGTGCGTGAGCTCGCCGAGGAGGTCGAGGTTCGCGTCCGCGCCGATGCCGACCGCGTAGAGGCGGATCGGATGCGGCTGGTCGATCAGGTGCCCGAGCAGCGCCTCGCTGCCCAGCTCCCCGACCGTCGGCGCGCCGTCGCCGACGTAGACGACGGCGCCGTTGCGTGCGGGATCGAGGAGCGCGCCGGCTTGCGCGATCGCTTCGCCGAGGTCGGTCGCGCCTCCGGCGGGGATGCGCGCGAGGCCGTCGAGCAGCGCGTCCACGCGGGCCGCGCTCACTTCGCCGAGCTCGGTACCGCCCTCCGTGACGGCGCGGATCGTGAGGTCGCTCGACACGACGCTGAGTCGATCGCCCTCGCCCAGGTGCGCCGCGATCGCCTCGGCGACGCTGCGCCCGAGCTCGAGGTGCGAGCGATCGGTCGCCGCCGAGACGTCGGCCACGACGACCACGTCGAGCCCGCGCGCCTGGGTCTCCGTGGCGAAGAGCCGCTCCGGGAGGCGCAGCGGCAGGTACCAGTAGTCGCGCTCGTCCGCTTCGTTCACTACCGCGCGCGAGCCCGGCGCGCGCTGCGGCGGCGCGTGCGAGGCGCGGTAGGCCCGCGGGGCGTCGGTCCCAGCCGGCACGAGCTCGAGCCAGAGGTCCGAGCGTGGGGCGAAGTCGCTGCGGCGCAGCTCCACGCGCCCGTCCGCCACGGTCGCGCCGAGGCCGGCGTGCACGCTCGTGACGTTCGCCTCCGAGAGATCGGCGACGAACGCGAGCTCCCCGACGTGGGGCGCTCCCGCGCCGGCCGCCATCGGGTAGCGATAGAGGAGCGGCCCGCCCTCGTAGGCGCGCGGCAGCCACTCGGCGTAGCGGATGGCGATGCGGCGGACCTCGCCCGGTGCGATCGGGTAGATCCGCGCGCGGTAGCGGCCGGGCGCGTCCCACTCGAGCAGCGCCGGATCGTCGGTGGACCCGCGATAGACCTGCGCCTGGTAGGCGGCGCGCGCCTGCTGTTCTTCGCGCACGTATCCGTCGACGAGGCGGCCGTTGCGGTCGACGGCGAAGCGCTCGAGCACGGCGCCTTCCGGCACGCTCACGCGGTAGAGGCCCTCGACGGTCTCGCTCGCCGGGTTGAAGAAGACCTCTTGGACCTCGGTGATCGCCAGCTCGCCCACGACGCGCACCTGCACGTCGAGACGCCGGATGACCAGCGCCCAGCGCGCCTGTCCGACCTCGTCCGGGACGCGCGCCTCGAGCGTGCCGACGCCGGGCGCGCTCGCGGCATCGCTCGGGCCCGTGCGCACCAGGCCTCCGGTCCAGTCGCGCCAGAGCGTCTCCGCGCTCGTGGTCGCGGCGGTGCCGCGGATCGCCAGGCGCTCGCCCGCGTGCACCACGCTGCGCGTCTCGCCGACGCGCTCGCTGACCTCGCCGCGCACGACGTACACGTCGGCTCCGCCGTCGACGACCTCGATCGAGGCGCTGGCGTCGCTCGCGCGCAGCGTCGCACCGGCGACGTCGATCTCGACCGCGTCGCCGCTCATCACGTCGAAGTAGGCCTGCCCGCCTTGCACCGAGACGCGCGCTTCCTCGGGAAACGCGACGCGTGCGCTCGGCCCGAGCAGGAGCTGGGGCCCGGTGTCCACGGCCACCCGGACGAGGCCATCCTCGCTCGCCGCGAGCGAGCCCCCGATCGGAACCCGCGCCGTCGGCCCGGACGCCAGCGCGGCGCCGCTCGCGTCGGCGACCTGTGCGGTGCCGCGCACGGCCCGCCCCGTGGCGACGGTCGCCTCCATCGTGGCGTCCGTTCCCCCGCACCCTGCGAGCGCCGCCGCGATCGCGGCGACGATTCCGAGCCGATTCCACCCTCGCATCCGAGCCTCCGTGTCCGTCGCCAGCGTCTGGCCTCGGACCGCCCGCCACCGACTCCGCTTGGGTCGCCCCGCGCGGTGCGAGCGTACCAGACCCGCCCTCCAAGGACGCCCATGAGCCCGATAAGTTTCGGGCAATCGCCCCGGGGGGATCGGAGGCGCTACGCGCGTATCCTCTGGATCCGGCCGACGTTGCCCCGGCGCGCGCAGGGCGCCGTGCTCAGGCCAGGAGCGTGAAGTACGCGATGACCGCCAGCGCGAGCAGGCCGATCACGCCCAGGCCCACGAGCACCAGGATCAACAGTGTGGAGCTGCCTCCCGCTCCGCCGCCCGTCGGGGCAGGCGCGCCGGGGGGAGGCGAGAGCGGCGCCGCCGGGCGCGCTGCCGAGGCGAGCGGCGCCGCCTGCGCCGACGGAGGCGGAAGCGGCTGCGCCTGCGCGACGATCGAGGGCCGGCTCGGGTCGATCCACGCCGCGGGCGCCGGCACGGCCTCGAGCGCCGCCAGCATCTCCCGTGCATCGGCGAAGCGCTGCTCGGGCTTCTTCGCGAGCGCCTTCTGCACCAGTGCGGAGAGCTCGGGGCGGACGTGGAGCGCCTCGCGCTTGGTCTCCATCGGCGGCGGCGCCTGCACGAGGTGCATGCGCAGCATGTCGACCTGGCTCTCGGCGGCGAAGGGCCACTCCCCGGTGACCATCTCGTAGAGCACGACGCCCGCCGAGTAGACGTCGGACCGGGCCGTCATCGGCGTCCCCGTCGCTTGCTCGGGCGACATGTACGCGGGGCTGCCGAACACCGAGCCCTGCATCGTGAGCTTCTTGCCCGAGCCCCACTTCTCCTCGTCCTGGAACTTCACCAGACCGAAGTCGAGGAGCTTGGCCCGCCAGCGCTGGCCGTCCCACTGACAGAAGACGTTCTCCGTCTTCAGGTCGCGATGGAGCACGCCCTTCTCGTGCGCGAACGCGAGCCCGCGCAGCACGTCCTTCGCGAGCTCGATGCCGGTCGCCGGATCGGGCGTGTGCTCGACGACCATCTCCTCGAGCGTGCGCCCCTGCAGGAGCTCCATCACGAGGTAAGGCAGGCCGTTGTCGACCCCGAAGTCACGCACCTCGAGGACGTTCGGGTGGCGGAGCGCGAAGAGCGCACGGGCCTCGCGCTCGAAGCGCTCGCGCAGCGCGGCGTCGGCGATCGCCTCGTGCGCCATCACCTTCACGGCACAGGGCTGGCCGTTCGACTCGGTCGCCTTGTAGACGGCGCCCATCGCGCCTGCCCCGAGCTTCTGGTCGAGCCGGTACTTGCCGTCGAGGATCCGGCCGATCAGCGCGTCGGCCGGCGTCATGGTGACGCGATCGTTCATGCGAGCCGGCGCGAGCGTAACACGCCCGATTCTCGGGCGGACCGAGGCTCGCCGGTCATGGCGATCACGGCGAGCCGCTGTGGCCGGCCGCCGTCCACGCCTGGGTCAGCAGTGCCTGCGTGTACAGGCGTCCCACGAGCGCGTTGCGGGCGTCGTGCGCGACGCGGATCCACTCGGCGTCGTGCGCGCTGGTGTCGACCTCGGTGAGGCCACGGCCGATCAGGGTCTGGTAGGCGTGATCGTCGGAGGTGCGCCCATCGCGCGAGAGGCGCGCGTGGGCCTGCGCGGCCGTCGCGTCGAGCGCCTGTTGCTGCGCGGCGGGCAGGCCGTCGAAGAAGCTGCGCGAGATCACCGTCGCGCCGACCAGCACCGAGCGCGAGCCTCCCTGCACGTGCGTGAGGTGCGTGTGCCACTGGAGCGCGTTGATGATCGTCGCCGAGCCGAAGACGACGTCGACCTGGTGCGAGGCGAGGGCGGCCTGCACGCCCGCGAGCGGCAGCGGCACGCCGGTCGCGTGCGCTTGGTGGAGGAACTCGTCGAGGATCGGGTTGCCGGGCAGCTCCCACGGATGGCCGGAGGCGAGATCGGCCGGCGTCTGGATCGGACGGGTGGAGAAGATGCGCCCGCGACCGGCCTCGCCCCATCCGAGCAGGTGGAGATCGCTCGAGGAGAGCTCGGCGCGCAGCGTGCCGTCGAGCGCCGCGCGCGCGCGATCGAGGGCCGCGTAGTCCTCGGCGACGCCGGGCGCCTGCAGGACGAGCACGGGCCGGCAGAGCGTCCCGAGGCCCACCGACGTGACGGCCGCGCCTTCGATGCGATGCGCCTGCAAGTCACGGACGATCGCCGACTCGTCGCTCGCGCTCTCCACGTGGATGGTCAGCGCGCCCCCGGTCTGCTCGCGGAGCGAGTTGCCCCAGGCGCTCAGCACGCGATACGGAGCGCTGCCGCGAGGAGCCAGGGTGGCGAGGCGAATCGTGGTCGCCGCCGTGGTGGCGGGTGGCTGCGCGGAGCTCGTTCCGCCGAGGGCGAAGGCGCCGAGGAGCGCGCCGCAGAGAACGAGGATGGAGCGTAGCTGCATGTGCGCGTGATGGCTCGAGAAGGGCGAGAACGTCCGCGCGGGGACGATGGCCCTTCGACGTGCCCCTCGCGGCCGCGATTCAATCACAGGCGGCCCGGCGCGGATAGGCCGTTCGGCCGCGATCGCGCGAGGGCCCGGACAGCGCGCGAGCCGATCAGGCCGTCGCGCTGTTCTCGAGCTCGAGGATCAGCTCCGGGGCGCCGGGCGGACCGTACGCGCCCTCGAAGCGGATCACGCGGTGCGGCGCCGCCTCTTCGAACCACATGTGGTACTTCGGCAGGAGCGGCTTCGCGAGCGTCGTGAGCACCGAGCCGAGCGGGACCCAGTCGTTCAGGTCCGGGTACATCACGACCTCGTGGGTGCGGAACGTTCCGGCGGGGACGGTGATGGTCGCGCTCTTGCGGACCTCGAAGTACACGCGGGCGACGAAGCGGTCGACGCTCCACGAGTAGACGAAGTCGCGCGCGTCGAGCGTGTGCCCGCGCAGCACGAACGGCAGCAGCACCTCGGGGAAGGTGCGCTCGGGCAAGAGGACGGCCGTCGACGAGAAGTCGATCTTCTCTTCGCGCACGATCTTGCCGGCCGTGTCCTTCTGGATGCGATCGAGGAAGTGCATCGCGACGCCGCGCTGTACGTCGAGCGTCGCCACCTCGTCGATGCGGCCGACGGGCGTCTCGTGCACCGACACGATCTCGAGGGTGGGCCCGTCGAGCTTCGTCGTGACCGTCGTGCGCGCGCCCTGGAACATGCGCTTGCCGTCGAGGACCGTCTTGAAGAAGGGCTTGGGGTGCGGCGTCGCGCGGTACGTCGCCGTCTCGGTCCCGCGGATCTTCGGCGGCTGGAGGGGCATCAGAAGAGCTCGTCGACGCGCTGCAGGAGGTGGATCGCCCGCCGGCGCGCGACGCGGTTTCCGATGCGCGCGTCGGGATCCGGATCACCGCCGTCGATGATCTCGCGCAGGAGCGTCACGAAGAGCGTGCGGTCCTGCATCGTGATCGCGTACGTGCTGGCGTAGGCGAGCTGCACCACGAACGAGCGACGCTCGGTGGCGAGCAGGGCACGCTCGAAGACCTGGTGGCCGCGCTCGGGCTCGCCGCCGATGCCCTCGCCGGTCGCGCTCGCGAGTCCGGCGAGGAAGGTGAGCCCGGCGGCGTGATCGAGCGTCTCGTCGACGGCGACCGCGCGCTCGGCGAACGTGCGCGCCGTCGTGAGGTCGGCGACGAGCTCGGGATCGCCGCCCGAGACGCCGATCGCCGAGCCCCAGCTCAGCCCCGCCCAGAGCGAGAGCATCGCCTCGCGCTCGGAGTGAACGTGCGTCGCCAGCCATTCCGCGAGCGCCTCCGGCCCGGCGGCGATCGCGGCATCGAGGCCCTCGCCGTGACGGCGCAGCAAGTGGAGCGCCACGTTGCGGGAGCGCTCGTAGAGATGGCGCGCACGCGCGCGGATGCGGTCGGCCTCGTCGATGTCGCCGCGCATCTCGGCGAGGTCGGCCTCGTCCTCGACCCAGCCGAACGCGTACGCGGAGTAGGCGCGCACCAGCACCAGGCCGACGGTCTCGTCGTCCGGGACGACGGCGAACACGCCCTCGAGCTGGACGATCGTGCCGGGCATCGCGTCGCCGATCAGCTCCTCGTCCCAGTGACGCTGGAGCTCGTCCGAGGCACGCACGACGAGGTCCCCGCTCACCTGCGCGGCCACGCGCGAGGTGTCGCAGCCCGGCGCGGTGGCACAGACCCACGCTCCCAGCGCGAGCGCGCCCGCGGCGGGCGCGAGGCTCGGATAGGCCTTCCGCCCGGAGGTCGAGAGCGTTCGATGCACGTCCGATGGCCCCACGCGGCGGAGCTCGTCTCGGGGCCACCCACCGGGGAGCGGGCAGCGCGAGAAGAGCGAGCGGACCCAGGAGGATTCGAACCTCCGACAACTGGTTCCGTAGACCAGTGCTCTATCCAGCTGAGCTATGGGTCCCGAAGGGAGGCGGATGATAGCGACGCGCCTTGCGCTGTCAAACGCGGAAATGAGGTGGGGCGCCGCGTGGATTCGTTCTTGACCGTTCGGGGGTCGCTGCTAGTTTCGGCCGCGGAGAGCTGGCCGAGTGGTCGAAGGCGCTTGATTCGAAATCAAGTGTACCGGCAACGGTACCAAGGGTTCGAATCCCTTGCTCTCCGTTCCTGCAACGCGCCCCTTCGGGGGCGCGTCGCGCGGGGGCCCGTTGGGCTCCCCGAGCCCCCGTACTGCGTGGCCTCGCTTCGCGAGGCTTCGTTTTCTGCGGGGGCGAGGGGCGCTCGGTGGGAGTGTGGTCCCTGGAGAGATGGCCGAGCGGTCGAAGGCGCACGACTGGAAATCGTGTGTACGGCAAAACCGTACCGAGGGTTCGAATCCCTCTCTCTCCGTAGTCTTCCTCGCCCCCGACGCAGCTGCCGGAAGGTCGGGCCGTGTGATCAGCGCCGCCGACGTGCGGCAGTCGCGAGCGAGAGTGCGAGGGCGACGAGCGTCGTGAGCGACGAGCGCGCCGGCGCCGTGGAGCAGCTGGCGCATCCTGCGTGCGTCGGGGGCGGCGCCTGCGCGGCGGGCTCGCTCTCGGGCGCAGGATCGGTGATGTCGACGGGGACCACGCCGGAGCCGAGGAGCGCGCGATCGTCGTCCGCGCTCTCCATCGGCTGGGTCCGCGAGCAGAGCGAGACGCGGTAGGCGTCGCCCTCGACGGCGCTCGCGTACACGAGGTAGTGCCGGTTCACCTCGAACGCGTAGCCGCAAGCGGCGCCGTCGCTGGCGGTCACGACCTCGACGTGCTCGTGCTCGGCCAGGCGCCACGTCTGGGTCACGTCGAAGCGGACGTGGATCGTCCCGTCGATCTCCTGCATCGAGGTCACGCGCCCCTCGAAGATGGCGGCGGCTTGGTCGTGCGCCGTCTCGAAGGGCATCTCGATGCACGAGCAGGCGCTCGCGCGCGACGGAAGGCCCAGGAAAAACGCGATCCCCACCAGCAAGAGCCCGACGAACGCGCGCGCCATCGCAGAACGGCCTCGCCTCTGCCGCCCCGCGCGTCGGTGCGCTGCGCGCGCGTCCGTCCGGAGCCGACACGACCGAGCTCTCTTGCCTTGCATTGACACCGTTCTCTCTGCCCGCTACTACGGCCGTCGCCTCGGGAGAGGTGGCCGAGTGGTCGAAGGCACTCCCTTGCTAAGGGAGCGTACGCCAAAAGCGTACCGTGGGTTCGAATCCCACCCTCTCCGTTCCCCGCGTCCGAGCGACGCCTCGAGCGCCAAGCGCCAAAGCCGAGCGCCAAAGCCAAGAGCCCTCCTCCGGACCGGAAGAGGGCTCTCGTCGTTCGCGGGCTCTCGTCGTTCGAGGGCCTCGCGGCCCCTTTCCGCGCCGACTACTGCGCCGTGGCCTCGTCGCTGTGGGCGGGGCGCGTGATCTCGGCGAGCACGCTGCGCGCTTCCTCGGCGCCGTTCCCGCCGCCATCGCGCGCCGCCATGAGCAGGCCGAGCTCGTGCATCTGTCCGAGCACGCTCGCGACCAGCACGCGCTTGTCGGCGTCGGTGCTCGTCAGGTCGGCCAACAGACGCCCGCGGATCTCCGGGGCGTTGAGGCCGTGCAGGCCCGACCATCCGCTCTCGAGGCGCGTCGAGAGCTGCTGCCACGCGTAGCCCTGCCGGTTGTCGCCGTCTCCGGTGTTGAGGATCTGCGCGA
Organism: Sandaracinaceae bacterium; assembly: GCA_044223665.1. Classification (GTDB taxonomy): domain Bacteria; phylum Myxococcota_A; class Polyangia; order Polyangiales; family Sandaracinaceae; genus JBBSAT01. The sequence goes on along the minus strand of JBGALT010000083.1, from coordinate 16,907 downwards.
CGCGCATGCGCCGATGGATCTGCCCCGACTCCCAGAGGTCGCTCGTGACGAGATTGAAGAAGTCGTTCTCGGCGTTCAGCAGCGCCGACTGGAGCGACTGTCGCAGGTCGTCGTCCTCGCCGAGCTTCCGAAGGAGCGCGTTGGCCGCCTCCTCGCTGCCGCCGAGCGTGATCGCGATGGCCGCGTCGAACGAGAGGTTGTCGTCGTCGAGGAGCTGGATCAGGCGCGCGTCGTTGGCCGGGTCGGCCGCGTAGCCGATCGCGATCGCCGCCGGGTGGCGGACGTCGGGCGGCGTCGCCGCGTTCGTCATCAGCTCCATCAGGCGCGGGGCGACGGTGCGGCTGGGGTGCTGCCAGAGCGCGCCGAGGTAGTAGCGCCGCGCGGCCTCGTCGAGATCGGTCTGCTGGATCTTGGCGATGACCTGCTCGACGATCTCGTCGTTGGCGACGGCGCCGAGCGCGAGGCCGGCATCGTTGCGCAGGCGGATGTCGTCCTGCGGGTCCTCGATGATCGTCATGAGGGCCTCCGCCGACTCGGGACGGCCATAGCGGCCGATCGCGCGCACCGCGGCGGTGCGGTTGTTGTACTCCATCTCGTGCGGCACGCCGGCCATGCCCTGGTACGCCGAGAAGTCGACGTTGCGCGGGCGCGGGATCATGCGCATCAGCTGGTCGTACCCGGGATCGTAGTTCAGCTCCGCGAGCGCCATCGCGGCCGATGCGATGTCGTCGCCGTCGAGGTGCTCGGCGATCGAGCGGCCCGCGTCCGTGACACCCGAGCGCCCGAGCACGCGGAGCACCGACGCGCGGCGGCCGAGGAAGCGGTCGTTCTCGAGCATCGGCTCGAGCGCCGGGACCATGTCCGGCGTGTGCACGAGCATCAGCATGTCGAGCGCGTCGCGCCCGGTCTCCAGGCTCTCGCTCTGCGCGAGCTGGACGAGCACCGGCACCGCGCGTGCGTCGCCGACCTCGGCCAGGCCGCTCGCCGCCTCGATGCGGACGTGCTCGTCGGTCGAGCCGAGCTGCGTGGCGAGCGCGTCGGCGGCCGCCGGGTCGTGGGTCGCGCGGAGCATGCCGACCAGATCGGCGCGGTGGTCGTCGCGCGGAGCCGCGATGAGTTGCCGAGCGCCTCCGATCGGCTCGTCATGAGGGCTGAAGAGCAGGCCCATGACGCCTCTTTCGCCGACGCGGCCGAGGCCCGACACGCAGGCGCGGATGACGCCGTCGTGGCCTTCGCGGTGCGAGTCGTCGCTGTCGGCGGCCTCGAGCTCGCGCTCGTGCGCGATCATGTGCGAGAGCGGATCGATGACGTCGGGCGTCGCCGCCTCCGAGAGCGACTGGGCGACGAGCGTGCGGACGCCGACCGACTCGTGGTCGGTGAGCTCGGCCGCGCTCAGGCGCTCGACACCGATGGCCTGCTGCACGATGCGCGGATCCCAGCCGGGCTGGGCCTGGAGCGTTCCGTTCGCGAACTCCTGGATGATCGCGTCGGCGGCCTCCTGCTGGTGCAGGATCGCGAGCGCCCAGACCACGGGCGCGCGGTCGGCCTCGTCGGTCGCCGGCAGCACGCGCAGCAGCGCCGGAGCGGCCGAGTCCGCGGCCGGCGAGCCGATCTGCGCGAGCGAGCGCGCCGCGTGGGCCCGGATCACGCCAGGCTCGTCGAGCATCGGGATGAGCAGCGGGACGGCCTGCTCGTCGTGGTGCTCGCCGAACTCGGAGATGTACTCCTGGCGGACGTCGTTGAACGCCGCCGTGTTCGGCAGGTCCGCGCGCAGCTCGGAGAGGTACTGCTCTTCCGAGTCGGCGTCCTGGGCGTGGTGGTAGGCGTCCCAGCGGTGGCCCTCGGCCTGGTCGCGCTGGTACCAGACGAAGCCGAAGTAGCCGAGACCACCCAGCATGAGGACGCCGACGAGGATCGCGGCGATGCTCGAGTGGCTGCCGATCTTGCGGGCAGCGTCGTCGTCGTCACCGATGGTCGCGGCGACCTTGGACAGCTCGTCGTTCTGGTCGACGTTGTCGGGAACCGCGGGGAGATCGTTGTCGTCGCTCATGACCGTCGCTCTTCTTTCCGGGCGCGAAGAAAGAGGTACGCCCGGCGGCGCGCAGAGTAACGAATGGGTGGAACCGCTGTAAACAGCCCCGCGCAGGAGGTGGGGCGCACGGCGAGCGCGGCGGCAGGATCACGGGGGATCGAAGGGCGCCAGGTCGTCGCCGGCCGTCGCCGCCCAGTCGTCGCTGACGCGGGTCGTCGGCGGCGGCGCGGGGGCCTGTGCCGGCTCGGTCGTGGTGCTCGGCGGCGGCGCCATTCCTGCCCCGGTCCCGGGGCCCTGGACCGACGTGGTGTCGTGAGGTCCTTCGGGCCCGGCGCCGGTCCCCGCAGTGGCGGTGACCTCCGTGGCCGGCACGACGGTGATCGGGGCCGCGAGCCCCTGCGTCGTGGGCGCGCCGGCCGCGGTGCTGGGCGGCGCCGCGACCAGCGGCTCGCCCGTGGAGGCGACGAGGCCGGACTCGGTCATCTGCGAGTGGCGCGCCACGACCGGCCCGTGGTGGTGGCGCGGCACCTCCTCGAGCTGGATCGTCGCGACGGGCGCGATGTCGAGGAACTGGATGTCGTGCGGGATGAAGCCCTCGGCTCGCACCTCGAGGATGTGGGGAATCCCGTCGCGCACGAGGGTGCCCGCGTAGGTGCCCGTGCCGACGACGCTCCCGTCGAGGACGATCTCGGCGGTGGCGGGAATCGCGCGCAGCCGGATGTCGATCGTGGTGGACACGCTGCTGGGGGGCGTCGTGGGAGGCACGGGCGCCGTGGGCTCGGGCAGGGCGGTCGCCACGGGCGTGGTCGAGCTCGGTGGCGCGGTGGCGAGCTGCAGCTGCTGCTGTTGCTGGCGGGCGAGCGTCGTTCCGACGACGAACGCGATGCCGACCGCGCCGATCACGCACGCGATGGCGATCACGGCCAGCAGCACCGGGGAGCGCCCGCTCGGGCGCGCCGCCGGGATCTCGCTCGCCCGAGGCGTGCGCGAGGCTGCGTCGACCGTCGGCTCGGTGCCGATCTCGCTCGGAGACGCCGACGCGCGCGGTCGGTACGACGGCGTGCCCGCGCTCGCCGCGGGGGTCGACGGCCGCGTGGAAGGCAAGCGCCCCGCGGCCGAGCCACCGCTCGAGACCGAGGGCATCGAGCCGCGCGCTGCCGGCGCGCTGAACGAGGCGCGAGGTGCGTCCTGCGTGCCGAACGACGAGGGCGTCGACACGACCGAGATCGGGATGCTCGGGCTGGCCATCGAGGGCGAGCTCTGCGCCGCAGGCTCGAGCATCGGGACGCTCGAGCGGTAGAGCGGCGCCGCGTTCGGCGCGAACGCGTGGCCCCACATCGCCTGCGCCCGCGGCGAAGCGAAGGGCAGCAGCGCCGTTCCGGCGGCGCGCATCGTGGGGAAGCGCGCCGTGGGATCGCGCTCGCTCATCTTGTCGATGATCGCCGAGAACGCGGCCGGGAGGTCGGGGCGCACCACGCCGAGGCGAATCGCTCCCTCGGTCGAGACGCGGTGCACGACCTCGAGCACGGAGTTGCCGTAGAGCGCCCGCCGCCCGGTCACCATCTCGAAGAGCACCAGGCCGAGCGAGAACTGATCGCTGCGTCCGTCCACGCTCCGCGCGCTCTGCGCCTGCTCGGGCGACATGTAGTGCGGGGTTCCCATGAAGTGCGCGGTCTTGGTCATCCGCACTTCGTCCTCGATGGCGGAGATGCCGAAGTCCAGCACCATCGGGTGCGCGTCGGTGCCGCTCCGCGAGCGCGTGAGGAAGATGTTCTCCGGCTTGAGGTCCCGGTGGACGATGCCGGCCGCGTGCGCCGCCTCGAGCGCGTCCATGACCGGGAGCGCGATCTCGGCGATCGCCTCGAGGGAGAGCGGGCCGACGCGCCGGATGAGGCTCGCGACCGACTCCCCTTCCAGCAGCTCCATCACGAGGTAGGGGGTCCCGTCCTCCATCCCCACGTCGGTCACGTCGATGACGTGGCCATGGCGGATACGCGAGGCCGCCCGGCCCTCCCGGGTGAAGCGCGCGACCTGCCCGGCGTCGCGGGCGAACTGCTCGTGCAGCGTCTTGATCGCGACGCGCTTCTGGAGGCGCTCGTGCACCCCCTCCCAGACGGCGCCCATGCCGCCTTCGCCGATCTTGCGCACGACGCGGTAGCCGCCGAGCCTCGTGCCTTCGCGCACCTGCATCGCCGGCACAACGGTGCCACGGACCGGCGCCCGTGCACAAAGCCTTCGCGCCCACCCCCGGGTCGCGAGCCCCGCGCGCGGGTCGGTCGTGCAGCGGCGATGCCCGTCTTCGATCGTGCTGTGCTCGCAGCAAGGAGTGCTCGCCCCGAGGACCCGGACGGGAGCGGGCGCAGCCCGCGGACGGCAGGGGCCGGAGCGGGCGAGCCGATCAGGTGCTCGCAGCAAGAAGTCCGGGCGCCGCCCGCGGACGGGAGGGGCGGAGCGGGCGGTGCAGAGCGACGTTGCGATGGCCGTCGGGGCGTGCGTGCGTAAGTGAGCGAGGTGCCCTCGTTCTACGAGCGCCTGACCTCGCTCGATCGAGCGTTCCTCGACATCGAGTCGGGGCCCCTGCACATGCACGTGGGGGCCGTCGCGGTCTTCGATGGCCGCGGGCTCGTCGGCCCCGATGGCGCTCTCGACGCCGCCACGCTGCGCCAGCACATCGCCTCGAGCCTCGTGCGCATCCCGCGCTTCCGGCAGCGGGTGCATGCGGTTCCACCGCTCGGCACCGCGTGGATGGAGGACCCCGACTTCCGCATCGACTACCACGTGCGTCACACGTCCGTGCCGCGCCCCGGCACGCGGGCGCAGCTGGACGCGCTGGCCGGTCGCCTCTTCTCGCAGCGTCTCGATCGCGAGCGCCCGCTCTGGGAGATGTGGCTCGTCGAGGGCCTCGAGGATCGACGCTTCGCCATCGTGACCAAGGCGCACCACGCGATGCTGGACGGCGTCGAGGGCATCGGCGTGCTCGGAGCCCTCTTCTCGTTCTCGCCAGGCGAGCTCGGGACACCGGGTGCATCGGACCAGGCCCCGCCGACCCAGCGCCGGACGCTGGCCCGCGCCCTCTTCGCGCAGCGCCTCGAAGAGCTCCCCGTGCTCGGCGCGCGGCTGCGGGAGCTGGTGCTCCCCGCCGGCCGTGAGCGCCTGCGAACCGCGCTCCGCGGCGCACTGCACATGGTGCAGGATGCGACCGCGCCCACGCCGCCCACGCCGCTCAACCCCGATCGCATCGGCCCCCACCGCGCGTTCGGCGGCCGGCGCCTCTCGCTCGACGCCCTCAAGCGCACGCGTCGCGCCTCGGGCGTCACGCTCAACGACGTGGTGCTCGCCGTGGTCACGGGAGCGCTGCGCCGTCACTTGCTGCGGCGCGGTACCCACGTCGAGGGCCTCGTCCTGCGGGCGCTCGTGCCGGTGAACCTCCGCGCGCGAGAGACCGAGTCCGCGCGCCAGCGCACGGGCAACCACGTGTCCATGCTCGTCGTGCCGCTGCCGGTCGGCGAGGCGGATCCGCGCGCGCGCCTCGACTTCGTCCACCAGCACGCGCGAGCGCTGAAGGAGGGCTCGAGCGAGGTGGAGGCGGGGCAGCTCGTCGAGGAGATCGGTGACCTGGGCCCCGACGGTCTGGTCGGCCTCGTCTTCGCAGTCGCCCTCCGCATGCTCCCGTTCCACGTCGTCGTCACCAACGTGCCCGGGCCGCCGGTGCCGCTCTTTCTCGGGTCGAGCAAGCTCGAAGCGCTCTATCCGCTCGTGCCGCTCTTCGCTCGGCAGTCGATCGGTATCGCGCTCGTCAGCTACGACGGCGGACTCTTCGTCGGGCTGAACGCCGATCTCGATCGGGTGCCGGACCTCGAGGCGTTGCTCGACGACGTCGAGGCGAGCGAGCGCGAGCTGCGCGAGGTGCTGGGCGGTGCCGAGTGAGACGGTGCCGAGTGAGGCCGTGCCGGCGGGGCGCCGAGAGCAGGCTCACGGGTGCGGCGTCAGGCGCTGCGGATCCCCGGCTCCGTGTCGCCCATCATGATCCGATCGATCGCGGCGAGCAGCTGCTCCACGTCGAGGGGCAGTCGTACGACGGCGTGCGCGCCGTAGCTCTCGGCCGTCGCCTCGAGCTCGGGCGTGGCGTCGGTGGCGACGATCACCCAGCGCGCCCGCCGGTTGCTGGAGCGCGCCAGCACCTCGGTACCGAAGAGGCGCGGCATGTGCTGCGCGGCGACGACGAGGCGGAAGTGACGCGGCGGCGTCATCTCGAGCAGGTCGAGCAGCTCCTGCCCGTCGTGCACCGCCGTCGCGTGGAAGCCGACGCTCTCGAGCGCCGCCGTCAGGAGCGCTCGCCGCGCGGCGTCGCCATCCGCGACGACGGCGCGGTACCTGGCGTGTCTTCCACTGCGGCGTGAGTCGCTCATCGGAGGACGGAGCCCACGTGCTCCGCGTCGACATTGTTCGGCACGACGAGCCCGGCGTCGAACGTGCGCGAGCGCTCGGCGTAGAACGCCACGGTCGTCGCGTACGCGATGGGGCGCATCGTCTCGCCGCGGACGCTCACCCCCCGCTGCCGGTACCGTGCCGACCGCGGCGCCGCGCGCTCACGGCTGGCTCATGCAATCGACGAGATCGCGCTCGCAGACGCAGACGCACACGGCAGAGCGATCGATGGCCTCGTCATAGGGCTCTTCGATCCCGGAACAGTGATAGGGCGCGCGCCACTCGCAGCCCTCGCGCGCGCAGGCGATCGCGCCGCTCGGATCGGCATCGTGGCACTGGAGATCTTCCCGCCACGTCGAGGGATCGGGGTGGGACGGCGCGGGCGTCGAGCCGGCGCCGGAAGCGGCGCTCGAGCCTCCGCAGCCGGCGAGGAGCAAGAGCGACGTGACGAACGTGATGCGGCGCATGCGCTCTCCGACGGTCGACGGGCCGTTCCGGTCTCGGAGCCTCGCTCGTCTCCGGCCCCGACGCCTCGCCCCCACGGCGCGGGCGTAGCCCGCAGCCAACGAGATCGGCGCCGCAGCGCGGCGCGCGGTCTCGGAACCACGTGGTGGCGATCGAAGGCTGCCGCAGCTCGGTCAGCGCGCGGCGCGCGGCTCGCTATCCAGCCTCGTCCAATCGTCGCGAAGCGCGACGATTCTGGGACGTAGTAGATCAGTAGTGCCAGGGAAAGCGCTTGAAGTCGCGCTCGCGCTTCTCGACGAACGCATCGCGGCCTTCGCGCGCCTCTTCGCTCGCGTACGCGAGGCGCGTGGCCTCGCCGGCGAAGAGCTGCTGACCGACCAGCCCGTCGTCGATCAGGTTGAACGCGTACTTGAGCATCCGGATCGCCGTCGGGCTCTTGGTGAGGACGTCGGCCGACCACTCGAGCGCGACCTTCTCGAGATCCTCGTGCGGCACGGCGAGGTTCGCGGCGCCCATCGCCACCGCCTCCTCGCCCGAGTACGTGCGCGAGACGAAGAAGATCTCTCTCGCGCGCTTCTGCCCGACCTGTCGCGCGAGGTACGCCGAGCCGAAGCCACCGTCGAAGCTCGCCACGTCGGCGTCGGTCTGGAGGAACTTCGCGTGCTCCTTGCTCGCGATCGTCATGTCGCAGACGACGTGCAGGCTGTGCCCGCCGCCGACCGCCCATCCGGGAACGACCGCGATCACGACCTTGGGCATGAAGCGGATCAGGCGCTGGGCCTCGAGGATGTGGAGGCGTCCGAGCCTCCCGAGATCCGGCGTGCCGCTCCCGCCCTCGTACTGGTAGCCGTCCTTGCCGCGGACGCGCTGATCGCCGCCCGAGCAGAAGGCCCATCCGCCGTCCTTCGGCGAGGGCCCGTTGCCGGTGAGGAGGACGACGCCGACGTCGCTCGAGGTGCGCGCGTGGTCGAGCGCCGTGCAGAGCTCGTCCACCGTGTGCGGCCGGAACGCGTTCCGCACCTCGGGCCGGTGGAACGCGATGCGGACCGTGCCCTGGTCCTTGCAGCGGTGATAGGTGATGTCCGTGAAGTCGAAGCCCGGGACGACGTCCCAGCGCGACGCATCGAAGATCGCCGAGACCATCTCCGTCATTCCGTGACCGGCGGCAGCGAGCAGTCGCGGCCCGCGTTCTGCTGCTCGAGGTACGCGAGGAGCGGGCGGTAGTACTCGAGCATCGGCTCGGCCGTGAGGTCGTGGCCCGTGTGCTCACGCAAGACCTCGCGCCAGTCGCGGCTCGCGCCGGGGCTCTCGATCGCGCGGAGGAAGTCCCCGACCTCGGTGTGCCCGTAGTAGTTACACGCGTGCGGATCCTGGTGGAGGATCTCGCGGCAGATGTGGTCGTGCAGCTGGTAGACGAGCACGTTCGCGAGCGCGTAGTCGTAGTAGCCCGCCGGATCGTCGTTGATGTGCGTCTTGGTGCACGCATCGCACCCGGTCGCCGGGCGCTCGCTCGGCGGCGAGACACCCTGGTAGCGCGCGACGTACTGCCACCAGCGCTCGTTGAACTGCTCGGGCGGCAGGTTCTCGGCGTAGAGGTCGTGCTCGAAGTGCGTCATCACGCCGGCGCTCCACGGAAGGAACGTGATCGGGCCGGTGAGCGCCGAGTCGAGCAGCCACTGCATCTGATCGATGTGCTGGTCTTCGTGCAGGAGGCCCACCTCGCGCAGGTAGGGCTCTTGCGAGGCCGCGAGCAGGATCAGATCGCCCATGCCCTCGTGGTAGCTGCGGTTGGCGCCGTCGCGCAGCAACACCGGGACTTCCGGCGTCGAGTAGCTCATGAAGTAGTAGATGTGCCCGAGCTCGTGGTGCGTGGTCGTGAACCACTCCCAGTTCGGCTCCACGCTCATCAGCGAGCGCACGTCGTGGTCGAGATCGATGTGCCACGCGCTCGCGTGGTCGTTCTTCTCGCGCGGCTGTCCTTCCGGCACGGGATAGAGGTCGCTGCGCTCCCAGAAGCTCGGCGGCAGCTGCTCGTATCCGAGCGAGACGTAGAAGCGCTCGGCCTGGTGCACGACCCACTCGGCATCGTGGCCGGTGATCAGCGAGTCCATGTCGACGCCGTCGACCAGGCCCGGCCAGCTCTGCGACCAGCGGTTGCCGATCCAGTGCGCGGGGATGAGCTGCGGCGGCTGCGCGACGCCGTAGCGCTCGGCGAGGCGATAGCGCGCCCAGCAGTGCAGCTGCGTGTAGAGCGGGCGCGTCTCGACGACGAGGCGCTCGAGCATCTCCATCATCTCCTGCCGGGTCATCCCGTAGTCGGAGACCATGTACGTGAAGTAGTCGTCGTGGCCCATCGCCTGCGCGACGCCGTTGCGCAGGCCGCGGAGCTCGACGAGGCCGTCGCGGAGCACGCCGCCCACCTCCTTGGCCGCGTTCCAGGCTTGCAGGCGCGCATCGAGATCGGTCGAGGTCATCAGCACCTCGTCGATGTCGTTCGTGCTGACGGGCTGCGTGCACGTCTGATCCGCCGCGCGCGCCATGCAGAACTGGTAGCCATCGAGGCGCGCGCTCTGCTCGGCCTCGGCCGCCACGCGGCGGGCCGCCAGCTCGGGCTGCGTCTGCGGCGCCTGCGCTGCGATGAAGAGCAGGTGGTCGAGCTGCCGCTGCGTGAGCGGCGCGAGCTCGCCGCGGTGCTCGAGCAAGAGGCGCGCGCGCTCGATCACGTCGACCGCACCGGTCATCTCGGCCATGGCCTGGTCGGCGTGCTGGCGCGCTTCGGTGTGCGCGTCGCTCACGTCGGTGGACGAGACCCACGCGGCCTCGGCGCTCGCCGTGTACAGGCGCACGTACTCGGGGTCGTACCAAGCGAGGAAGGCGTCGGCCTCGGCCTGCCACGAGGTGCTGCCGCCACGCAGGGCGGGAAGGGTGCGGTGCCCGCCGCCGGCCGCTGCGCCACCGCACGCAGAGAGGGCGAGAGCGAGGAGGAGCAGCGGGGTTCGTCGTCCGGATCGCATGATGCGCGGGAGACTCGCGGATCCCGAGCGCGCTGTCGAGCCTCGCGCCCCGGAGACCGAGTCAGCGGGCCAGGATCGGCGAGACACGCGCGCCCCGCGCCGTGACAGCCGCGCGGGAGCCCCAAACGACGCGGGGATCTCGCGCGGCCCGAGGCTTGCCAAAGAGCCACGCCACGGAGGTGCCCGATGGCGCGCAAGGGTTGGAAGACGGTGTCGTGGGTGGGGGCGATGATGCTGGTCGGAGGGCTGGGGAGCGGCTGCGGAGGGCTCTCGTACGCGTACGACACCGGCAGCATCCACACGATCGAAGGCGCGGGGAGCCTGCGCGCGGCCACCACGGGCGCGATCGACGCGCGCGACGGCGGCGGCGGGCGTGGTGAGGACGCGGAGCTACGCGACGTACGGCGGTCGGTCGACGAGCACCTCGTGCGCGCGGGCCTGGCGAGCGATCGAACGTCGGTCGTCCCGGCGCCGAGCTCGCCGGCGGACGTCGATCGCATCCTCGCCTCCGCGGCCGCGCAAGGCGACACGTCGGTGCTCTTCGTGCGCTACCACGGCGCCGCGCCGGCCGGTGGCTGCGGCTCGACCGCGGCGCTCGGCATCTACATCGGCCTCGTGCCCTGGCTGATCCTCGACAGCATCCCGTTCTGGCACCACGGCGCGTACTCGATCTTCGAGGTCGTCGCGGTCGACACGCAGTCGCACGACGTCCTCGCGCGCACGATGCGCGTCGCCACCTTCTCCGAGCACGTCTCGGCGTGGGGCTGCGGCGCCGACGGAGTCATGCACGACATGGAGCGTCGCGCGCTCGAGACCGCGCTCGAGCGGGTCGTCGACGAGGGCCACCAAGGCTGGCCGCATCGGCACCATCCGGACGACTACGCCTCGATCGTCGTCGCGGGCCCGACGTTCCGCCGCGCGGGCAACGTGATCGCCGGCCCCGGCTTCGTCTTCGAGGCGCCGCCCGAGCTGCGGATGGCGCCCCGCGATCCCGGACAGCCGATGCGCGCGCTGCAGCTGACGGCCGGCGACGGGTTCGCCCTGAACGTGATCGTCGCTCCGTCGGACGTGAACGATCACGACTTCGCCAACGACTACACGAACGTCTTCCGCGGTCGCCCGGGCTTCGCCGACGAGCAGACGGTGACCGTGGGGGATCTCGAGGGGCGCCAGTTCGAGGTGCCGATCGACCAGAACATGACCGTGCAGCGCGTGACGGCGGCCGGCGGCATGGCCGTCGTGCTCATGTGCGCGGGCGACGCGCGCGTCGTCGCGGCGCACCGGGGCGAGTGCCAGCACGCGATGGAGACCCTGCGCATGACGGGAGAGCTGGTCAGCGACGGGCATCGCTGAAGGGCGCTCTCGATGGGGAGCCCGGCGCGTTGCGGAGCGCGCGTGGCGCCGTGAAGTAGTGCGAAGTGCCCGCGCGCTCGCTTGCGCGCGGGCCTTCGCATGGGCATCACACGCGCGGGCCACGAGCAGGAGCACGAGCATGGGTCGCTACATCGTCGAAGAGTCGAAGATTCACCCCTCCGTCCGCGCGGACGTCGCCAACTACCAGCGCGACCTCGTCGAGGAAGTCAAGGCGGCGGTCGACAAGGACGACGTGGTCGTCGTGGGCATGGCGCAGAACCCGAACCCCGGGCGCGCGTGCCGCCTCTTGCGGTCCAAGAACATCCCCTACACGCACCTCTCGTACGGCAGCTACTTCTCCCTCTGGCGCCGCCGCCTCGCGCTGAAGATGTGGACCGGCTGGTCGACGTTCCCGATGATCTGGGTGAAGGGCGTCTTCGTCGGCGGGGCCGACGACCTGGCCAAGCTCGACGCCTCGGGCGAGCTCGCCAAGATGCTCGCCGCGCCGCGCCCGTGAGCCCGAGGCGATCGTCGCCGAGCAGCTGAGCGCCGCCCTACATCGCGCTCGAGCGGCTCACTTCGCGGGGCGAGTGGCCGCGCTCTCGCGCCAAGCACGCGCGAGGCCGCCGGTGAGCACGAAGCGCGGGAAGTTCACGAGCTGCTCGAGGAGAATCCGAAGGACCACGTCGAGCGGGCCGGCGAACGGAATCGGGGCGTTCTTCTCTTTCGCGTGCCCGCGGCCCTGCAGCGCGATGGCGACGACCATGGCGACGAGGCCGCCCGCGACGCTCGTCAGGATGGCCGCGAGCGAGCCGGCGAACGGCGCGCCGAGCAGCGTGAAGAAGCCGAGCACGAAGATCGGCTGCGTCAGCACGTGCACCAGCAGGTTGCGCCGATCGGCGTGGAAGTCGGCGTAGCCGTTCCACTGCCAGGCGAGGAGGTTCGGGTCGCGGCGCGTCGTCATGGCGGGGCCGTGAAGGGTAGCCCGGCCGCGGGCTCGCGAGCCGGCGACGAGTTGCCGCCGCGGCGCGCGCGTGAGAAACAAGGTGCGATGCGCGCGCTCCCGCTCCTCGTGCTCGGTCTCGTCCTCGTGCCTTCGCTCGGTCGAGCGCAAGCGCCCGCGCCGACGTCCGCGCCCGCGACCACCACGACGGCGCCCGCGCCGAGCGCCGTGCCGCCCCCGGCGCCCGACGATGCCGCGCGCCGCGCCCGCGTCGTCGCGCGCGTCGGAGACGTGACCATCACGCTCGGCGAGATCGAGGACGAGATCAACCACCAGTCTGCGTTCATGCGGGCGCGCTTCCGGGACCGTGCGCATCTCGAGGAGCACGTGCGGGAGCGCATCCGGATGGAGCTGCTGGCCCGCGAGGCGCGGCGACGCGGCTACGGTGAAGAGCCGGACGTGGTCGATGCCGTGCGCCAGACGTCGGTCCAGCTCCTGCTCCGGCACGACTTCGACGAGCGCATCACCGCCGCCTCGATCTCCGCCGAAGAGGTCCGCGAGTACTACGACGAGCACCCGGCGGAGTTCCATCAGCCGGAGATGCGTCGTGCGAGCCAGATCGTGCTCGACACGCGCGAGGCGGCCGACGCGATCGTGACGCAGGCGCGGGGCGCCGACGTGCGAGCGTTCCGCCTGCTCGTCACCGATCACTCCACCGACGCCGAGACGCGCCAGCGAGGCGGCGACCTCCGCTACTTCGACGCGGAGGGGCGCCTCGCGAACCACAGCGATCCGACGGTGCCGATCGAGGCGGCCCAGGCCGCGTTCGCGATCGCCAACGTGGGCGAGGTGTCGGACGTCTTCGCCGAAGGAACGCGGTTCGCCATCCTGCAGCTCACCGGCATCCGGCCGGCCGAGCACCGCGACGTGTCGGCCGCCGATGCGTCGATCCGCGCACGCCTCTGGCGCACGCATCGCGAGACCGCGATCGAGACGTTCATCACCGGCCTCCGCGAGCGCATCCCGACCGAGGTCTTCTACGAGCGCATGCGCGACATCCGGATGGAAGCGCCCGAGCGTGCGAGCACCGATCCGCCGTCCGAGGAAGAGGAGGGCGATCCCGACGAGCCGGGGACGGCACTCTCACCCGATCGGGTCCTCGGCGGTCCGAGCGGGGCGCCGACGCCGCCTGCCACGCCGTAGCTCTCGATTCCGTTCCTGCGCGGCGTACTATCCGCGCGGGAGATACATCCATGGACTCTGACCTCTCTGGGATCATCGGCGTCGCGATCGTCGGCGCGCTGATCGTGGGCGGCATCGCGTTCCTCTACGTCCTCGGCGGCTTCTTCATCGTGCAGCCGCGGACCCAGGTCGTGGTGCTCCGCTTCGGCAAGTACCAGTACACGATCACCGACGAGGGGATCCGCTACGTCTTCCCCCTCGGGCGGCGGCTCTATCGGCTCTCGAGCCAGCTGATCAGCGTCGACCTGCCCCGCAACATGGTCCTCGAGGCCAACGGCAATCCCATCGAGGTCTCGGCCGTCTGCCTGTACCGCGTGAAGGAAGCGCAGAAGGCGGTGCTCGAGATCGAGGACTACCACCAGTACGTCACGCTGCTCGCGACCTGCGTCGTGAAGAACGTGTGCTCGCACTATCCCTACGAGTCGCCCGATCCCCACGCGCCGTGCCTGAAGAAGGAGAGCCGCGAGGTGAGCGAGCACCTCGTGCGCGAGCTGAACGAGCTGGCGGCGCCGGCCGGGATCGAGATCCACGAGGTGCGCCTGAACGACCTCACGTACGCGCCCGAGATCGCGCAGTCGATGCTGATGCGCCAGCAGGCGCTCGCGATGGTCGACGCGCGGCGCACCATCGTCGAGGGCGCGACCGCGACCGTCACCGACGCCGCGCGGCGGATGCGCGACGAAGGCATCCAGCTGACGCAGGCGCACGCGGAGACGTTCGTGGCGAACCTGATGCTGGTCCTCTGCTCCGGCGAGCGCGTCACCACGGTCATGCCGATCGACCTCGACCCGAGCTCGGCCGACCCTCGCGTCGCGACGATGTCGGGGGGAGGTGCAGCATGAGCGGCGACGACTTCTTCGCGCTGCTGTGCGTCCTCGGCGTGGTGGGCTCGATCCTCTTCGTGCCCGCCTGGTCCTTCTTCTTGCGTGGCTTCTTCGTGGTCGAGCCGCGACAGGCGCACGTGCTCCTCTACTGGGGCAAGTACCGCCGCACGATCGACCAGCCGGGCCTGCAGTGGGTGTTTCCCCTCGGGCTCGATCGGCGCGTGCTCCACACGCGCGACGTCGTCCTGCAGATCCCGCTGACGACGGTGGTCGAGCAGCACGGCAACCCGATCCAGGTCTCGGCCGTCGCTACGTATCGCGTGAAGGACCCGGCGCGCGCGTTGATCGACGTGCAGGGATACCAGCGCTACGTGCAGAACCAGGCGAGCGCGGTGCTCAAGAGCGTCTGCGCGCACTACCCGTACGAGGCGCGCGATCCGCGGCAGCCCTGCCTCAAGAAGGAGAGCGACGAAGTGCTCGAGGCGCTCCGGGCCAGCCTCCAGCGGGGCGTGGAGAACGCGGGCATCGAGGTCGCGCTCGTGCGCCTGAACGATCTGACGTACGCCCCCGAGATCGCGCAGAGCATGCTGCTGCGCCAGCAGGCGCAGGCGATGGTCGACGCGCGCCGCACGTTGGTCGAGGGCGCGGTGCACACCACCGCCGACGCGCTCGATCGGCTCACGAAAGCGGGGATCCAGCTCGGGGTGCCGCTCCGCATGCGCCTGAGCACGAGCCTCACGCTCCTTCTCTGCGCCGGGGACCGCGAGAGCAGCCACGTCGGGTCGGCGGGGCGGCGCCACGCCTGATCGTGTCGTCGTGGCGTGATGCCACGTCGGGCGGGGCCCGTGGTGCGTTACTCTCCGATCTTCTTCGCGGGCAGCGCTCGCGGCGGGAGGGCTCGAATGACGACGCGACGTGATTTCCTGGTGGGCTCGGTGGTGACGCTGGTCTTCGTGCCTGCCTGCGGCGGCGGGAGCACGGCCCCGACCGATGCGTCGATGGGCCTAGGAAGAAACTGACTCCGAGGTCGCCTGGTCAGGCAGCCATGCGATCTCGAACGCCATCGACCTGGAAGCCGAGGTCGCCGAGGCGCTTGAGCAGTCGGTTCGCGACCTTCACGCGGTCGTTCTTCACGAAGTGGTCGGAGCATGTGGTACGCGGCGGTGAGGATCGAGGCGGCGACGGCCATGATCGCCTTCTTCGGTCCGCGGCGCGCCTTGAGGCGGAGGAACTGCGCGTGCAGGTACGTGCGCTTCGCACGCGTCGCGCACCAGGCTGCCTGCACGAGGAGCGTCTTGAGCCACGGCGCTCCGTGACGCAGACGCGTCGAGCGTCGCTTGCCCGCGCTCTCGTCGTTGCGTGGGCAGAGGCCCGCCCACGAGATGAGGTGGCCGACGGTCTTGAAGCGGGCCATGTCGACGCCGATCTCGGAGACGATCGCCGCCGCGATCACGTCGCTGATGCCAGGGATCTGCGTCAGTCGGTCGGCGGCGGCGCGAAACGTCTCGAGGCGTTCGCCCACCTGCTCGTCGATCTTGTCGATCGCCTTCTCCAGCGCGTCCGCCTGGTCGAGATGCAGGCCGATGAGGAAGCGGTGGTGGGTGGTGACCTTGCCGCGCAGCGCCTCGACGATCTTCTCGCGCGGCGCGTTCACGCGCGTCTTGATCTGCGACGCGAGCTTCTCCGGATCGGTCTCACCCTTCACGAGTGCGGCGAGAACGGCTCGACCACCGGTGCCCATGATGTCGGTGAGCACCGAGCCGAGCTTGAGGTTCGCGTCCTGGAGGATCTTGTCGACGCGCTGCACGTGGGAGGCGCGTTCGCGCACGAGCTGCTTCCGTGTCCGCGTGAGGTCGCGGAGGTTCTGGATGCGCGTCTCGGGCACGAAGCTCGCGCGGATGAGACCGTGCGCGAGCAGATCCGCGATCCACGTCGCGTCGTTGACGTCGGTCTTGCGACCGGGGACGTTCTTCACGTGGCTCGCGTTCGCGAGGACGAGTTCGAAGTGACCGTCGAGCACATGCCAGATCGGCTTCCAGTACACGCCCGTCGCCTCCATCGCGACGTGCGTGACCGCGTGCGCGGTGAGCCACTCGGAGAGGGCGAGCAGATCCTTCGTCGTCGTGCCGAAGGTCTGGACGTCCTGGTTGACGGTGTTGTCGATCATGACCCGGCAGCACGCGACGACGGTGTCGCGGTGCACGTCGAGCCCAGCGCATCGAGCATGAAGTACCTCCACGATTCACCTCCGGGGGGCAGCACCGGCGTGGAGCCCACGTCGTCGGAATCTAGGAATCGCGCTCCGGGTCTTGCGACCGTGGCGCAGTACGGGGTGCTCGTGGGGCTCCGGATCCACCTGAACTACGGGCTCGCAGCACCAAGAGATGAGCGATCTCGATGCCGGTACTGCCGCGACGAGGCTACCCGAGTTTCATCCGACGCGGGTCGGGCGGGCTTCGGTCACCACCTAGGAAGAAACTGACTCCGAGGTCGCCTGGTCAGGCAGCCATGCGATCTCGAACGCCATCGACCTGGAAGCCGAGGTCGCCGAGGCGCTTGAGCAGTCGGTTCGCGACCTTCACGCGGTCGTTCTTCACGAAGTGGTC
>JBGALT010000082.1:0-34334 GCA_044223665.1 Sandaracinaceae bacterium | reverse complement strand
CGAGCAGCGCCTCGGCATCGCGCAGGTCATGACGAGCGGGCTGCCGTTCGTCTTCCTCGGGCTGATCGCGCAGCAGCCGGCGCTCGACATCCTCAACCGCGGGACCCTCGATCAGCTCCTGCCGCTGCTCCAGTTCGGGCTCGGCTGGATCGGCTTCCAGACGGGCTTCTCCTTCGAAGCGCGCGAGCTCGATCGGGTGCCGCGCGGCACGGGCACGGTCGTGCTCTTGCTCTCGACGTTCCCGTTCGTCGTCATCTCGGGCGTGACGGCGCTGGTCCTCTGGGCCGTGGGCCTCGGAGACGACCCGCTCGCGCTCGCCCGCGACTCGTGCTTGCTCGGCCTCGCGGGCGCGCTCTCGGCGCCGACGCTCGAGCGCGTGATCGGACAGCGCATGAGCCCCGCGGCGCTCGAGCTCGCGCGCGCGATCGCGCTGCTCGACGACGTCCTCGGGGTGCTCGCGCTCGCCTGCCTCGCCGCGTTCCTGCACGGCGGCGCCGGCAGCGCGGATGCGTGGCACCTGCCGGGCGTCGGCTGGATCTTCGTGACGTTCGGCATGGCCGTCTCGATCGGCCTCGTCGTGTACGTCGTTCTTCGGGGCACCGACTCGGGCGGCGAGAAGACTTCGCTTCTGCTCGGATCGGTGGCGCTCACGGCGGGCCTGGCCGGCTACCTCTCGCTCTCGCCCCTCGTGATCTGCTTCTTCGCCGGGATCCTGCTGCGCAACCTCCCGAGCGACGACAAGGACGAGCTCACGCGGACGTTCCGCCGTCTCGAGCGACCGATCTACCTGCTCTTCCTTCTCATGCTGGGCGCGCTCTGGCGCATCCAGGACTGGCGCGGCTGGGCGCTCTTGCCGGTGTTCCTGCTCGCGCGTTTCCTCGGCCGCTACGCCGGTGCACGGGTGGCCCGGCGCCTCCCTGCGTCGGAGACCCCCGACGCGCTCGACGAGGCCGAGGATCGCGACCTCGCGCTTCCTCCGATGGGCCAGCTCGCGCTCGCCGTCGTGGTGACCGCACAGACGCTCTACGAGAGCCCGGCCGTGCAGGCCATCGTGACCGCCGTCGTGGGCGGCGGCGTCCTTCTGGAGATCGTGGTGCAGATCTCCGGCCGCCAGCGACGGCGCAAGCCCGGCACGCGACCGAGCACACCCGAGCTGCTGGCGCGCATCGAGCCCGACGCGCCGCGAGCCAGCGAGCCCTCCGGCGCCGATCGCACGCTGGTCGACGAGCCCAGCACCGCGAGCGCCGTCCCGGCCGACGATCCCACCCCCGACGCCCAGACCGAGCCGGAGGACGGGACCGCATGAGGACGATCAAGCGACTGCTCGTGATCGTCGTCCTCTGCGGCGTCATGCAGGCCGTCGAGTCGTTCGGCGACGCCGCGAGCGATCCGCGCCGCGCGGCTTCGGCGATGGTGGTGGGCATCGGCTTCGTGCTGATCGCCTCCTGGTTCTCGGGGCGCATCTTCGCGACGATGCGATTGCCGAAGCTCACCGGCTATCTCGCGATGGGCATCCTCGCGGGCCCCGCGCTCGGTCTGCTCGCGCCCTCGACCGTTCAGGGCCTGGGCCTCGTGAACGGCATGGCCACCGCGCTGATCGCTCTCACGGGCGGCAGTGAGATGGACTTCCGCGCCATGCGACCACTCTTCCGGACGATCGCCGCGATCTCGCTGATCGCGGTGTGTGGCACGGCCGTGCTGCTCGGCGCTGCAACGTGGCTCCTCGCTCCGCAGCTCGCGTTCCTGGACGGGCTAGCGCCCACGAGCGTCGTCGCGCTCGCCGTCGTGCTCGGCGTCGTCGTGGTCGCTCAGTCGCCGGCGGTCGTCGTCGCCATCCGCGCCGAGACACGTGCCGATGGTCCCGTCGCTCGGACGACGCTCGGTGTGGTCGTGCTGGCCGACCTCCTCGTCATCGTGCTCTTCGCGGTCGCGACGTCGGCGGCCGAAGCGCTGCTGTCGGGGAGCGCGGACGTGGCGCGCACGGCACGGACCATGGCGTGGGAGCTCTTCGGGAGCCTCGGCATCGGCATCATGATCGGCGCGATCCTCTCCGCCTGGATCCGTTTCGTCGGGAGCCGCGGCCTGGATCTGTTCGTGCTCCTCGTCTGCTTCGTGGCGGCGGAGGTCGGGCGGCGCGTTCACCTCGATCCACTGCTCGTCATGCTCGCGGCGGGGATGTTCGTCGAGAACGTGAGTCGGAAGGGCGAGCTGCTCCGCCACGCCTTCGAAGATGCGTCGCTCCCGGTCTACATCCTCTTCTTCACCGTCGCGGGCGCCAGCGTTCATCTCGCGGAGCTACCGACGCTCGCGCTTCCGGTCGCGACGCTCGTGCTGGTCCGCGCGGTGGGGCTCCATTTCGGCACCAAGCTCGCAGCGCGGGCCGCGCGCGCCTCCACCAACGTGGAGCGATACGGCTCGCTCGGGCTTCTCCCGCAGGCGGGGCTCGCGATCGCGCTCGCCCAGCTGCTCGAGCGCGCGTTCCCGGACATCGGTCACGGGATGGCCGGGCTCGTGCTCGCGGTCGTCGCCGTGAACCAGATCGTCGCCCCGGCGCTGTTCCGGATCGCGCTGGTCCGGTCCGGCGAGGCCGCGAGCAGTGCGACCACCACACAGCCGGAGGGCTCCCTGCCGCCCGCAGCCCCCGGCCGTGCGGCAGTAGCGGAGCCCGACGAGGTGGCTCCGGCGTAGGCCGCCGCCGAAGCGGCGCGGCCCGAGCCGAGGCGCGATCGTCCTCGTGCCGACGGGCCACGCACGTGCAGCGTCGTTCGCTGCGCCGCAGACCGCGGCCGCGACCACAGCGCGGCGTCGGCGACGCCGCTACTGGAGCACCGGCGCGGGCGCGCCTCCGAGGAAGAAGCTCTCCAGCATGTCGCGAAGAACCGTGCCGCCGTACGATGTCGAGTAGCGGGAGCGCACCGCGGCGGTGTGCATCGGGGATCCGTTCCGGACCACGAAACCGCTGTCGCCCCGCCCGGCGTCGATCATCGCGGCGACGTCCGCGCGGTTGAACCCGTGCTCGTGGAATTGGTGGAACTCCGCCATGCGCAGTGCGAAGGCGCCGGCCCAGAAGGGGTTCACGGCCGCATCGACGGCGACGGTGAGCTCGACCGAAGTGTCTTCCCAGTGCCGATCCCGCCCGAACTGGAAGAAGAACACCGGACGCGTGTGGTGACGCGAGACGACCCGGGCGTCATCACACGACTCGGGGTCGACGGGGTTGGCGGCCACGCAGGCCGAGTCGAGGTGCGCGTTCCAGTACGCGACGCGTCCAGGGACTCCTGGCGAGAGATCGGCATAGGGTAGAGACTGCGCCGCCGCCCAAGGCGTGGCGTAGAGGCTCGCCCGCTCCTGCGGGGTGACGCTCGAACCGGTGAACGGGTTCACGGCGAGCGTCGTCACGCCCCAGAGGACGATCCGCAGCGCGTTCGCGCTGCTCGTGAGCGTGCTGTCGCGAAACCCGTAGACATCCGTGTTCGGCAGCATCGAGACGGCCTCGTTGAAGAACTGCGACACGCCCTCCGAGCCCGCAGAGCTCCCCGAAAAGAGCAGCCGGTCGGGCGCGAACGCAGCGACCGCGGAGAAGAGCGCGACGAGGTTCCCGTGGCCGTTCATGATGAACGGCTGACCATTCGGTAGGACGTGGGTCGTGTCGCCGGTCCACACGTCGGAGCTGCAGTAGCGAACGTAGACCTGGTTGAACTGCGAGAAGAGCTGGGGCGTGCTGCGGCTGAAGATGCCACCAAACGAGTCGCATGCGGGCAGGCCCGCGGAGGTCACGAGCGATCGAACACCGGGAAGCGCGCCGGGCGCGGTCGCGGCGTCGTAGCGGGCGAGGCAGGCGGCGTCGGTGCTGCACGACTCCCCGCCTTCGAGGTGCACGTGCCAATCGCCCTCGTGCCCGGCCGTCGCGGCCCGGAAGTACGCGACCATCGGCGTCCCATCGTTGCAGTACGCGTTCGGAACGTCGAATCGGGTGAACTCGTCGGGGTTGGGGCAGAGGGCGTGCACAGGGCTGGCTCGAGACCAAGAGAACGCGGCGAGGAGGACTGCGACGGAGAATGTGAGTGGACTGATCTTCATGCGGACCTCTGGGTTGGTGCCCATGGAGCTACGCCCGCCGCGCGTGCCCGACCACTCCGCGTCCGAACGCTCCAAGGCCCCGAACACACGCGCGAGAATGGCGTTCGCCCCCTCGGCGTCGAGTTCCTGACCCCGTCTCGACGTCAGCTCCGCGCGATGTATCGGTAGGTGAACTCGACGAGCTCGTCCTCGAAGCCCGGCATGTCGAGCGCGTCGTCGATCACGGCGGATTGGACGACGGTCGCAGGCACCCGCGCGAGCAGAAACGCGGCGAGCGGCTGGGCCGAAGGCGGGATTCCGACTTCCGCGTGCTGCGAGAGCGCGGCGCGAATGGAGCGCTCCATGCCGTCGTGCGCGACGGCGACGTCGTGCCCGATGCCCAGTTCCCCCGCGATCGGCAAGGCCGACCGGTAGAACCCAGGCTGGGCTCGGTGCACCGCGATGAGCCCGCCGACCATCGCGCGCACGACGTCGCGGAGCGGGAGCGAGAGCGCGTTTGCCAAGAGGTCGGCCAGGAGGTCTGCAACCGTCTGAGCGTCGCGGCGGAGCACTTCGGCGACGAGCGATGCCTTGCTGTCGAAATAGCCGTAGAGCGTGCCCGGTTGAATCCGCGCTTCGCCGGCCACTTCACGCATCGACACTTCGAGACCTTTCTGCTCGAGCAACGCCCCCGCCGCGGCCAAGATGGCTTGCTCACGGGCCCTCGCGTCCTGTCGTCGTGGCGGCGCCGTCGGACGAACATCCGCGTACATGGCGCCTCGTGCGCTGGGCGGCAGGGGCGCTGGATCCGCGTAGAGCTCACGCACGTGAGCGGCGGGCAGGAGACGGTACGCGAGGAGAGAGACGACCTCCGCGCGCAGCGCATGCTCACCCAACCAGTCGGGTCGCGCCGCGAGGGTGCGGTCACCCGCTGCAGCGACCAGATGCGGCGCGATGTACGCGCACGCCTCGCGCCGGGCCGGCGCAACGGAGAGCTGGCCCGCACGGCCGTCGAGCTGCTTGGCGGCCAGGGCCACCGCTTGTTTCATCCGCGCTCGACGCCGCGCGCCTTCCGCCACGGGGAGCACGTGCCCGACCACGTGTCCGAGGCGCGATGCGCGAAACTGAAGTGATCGCAGGTAGGTGCCGATGAGACGATCGCCGAAACGCAGAAGCGGCGTCCCCGTGTCGTCGGGGTCACAACCGGAGGTCGCCTCGTGGACCATGTCGAGGTTGCGGGCCCGCGCGTGGGCGAGCAGCTCGTCCTTGGACCGAAAGTGGCGGTACAGCGTCGCGATGCCGACGCCCGCGCGCTCGGCAACCGCATTGACGTTGAAGCCCGCGAGGCCTGCCTTGTCGAGGACGCGATCGGCCGCCTCGAGCACGTACGCTTCGATCTCGGCGCGCGCTTCCTCGCGCGCGCTCTTTCGGGGCGACCCGCGGCGCATGACGTCGCGTCCTTGTACCCGAGTTCCTGCGCTCTCGCGGGGATGTCGTCGCGCGGTCTGCGGAGCGTCGAGGGTGGCGGCTCCACCCGGGCCGAACATGAACCGCGTACCTCGGTGACGAAGCGCTTCTCGAAGACGCGTCCATCCGGCGCTGACACGACCGGAGGCGAGGAGGTCATCGAGCCGATCGATGGGTGCGTTCGTCGTCCTTCTGCGCGCGAGCGATCTCGAGCTGGCGTTCGATTCTCCGCCGCTCGATGGAGGCTTCCGGCGGCCCGGCGCGAGATTCGGCCGGCTTCTCGCAGCGTCGCCCAGACTGGAGCTTCATGACGAGCACTTCGAAGGAGCCCCCGAGCTGGCCGAGGTGTGGGACTCGATGGGCGAGCCGGGCTCGATCGAGGGCGACGGTTGGGTCGCGTGTCCGGGAGACCTTCTCGTCGAAGCCCCGACGATTCGGCGATGGATGGCCGAGCGAGGCGCGTTCGGAGCTCCGGACGAGCTCTGGGTGATCGACTTCGGGCAAGAGGAGTTCTCCGCGCATCTGACGGGAGCGCGCCTGATCGAGGGCGTCGCACCGAGGCGTGATGTGCGTGAGCTGGTTCGCGAGCTCGTCGCGCGGCCGCTCGGAAGCCCTCCGCACTCCGATGATCGACCGTTTCGCGAAGTGCTCGGGCTGGTGGACGTGATGCGCATCGTCAACACGCTCCCAAACCAACTCTCGGCGGCGCTCGGCGTGCCCGTGCCGGACACGGGCTTCCGACGAAACATCGACACTCTGAGCGTGTCCAAGATCATCGAGATCGTGGACCGATGCGTCGCGCGAGACGCTGAACGCCGACACTGACAGCACGTGGGTCGCGGGAACCGAAACAACGTGATTCGCGGTACGAGCGATGCCCACGTCGTGCTGGGCTCCGCCTTCCGCGGCCTCGCCCGTGCGGCCGCAGCGGAACCCGACGCGGCCGCGTGACATCGCACGAGGCGTTCCGCACCATCGCGCGCGATGCGCATCCGCCCTCTGCTCGTGCTCGTGCTCGCCCTCCCGATCGTCTGCGCCGCGCGGCTCGCGCAGGCCCAGGACGCGGGCGAGCCGCCGGACGGCGAGGTCACGACCGAGGCCGAGACCGAGACCGACGCCGGGGCGGGCCGACACGTCCGCTCGGTCGCGCGCGTCCTCGCCAGCGACGGCATCGCGGGTCGCTTCGGCGAGCCGCGCTGCGGTCGCGATCACCTCGTCGATCCGCACGAGACCGCGCGCTTCACGGGCGAGCTCGTACGGCGCGCCGAGGGCAGCGACGCGCCGCTCGTCATCGACACGGGTGGCCTCTTGACGCCGCACGGCGTCGCGCGGTTCGCGGCGCGCGACCTGCCCGATGCGCTCGCGCGGCTGGTCGTGGATCTGGGCTACGACGCGCTCGCGCTGGGTGAGAACGACCTGGGCGCGCCCCGCGCTCGCGTGATCGAGGTGGCGCGGCGACTGGCCGCGGCGCACGTCCCGTACGTCGCCACGAACCTCCGCTGCGAGGGGACCGCCCTCGCGCTCTGCGAACAGGTGGTCGACGAGAACGACGACGTGCTCCACCTGCGGGTCGGGCGCGAGGACGCCGCCGTGCTCTCGTTCCTCGACGCCGACGTGCTCGATCGCCTGGCCCCCGATCGCCGCGAGGGCCTGCACGTGACGCCGATCCCCGACGTGCTCCCCGGCGCCGTACGCTCGGCGCGGCACGCGGGCGCGAGCCTGGTCGTCGCCGTGATGGCCGTCACGAGCGACGAGGCGTTCACGATCGCTCGCATGCTCGACGACGACGCGCGCCCCGACCTCGTCGTGCTCGCCGGCGAGGGCGACGCGATGCTCTTCGCACGCCCCGCCACCGTGGTGCCCGCGATCGTGTCGGCGCCTCCGGGCAGCGGTGTCGAGGTGCTGGTCGGGCGCTCGGACGAGCAGCGCCGCGGCTTCGAGATGCTGGCCCTCCCCTTCGACGACGCGAGCGCTCGGCCCGCGCCCCCCGTGACCACGTTCACCGAGGCCGTCGGCGCGCCGTACTGCGAGGCGTGGGGCCGCGCCCTTCCCGGCGGACACCTCGGACGCCAGATCGATCCCGTGCAGATCGCCGAGCTCGCGGCGCGCATCGTGCGCGAGCACGCCGGTGCCGACGTGGCGTTCCTCAACGTCGATGCCGTCGACGCGTCGTTCCGAGCCGCCAACGCGGCGCAGCTCAGCGCGAGCGACTTCTACATCGCGCTCGAGTACGACGAGCCGATCGTCGTGGCCGACGTCCCACCCAGCTGGCTCGCGGAGGCCCAGGCGCGCCTACGCGCGCATCGCGTCGTGGCCCCGGGCCTCGGAACCGACGACGAGGACGACGGGGTCGCGCCGATCGATCGCAGCAACGACGAGGGTGACGAGGGCGACGACGACGAGGGCGAGGACGAGAACCTCGGATCGCCGATCGAGGTGGACGAGGACGCGGGCGCCGCCGTCCCCGACGAGTCGGCGATGCGCGTGCGCGGTCGCCCCGAGGTCGCGGGCGCGAGCTATCACGTCGCCACGATCCGCTTCCTCGCCGAGGGCGGCGACGGCGCGCTCCCGCCACTGCCCGAGGGCAGCACGTGGCGCACGCTCGGCGAGACCCTGCCGGATGGCACCTTCCACTACGACTCGCTCCGCGACGTGGTGATCCGCGCGCTCGAGCCGGAGAGCACCCGCGATCCCCGTGACGCGCGGCCCTCCGCCAACGATCCGCCGGAGTGGGTCGTCCGCGGATCGATCGACGGCAGCTTCTCCGGCTCCAGCGTCTCGAACCCGGCCGGGTACGACGCGTCGGCGCTCTCGCAGGGAGCCGCGATCTCGCTCGGCGTCGTCGCCGATGGGCGCGTCGAGGCCACCGCCCCCGACTGGACCTGGGAGAACCGCTTGCTCGCCCGCTACCGCACGCAATGGGCGCCCTCCGACGATCCGTCGACCGCCGGTGCGTTCGTCGAGGCGGCCGACCAGATCCAGCTGCGCACGCTGCTCTCGTACCGCGGCTGGCGAGCACACCCCACGGACGTCTACGTCCCGGACGCGTACGTGGAGGGGTTCTTCGAGTCCGAGCTCACGCGGCCCGACACGCGCGACTGGCACTGGCTGCTGGCGCGACCGACGGTCGGCTTCCGTTTTCCGTTCGCGCCCGAGCTGGCCGTGAAGCTGCAAGCCGGCTTGCAGTCGCAGCTGCTCGACCCGAGCGCCTCGGCGCAGTTCGGCGCTGGCGCCTCGGTGCAGCTCCGGCAGTGGACGGTGCTGAGCGCCGGGGATCGCTCGCTCACGGCGGACGGCTTCGTCGACTTCTTCGCGGTCTCGCTCTTCGACCAGAACCGCTGGCAGGTCCGCGGCCAGCTCGATCTCGCGCTCGACCTCGCCGGCCCGCTCTCGCTCACGCTCGGCACGACGCTCTACCTGCAGCAGGACGGCACCAGCGACCTCGCGCTCGCCGTCGCCGGCACGGCCGGCCTGCGCCTCGCGGCGGTCACGCGGACCGTCGGGCCGTGACCACGCGTGCGCCTCACGCCTTCTTGGCGGCTCGCTCGTCCTTCTGCTTGCGGCGGATGTCGCCGAAGAACTTCTTCAGCAGATCCGACGCCTCTTCCCGGCGCACGCCGGCGGTCACCGCGAAGCGGTGGTTGAGCCGCAGATCACTGCCGATGTTGTAGAGCGTCGCGGTCGCGCCGGCCTTCGGATCGTCGGTCGCGTAGACGACGCGATCGATCCGCGCGTTGACGAGCGCGCCCGCGCACATCGGACACGGCTCGAGCGTCACGAAGCAGGTCGCCCCCGACAGGCGCCAGGTGCCGAGCGCCTTGGCGGCGTCGCGGAGCGCGATCAGCTCGGCGTGCGCCGTGGGATCCTGGATCGTCTCGCGCAGGTTGTGCGCGCTCGCGACGACGCGCTCCTCGAGCACGATGACCGCGCCGACCGGCACCTCGCCGAGCTCGCTCGCGAGCCGCGCCTGCGCGAGGGCGAGGTCCATCCAGTCTTCATCGGTCACCACCGGCTCACGCTCCCCCGGCCCCGGATCGCCGCATCGCCCGGCTCCCGACGACCGCGGCGCTGCGGCGCTCGGGCGGACGAATCGGGCTGACGAAAAGGCCCCGCCACACGCTGGTCACCGCGACTGTTGCTCCCTTCCGGGCCTGGCAGGGTTGACGGGCCAGCGTTGGCGAGGCCATGAGCCGATCTCGCGACCGGAACGAGCGCTGCCTAGCAGACCCATGCGCCCAGGCGCAAGCGGAGTGATCGAGCCTAGTACCGCTGCCCGGAAGTGCGATCCGCACTTCCGGGCGAGGGACGTGCGGGTGGGAGTCCGTGGGAGGGCCCGCGGCCCTTCCTCGGTGGGGCCCGCGGGGAGGGCACGAGCTTGCGCATGCAAGCGAAGTGGCCCTCCCCGCGAAGTACCGCGGAACGGAAGTTCGGGCCGCAGCGCAATGCGGCTCGAACTTCTGATCCGGGGTACTAGGGCGGGCGTCGCGATCACACCCCCGCGCGCGGCGCGCGTTGACGCACCCCGGCCTCCGGGGAGATCCTGGCTGGGAGATGAGTGTCGGCAGCGAGGACCTCGAGGCGCGCATCGCGGACGTGGTCCGGCGTGTGAAGGACCCCCGCGCCGGCTTGTACGGGCCCGACTCGGTGAGCTGGCGGGTGAATCGCGAAGCGATCGTGATGCTGGGCGGCGGCCGCGCCGCGCTGCTCCAGCTCGCCCACCCGTACGTCGCGTACGCCGTCGATCAGCACAGCGCCACGCGCCACGATCCCATCGGCCGCTTCCGCCGGACGTTCGAGAACGTGTTCGCGATGGTCTTCGGCGACCTCGACTCGGCCATCGCCTGCGCGCGGCGCGTACATGCCGTGCACGCCAAGATCCGCGGCGCGATCCACGAGCACTCGGGGCGCTTCGCGCGAGGCCATCGCTACCAGGCGAACGACGAGGCGGCTCTGTTCTGGGTGCAGGCGACGCTGATCGACACCGCCGTGCAGGTCTACGAGCTGCTCGCCGAGCCGCTCTCGCTCGAGGACAAGCAGCGCTACTACGACGAGTCGCGCCTCTTCTCGGGCCTGTTCGGGATCCCCGACGACGCGATGCCCGCCGACTGGCCGGCGTTCCGGCGCTACTTCGACGGAATGCTCGCGAGCGACGCGATCACCATGAGCCCACCGGCCAAGGACATGGCGCGATTCCTCTTCCAGCCGCCCCGTCCCATCGCGGGCCCGGCGGTGGGCTGGTACCGGATCTTCACGGCGAGCCTCTTGCCCCCACGCATGCGCGCCGAGCTCGGGATGTCGTGGACCGAGCGCGACGAGACGATCGCGCGGCGAACGACGGCGCTGCTGCGGGCGATCCAGGCCCGCACGCCGGCGCGTCTGCGCTTCTTCCCCGACTACGTCGAGGCCATGAAGCGCGTGAAGGGTCAGACGCCACGCGATCCGTTGGGCCGTTGGATGGAGAAGCTCGCGCTGAAGGCGATCGAGCCACCGCGCGCACGGAGGACGGCCTGAGGTGAGCCCTCCGCCCCGGGGCGAGCACGACGTGATCGTGTGCGGTGCGGGATCCGCAGGAGCGGCGCTCGCCGGCATGCTGGCCGCGCGTGGCCTGCGCGTGCTGGTCCTCGAGCGGCGCACGCTGGATCGCGCGGGCGCCTGGTGGATCAACGACCTGCCCGGCTGGATGTTCGACGAGGCGGGGGTCCCGCGTCCCGAGGGCTCCGAGCTACACCTGACGGGCTCGCTCACGATGATGGCGGGCTGGGACGACGACGCCCCGCGCGTCACCGCGCACCCCGAGGACGTGTTCGGCGTCGACATGCGAGCGCTCGTCGGGCGCCTGCAGGAGCGGGCGATGCACGCCGGCGCCGAGCTCCGCGGCGGCCGCGCCGTGCAGAGCGTGCGCGAAGAGCCAGGCCACGTGCGCGTCGAGACGAGCGAGGGCGCGCACGAAGCGCGCTTCTTCGTCGATGCCTCGGGCCTGGCCGGGCTGGAGGTGCTCGGCGCCCTGCACGGGACGCCTCGCGACCTCTGCGCCGCCACCCAGGAGGTGCGCCGCATCCGCGATGCGCAGCAAGCGCAGCGCTTCTTCGAGCGCTACGGGGCCCGCGAGGGAGACGTGCTCGTGCACGCGGGCGTCGCGGGCGGCTACTCGATCGTCAACGTGCGACGACACGGCGACGACGTCTTCCTGCTCGCGGGCTCGATCCCGGCCGACGGGCATCCCCCCGGCAAGGAGCTGGTCGAGCGCTTCGCACGCGAGCACGCGTGGATCGGCGAGCGTCTCGCCGGCGGCTCGCGCGCCATCCCGCTCTCGTACGCGCGCCCGATCGTCGCGCGCGGACGGATCGCCGTCCTCGGAGACGCGGCGAGCCAGGTCTTCTCTGCCCACGGGTCGGGAACCGGCGCGGGCATCGTCGCGGCGCGCATGCTGTCCGAGGCCATCGCCCGCGGTGACCTCGGCGACTACCAGCACGGCTGGCAGCGACGCTACGGGCTGCTCTTCGCGGCCCACGATCTGTTCCGCCGGCTCTCGCAGGACCTCTCGCCGGACGAGATCCGCGCTCTCGTCGCCGAGGGCATCCTCGGGCCGTCCTCCGTCGAGGCCGCCGTGTACCAGCGGTTTCCGGGGCCGAGCGCCGAGAGCGCCCGGGCCGCGCGCGCGCTGGCCCGGCGCCCACGCCTGGCCGCCCGGTTCGGACGGCTGGGGGCTCGGATCGCCGGCCTCGCCGCGCTCTACGCCGTCCACCCGCGCGAGCCGGCGAAGCAAGAGGCTTGGGCCGATCGGATCCACCGCGCGATGCGGTGAGAGGCCGTCTTTTCCCGCCTCCTCGCTTTACACAACCTTGCAGAATCACCGCCGCAGGCAGGGCGTACCTCGTTCATGCATGGGACGTGGATGGGGGCGGTGGTGGTCGCGAGCGGGCTCGCGGCGTGGGGGATCGCCGTGCCGGCATCCGCGCAGGGTGGGATCCAGAGGCCGCCGGCCTGGACACCTCCCGCCCAGGTGGCCGAGGTGGTCATCGACGCGACGGTGCAGGTGCAGGTCCCCGTGACCGTCGAGGTGCCGGTGGTGATCGTCGAGGCTCCTCCTCCTCCTCCTCCTCCTCCTCCTCCTCCGCCGCCGCCGCCGCCGCCGCCTCCTCCGCCACCTTCGGACCAGGGGAGCGCGCCCTCCTCCGGAGGCACGTCTCTGCAGGGCTCCACCGCGCTGCGCATGGAGCTCCAGCTCGGGGGCCCCGCCGAGATCCAGATCGGGGGCTCGGCGACGATGGGCTTGATCTTCGACGACGGCTGGTCGCTCGGGCTCGTGCTGGGTGTCCTCTCGGACCTCGAGAACGAAGCGCCCTGGCTCACCGTCGCGCTCGAGGGCCAGCGCGACTTCTCACCGCGCGATCACGCCGGCTTCCTCTTGCTCGCGCGCGTCGGCACCGAGATCGGCACCGGCCGCGACACGGCCAGCACCTCGCCCTTCGGCCAGCTCGGGATCGGCGGTCGCTTCGATCTCGGCGACGACGTGGCCATCGTCCTCGATCTGCGCGGTGTGCTCGCCATCGACACGAGCCTGCGGGACGGCATCGGCTTCGCGCCGGGTCTGGTGACGACGTTCGGGATTCGCGTACCGCTCTGATCGTCTTCGGGGCCGACACGCGTCGGTCTGAGCGACGCTCGTCGTTCCCGTTCGTCGCCGGTACGACTCGGCTCGAGGCGCATGGCGGTCTCCGAGCGTGTAAGCTCGGGCGCCATGGGCTGGAGCGCGCGCGACATTCCCGATCTCTCGGGTCGCACCTTCGTCGTCACCGGAGCCAACAGCGGGATCGGTCTCGAGGCCGCGGAAGCGCTCGCGAGCCGCGGCGCGCACGTCGTCATGGCCTGCAGGAGCGCCGACAAGGCGACGCAGGCCGCCGACCGCATCCGCCGGCAGCACCCACGAGCCCGGCTGGACGTGCGCTCCCTCGACTTGTCGAGCCTGGACAGCATCCGGCGCTTCGCCGAGCAGCTCCAGGCCGACGCACCGACGATCGACGTGCTCATCAACAACGCGGGCATCATGGCGATCCCCCGCGCCCTCACGGCCGACGGCTTCGAGATGCAGATCGGCACCAACCACCTCGGCCACTTCGCGCTCACCGGCCTCTTGCTGGCGGCGCTCGCGCGGGCGCGCGCGCCCCGCGTGGTGACGGTGTCGAGCGCCGTGCACCAGGGCGGAAGGATCGATCTCGACGATCTCATGGGCGAGCGCCGCTACGACAAGTGGGGCGCCTACATGCAGAGCAAGCTGGCGAACCTGCTCTTCACCTTCGAGCTGGGGCGGCGCTTGGAGCGGGCCCATCCTCACGCCGTCTCCCTGGCTTGCCACCCGGGCTACGCGGCGACGAACCTGCAGAGCGTCGGACCGCGCCTCGAGAAGTCGTGGACCGCGGCGATCTTCGATGCGGGCAACACGCTCGTTGCCCAGTCGGCGGCCGCGGGCGCGCTGCCGACGCTGCGCGCCGCCACCGATCCGAGCGCCAAGAGCGGCGAGTACTACGGGCCGCGCGGCCCCTTCGGGCTCTGGGGATCGCCCGTTGCGCAGCGAACGGCGGCCCGCTCGCTCGATCGGGACGTCGCGCGCGCGCTCTGGGAGCGCTCGAGCGCGCTCACCGGCGTTCGTTACCTCGAGCCGTGAGCACGAGCCGGGGGACCGGCATCGGCAGACCCGGCCCGCGTCGGAAGAACCGACCGAAAAAAAGAAACGACGCACACGGCCATCGCCGTGCACGTCGTTCCTCGATCACATCGCGTCTCTCGATCACGTCACTCGAAAGCGATCGCTCTCGAGCGCGATCTCAGGTGCCCGCGGCGCCGCAGTGGCTGCCGTGGCCGGCCGGATCGGTCGGGTCGCTGTCGCTGCAGCCGACGGCCGCGCCGCCCGCGCAGTGGCTGCCGTTGCCGGCCGGATCGCTCGGGTCGCTGTCGCTGCAGCCCGACACCGCGCCACCGGCGCAGTGCGTGCCGCGGCCGACGCCGTCGGTCGGGTCGCTGTCGCTGCAGCCCGACCCGGTCGAGCCGCCGCCCATGCAGCAAGCAGTCGTGGAAACGAGGCCGAGCGCCGCGAGGGCGCCGGTGGCCGCACCACCGAGGAGCGCCATCTGGCGACGGCTGAGCGTGCGCTCGGTAAGGATCTCATCGGCAACCAGCGTCTTCTTCTCGGACATCTCACCCTCCATGGTGGGGCCCTTAGGGCGGCCCAAAGGGAACACACTCGATGGGGCGAGCGCAAGCGCTTTCTCACAGATGCACCACACGAGCGACTTGCGGCGCGGATTCCGGTGCTCGGGGGGCATAGTGACCGCTTGCGATCGCCGATCGCCGGCGCTCCGGAGTGGTCGGGCTGCGCCCGGCCGCGGGCGAGCGGCCCCCAGCACTGCGTGAATGCGCTCGCCTCTTCAGGCGTCCACGGGGTTCTGGTACGTTGCCGGACCGACCGAGGTGAGCTCATGAACCGGAACCGCTCCTCCCGCGCTGGACGCACGCACTGGCTCCTCGCGCTGGCCGTCTTCTCTCTGTCGCTCGGCACGCTCGCGACGTCGTTCGTCCCGGAGGCCGGCGCCCAGCGCCTGCGCGCGACCGTCTTCGTCACGCAGGCGGCGATCCCGCGCGGTCTCACCGAGAAGGCCCTCGTCGGCTTCGCGCGCGGACACCAGGCGCGCCAGATGCAGGAGACGACGGAGACCGAGCTCGCGCAGCGACACTGGCTCGGCAACATGGTCGTCCAGTTCAACACCCCGCCGGGCGACCTCGAGTACCACGCGCTGTTCTACGACATCACCGATGGCACGCGGAACTTCGTCGACGACATGGCGATCTACGTGCACGACCGCGATCAGCGAACCTACGTGCAGCGCCTGAACCTGGCGCGCCCGCGCTTCCGCCCCAACCGCCGCCTCGAGATGGTGGTCACCGTCGCGCACGCCGAGGTCGGCAACTGCCGCCTCGAGCTCCGAGGCGAGGAAGAGCGTCGATCGGGACAAGTCGACTTCAGCGAAGCCGATACACACGCTCCCGACTGAGGGCGCGTCGCGGATGTTCGACGAGACCGAAGAGCGCGACATCCAGTCGCTGCTCCAGTCCGCCCGGCGCGGCGAGTGGGAGCCCGTCGTCGTGCTGGTCGGGACCGAGACGTTCCTGATCGAGCGCGCGGTGCGCCTGCTCCGCAAGGCCAGCGTCGGGGACGGCACGCGCGGCTTCAACGACGACCTCTTCCACGGCTCGGGCCTCTCGGGCGCGAAGGTCGCTGCGGCCGCGCGCACGCTTCCCATGATGGCGCGCGCCCGCTTCGTCCTGGTCCGAGCCGCGCACGACGCCGCGCCCGCCGAGCTCGACGCGCTCGCCGGCTACGTCGCCGACCCCTCGCCGAGCACCTGCTTCGTCGTCACCGCGGAGAAGATCGACGGCAAGACCAAGCTCGCGAAGGCCGCCAAGGCGAGCAAGGCGTGGCTCGCGGTCGAGCCCCTGAAGGGCGGTCTGCTCGAGCGCTTCGCGACCGGCGAGGCCAAGCGCCGCGGGCACGCGTTCGAGGGGCCGGCGCTCGCGGCGCTCATCGACGCGACGGGCAACGACCTCGCGGCGATCGACGACGCCATCGAGCGCCTCTCGCTCTACGTGGGCGAAGGCCACGCGATCACCCGCGACGCCGTGGAGTCGACGGTGACGCGCGTGCGCGTCGACTCGATCTGGGCGCTCGTGGACGCGATCGCGCTCAAGCGCACGAAGGTCGCCATGGAAGCGACCCTGTCGATGCTGGGCGACCGCGAGCCGCCGCTGCGCATCTTGTCGATGGTCGCGCGGCAGGTGCGCATGGTGGCGAAGATGAAGGCGGGGCTCGAGAGCGGCCTCGGCCCCGCCGAAGCGGTCAAGGCCGCCGGCGCGCCGCCGTTCAAGGCACGCGAGCTGGGTGACTCCGCCAAGCGATTCTCGGACGCCGATCTGCGCCGGGCATTGGTGCTGCTGCGCGACGCCGACGTCGCGCTCAAGGGAAGCAAGCGCGAGCCGGAGATCGTGATGGAAGAGACGGTCCTCGCGCTCTGTCGCTGATCAGGCGAGGGCCCGCACCAGGCGCCCGAGCCCGGCGCCGTAGAGGCCCGCCAGCACCACGCCGGCGACGTGGAAGAAGAGGACGTGGAGCACGCTCTCGTCCGCAGCACAGCTCGTCAGCAGCACGGCCTGCCCCGCCAGCGCTCCGGCGGCGCCGACGGCTGCCGTCTGCGCCGCGCCGACGTGCGGGCGCGAGCGCGCCAGGGCCAGCATCGCCACCAGCGGGAGCGCCCCGATCGCCAGCTCTGCCTGGAGGCAGCCCATCGCGTGCCCGCTCACGAGCGCGACCTCGTGGTAGTCGACCAAGCCCACGGCGAGCGAGAGCCCGAGCGCGAGCAGCGTCGCGCCGACACCGCCGCGATGCCCGCCGCGGGGATCGGAGCGCATCGCGAGGCTGGGCAAGAGCGCGGCGACCGCGATCGTCGCGAGCGCCAGCGCACCCCGCGCGGTCGAGATCGGCGAGCCCGAGAGCGCGAGCGCCACGCACGACGAGATGGCGATCCCCGCCGCGACGGCGATCGCGGGCATGCGATCGGCCTTCGGCGAGGTCCTCGGCGCTGCCGCCAGCTCGGCACGAACCCGGGCCTGCGTGCGAGCCAGCGCACGGGCATCGGGCGGGGGCGGCGCTGCGAGGCCGTCGAGGAGCGTCGAGAGGCGCCCGGCCTCGCGCCACGCGCGCGCGCACTCGGGACACTCGGCCGCGTGCCGCTCGATGGCGAGACGCTCGGGGTCGCCCGGGTCGAGCGCGGACGCGACGACGAGCACGCCACGATCCGGATGGGGCGAAGCAGCGCTCACGACGGCTCCTCCACCAGATCGGCGAGCAGCTCGCGGAGCGTGGCGAACGCCCGGAACGCACGCACGCGGACCGCGACCTCGGTGAGCTTGGGCCCCGCCTCGCTCAGGGCCTCCGCGATCTCGGCGAACGTCAGGCCCTCGAAGCGATGAAGGAGCACGACCACGCGCTGCGCCTCGGGTAGGCCGTCGATCGCGCGACGCACGCGCTCGGCCTCTTCGTTCGCCTCCGGCCATCGGTCGGCGCCGTCGGGCGCGGGAAGCACGAGATCGCCGAGCTCTTCGTCGCTGATCTTGTCGGCCACGCGGTAACGGCGGCGCAGCTCGTCGACCCGGACGCGGGCCGCGATGCCGAAGAGCCACGGTCGAACGGGCAGGCTCGGATCGAAGGAGGCGCGGGCCGAGTGCACCTTGAGGAAGGTCGTCTGCACCAGATCGTCGGCGACCGCGCCGCTCCGGAACGAGCGCGAGAAGAACGCATGCAGCCGCACTGCATAGCGCGAGAAGAGCGCGTCGAAGGCGCGCGGATCTCCCGCTACGTAGGCCTGCATCAGCTCCTCGTCGGTCTCCCGTCCCATGCGTTCGTCCGCTCGAGCCGGGACGTTACACGAAGAACCGCGAAACGGCCCCGAGCCGGTCGCAGTCACGGGCGAAGCGCGGCCGCCAGCACGATGCCGGCAGCGACCGAGACGTTGAGCGACTCGACGTGGCCCGTGCCTGGGACTGCGACCACGTGGGTGAGCGCGGCTCGCACCTCGGCGCTCGCACCCGCGGCCTCGGAGCCGAGGACGATGGCGGCGCGACGCGGGTAGACGAACGATCGCGCGTCGACGCTCGCCGACGCGTCGGTCCCGACGAGCGCGATGCCGCGAGCCGCGAGCGCGCGGAGCAGCCGCGGCAGCTCGGGCGCGCGGGCGAGCGCGAGGTGCTCGGCCCCGCCCTCGGCGACACGGATCGCGGCGGGCCCGAAGAGCGCCTCGCTCCGTCCGCGGACGATCACGCCCTCTGCCCCGAGGAACGCCGAGGTCCGCACGATGGCCCCGACGTTGTGTGGGTTCTCGACGCCGTCGAGGACGACGAGGCGCAGGGGGCCTCGGTCGACGCCGAAGACGCGCAGCACGCCCTCTTCGTCCAGGATCGGCCGGACGGCCGCCTCGACGACGAGCCCCTCGTGGTGCTCCGAGCCGGCGATCGCCCGCAGCTCGGCCTCGGGCTTCTCCGCGTACGCGACGTGGCGCGCGGCGGCCTCGGCGAGCAGAGGCCCCAGGCGCGGCCCGAGCTCGGGGTGGAAGGCGATTCGCCGCACGTCGTCGGGGCGGACGCGCAGCACGGCGAGCGCGGCCTCGAGCCCGAACGTGCGCTCTCGTTGCTCGCGCACGCTCAACCGATGCTCTGGCGCGGGGCCGGCACCACCGCGCGCGCGATGTGGAGGAAGGGCCTCAGGCGCGGGTCGCGCGACTCCCAGAGCGCGGCCGGCGTTCCCTCGATCGCGATCTTGCCGCCCTCGAGGAACAGGACGCGGTCGGCCACCCCGAAGACGGTCTCCATCTGGTGGGTGATCACGATCGTCGTGATGCCCAGCTGCCGGCGCAGGTGCGCGAGCAGGCGGTTGACGCGGCCGACGTTGATCGGGTCCAGGCCCTCGGTCGGGCCGTCGTAGATGAGCGTCTCGGGACGCATGGCGATCGCACGCGCGAGCGCGACCCGCTTGCGCATGCCGCCCGAGAGGTCCTGCGGCCACATCGACTGGATGCCCGGCAGCGCGACGAGCGCGAGCGACTCGGCGACGCGCTTCTCGATCGCGGGCTCGTCGAGCAAGCGCTGCTCACGCAGGCCGTACGCGACGTTGTCGAGCACGCTCATCGAGTCGAACAGGCCCGAGCTCTGGAGCAAGACGCCGACGCGCTTGCGCACCGCGACCCACTCGCGCTCCTTGAGGTGCGTGACGTCGCGCCCGTCGAACACGATCGTGCCCGCGTCGGCCGGAACGAGGCCGAGCAGCACCTTCGCGAGCAGGCTCTTGCCGGCGCCCGACTCGCCGATGATCGCGAGGAACTCGCCCTGGTTCACCCGGAGGTCGACGCCGTCGAGGACGCGGTTGTCCCCGAAGGCCTTCACGATCCCGCGAACGTCGTAGAGCGCCACGGCGCGCCCGTCAGGTCTCGCTCTTGCGGCGCTCTTCTTCTTCTTCGATCGTGCGCATCGAGGGGACGCCCCGCGGGCGGTCGACGACGACGCGCCCTTCGCCCTGCCCGACCAGCGGGAGCTCGCGGCGTCCCATGGCGACGAGCGCGCGCGCCGCGCTGACCACCGGCACCTCGATGACGAGCTTCTGGCCGGTCACGCGGCAGCGGCCGCCAGCCTGCCTCGGCCCGCATCCACACGGCGACGAGGGCATCCGAGATCGCCTCGGGCAAGCCGAGCCGCACCCGGCCCGCCTTGGCGAGCGCTTCCGCGCGGTCGAGGGCGATACCGAGCACGGACTCGGCGAGCGCGTCGAACGAGACCACGGCATTGGCGCGCCAGAGCCCGAGCAGGCGCGCCTCTGCGAGCTCGCCCGACAGCTCGGTCTCGTCGCCGGCCTCGAGCGCGGCTTTCATGCGCGTCGCCCGGGCTTCGAAGACGGCCCGCGCATCGGCGTTCTTGACACCCGGAACGAGCGCGACCGGGCGCGGGTCGTCGAGGCGCCCCTTGCGCTCGTGCCGCCGCCAGATCGCGTCGGGATCGCCTGCCGCGAACGCTTCGAGCTGCGGGGTGAGCTGCTTGCGCTCGTTCTTCGGGCGGCGAACCACCCGTTCCGGCTCGGCCTTCGGCGGACGCTTCGGCATGCGCGGGGCGTTATCGCACTTCGCGCCCTCGCGCCATGTCTCTGGGAGGACGGGGGCGACCGCGGGACGAAGGGGGCCGCGCGGTCGACGAACGTCGCGTCAGGGAAGCGCCGGATCCGTCGTGCGGCAGCACCGGAAGCCGAGGTTCGGCAGGTGGATCGTGTTGCCGGCCGCCTCGAAGCGCGAGCCACACGTCATGCCACTCTGGATGTCGTTGTAGCTGCCGCCACGCACCGGGTTCACGCCGGCGGTCCGCGGCGCCGTCCACTCCTGCGCGTTGCCGGACATGTTGTAGATGGCCCCGTTCACCATCGTGGTGCCGACCAAGATGCTCCACGGGACGCTACACGTGCTGGTGAGCGCGCTCGTGGACACGAGCGTGTCCTGGTTGCCGGCCATGCCGCCGTTGGTGTCGTAGTCGAGGCCGTTGCACGCCGACGCGCTGTAGGTGCCGCAGTTGGTCGTCTCCGACCACACGCACGCGGTCCCGGCCGACGACTCGCAGGCCCGCTGCCACTGCGTCTCGGTGCAGAGGCTCGCGCCGACGCGGGCGCACGCGGCCGCGGCGTCCGTCGGCGTGAGGTCGGTCCAGGGCAGGCGGCTCGCCTCGGAGCAGACGGCGCCGGTGGACTGCGAGCCCTGCGACATCGCCGACGCATCGGGACGCGAGGCCTCGTAGGCCATGATCCAGTAGTCGTTCGCACCCGACGTGGCGCCGCCGACCGGGCGCACGCGGGTCCAGGTGCCGCGCGCCGAGACCCCGTTGTCGACCATGCCGTCGCAGTTGTCGTCGCGGCCGTTGCAGCTCTCGGTGGTGGCCATCCCCATGCCCGAAGGCGCGTCGCAGGCCACCGTCGTGGTGCTGGCACAGACGAAGTGGCCGGCGATGTTGCAGATGCCGGCCTGCATGTTGGTGCAAGCCGCGCCGATCTGCGGGAACGGCTCGTCGACGAAGCCGTCGCAGTCGTTGTCCCGCGTGTCGCAGCGGGTCTCGATGGCCTCGTAGACCAGGCCGCGCGAGGTGGCGTTCGCGGCGTAGTTGCACACGAAGCCGCCCGTGCCGGTGCACGTCGCGGTGGACCCCATGCAGACGCCCGCCTGGCGGCAGAAGTTCGCTGGCGGCGCGAGCGGCATCCCGCCGGGGCCATCGTCGACCATGCCGTTGCAGTCGTCGTCGACGCCGTTGCACGCCTCGGACCCGCTCGTCCGCGTGCACATGTACTCGCAGCCGTTGGTGAGGTTGCCGTCGACGTTGAAGTAGCCGCCGGCGCAGGCGACGAGCTGGCAGCTCCCCATCACGCACGCGGCGACGCCGTGGGCGAACGAGCAGATGCGACCGCACATGCCGCAATTGCGGGGGTCGTTCTGGAGGTCGAAGCCGTTGTCGACGACGCCGTTGCAGTCGTCGTCGCGCATGTTGCACGTCTCGAGCACGGGACCGACCGCGCCCTGACACGTCAGCGTGCCGCCCACGCAGTGCTGCGTGCCCGGCGCGCACTCGCCGGTGCCGGTGCCGCATGCGGCGCCGCTGTCGGGATCGCCGTTGTCGACGGAGCCGTCGCAGTCGTTGTCGATGCCGTCGCAGCGCTCGGCGCTCGCCAACGTCGCGCCCTGGCAGACGAGCGAGCCTCCCGTGCAGACGAGGCGCCCGGGCAAGCACGCGCCGACGGCGCTCCCGCAGGCGGGACCGCCCCCAGGGTTGCCGTCGTCGGGGGTGCCGTCGCAGTCGTCGTCCAGGCCGTTGCAGCTCTCGACGCCCGGCGAGACCCCGCCCTGGCACACGAGGCCGCCGCCGACGCAGTGCAGGGTGCCGGGCGTGCAGATGCCGTCGCTGCTTCCACATGCGGCGCCCGAGCCGGGATCACCCTCGTCGATGTTGCCGTCGCAGTCGTCGTCGACGCGGTTGCAGCCCTCGGTCCCGGTCGGCGTGCACGCGTACTCGCAGCCGTTCTGGGGAACGCCATCGCGATCGACGAAGCCCGCCAGGCAGCCGCCGACGACGCACGCGCCCGCCGTGCACGAGCTCGCGCTCGTGTGGGCGAGGTTACAGACGCGGCCGCAGATGCCGCAGTTGTTCGGATCCGAGTCGAGCATGAAGCCCTCGTCGGTCGTGCCGTCGCAGTCGTTGTCGCGGCGATCGCAGGTCTCGTCGCCGGTCGGCGAGCAGTGGTACTCGCAGCCGTCGGTCGGGTCCGTGTTGTGGTCGTAGTACCCGACGGCGCAGGTGCCCATCGAGCAATTGCCGTCCGTGCACTCGCCGAACGCGTGCGCGTAGAGGCAGCGGCGCCCGCACGAGCCGCAGTTGTCGACGTCGGTGCTCGTGTTGACGTCTTCGTCGATGTGGGTGTCGCAGTCGTCGTCGTAGAGGTTGCAGATGTCGCGCGCGCCGACCGTGCAGCCGTCGGGCGGGACCCAGGCATCCGGTGGGTTGGTGTCGACCGCTCCGTCGCGCGTCCTGCCGGAATCGCCGGAGTCGGAGCGGCCGGAGTCGCCGGCGTCGATGCCGCCGCCCGAGTCGATCGTGTCGTCGACGCAATCGAAGCAGTAGGGCTCGACCTGGCACGAGGCCACGAGGATCCCGCCCGCGAGGGCGGAGAGAGAGAGGAGGGAGACACGCACGACAGACCGCATCGCCCCGCTCCTCATCGAACGCCTCCGCGCGAGCGCCGCATCCGACCCACCATCCCGAGGAGCGCGAGCACCACCAGCGCGAGCCCGCCGCCGCCGCGCGTGCCGGTCGAGGCTCCGGTCGCACACTGGCAGCCACCGCCGCTGGCGAGCACGCGATGGTGCTCGTCCACCGGGCCTCCGTTGCCGGAGTCGACGCCCGCGTCGACGCCCGCTCCGCCGCCGTCGCGGACACCGCCGTCGGAGACGACGCCGCCGTCCGGCTGCACGGTGCTGCGCACGCACTCGCCGTCCATGCACTCCGTCATCGCCGGGCAGTGCAGGCCGATGC
This sequence comes from Sandaracinaceae bacterium, assembly GCA_044223665.1. Lineage (GTDB taxonomy): Bacteria > Myxococcota_A > Polyangia > Polyangiales > Sandaracinaceae > JBBSAT01. The sequence continues at coordinate 11,153 of JBGALT010000082.1, read as the reverse complement.
ACGGGTCGCCGTTGCACTCGCCGGTGACCGGATCGCACGTCTCGCTCGCCGGGCAGGTGACGCCCACGCAGAGGTCGCTCGTGCACATCCCGTCCGCCGGATCGCACACGCGACCGACGCCGCAGCTGACGCCGTCACAGAGGTCCGTCGAGCAGACGCCCGCGTGACAGATCTGCTGGGCGGTGCAGCCCGCGCTCGCGCAGGTGCCCTCGCAGGTGCCCCCGCGGCAGGCCTCGTCGCTCGCGCAGGTCACGCCGGCGCAGGGATCGGGCTCGCATCCGCCGCTCGTCGTGTTGCAGAGCTGGTCGGCCGGACAGCCGAGGCCGCGGCAGCTGTCGTCGACGCAGGCGCCCGTCCGCGGGTTGCAGACGAGGCTGCCGGAGCAGACCACGCCGTCACACGGGAACGTGCAGCCGTTGTTGCGGCAGATGCAGGTGCCGACGTTCGTCGCGCCGGGATCGGGCGCGCACTGGACGACCCCCGAGCCGTCGGTGATGGTCTCGGCCCCGCAAGACGCGGTGTCGCACAGCGGCGCGACGCAGCTGCAGACACCGCCCTCGAAGTACGGCGTCGTCCCGGAGGGGCAGCGATCGCCGAACTCGTCGTGCAGGCACGGCGAAGCGCACTGGCACATCACGCACGCCGAGCCGCTCGGGCAGAGGCTGCCGCCGGTCGGCGGGTTGTCCACCGTGCCGTCGCAGTCGTTGTCCTCGCAGTCGCACGTCTCGGTGACGGGCGGGACCTCGCCGACGCAGACCACCGCGCCGTCGATGCACATGTTCACGCCCTGCCGGCACGCGCCGACCATGCTGCCGCACATGCCGCCCGCGCCGACGCCCTCGTCGACCGCGCCGTCGCAGTCGTTGTCGAGCGTGTCGCAGACCTCCGCCGTGCCCATCACGCCGCCTTGGCAGACGAGCATGCCGGTCGCGGTGTCGCACACGAAGACGCCCGGGAAGCACTCGCCCATCGAGCTGCCGCAGGGCGCGCCCACCGGGATCCCGTCGTCGATGACGCCGTTGCAGTCGTCGTCGAGGCCGTTGCAGACCTCGTCCATGCCGCCGCGCGCGCCGACGCAGACGAGCGTCCCGGACATGCACTGGGTGGTGCCCGCCATGCACTCGCCGGTGTCGTCGCCGCACGCGACGCCACCCTCGGGGTTGTCCTCGTCGACCATGCCGTCGCAGTCGTTGTCGAGGTTGTCGCAGAGCTCGCTGCTCGGCCCGACGGCGCCGATGCACATGTAGGAGCCCATCGTGCAGACCATGTTGCCCGGGCGGCAGACGCCGACGCTCGAGCCGCCCGCGCACGGGCCCATCGCAGCGATGCCCTCGTCGACCGATCCGTCGCAGTCGTTGTCGCGGTTGTCGCAGACCTCCGCGCTCCCCATCGTCCCGCCTTGGCAGACGAGCATGCCGCTCATGCAGTGATACGTGCCCGGCGTGCAGACGCCGATCGCCGCGCCGCACGAGCCGCCACCGCCGGGATCGCCCTCGTCGGTGCGGGTGTCGCAGTCGTTGTCGAGGCCATCACAGCGCTCGGGGCTCGAGACGACCTCGCCGATGCAGGGCCCGGTCACGCCCGCCGTGCAGATCTGCGAGCCGGGGCGACACTGGCCGACGCTCGAGCCACAGCTCTGGACGATGCCGTCGATCACGCCGTCGCAGTCGTCGTCGAGGTTGTTGCAGGTCTCGGTGCGCGGGTTGACGCCGCTGCACGCGCCCCACGTGCCTCCGGTGCAGGTCTGGGTGCCGGTCGTGCAGATGCCGACGGTCACGCCGCAGGGCTGCGTGATGTTGTCGACGACGCCGTTGCAGTCGTCGTCGCGGTTGTTGCAGATCTCGACGCTCGGGACGCAGCCGTTGCAGACGTTGCCCTCGTCGATGCCCATGTCGCAGTCGTTGTCGACGAAGTCGCAGACCTCGAGGGGCCCCGGCAGGCAGATGCCGCAGGCGTTGCGCAGCCCCTCGTCGATGCGACCGTCGCAGTTGTTGTCGATGCCGTCGCAGAGCGTCTCGGTCGGCATGGTGCAGAGGGTCTGCGGCCCGCCGTTGTTGCAGTAGAGCGTGAAGCCCTCGTCCACGCGGGTGTCGCAGTCGTCGTCGCGGCCGTTGCAGCTCTCGACGAGGATCGAGTCGGCGATGATCTGCGAGAAGGCGAGCGCGAGCGAGGTGTCGTCGACGGCATAGAAGCCGCGGTTGGGACCGGGGGCGTCGGTGTTGCCGGCCGTGGCGTACGCCTCGATGTCGGCATCGCCCGGCGCGATGCCGAAGCCGATGAAGTACGAACGAATCTGACGCGGATTGCCGTTGATGTCCGTCGTTCCGGCGGCGGTCGACGCGGACAGCTCGGTCACGGCCGTGGCCGCCTCGGTGGCGCCCCCCGGCGCGCAGGTGTCGTTGCCGTCGGTGAGGAAGATGAGCGAGATGGGCCGGCACGTCTGGTCGACGAGGCTCGACGTGATCGGGCTGCGAACGCGGCAGCGGTTCGTCGTGCCACCGACCCAGAGGCAGTTGTTGGCCGTGTCCGCGTTGCACGTGACCGAGCTGGGATGCGAGCCGCATGCGTCGCCGCTCAGCACCGCGAAGAGCGCCGTACCCTCGAAATAGCTACGCGCGGCGCGCACGGTGCCGGCGATCGGCGTCGCCGTGGTGGCGACGAGCTCGGGGTTTCCTCCGACCGCGTCCCAGCCGGTCCCGCAGACGTAGTCGCCCCACACGGCCGAGGCGAGGTTGCCCTGATCGCGGATCGGCGCCAGGAGCTGGCCGGAGCCCGCGGCCCCGGAGCAGACATTGCCCGTGCACGAAGGGGAGGCGCCGCACGACCCGGTCGGGCAGCTGGTCGTGTAGCGCATGAGCCCGAAGTTCACGTCGCCGTACGCGCTCACGACCTGGTTCATGATGCAGCGCGCGTCGTTGATGCGAGTGTGCGTCGCACCGCAGAGGTTCACGTTGGGGCCGTTGCCGCGGCACTGCCCCCCGGTCCAGTTGCAATTGCTGATCGCCGTACACGCCGCCATGCTCGGTTGCCCGAAGCATGCGGTCGCAACGCACCGGTTCGAGCTGGTGTAGTACGAGCAGCCGAGGCTCGCACAGCCGGTTGCGCTGCCGTTTTGGGAGCTGCAGTTGACGTACGAGCTGTTCGCCATCGACCCCGAGTTGTCGACGACGAGCAGGAAGTACGGCGCGATGGCGGTGCCCTGCGCGCTGGCGAGCGCCGGAGCGATCCCTGCGCTGGCGAGCGCGAGGACGACGAGACCGACCAGCTTGGCGGCGCGATAAGACATGCGTGGACCCTCCGGCAATCGCGGAATCCTACGCTAACACGAGTCGGCGCCGATCGCGTGAGGAAACGCGGAAGAACCCCCGATCAGGCGCGTTTCGCCCGTTGCTGCTAGCCTTTCCGGGCCCATGGGCGTCGAGCGCAGCATCCGGAGGTGGCGCCGCTGGGCAGCCGTGCTCGCGATCTTCGCGATCGGCATACCTCTTTTCTCCGCGACCGTGATCCGGTCGAGCGGAGCGGGGGCACGCATCCGTGCCCTGGCGACCCAGGCCATCCGCGACGAGCTGGGGCTGCGCGCCACCCTCGGGCCCGTCCAGCTCCAGCTCGTCCCACTGGCGATCGTCGCTCGGGACATCGCCCTCGACGACCCGGTCTACGGCCGGCTCGCCGACGCCGAATCGTTGACGATCCGCCCGTCGTTCCTCGCGCTCCTGCGCGGGCGGGTCGACATCACCTCCATCGAGCTCGATCGCGCGAGCGTGAGCCTCGTCGTGTCCGAGGGGCAGATCCGCAACCTCCCGACGATCGACACCGGCGGCGGCGACGGCGGCGACATCACGCTCCCGTTCCATCGCTTCGAGATCCGCGACTCCGTGCTCGTGGTCCACGGTGCGCCGGACTTCGAGGCCGAGCTCCGCGGTGTCTCGGCCGAAGTGACGGGCGAGGCCGATCACGTGATCGCGATCCGCGCCGGAGCGACGAGCGGGTTCGTCGAGCACGGGCCCGAGCCGATACGCGAGGAGCTGACCGAGCTCTCGGCGGGGCTCGAGGTGGCGCGCGATCACGTCGGGATCGCACAGGCCGCCCTGGCCATCGGCCCACTCGCCGTCCACGCGCACGACGTCCACGTACCTCTGCCCTTCCCCGCCGACCCCCGCACGATCCGCGGGCTGACGGTCGGCGAAGCGAGCGTCGACTACGACGTCGGGCACATCGCCTCGCTCCACCTGCCGATCACGCTCCCGCGCTTCGCCGGCGTCGCGCACGTTCGCGTCACGGCCGACGACGACGGCTCCCGACAACACGCCACCGTCGGCGTCGACGTCGACCACGGGCGCATCGAGCAGTTCGGGCTGGGCGATCACGTCCACCTGGCGCTCGACGTGACCCCGGAGCGCGCCGAGATCGTCGAGGGCCTCGTCGACGTGCAGGGAGGCGGCGGCCACGTCGGGCTCTCGGGCCACCTCGGCCTCGCGTCCGACGACTTCCCGCTCGACGTACGCGCGAGCCTCGACCACTTCTCGTTCGCGCACCTGATGGATCAGTTCGAGGTCTCGGACAGCTCGATCGTCGAGTGGCTGTTCGAGGGCACGCTCGACCTCCGCGGCTCGCTCGCGCGGCTCGATCTCGAGGGCCCGATCGATCTGCGTACCCACGACTTCACGGTGAGCGCGAACGCGTACTTCGAGCGCCCGCTCCGCACGGTGCTGGCCATCTCGCACGGCCACTTCGGAGGACGCTGGTCGATCCGCGACGACGCGGTCCGATTCTCCGACGTGGTCGCGGATCTGCCGCACAGCCGGCTCTTCGCCGACGTTCTACTGGGGTTCCACAACGCGCTCGGGGTCGACGTGCACGCCGAGGCCGACATGCGCGACGCCTCTCCTCTCGCGGGCTTCGACTTCGCCGGAATCGGAACGGCCACGTGCCACATCGGCGGGACCTTCCAGGCGCCGAACGTGAGCGGCCACGTCCACCTCGCCGACTTCGAGTTCGATCACTTCCGGCTCGGCGAGGTCGAGTCCGACGCGCAGCTCGATCCGGACGGGATGGCGGTGACGTTCCCGATCGTGACGGCCCTCAAGCGCGACAGCCGCTATTCGATCTCGTCCCTGCGCCTGGACTTCCACCCCGGCGGGCGGCGCGATCGGTTCGAGCTCGCCGGTGACCTCCACATGGATCGGATGACGCTCGCGGACTTCTATCACGTGTTCCACTTCGAAGAAGACGAGCGCTTCATCGGCTACCAGGGCGCGATGCACGGGGACGCGCGGCTGCACTACACGCACGGCTTCGACACCGACTCGCCGAACGGAACGCTGACGACGGAGATGGTGCTCGGCATCGAGACGCTCTCGATCAACGGCTACGCGTTCGAGGACGGCGCGCTCGGTGGCTCGTGGACCTGGTACGACTGGGGCGAGGGCTACCGCGGCGGTGAGCTCGTCCTCGACCACGTCGACCTGCACAAGGGGGAAGGCTCGGTCACGCTCGCCGGGGTGATGCGGCCGGGCGGGAGCCTGCGCATGTTCGCGGCCGCCGATCGGATCGCGTTGCGGGACGTCGAGGGCATCGGCGACACCATCGCAGGGCTCGACGGCATCGCCGAGGCGACCGCGGACATCGGCGGCACGGCCGAGCGGATGCGTGTCGACATGGACGCGAGCCTCACCGACCTCGTGTACCGGGGGCGCACCATCGGCGACGCGCGCGCGTACGTTCGCATGACGCACGACGCCGATCCGTGGGTCACCGACGCGCTCTCGTGGGAGACCGCGACGGACGGCTCGCCCGTCGTGCCGGAAGGCGAGGCGTGTCCGCTCGCGCGCCTGGGCCTGGCGCGCGGCGGTTGGCGACCCGATCCGCCGCTGCACACGGTCGACGGGCTGCAGCCGTCGTCGAGCGGCGCCAGCGCGTTCATCGTGTGTGGCAGCGGCCTCGACGGGCACCTCGGCGTCGACCTCGCCATCGGCCGAACGCGGCAGCTGCCCCTGCGCGGGCGAATCGCGCTCGACGGGTTCGACGTCACCCCCTACTTCCCGAGCGGCGACACCGGGGAGACCGCCGAGCTCGCGGCGGCCACCGGCCGGACCGGCGGCATGATCACCGCGGAAGCGATCCTCACGAACGGCGGGATGCGCGACCTCGAGAGCCTGGGCGGCCGGCTGCGGATCCCCGCGCTCGAGGTCCGGCGCGGCGACCTCGCCTTCCACAACTCGTCCCCCATCGAGATCCGCCTCGAGGACGGCGTGGCGCACGTGGAGCGCGCCCGCCTGCGCGGCCCCGGCGCGCGCGTTCGGGCGCGAGGCACCGTCGGCGTGACGAGCGGACTCGGTCTGCAGCTCGACGCGGACGTCGATCTCGGCATCGCCACGCAGCTGACGAGCGCGGTCGACGCGGCGGCGGGCAGCGCGACGATGCGCATGGCGCTCAGCGGCCCGATCGCCGATCCCGAGCTCTTCGGCGAGGCGAGCATCGAGAACGGCGTGATCGAGGCGCGAGGGCTCGCGGTGAGCGGCCTGACCGCGCACGCCACGTTCAGCTCGCGTCGCGTGCTGCTCGATGCCCTGCGAGCAGACATCGCCGGAGGAACCGTGGAGGCCACGGGCGAGGGCACGATCGAGGAGCGCGCGCTCGCGCGCTACGCCATCGACGTCGTCGCACGCGACCTCTCGCTCGCGCCGACCGATGGCCTCGAGGTGACGCTGGGAGCCGACGCCCACCTGGCGTGGGCCCAGGGCGAGAGGCTTCCCCGGCTGACGGGCGACGTGCGCGTCGCACGCCTCGCGTACACCCACACGATCGAGCTGGGCACGACCCTCGGCGACCTCACCCGGACCGAGCGAGCCGAAGTGACGAGCTACGACCCCGACGACGATCACCTCGAGATCGACCTGCGCGTGCGCCAAGAAGAGCCCTTCGTCGTGCGCAACAACCTCGTCGACGCGACGGTGTCGATCGCCGACGACGACCGACCCTTCCGCATCGTCGGGACCGATCAGCGCTACGGCGTGCTGGGCGACATGCGCTTCTCGCGCGGCCGCATCTTCTTCCGCAACGCGTCGTTCGAGATGCGCAACGGCGGTGCGCTCAGCTTCGACAGCGAAGAGCGAGTGGACCCTCGTTTCGACGTCCACGCGACGACGGAGATTCGACGCAGCGGCGACCTGACGGCCCCCAGCTGGCGCGTGATGCTCGACGCCTCGGGCTCGCGCGACGCGTTCCGCATCGTCACGCGCAGCGATCCGGACCTGCCCCAGGAGGACATCCTCCTGCTCCTCACGATCGGCATGACGCGCATCGAGGCCGAGGCGCTGCGAGGCGGCGACCTCGGTGGGACCGCGGCGCTCGAGGCGCTCGCGACGGTCACCGGCGTCGACCGCGAGGTGCGACGGGCGCTCCCGGTGATCGACGAGTTCCACCTGACGAGCGGGTACTCGGTGCGCGCGCTGCGCACGGTGCCGCAGGTCTCGATCGCCAAGCGCATCGCCGATCGGGTGCGCCTCTCGGCGACCACCGCGCTGAGCGAGACGCGTGAGTTCCGCGCGCAGATCGAGGCGCAGCTCTCGGACACGACGAGCGTGCAGGTGGGCTACGACAACTACAACCTGACGAGCGCGAGCTCGTTCGGGAACGTCGGCGCCGACCTGCGCTTCCGGCTCGAGTTCGAGTGACGATGAGCACGACGAATCGCTTCGACGATCGCGTCGCCGACTACGTGAAGTTCCGGCCGAGCTACCCGGACGAGGCCATCGACTTCGTCGTGTCGGCGCTGGGGCTCCAGGCTGGCGACGTGGTCGCCGACGTGGGCGCGGGGACCGGGATCGCATCGGCGCTCTTGCTCGCGCGCGGGCTCGTCGTGGAGGCCGTCGAGCCGAACGCAGCGATGCGCGCGGCCGCGATCGCGGCGCTGGGCACGACCTCGGGCTTCCGCGCCATCGCCGGCACGGCAGAAGCGACGACCCTGGCCGACGCGAGCGTGGATGCGATCGTGGCGGCACAAGCGTTCCACTGGTTCGCGCCGGAGGCCGCTCGGGCCGAAGCGCAGCGCATCTTGCGCCGCTCGGAGCGCGCGGCGCACGCGGCGCTGATCTGGAACGCGCGTCGCGAGAACGGGACGGCGTTCCTCGAAGGCTACGAGCACCTCTTGCTCGCGCACGCCGTCGACTACGCCGAGGTGCGCCACCAGAGCGTGGCCGCGAGCGACGCGCCCGAGCGCTTCTTCGGCCGGCAGCCCAAGCGCTGGTCGATGCGCCACGAGCAACGCTTCGACTGGGAAGGGCTCCGCGGACGCGCGGCGAGCTCCTCGTACGTTCCGGCGCTCGGGCACCCGCGGCACGAGGCCTTCTTCGCCGAGCTCCGGAGGCTCTTCGTGCGGACCGCCGAGGAGGGCCGCGTCGCGTTCGTCTACGACGTCGACGTGCTCTACGAGCGCCTGGACTGACCGAAACTACCGACCAGCCCGAGAAGGACGCCACGAGCACGAAGACCACCGCGCCGGGGCGCGATGGTCTCGTGGGGGACGAAGGCTCTGGTGCGACGGTGGTCTCGTCGCGCCCCTCGCGAGAGCGAGGCCGCGACGCGATCAGCCCTCGGCGGAGAGGATCTCGACGATCGCCATCGGCGAGTTGTCGCCGCGACGCGGGTTCAGCTTGATCACCCGCGTGTAGCCGCCGCCCTTGTTCTCCTTCACGCGTGCCATGAAGCGGGGCGCGATGTCGTGGAAGAGCTTGTGGACGAGGTCGACCTCCTCGGTCGTCCCGTCGGCGTTCGTCTTCGTGCCGGTGCGGGGGAGGAAGCTCGCCACGAGGCGCTGCGCGTGCACGCGGCGCGCGAGGACCTTCTCGCCCTCGCCTTCCTTCAGCTTGCCGATGTCGGCCGTGAGGTCGTCCCCCAGACGCGTCGCGCGCGTGATGAGGCGCTCTACGATCCGGCGGATCTCCTTGGCCTTCGCGTCCGTCGTCTCCACGCGCTCGTGGAGAACGAGGTTGGCCGCGAGATTGCGGAACATCGCGCGACGGTGGGGCGTGTTGCGGCCGAACTTACGGCCCGACTTGTGATGATGCATGGCTTCTTCTCTTCTCGTGCAGGACGCGCGGTCTTGCGGATTCTCGTCTCGCCCGGAGGCGAGCTCTTCTCAGGCCTGGGCCTGCTGCGCCTTCCAGCGCTCGACCATCGCCGGCCACGAATCGATCTTCATGCCGAGCGAGAGCCCCATGTCGGCCAGGATCTCCTTGATCTCCTTGAGCGACTTGCGGCCGAAGTTCTTGGTCTTGAGCATCTCGGCCTCGGTCTTCTGGACCAGCTCGCCGATGAGGTGGATGTTCGCGTTCTGGAGGCAGTTCGCCGAGCGGACCGAGAGCTCGAGCTCTTCCACCGAGCGGAAGAGGTTCTCGTTGAGCGGCTCGTCCTCGCTCGAGTCGGCCGAGCTGGTCTCCTCTTCCTCTTCGAAGTTGATGAAGATGGACAGCTGGTCCTTGAGGATCTTGGCGGCGTAGGCCACCGCGTCCTGCGGCTTCACCGAGGCGTTCGTCCAGACCTCGAGCGTGAGCTTGTCGTAGTCCGTGATCTGTCCGACGCGGGCGTTGGTGACCGTGTAGTTGACCTTCTTGATCGGCGAGAAGAGCGCATCGATCGCGACGGTGCCGATGGCCATGCCCGGCGTCTTGTTGCGGTCGGCGGGAACGTATCCGCGGCCCACGTTGATCGTGAGCTCCGCCGAGAAGCGGCCGCCCTTGCTGACGGTACAGATCACGTGCTTCGGGTTGAGCACTTCGATCTGATCGGTGACCTGGATGTCGCCGGCCGTGACCTCGCAGGGCCCCTCGCGGTCGATGCGGACCACGTGCGTCTTCGGCGAGTGCGCGCGGACGACGACTTCCTTGAGGTTGAGGACGATGTCCGTCACGTCCTCGACGACGTCGGGAACCGACGTGAACTCGTGGAGCGCGCCGTCGATCTTGACGGCCGTGATGGCCGCGCCCTGGAGCGACGAGAGGAGCACGCGACGGAGCGCGTTGCCGAGCGTGATGCCGAAGCCGCGCTCGAGCGGCTCGCAGACGAACTTCGCGTAGTGCGTGCTGGCGTCCTCGACCGGAACGGTCTTGGGCTTGATGAGGTCACGCCAATTGCGGGCAACGAACGTCGTCATGTCTCTCTCCATCTCCAGATCGGTAGTATGACCGTCTTGCTGCGGGCTCTCTCGAGACCGCCCGAGACGCCTTCAGCCGCGGACCATCCGCGGCTGTCGGCAAAAGGAACCTGTCGGCAAAGGGACCAGTCGGCAGAACGAGCCAGAACCAGTCGAGCTCGCGACTAGCGCGAATAGAACTCGACGATGAACTGCTCCTTGATCGAGAGCGAGATCGCCTCGCGCACGGGCATGCCCTTCACCGTCGCGGTGAAGGCGCCCTTGTCGAGCTCGAGCCACTCCGGGACGCCACGGCGATCGACGCCCTCGAGCGCCGTCTTCACGCGGCCGGTCTCGCGGCTGCGCTCGTGGATCGTGACCTTGTCGCCGGGCTTGAGCTGGTAGCTCGGGATGCTGACGACCTTGCCGTTCACCTTCACGTGACGGTGGCGGACCAGCTGACGCGCGTCCGAGCGCGTCGCCGCGAAGCCGATGCGGTAGCACGCGCTGTCGAGACGGCGCTCGAGCAGCATGAGCAGGTTCTCGCCGGTGACGCCCTTGGAGCGATCGGCCTCCGCGAAGTAGCGGCGGAACTGGCGCTCGAGCACGCCGTAGATGCGACGGACCTTCTGCTTCTCACGAAGGCGGATGCCGTACTCGGTGACCTTCGTGCGGCGCTGTCCGTGCTGACCCGACGGGTACGGGCGACGATCGAAAGCGCACTTGTCGGTGTAGCAGCGGTCGCCCTTGAGGAAGAGCTTCTCCCCCTCGCGACGGCAGAGCTTGCAGGACGGTCCGGTGTAACGTGCCATGGCTGTCTATTCCTACGTCTCTCGCGGCTTCAAACGCGGCGGCGCTTCGGGGGGCGGCAGCCGTTGTGCGGGATGGGGGTCACGTCGCGGATCAGCGTGACGCGCATGCCCGCGGTCTGGAACGCGCGGAGCGCGGACTCGCGACCGGCGCCCGGGCCCTTCACGAAGATGGCGACCGTGCTCATCCCGTGCTCCTGCGCCTTGCGCGC
>JBGALT010000081.1:0-34465 GCA_044223665.1 Sandaracinaceae bacterium | reverse complement strand
GATGCGCGCGATCTCGCTCGGGATCGAGCGGCGCGCGCTCCGCCGCGAGCGCGATCGCGCCCGCCACGATCGCGGCCGAGAGCGACGAGCCGGCGATCGCCATGCGTCCGTCGGGCTGCAGCAGGCGCATCCAGTCGGCGACGCGCCCGTGGACGAGCGCTTCGGGGTCGGCGGGGTCGACCGCGCTGGAGCGCGCCGCGACGATCCAGCCTCCCGGCGCGAGCAGATCGGGGCGCAGCGCGCCGCTCGCGCTCGGCCCGATGGACGAGAACTGCGCGCGCCCGGTCTCGTCCATCGCGAGCGTCAGGGCCCCCGCATCGCCGGGAAGGAACGCGCGCGACACGCTCGCGCCCACGGTCACCACGCGCGTGCTGGTGCCGGGGATCGTGACCTGCTCGCCGGCGAGCGCCGTCGGGCCGACGAAGGCGGGCGGCAGGAAGACCTCGCCGACCTCGCTCGCGACGATCCACGCATCGACCCACGCGCGGCCTCGCGCCTCGAGCGCCAGCTCCCCGCCGGCGAGGTGATGCGCGGCGTCGCCGCGCAGCACCACGTCGACGACGCCCTCGCGCGATGCATCGAGATCGAGCAGCGCCCGGGCCGACACCGCGCTCGCATGCGCTTGCCCGGCCTCGAGCACCGCCGCGGTTCCATCGGGCGCGAGGGCGCGGAGCGTGCTCGCGCCGCGGAGCGCGATCGCCACGTGCGCGTCCACGACACCTCGGGCGCGGTACGGATATCGAGGCCGCGCGCTCTGGCCCTCGGCGATGCGCGCGCCCGCGTGCATCGCGCGGCCGCCGTCGTTGCCGGCGGCCCCGACGCTCGGCAAGCCGCGCGCGACGAGGCCGTCCAGCGCGCGCGCGATCGCGCGGGTGGCGTCGTGCGCGCCGTCGTGGCCGCCGAGCGAGAGCAGCACGACGGTGCGTCCCGGCGGGCCCACGGCCTCGCAGAACTGCGCGCCGCGGAGGATGTCCGCGTCGGCGAAGCCACCGAGCCCGCGCCGCAGCGCGCGCACGATCACGAGCCGTGCGAGCGGCGCGACGCCGGCGTGGGGTCCGGGCTCGTCCACGCCGGGGGCCGCGTCGTCGCCGGCCGCGGCGCTCGCGACGGTCGTCCCGTGCCCGTGCCAGTCGAGCGGCAGCGACGGATCGCCCGCGGCGATCATCGCGTCGAGCTCGTCACCGCGGTACACCGCGCCGCCGAAGCGCGCCTCGAGCTCGGGCTCGCTGCCGCGCGTCGAGGCGTCGAGGTCGAGCAGCCAGTCGACGCGCGTGTGGTCGGCGGCGTCCCGGAAGTCGCGGTGCCCGAGATCGAGGCCCGTGTCGACCACGCAGACGGAGGCGCCACGACCGAGCACGCCGAAGCGCTCCCAGGCGAGGTCGACGCGAGCGCTCGCGCGCGCGAGGTCGAGGAGCGGGGCGCGGGCCCAGTGGGCGGGCAGTGGGGTGCCGTCGACCGTCCCGCCGGGCAGAGGCGCCGGCTGCGCGCGCACGGTGGCCGGTGCGAGGAGGAGCAGGAGCGCGAGGGCCGTGCACCGCACGAGCGCAGGGTAGCGAGGGGCCGCCGTGAGGTCGACGCTACGTGCGTTGCTGGGGATGGCCGAGGACGATAGACACTTCAGCGCCAGGATCGCCGCGCGTCCCGGCGGCGATCGCACGCCGTGAACGGGTGCTCGCCCATCACCGCGGGCCCGCGCTCGCGATCCAAGGCAGCGCGTCGAGGTCGACGTTGCCGCCGCAGAGCACGACGCCGACGCGTGTCTCGTCGTCCCGCAGCGCGCCGGCGCGCAGGGCGACCGCCACGCCGACCGCCGCCGAGGGCTCGATCACGAGCTTCATCCGCTCGAAGACGAGGCGCATCGCCTTCACGATCTCGTCCTCACCGACGGTCTCGATGCGTGCGACCACGTCGCGCACGACCGGCCACGTCAGCGCGCCGAGGCTGGTGCGTAGCCCGTCGGCGATGGTCGCCGGCGCGGTCTGCGGCAGGAGCGTTCCGCTCGCCTTGCTCCGAGCGGCGTCGTCGGCGCCCTGCGGCTCGGCGCCGATCACCCGGACGTGCGGCGCCAGCTCGCGGTACGCGAGCGCGATCCCCGAGATCATCCCGCCGCCGCCCACCGGCACGATCACCGCATCGAGCGCCGGCCGATCGGCGAAGAGCTCCAGCGCGATCGTGCCCTGGCCTGCGATCACGTCCGCGTGATCGTAGGGCGGCACCAGCGTTCCGCCGGTCTCGGCGACCACCCGCGCCGCCGTCTCTTCGCGCGACGCGAGCGTGGGCGCGCAGGGCACCACGATCCCGCCGTAGCCGATCACCGCTCGGCGCTTCACCTCGGGCGCGTTGGTCGGCATCACGATGTGCGCGGCCACCCCGCGGATCCGCGCGGCGAGCGCCAGCGCCTGTGCGTGGTTCCCGCTCGAGTGCGTGACGACGCCGCGTGCGGCCGTGCGATCGTCGAGCTTGGCGACGGCGTTCATCGCGCCGCGGAACTTGAACGCCCCGACGCGCTGGAACGTCTCGCACTTGAAGAACAGCTCGCGCCCCGAGAGCGCGCTCAAGGTGCGGGACGTGTGGATGGGGGTGCGGTTCGCGTGGGGCGCGATCCGCTCGGCTGCCGCCTGCACCGCTCCAAGATCGGCGGCGTAGCTCACGCGCTCGTTCCGGCCGGTGCCTCGACCGACGCGGCCCGCGTCACGTCCTTCCGGTCGCGGAGCACCGCGCGCAGGCCGCGCCCCTTGGGGCGCAGCGTCACGGAGGGCGAGAAGCGCAGCTCCTCGAAGGGCGCGAGCTCGACGTCGTGCCGCTGCAAGGTCATCGCGAGCATCAGGACGGCTTCCATCATCGCGAAGTGGTTACCGATGCAGACGCGCGCGCCTCCGCCGAACGGGAAGTACGCGAAGCGCGGTCGCGTCTTGGCGACCTCGGGGTCGAAGCGATCGGGATCGAAGGCCTCCGGGCTCGGCCACCAGCGCGGATCGCGGTGGACGATCCACTGGCTCACGAGAACCTGCGTCTTCACCGGCAGGCGGCGCTTGCCGACCGTGATCGGCGTCGCGACCTCGCGGCCGGTCAGCCACGCCGGCGGATAGAGCCGCATCGACTCCTTGATGACGCGCTCGGCGAACACCAGGCGCGGCACGTCGGCCTGCGTCGGCGCCCGTCCTCCGAGCACCTGATCGATCTCCGCGAGCAGGCGCCGCTTCACCTCGGGATGCTTGCCGAGCAGGTAGAGCGCGTGCGTGAGCGCCAGCGCAGTCGTCTCGTGGCCTGCGAGGAAGAGCGTCACGACCTCGTCGCGCAGCTGCTTGTCGTCCATCTTCGAGCCGTCCTCGTCGGTCGCGCCGAGGAGGGCGTCGAGCACGTCGTTGCGGCGCTCGCCCGAGCGGCGCCGCGTCTCGACGATGCGCGCGATGAGGGCGTCGAGCTTCTTGGTCACGCGCTTGGTGGCGAGGTGCAGCGGGGTCGGCACCCACGTCGGGATGCGGAGCACCGTCTCGGGGCTCTGCGCGAAGAGGACGTTGTAGACCTCCATCGCTTCCTTCACCGTCTCGAAGTCCTCGTGGCTGATGCTCGCGCCGAAGAGGACGTCGGCGACCACCTCGAGCGTCAGGTGCGACATCTCCTCGTGCAGGAAGACGCGCTCGCCGTCCTTCCAGCGCGTCAGGCCCGCGGCCGTCACGCGCGCCATCGCATCGGCGTAGTCGCGGATGCGTTTGGGCGTGAAGGCTGCCGACGCGAGGCGCCGCTGCCGCTTCCAGAGCTCGCCATCCGAGGTGAGCAGGCCTTCTCCCAAGACGCGCTTGAGCACCTGGGCGTACTCGTCGCGCACGAGGTCCTGGGCGTGGGTGACGAGCAAGCTCTCGACGTCGTCGGGATGGAAGAGGAACGTCCAGGGCTTGCCCAGCATCGGCAGGTCGACCACGTCGCCGTGCTTCTCGGCGAGCTCCTGGAGAAACGAGAGAGGGCGTCGCACGAAGTGCGCGACCGCGCGCAGGCCGACGTGGCTTCCCTTCGGTGGGCCTTCCGTTCCGGGGCTGCGGGCTTCGGTGTCGAGAGCGCGCGCCGTGTCGATCGCCTGGGAAGAGGTCGTGTTCGGAGTCACCGTGAGATCCTACGCCCCACTTCCGCGGCCGCCTGCTCGCATTCGGGGCGCCCTTTCGCGAGGATTTTGGGGCTTTGCGTATCGTGGGGTTGCGCACGGACGCCGCGAGGCCGTCCTCTGATACGCTCTCTCCCTTCGCATTTCAGGAGGCGTCCATGCGCCAGACGATCGCGTCTCTCGCTCCGCTGGTCCTCGCGCTCTTGGCGGCGGCTCCCGCCGGCTGCAGCTGCTCGAACGGTCGTTCCCAGCCGCGGCACGACACGGGCACCGGCAATCCCGACAACGATGCGGCGATCGTCACGCCGAGCGATGCGGACCTGCTGCACAACGACGCGCAGTACCCCGACGTCGGACCGCCGATGGATGGCGGCTGCGACATCACGACGCCCGTGATGAACGAGATCATCGGCGATCCGCCGGACATGCTCATCCTCCTCGACATCTCCGGGTCGATGTGTGAGCCCATCAATCCGCTCGGCGGGATGACCAAGCTCGCCGTGATGAAGACGGCGCTGACCGACCTGGTGACGAGCTTCGATGCCCGGATCAACTTCGGGCTCATGGTCTTCCCGGGGAGCGGCGTGTGCGGCACCGGTCGCCTCGAGAACGGGATCATGCCGCACAACGGCGCGAACATCGTGTCGACCATCTCGGCGTACCCGACCGGCCTCTTCGGCTGCGCCATGTTCGCGTCGGGCGCGACGCCCACCTTCCTCGGCGTCGAAGCGGCGCAGACGTACTACTCGACGATCCCCGTCAACCCGGTGGGTCAGTACGTGCTGCTCGCGACGGACGGCCTGCCGAACTGTGGCGCCGAGCAGCCCGACGGATCGACGGCTGCGACCAACGACGAGACCGTCGCGGCGATCCAGACGCTGCACGACGCAGCGGGCATCGACACCTTCGTGCTCGGCTTCGGCGGCGGCTTCGCCGGCGACCCGACGACGCTCCAGCGCATGGCGACCGCCGGCGGCACGGGCACGCCCTACAACGCGCGCGACGCCGCGACGCTCACCACCGCGCTCAACATGATCGCGGCGGGCATCGTGCGACCGAGCTGCACGATCATGCTCGACGGCTCGACGCGGAACCCGCAGCTGTTCCAGGTCAGCTTCGACGCCGGCCCGCTGATCCCGCGCGACGTGGGGCACGGCAGCGGCTGGGACTACGACGCGGCCACCAACACCATCACCTTCTACGGCAACGAGTGCACGGCCGTGGAGTCGGGCACCGTCACGCAGATCCACGTCGACTACGGCTGCCCGGGCCCGCTGATCTGACCTCGGAGGCGGGTCAGCGGCGGACCGAGGCCGCGGTCGCGGCGAGGCGGCGGATCTGCTTCGGGTCGAACGGCTTCTCGATCAGCGCGACGCCGTCCCGCTCGCAGACGGTGCGCAGGCCCGCGTCCGAGGGGTCGGCGGTGAGGAAGTGGAAGCGGGGCGCCAGCGACGTGCCGCGGACGGCGTGGTCGTAGACGCTCAGTCCATCGCCATCCTCCATGCGGAGGTCGCAGAGGACGAGATCGAAGGCCGCGCTCGGCCTGCGCAGCAGATCGATCGCCGAGCGGCCGCCGTCGGCGACCACGACGTCGTGCGCGGAGCCGAGCAGACGGGTGATGGCCGTCCCGATCATCGGGTCGTCGTCGACGACCAGCACGCGTCCGCGGCGCGGCGCGGGCGGGGCGCTCGAAGGCTCGTCGCGGGTGGTCTCGGCGTCCTCCCAGCGGGCGAGCTCCACGCGGAACGTGGTCCCTCGGCCCACCTTCGTCTCGAGCACGCGGACCTCACCGTCGAAGCGGTGCAGGATCGCGCGCACGATGGCGAGGCCGAGGCCCGTGCCCCCGCGCCGCGCCCCCGTCGTGAAGAAGGGCTCGAAGATGGACGGCAAGAGCTCGGCCGCGATGCCGTGGCCGGTGTCGCTCACGTCGAGGTAGGGGCGGCCGCGCGCGTCGCAGCTGGCGCGCAGCGTCACGCGGTGCGCGGAGGGATTGCCCTCGGGAATCGCGTTGGCCGCGTTCACGAGCAGGTTCACCACGACCTGCCCGAGGCGCGTCTCGTCTCCGACCACGCGCGGCATCTCGGGCGCGATCTCGACGACCAGGCGCGCACGACGGCGAATCGTGGCGCCCGCCATCTTCGCGGCGAACTGGATGACGGGCCCGAGGTCGACCGCACGACGGTGCTCTTCGTCGGCACGCCCGAACGACTTCAGCTCGCGCACGATGACGCGCATGCGCTCGGCCCCGGCGCGCGCATCGGCGAGCTGCGCGAGGAGCTCGTCGAGCCGGTGATCGGCGAAGAACGAGGGCTCGAGGCCGCGGAGCTCCTCGAGCACCTCGACCGCGAGGTCGACGTTCGAGACCACGTAGCTCAGCGGGTTGTTGATCTCGTGGGCCACGCCCGCGGCGAGCGTGCCGACGCTGGCGAGACGGTCGCGCTGCGCCAGCTGCTCGAAGAGCGCGCGCTGCTCGGAGACGTCCTCGACGACGTAGGCGACCACGTCCGCGCCGTCCCACGAGCGCACGTGGGCGAGCGTCACGGCGTAGTACTCGGTCCGCTGCGCGCGCTCGACGCTGAACTCGAACCGCTCGGTGGATGTCGACGCGATCACGCCGCGCGCCACCTCGACCCAGCGCTTTCGCACCGGCTCCGGGACCGCCGTCTCGCGCATGGGGCGGCCGCGCGCCGTGTCGGGCCCGAAGAGCAGGTGCGCCGTGGGGCTCGCCGTGACGAGCACCAGATCGTCCTGCACGAGGCGCGCCGTGCCCATCGCGAAGGGCGCGCTCTCGAAGAACGAGCGCAAGCTCTCGGTCCTCTCCGCGAGCTCGTGCGACGCGAGCTCGAGGGAGCGCTCCGAGAGCGCGCGGTCCTCGTCGGCGGCGCGGTAGGCCTCGTTCACCATCGCGAGCAGGGGCGCGATCTCGGGAGGAGGGCCCGCCTCGCCGAACGCGCGCCGCAGCTGGCGCGCGAGGAGCTTGTGGTGCTCGGTCTTCGGCATCAGGCGATCCGCTCGCGGAGCACGGTCACGCTCATCGTCTGGTTGTGCAGGGCGCAGCGCTGGCCCGGCTCGAAGGGCGAGATCTCGCCGTACGAATAGAAGCCCACGATCGAGGTGCGAGGGCCCAGCGCTTCGGCCACGGCCTCCACTTCTTCTTCCACGCGCTGCCGGAGCACGAGCTTTCGACCCACGCAGCTGACGAGGATGGCCAGCGAGGTGCGCTCGCCCGGGCCGAGCCGCGCGCGCGTGGCGGCGTCGGCGGCCCCGTCCACGAGTCGATCGAGGTTCGTCTTCATCAGTCGCACGCGGGCTCCCTCGGGGATGTCGCCCGCGAAGATCATCGCCGAGCTCGCCTCGTCGACGTTCAAGATCGTGCGCACCACGCTGGGCTCGCCGGGCCCCGGGGTCAGGAGCAGTGGAAAGCGCAGGGCGCTCGCAGGGAGCGCCGCGGCGTGCTCACCGAGATACTTCTTGTAGAGCGCGAGCGCGGGCTCGTGGTCGAGCGTGTAGAGCACGTTGCCGCTCGATCGTGTGACCGAGCGCTCCGGCCCGAAGGGATCCCATCCACCCATCGAGCCGGTACCGATCTCGATCGCCTCGCCGTAGAGCCCGAGCGCGGCGATCGTGCGAGGCCGCGGCGGCGCGTCCCAACCGACGATCGTGCGACCGAAGTCGGCACCGTCGCCGGCGAGCCCGCCCGAGACGACGACGTGAGGCGGCAGCACGCTGCCCAGTCCGCGCACGAGCTCGCTGCCGTTCACCGCGAGGCCCTCGGAGAAGACGAGCACCGCGGCCAGGTCCGGCGCGAGCAACTGGCGCCCGATCTCCATCGCGGCCTCGGCGCTCGCCTCCGGACGAGCGACCTCGACCGCCAAGCCGCGCGCGCGGGAGCGCTCGAGCCAGACGGCCACCGCGACGATGCCGTCGTCCTGGACCCGCGTGCCCGCGATCTCGCCCGCCGTCGAGCAGGCGAGCACGGGGGCCGTGCCCACTCGCTCGCGGAGCGACGCCCATACGTCCACGTTCTCGAGCGGAGCGGGCGCTCCGAACGCGAGCACGAAGGTGGGCGCGGACACGCAGACGGGAAGATCCCATCCGGAGCTCGACGTCCAGGCGAACTGCTGAGCCTGCACTCGATCGTTCCTCGGACGATCACGCTACCGACCTGAGGCCAGTGATCGCAACCGTCGAGGGGGCCCCCGTCGCAGACAGCAAGAAATCGCTCGAGCAAAGATCGGACCGCACCGTCGTCGCCCGCGGCATTCCCGCACCACGGTCGTGCGAAGGGCGCCCACGCGCGAATCGCAAGTCCGCGCTGGGTCAGCGCCCCGAGGCCTTCGAGGACGCTCCTCTCGCGGGTAGCTCGGGCAACAACACCCAGCGGTCGCGCGCGCCATCCCGCCCGGCCACGTAGACGCGGACCTCATCCCCGATGCGGGCGATGACGGTGCCCGGCGGCAGACGGCCGCCTTTCTGCACACGCAGCAGCGCGCCGCTGGCGTCCAGCTCGAGCCATGCGCCTCCGAGCGCCTTGCCGAGGTCGAACGAGTAGATCTTCGCGTCCACGCCGGGCTCGTCGAAGTGCACGAAGATCTTCGCGCCGGTCACGCCCATGACCGTGCCGGTGAAGCGCCGGCGCTCGGCCTCGGGGCGCTCGAGCTCGCGCTCGAAGAGCCGATCGAGCGCGTAGCGCTCCACGAGGTCGTTGATGCGCCGCTGCAAGTCGCGCGCGCGGTTGGCGGCCTCGATCACCTGCTCGCGCAGCGCGACGTCCTTCTCGTCCGGTGACGCGTCCTTCGAGAGCGCCTGCAGCATCTGGCGGTGCAGGAAGATGCCGACGATCTCGCGCATCGGTGCCGAGAATCGCGCATAAGGCTCGGCCCCGACGCCGAAGTGCGGCCCGGGATCGCTCGCGTAGGACGAGCGCAGGCTCACGAGCAGGCTCTGGCGCTCGAGCGCCTTGGCGACCCGCACGTGCTCGCCCGACTGCGGGAGCGACGCGACGTAGCGCGCGAGGCTCTCGTCCGGCCGGAAGCGGAACGGAACGTCGGGCAAGCCGTGCGCATCGACGACCGCGTCGATCATCCGGCGCAGCTGCTCGATGCGCTCGGCGTCGGGCCCCGGGTGGATGCGGTAGATCGGCTGGACGGCCGGCGAGGGGTGCTCGCGCAACAGGCGTCCGCCCTCGGAGTTCACGAGCAGCGAGATCTGCTCGTTGTAGAGCTCGACCTCGTCGCGCACCGTCTCGACGACCGAGACGCCGAGCCCGTCGGAGTCGATCTCCACGCCGACCTCCTTGCGGTGGTAGCGCACGACGTTGCGCGCCTCGGCCTCGCGCACGCGCAGGCGCCCGACGTCGCGGAGCGCGAGCAGCGAGCTCTCCATCTCGCTCCCGCGCAGATCGCTCGCGGCGCCGTCGTAGAGCGCCTGCACGTCGCCCCAGGCGAGCTTGCGGCGACTGCGGATGCGGCCGCGCTCGACGCGCGTCTCCACGATCGCGCCCGCGTCGTCGAGGTCGACGACGAAGACGAGGGCGCGCCGCACGACGGCGGGGTTGAGCGAGACGATGCCCTCGCTCAGCTCGCGCGGCAGCATCGGCACCGCGAAGCCGGGAAAATAGAAGCTCGCGCCGCGGCGGAGCGCCTCGGCGAAGAGCGCCGACCCGGGGCGCACGAAGTCGGCGGCCGCCGCGAGCGCGTAGCGCACCGTGAAGGCACGGCCGCGCTCCCCGCGTGCGACGTGGACCGCCTGGTCGAGGTCCTTGGACGTCGCTCCGTCGATCGTGACGAAGGGAACGTGCTCGAGGCTCGGCAACGTGGGGTCGTCGACCGGAACGCGCGCGGCGAGCTCGCGCACCTCCGCCATCACGTCGTCGGGGAAGCCCGGCGCGAGCTCGCACTCGCGCGCGATGCGCTCCATCGCGGCGCGCGCCGTCTCCGAAGTGGGCGGCACGCTCACCGGGGACCGAGCCCTTCGATGACGCCCTCTTCGCTGCGATCGGTCGCGGGAGGCGGCGGGGTGGTCAGCGCGGTGACGCGCGCGCGCAGGTCGTCGTCGAGGCGGTAGCTGCCGGCGGCGAGCGCCGGCTCGAGCTGCGCGACGCTGCGGGCGCCGAGGATCGGCGCGGTGACGGCGGGATGCGACATGACCCACGCGACCGCGAGGGTGGCGGGGTGCACACCGGCCTCGGCGGCGAGCGCGCCGAAGCGCTCGGCGAGCGCGAGCTGATCGCCGTAGCGATGCTTGTAGATGGGCCAGTCGGCGATGCGGACGCCGCTCGGCTTCTCTCCCGCCTTGTACTTGCCGCTGAGGAGGCCCCCGCCGAGCGGCGAGTAGGGGAACACGGCGACGCGCTCGCTCGCCGCCATCGGCAGGAGCTCGATCTCCGCCGTGCGCTTGGCGAGGTTGTACATGGGCTGGAGCGCGACGAGCTTGGACAGGCCGTGGAGCGCCTGCAGGCCGAGGGCCTTCGTCACCTGCCACGCGGCGAAGTTGCTGACCGCCGGATAGAGGATCATGCCGCGCGTGACGAGATGATCGACGGCGCGGAGCGACTCCTCGAGATCGGTCCGGTCGTCGAAGCGATGCAGGTAGAAGAGGTCGATGCGATCGGTGCGCAGGCGCCGGAGGCTCGCCTCGGCGCTGCGTACGAGGTGGTAGCGGCTCGAGCCGCGATCGTTCGGGCCCGTGCCGGCGGGGAAGTAGGCCTTGGTCGCGAGGAAGATGCGGTCGCGCTCGCCGGCGATCAGCTCGCCGAGGATCTCTTCGGTGCGGCCCTTGTTGTAGACGTCGGCGGTGTCGACGTGGTCGATGCCCGCCTCGCGGGCGCGGCGATAGATCGCGCGCGAGGCCTCGAGGTCGGCGTCGCCGCCGAAGGTCATCGTGCCGAGCGCGAGGCGCGAGACCTTCACGCCCGTGCCGCCGAGAAACACGTTCTCCATCGGGCCGGGATAGCAGAATGCGCGCTCCCGCGATACGCACCTGCGCGGAGCATCGGTGCGGCGGATGCGCTCCGTCGCGGCCGCTGCTCCAACGAGGTGGGGCATCCGCGAACGGATCCGTCTCGGCGCTCAGGTGTCGGCGCGTGACTCGAGCAGCGCCGCGTCGTTCGGAAGCCCGGCCGCGCGGAAGCACGCCGCGAGCGTGAACAGCGCGACGGCCTCGCCCCGCTCGTCTGCCGCGCGGCGCGCATCGCCGAGGGCCCGCAGCGCGAGGCGCATCGCGGGGCTGTTCTGCCCGGCGCGCAACGCCACCATCGCCTCGGCGAGCAGGGCGCGTCGATCACGCGGGGCCTCGTCGCCTCGCCGCATCCGCGCCAGGCGCTGCTGGGCCCCGGCGAGGTCGCCCCGGAGCGCAGCGGCGATGGCGCGGATCCGCGCGACCGCCTGCATGTCGCTGCCGACCGCGATCGCCCGCTCGGCGAGCCGATCGAGGGCCTCGAAGTCGCGCTGGCGGATCGCCTCGCGCAGCTCGAGGTGGAGCTGGCTCTCGGGATCCGGACGATCGTCGTCGGGACCGCCCTCGTCGAGCGCGACCGTCTCGGTGCGAGGCTCGGTCGGGACCGGTGCGAGCGCGGCCCCACCCGCGGCCGGCGCGGTGGCCAGCATGTCGGGAGCCACCATGTCGGGAGGAAGCGCGATCTCGACCGACGGGCGATCGGCGCTCGCCTCGAACGACTCGACGCCGCCGTCGAGAGGAAGCACGGGCCGGGGGGCTTCTCCGGCGGCGATCGCGTGGGCGCGCGCTCCGACCTCTCCGGTCATGCCGGTACCGAGGACCACCAGCGCGATCTGCGCCGCGGCCCCGGGATAGCCTGCGTCGCGCAGCCCCTCGGCCGTCGTCACCAGCGTCGTGAGCCCGTCGAGCTCGCGCCCGCCGAGGACGAGATGGATGGCGCGCTCGGCACGATCGAGCACCTCGTCCGAGGGCTCGAGCGCCGCGGCGACGAAGCGATGCACCTCGGCCGTGCGCGCGGGAGGAGAGGCCGATCCCACGAAGCGGCGCAGGAACGAGGTGGACGGCCGGGGCGCGTCCGTCATCGTGATCCAGCCCTCGCGCGTGAGCCGATCGAGCCCGCGCGGCGTGGCGCGCGGGCGCAGGCCGTCGGCGGCCGCGAGCGTGTCGAGCAGCCCGCGCGGCGCCCACTCCGGCATCCACGTGACGAGCTCGAGGACCCGACGGCTCTCGTCGTCGAGCTGCTCGATGCGCTCGGCGAGGAGCGCGTCGAGCGCGATGCTCTTGACGCCGCCGCGCGGCGCGTTGCGCCACACGAAGCGGCGGTCCTCGCTCTCCACGTCGAGGATCAGATCGCCCGCGCCGATCAGCGCGCGCGCGGCCTCCAGCACCGACACGGGCGTGTCGCCGCCCAGCACCGCGACGCGGCGCGCGACCTCGGCGGGCGTCGCTTCTCCGAGAACGCTCTCGGCCACCACCCTCGCATCGGAGGTGCGGAGCGGCGGTAGCGTCAGCTCGACGCGATCGGCGATCTCGTCGAGCTCGGGAGGCAGGGGCGTGTCGATGCCGACGCGCGCGATGCAGGCGACCGAGCGCGAGCCCTGCTTGAGCGCCGACACGACGGCGAGCGTGGCCGGGTCGATGGCGACGAGCGGCGAGAGCACGAACCAGACGACGCCGCCTGCGCGATCGATCGCGAGGGCGAGGGCCTCGCACACGAGCTCGCGCGGGACGAGCTCGCCGCGCCGCAAGCGCTCGAGCGGCGCGCGCTCGCCGGGTGTCAGCGGGGTGAGCAGCAGCTCGGTGCCGGGATCGCGCGCCAGGGCGGCTCGCAGGCTCCCGAGCGGCGCGAGGCCGCTGGTGGCGGCGCCCAGATCGATCACGCTCGCGGGCGAGAGCGCGGTGCGCGCCGCGGCGATCAGCTCGACGGCGCCGGCGCCCACGGGGCCGCGCAGGAGCACGAGGACCGGCGTATCGGAGCCGAGCGTCGCGCGCAGCATCGGCAAGAGCGCTTCGGTCGCCGGCGTGAGCGCGATCGGCCCCAGGCGCGCGATGGCGGCGGTCGCCGTGTCACGGCGTGGATGCGTGCGGTCGATGCTCGCGGCGCGGTTCTGCTGCGCGCCGCCGCCGACGGTGCGCGCGAAGAGAAAGAGGCCTCGGGCGCGCTCGCGGGCCGCGGGATCGAGCAGCACCTCGCCCGCCCGCGCCCTCACCGCCAGCGACTCGGCGGCCTCGATGCTCTGGCCGGCGACGAGCTCTCCGTCGCGCTCGAGCTCGCCGAGCGCCACGCCGAACGAGAGCGTGAGGCCGGCGTCCTCCGCGTCCTCGAGCAGGTCGAGCGCGACCTCGACCGCGTCGCCGACGTCGCTCGCCGGGAAGCTCGCCACGACGGTGCCCGACAGATGCGCGAGCACCTCACCGCCGGCGGCCGCGAAGCGGGCCGCGACCTGCTTGGACCAGGCCGAGAGGGACGCACCGCTGCCTTGCGCGCGCGCCACGGCGCGCTGCCAGACGACGATCTGCTCGGCGCCATCGGCCAAGGACCGCTCGGCGCTCAGGGCTTGCCTTCGAGACGCTTCTTGAGCGCGGCGAGCTCGTCCTCGACGACGGCCCCGCCCGACTTCTTCTCGAGCTCGCGGAAGCGCGCGTCGACCGACGCACGGTGCGGATCGGGATCGAGCACGGCGGCCGCCTCGACCTCCGCCTCGAGCTGATCGATGCGGCCCGACAGCTGACCGAGCTCGTCCAGCGCGCCGCTACCTCCGATGCTGCTGCCGCTCTCGGCCGCCTGCTCGCGCACGCGCCGCACCTGCGCGGCCAGCGTGGCCTTGCGGGCCTTGAGGTCCTCGATCTTCTTCTCCATCGTCTCGAGCGAGGCCTGGAGCTGGTTGGCCGCGGAGCTCGCGGACTCGGCCTGCCGTTTGACGTTCTCGACGTTCTGCTTGGCCTTCTGCTTCATCTTGAGGGCCTCGCGCGCGAGGTCCTCGTCGCCGGCGCGCAGGGCGAGCACGGCCTTGTTCTCCCAGCCCTGCACCTCTTCTTCGGCCTCCGACACCTTCTTCTCGAGGCGCTTGGCGGTGCCCATCTGCGTCACGAGGTCCTGACGCGCACGCTTCAGCTCGGCTTCCATCTCGATCACCGTCTGGTCGAGGAGCTTGCCCGGGTCCTCGGCTCGGTCGACGAGGGAGTTCAGGTTCGACTTCAGCACTCGGTTGAATCGGTCGAAGATGGCCATCTCGATCCTCGTCGGGGGCGCGGCGGCCCTCTTGTGTACGCCCGCCGCGGCGCGCTTATTTCCTCCGGCACTCTACCCAATTTCGGGCACTTGCGGGGGCTGAGCGCCCGTCCGCAAACCGTGGTAGCTCCCGGCCCCATGATCGAGGGCGCGAAGTTTCTGCTCACGGGCGGTGCGGGCTTCATCGGGACGGCGCTGACGCGCCGGCTCTGCGAGAAGAACCACGTCCGCATCTTCGACAACCTGCGGCGCAACGCGCTCGCCGACGCGGGCCTGGCCGATCACCGGAACGTGGAGCTCGTGGTGGGCGACGTGCAGGACGAGGCGGCGCTGCGGAAGGCGACGGCCGGCTGCGACTACGTCGTGCACATGGCGTCGATCGCCGGCGTGGACACGGTGCTGAAGAACCCGGTGCTCACGATGAAGGTGAGCCTCGTCGGCACGATGAACGCGCTCGAGGCCGCGCAGGCGACGGGCGGCGTGAAGCGCTTCATCGACTTCTCGACCAGCGAGGTCTTCGGCAGCTACGCGTTCCGCGTGCGCGAGGCCGACGTGACGAGCCTCGGCGCCGTGGGCGAGGCGCGCTGGACCTACGCCGTGAGCAAGCTCGCGACCGAGCACCTCGCGCACAACTACTGGAAGCAGTACGGCCTGCCCACCTGCGCGATCCGCCCGTTCAACATCTACGGGCCGGGCCAGGTGGGCGAGGGCGCCGTGCACGCGTTCGTCACGCGCGCGCTCAAGAGCGAGCCCATCCACATCCACAACGAGGGCGATCAGATCCGCGCGTGGTGCTTCATCGACGACATCGTCGAGAGCATCCTGCTCGCGCTCGAGAAGGACGAGGCCGTCGGCCAGTCCTTCAACATCGGCAACGCGCGCAGCACGATCACGATCTACCAGCTCGCGCAGCTGGTCCGGCGCCTGGTGCCCGAGTCGAAGTCGACGATCGACTTCGTGAAGTGGGACTTTCCCGACGTGGAGCTGCGCGTGCCCGACGTGAAGAAGGCCGAGAAGCTCCTCGGCTTCCGCGCGACCGTCGACCTCGAGGACGGCCTCGAGCGCACGATCGCCTGGTACCGGCAGAAGCTCGCGCGCGGGTGACGAACGTGAGGGCGCTCGGTCTCGCGCTCGCGCTCTCACTCGCGTCCGGCGGCTGTGCGGCGTCGCAGCCGGGCGGCAGCGCGACGAGCTGTGCCGATTACTGGTCGCACGAGCCGCGGCCCGACTGCGAGCACGCGCCAGGCGAGGTCCGCTCGCGGGTGTGGCTCGAGGAGCGCGGCCTGCCCGCGGTGGTGCACCACGATGCCGCCGAGCACTGCTCGGTCGCGACGCTCGCGATGCGCACGGATCGCTCGGCGATCGACGTCACGCTGGAGAGCGTCGGCATCTACGCCGCCGTGGGCTCACCGCCGCGCGAGCTGCCTCACGTGCGCCGCGGCGACGTCGAGCGCGAGGTCGACATGGTCGGCTACTCGGTGATCGATGGGACGAACTACGTCGGCTGGACGGCGCGCGTGCGCGCGGGGGACGTCGACGCCATCACCGCGGCGCGCGGTGAGCTCGTGGTGTCGGTCGGCAGCACGATCGTCACGCTGCCCGAGCGGGCCGTCGATCTCGCGCTCGCGCGGACCGAGTGCGAGGCGAGCGCGCCCGCGGGCCTCGGTGCGCTCGATCCCGACGCGCGCACCGAGCGCTGCTTCGCTCAGCTCGACGGACTGCGGTGCGCCGACGGAAGCGCGTGCAGCTCCGGCTGTGAGGACGGCCGAGGCTGCACGCCGCCGGACGACTGCGTCGGGCGCTGACGTCGCGCCGCTTCGCCGAGGTCGATATCCTGGGTCGACGTGGACGACGACGACCTCGGCACCGAAGCAGAGCTCGCGCACGTGCGACGCCGCGTCCGCGAGATCCAGCGTCGCGCGATGCTCGCGAAAGGTGCGGCGGTCGCGCTGACGTTGCTCGGTCTCGTCCTCGGTCTGTTCGCGGAGCCCTTCGTCCACAACGCGTTGTTCTACGGCCTCGCAGCCGGCGGTCTCTGCGGGCGCCTCGCGTGGATGCGGCTCGAGCCGCAGGAGGAGATCGACGACCTCTGACGCGTCTGATCGGCACGGCGGGGGAGGGCCTCTCGTCCCCCCTGGCGCTCTCCGGGTCGAGGCCCCATACCAAGCCGCTGTCCATGGCTCGCTCGCACGATCTCCGCGCCGACGTCCGCGCCCTGATGGCGGCCGAGGTGGGGATGCGCGCGGGAGATGCCGCCGAGCGCGTCGCGCTGGTCTACCCCTCGCCCTACCGCACGGGCATGTCGTCCCTGGGATTGCAGACGATCTACCGCGAGATCAACGAGCGGCCGGGGCGCGCCGCGGAGCGAGCGTTCCTCCCCGACGATCCCGAGGCCTATCGCCGCGCGCGGATGCCGCTCTTCACCTTCGAGCGCGAGCGGCCCGTCTCCGACTTTCCCGTCGTCGCGCTCAGCGTCGCCTACGAGCTCGAGCTCGCGGGCGTGATCGAGGTGCTCGAGCTCTCGGGCCTCGCGCCGCTCGCCGAAGCGCGCAGCGAGCGCGATCCGATCGTGCTGATGGGTGGGCCGCTCACGTTCTCCAACCCGCTGCCCCTCGCGCCGTTCGCCGACGTGATCCTGATGGGCGAGTGCGACGAGACCATCCACGACGCGCTCGACGCGATCTTCGCGAGCGCTTCGAAGGCGGCCGCGCTCGAGGCGATCGCGGCCGCGATCCCCACCGCGTTCGTGCCGACGCTGCACGGCGACACGATGCCGGCGATCGCGAAGGCCTCGCTCGATCGCTTGCCCGCGTACGCCGCGATCCGCACGCCGAACACCGAGCTCTCCGACATGTTCTTGCTCGAGGCCGAGCGTGGCTGCTCGCGCGCGTGTGAGTACTGCGTCATGCGTCGATCCACGAACGGCGGCATGCGCATCGTGCCGATGGAGACCGTGCTCGCGCGCATCCCCGACGACGCACGGCGCGTCGGGCTGGTGGGAGCGGCGGTGTCCGACCACCCGAAGATCGCCGACATCGTCGAGACGCTCGCCAAGCAGGGTCGCGAGGTCGGGCTCTCCTCGCTCCGCCCCGATCGCCTCAACGACCGCTTCGTCGCGGCGCTCAAGATGGCGGGCTATCGCACGCTGACGACGGCGAGCGACGGCGCGAGCCAGCGCCTGCGCGACAAGATGCAGCGCAAGGCCCAGGAGAAGCACCTGCTCCGCGCGGCCGAGCTCACCCGCGCGCACGGCATGCAGCGCATGAAGCTCTACATGATGATCGGCGTGCCGGGAGAGACCGACGCCGACGTCGACGAGCTCGTGCTCTTCGCGACCGAGCTCAGCAAGCTCGCCCCCCTCGCGCTCGGGATCGCGCCCTTCGTCAGCAAGCGCAACACCCCGCTCGACGGCGAGCCCTTCGCCGGCATCGAGATCGTCGACGATCGGCTCGATCGCCTGCGCCGCGGGCTGCGCGGCCGGGTGGACGTGCGCGCGACGAGCGCGCGGTGGGCATGGGTCGAGCACGTGCTCGCGCAGGGCGGTCGCGCCGAGGGGCGCGCGGTGCTCGAGGCCGTGCGCGGCGGCGGCAAGTTCGCGGCCTGGAAGAAGGCCTTCGCGAGCCTCGAGCCCTCGCGCCCGCGCCGCGCGCTCTCGATCGTCGCCTGATCCGGGGGCCGCGCTCGGCACGGCCATCGAGATCGGTCACTTGGGCGCGCGGCGCTTGCGCCACGCCGCCATCACGAGCTCCTTGGCCTCGATCCGCGCGATGAGGCTGCGCCGTGCGAAGAGCGCGACCAAGGGGACGAGCGCCCAGGCGGCGATCTCGAGGGGCGGACGCTCGGCCGCGAAGGCGCCCAGGCCGGCACCGAGCGCCCCGATGACCCACGCGAACGGGTGCCCGATCGAGATCGGCGGCCGCGGGGACTCGCCCCGGCGCATGTCCGCGATCGCACTGCGCACGTCCAGCCACCCGACGATCACGAGCGTGGTGACGATCACCGGCGCTCCGACCGCCGTGAGCGCGAGCTGGAGGATGCGCTCGCCCGTCGTCGAAGCGGGGTGGGGCGTGAGCAAGCCCCCGAAGACACCGTCGCGGATGGAGCTCGGGTCGGACTCGTCGATGCGCGTCAGCCGTGATGGCGCACGAGGCGCGTCCGCCTCGCCCTGCTCGAGCGGCGGGTCGGCGCGCCGCACGACGGCGCCTCGCTCCCGGCTCGGCTTCGGCGAGGCAGGTGAACGGTAGCCGCGGCGACGCTCGTCCTCCACGGCTCGCAGCGTACTCCGAGCGCGCCGAGAACGCGCGCCGGCCGAATCGCTTGCAGATCTGGGGCGACCGCCGGACCATGCGGGCATGCGCTGCCTGTACGGGGCTCTGATGGTCGGCTCGATGGCGCTGGTGGCCGGCTGCGGCCAGCAGCCACCGACGCAGCTCATCGTCGTGGTCGATACGGACTACGCGATCCCGACCGAGGTCGACGAGATCGTGGTCGACGTGGTGGGGCCCGATGGCCAGCACCACGAGACGCGCACGTCGATGGCTCGCGCGAGCGAGCTCCCGTACACGCTCACGGTCGTGCCGGCGCACGGCGCGCTCGGGCCGATCACGATCACGGCGCGTGGCGACCACGACGGCGCCAACGTGGTCACGCGCGTCGCACGAGTCACGCTGGTCGCCAGTGAGACGCGGATGGTTCGCCTCTATCTCCTCCATCGGTGCGGTGACGTTCCGCCCGCGTGCTCGGCGACGTCGACCTGCGGCGATGCAGGCGTCTGCGTGTCGATCGACGTGCTCGGCGAGCCGTGGACCGGGCACCCGCCGCGCATCGGGGAGGACGCGGCGGTGCCGAGGATCGACGCCGCGGTGCCTCACGACGCCGGGGCTCGGCCCGACGGGGGCGATGGTGGGCCGCCGCCCGACTGTCACGCAACCGGCTGCGACGACGGAGAGGCCTGCACCGACGACACGTGCGGGAGCGACGGCCTCTGCACCCACGTGGCGAACGCAATCGGCTGCGACGACGGAATCTTCTGCAACGGCAACGACAGCTGCGGCGGCGGAGCCTGTACCGTCCATGCGGGTCCTCCGTGCGGTGCGGGCCAGTGCGACGAGGCGAGCCGCGCCTGCGGCGTCTGCGACACCGACGACATGTGCCCGATGCCGATCCGTGGGACGTTCGGCGCGTGCATGGTCGCGGGCGATGCCTGCGCGACCGATGGAACGCAGAGCCGGCCGGTGCAGACCTTCCACTGCGTCTCGCGCGCCTGTGTCCCCACCGACTCCACCGAGAGCCAGGCCTGCACGCGCACGACCGACGGCAACGGTTGCGGCATGACGAGCTGCGGCGCCTATGGCGTATGCAACGGTGCGCCAGGCGACGCGTGTGGCACGAGCGGCACGCAGAGCCGCACGTGCACCGACCGCGTGTGCTCGGGCGGGAGCTGCGTCGGCGTGGATCGCGCCGAGTCGGCCGGCTGCACCCGCGCCACCGATGGCATCTCCTGCATGACCACGACGTGCACCGACTGGGGCACGTGCGGTGGCTTCGCCGACACGTGCGCGACGTCGGGCACGCAGACGCGCACGTGCACCGACTACGCGTGCGGCGGTGGCAGCTGCCAGGGGTCGGTACGGACCGAGACGCAGGGCTGCCCGCGCAGCACCGACGGCACCAGCTGCGGGGCCACGAGCTGCGGCAGCTTCGGTGCGTGCGGCGGGTTTGCGGACGTCTGCGCGACGGCGGGCACGTACTCGCGCACCTGCAACGACCTGGTGTGCAGCGGCGGCACGTGCACGACGCAGCCGCGTACGGACACCCAGCCTTGCACCGGGCCCGACACCACCGGAATCCAGTGCGACTCCGATCCGGGTCTCTGTCGGAACCTGTTCTGCGCGAACGGCACTTGCTCGCGCTCCGTGGGCACGTGCTCGGGCTCGCGGCGCTGCTGCGACGGTGTTTGCCTCAACATCTGTCCCTGAGCGCGCGCTCGGGGCCGTGGTGAAAAACGCCACGCCGGTTGCGAGGCGGCTCGGCAGAAAGGTCTGGACGCGGCGCGCACGCGACGCGAGCCTGACGAGTCATGCGCGCGACCCTCGAAGGGCTGATGCTGGTGCTCGCGCTGGGCGCGGCCGTGGCGATCGCCGCCAAGCGCGTGCGCGTGCCCTACAACGTCGCGCTCGTCGTGGTGGGGCTGCTCGCGGTCCTCTTCCGGCTCCTGCCGAAGGTGCCGCTCGATCCCGAGGTCGTGCTCGTCGGGATCCTTCCCGTCCTGGTGTTCGAGGGCGCGCTCTTCGCGAACATCGACCACCTGCGCCACGCGCGTCGCCCAATCCTGACTCTCGCCATCCCCGGCGTCGCGATCTCGCTCTTCGGCACCGCGACGTTGGCCACGCGCGCGCTCTCGCTCCCGTTCGGCGTCGCGCTGGTGCTCGGCGCGATCCTGGCGATCACCGACACGGTGAGCGTGCTGCTCGCGTTCCGCACGGTGCGGGTGCCGGCGCGGCTCGCGGCGATCATGGAGGGCGAGAGTCTCTTCAACGACGGAACGGCGCTCGTGCTGGTCGCCACCACGGCCGCGATCGCGGCGGGCGCCGAGGCCGACGCGACCCGGATCGCCGGCACGATGGTGGTCGCGATCGTGGGAGGCGTGCTCTTCGGTCTGGCGGCCGGGTCACTCGGCGCGGTTGCGCTCCGCGCCACGCCCGATCACCTCACGGCGGTGCTCGTCACGATCGTCGTCGTCTTCGCTGCGTCGCTCGCGGCCGAGGAGGTCCACGCCTCGCCGGTGATCGCCGTCGTCGTGGTGGGCGTCGTGGTCGGGCGCGCGGCGCGGCGCACGCTCCCGCCCTCGCGCGTGCTCGCGCTGCACGGATTCTGGGAGACGGTCGGCTTCGGGCTGAACGTGATCGTGTTCCTCGTCGCGGGCATGCAGATCGACACCGGCTCGCTCGTCGCCGAGGCGGGCTCGATCGCGCTCGCGCTCGCGGCGCTGCACGTCGGGCGCGCGCTCGCGGTGTTCGGAGGGCTCGGCCTCTTGCGTCTGGTGTCCCAGGAGCGCGTGCCGCTCCGCTGGCAGCAGGTGATGGTGCTCGGGAACATCAAGGGCGCGCTCTCGATGGCCGCCGTGCTCGCGCTGCCCGCCGACGTGCCCTCCCGCGAGCGCCTCGTGACCATCGTCTTCGGCGTGACGTTCGTGACGCTCCTGACCCAGGCGCTGCCGTTCGCGCGCGCGCTGCGCTGGCTGGGCGTGGTGTCGGGCCCGGCGCGGCCCGAGGTGCACGCGGCGCGCGCGGCGCTCATCGGGGCCCGGCGGGGCCTGCGCGAGCTCGAGGCGCTGCACGACGCGGGCCTGGTCTCGGCGGGGACGAACGCCGCGGAGCGCGCGCGCCTGCAGCGGACGGTGATCGCGGCCGAGCGGACCCTGCGCGAGACCGGCGACGACGACGACGAGAGGAGCGCGCGTGCGGCGGTCCTCGAGGCCGAGCGTGCGGCGCTCGCCGAGGCCCAGCGGCGCGGAATCCTCGACGAGGGGACGGCCGAGGCACGGATGACGGAGATCGACGAGCAGCGCCTGAGCCTGCGCGAGGAGCACGAGCCATGAAGATCGTCATCGTCGGTGGAGGCCTCGCGGGCACCGAGCTCGCGCTCGCGCTCGGCCGCGAGGGGCACACGGTCACGCTCGTCGATCGGGACCCCGAGGTCGTGCGCCGTCGCTTCGAGGAGCAAGGTCTATCGACGCTCGTCGGCGACGGCACCGATCCGCGTGTGCTCGAGCGGGCGAGCGTGGGGCGCGCCGACGTGGTCGCGGCGATGCTGCGACGCGACGCCGACAACCTCGCGATCGCGTCGATCGCCCGAGCGCTCGGGGCCGGGCGCGTGCTCGCGCGGCTCCGGGAGCCGGCGTATCGCCCGATCTACGCCCGCGCCGGGATCGATCAGGTCTTCGGCGAGATCGAGACGATGGTCGGCGCGCTGGGCGTCGCCATCCAGCATCCGCGCGTGCGGCACTCGATGGGCCTGGGCGCCGGGCGCACGATCGCGTTCGAGATCGACGTCGACGCGAGCTCGTGGGCGGCGGGCAAGACGATCCGCGAGATCGGTACCGCCCCGGAGTTCCCGCGCGGGGCGGTCATCGCGGGGATCGTGGCGCCGACCGGCGAGCTCGAGGCGCCGCGCGGGGACTCCGTGGTTCCGAGCGGCACCTCGCTGCTCGTCGTCGCGCGCAGCGAGGAGGTGGGCCCGATGATCGCGTTGATCGGTCGGCCCGACGACCTCGTCCATCAGCGGTCGGCGCAGCAGCGGAAGCCGGTCGAATAGTCGTGGTGGCTCACGTCGTGGGCCGTCGTCGCGTAGAGGCAACCGTTCCCGTTCAGCACGGTGTCGACGTAGAAGCCGCCGCGGAAGGTGCCGGCCGGGTCGCTCGTCCACTCGTGGAGGTTGCCCATCATGTCGAAGGCGCCGGCCTCCGTGACGCAGCCGTCGTACGCGCCCGTGCGCGCGAGCGACATCGGCAGCTGGCTGATGCAGGCGTCGTTCAGCATCGAGTAGATCCACGAGGCGCTGGTGCCGAAGCGCTCGACGGCGGGGTGGACGGCGCGGTGGTCGTTGCACACGCCCGTCATGCGCGTGTTCCCGTACGGATAGGTGAGGGCCGTGGAGCCCTGGCACGCGCGGAGCCACTCCGTGTTGGTGCAGAGGCGCTTGCCGTTCTCCGTGCAGGCGGCCGCGGCCGTGATCTCGTTCACGTACCCCTGCGGCACGACGCCGGCACGCGAGAGGGCCCGCACGCGCGTGGCGGCGGGCGGCGTGAAGAAGGGCGACCACTCGGTGATCGAGCCGTCGGGGTGGACCTCGACGAGAGAGGCCTCGTACTGATCGACGCAGAGCGTGGCGGTCACGGGCACCATCCCGTCGGGGCAGCCGCCGATGCCCGGCGCCTCGCTCGCCGCGCCGAGGTTCGGCTGCACCATCACGGTGGGATCGCAGCTCATCGGCGTCGTGGAAGGAACGCAGCACTGGATGTTCGCGGGGCCGGGGCAGTGCCCGCTCACCGCCATGTTCTCACCCGTGCAGAGCGAGACGTCCTCGCAGACGCCGGGAACGCCGCTCACGGCGCAAGGGCCCCAGCCCGCGTCGGGGTCGAGCGCGGCGTCGTCGCTCGCGTGGGCGTCGCGCTCCATCGCCGCGTCGGTCGGATGCCGACCTCCGTCGGAGGCCGCGTCGCTCGGTGGAACGCCGGCGTCGAGGCTCGCCGCGTCCGGCGCGTGCGCGTCGGTCGGCGCTCCGGCATCGCGCGGCGTCTCGCTCGGCCCTGGACAGGCGGAGAGCCCGGCGCACGCCACGAGCGAAGCGAGCGCGCCGACCGCTCGGGCTCGACGGCACGTGGTCATGCGCATCCGCGCCCTCGGCCGTGTCAGCCGCGCAAGGCGACCGGCAGCAGGAAGGGCAGCTTCATCATGCTGGGCGCGGCCTCGAAGTCCGTGATCAGCGGGCCGAGCTGGTGTCCCGTCTTGTGGTCGGCGAACCACGCGGGCGTCGGGCTCATGCGGAACGGCGCGCGCACGATGGACTTCTGCGGGTGGTCGAGGAGCAGCGCGTTGTGCACGAAGCCGCGACCGGAGCGGATGTCCTCGAGCGGGTGACCGGGGTAGGCGCCCCACGTGGGCGTCACCAGGCCGTAGATCACGCCGGCGAACACGTTCACGCCGATCCCGCCGTAGCGGAGGTTCGCCAGCATCGCGTCGAAGGTCGCGCTGTGCTCGCGCTCGGTGCTCGGGTGGATGAGCACGACGCACGAGAGGGTGCCCCAGCAGTCCTCGTTCGCGAAGCGCGTCGCCTCGGCCATGAACGACGCGGCGTCCGGCGTGTCGAGCGCGGTCTCGGCGAGCACGCCGCAGAACGCCTCGTTGGTCAGGGCGTACTCGCCCCGCTGCGGCGCCACGTCGGGGAGGATCGTCCACGGCACGACGTCCTTGGTGCGCTCGCCGAGCGGCATCGCGTCCGGATAGTGGTCGAGGAAGCCCTGGTAGCGCTCCTGCGCGCCCGGGTAGTACGCCTTGCGCGGCGGCGTGCGGCGCAGCGCCGCGTGCACGAGCTCGAGGAACTCCTCGCGCTGCTTCCAGTTCTTGCTCGTGACGATGGCCTTGGCGGCGTTGCAGTTGAAGCTGCCGTTGTTGGCGACCATGCCGGCGACCTGGCGCGCCTGGTACTCCATGTCGGCGTGGCTCCAGTCGCCCGGCACGACCAGCACCGGCGTGACGGCGCCCAGCTCGCTCGTGATCGGCTTGGTCAGCTTCCGCTCGCCGCGCTTCTTGCGCTCGTCCTGGCCGGGGCCGGGCCCCCAGACGATCGCGTCGTGGGTGCGATCCGATCCCGTGATGTGGATCGTCTCGACCGCCGGGTGCTGGCAGAGGTACTCGCCGATGTCGGCGCCGCCGCGCACCACGGCGAAGTAGCCGTCGTCGAGCAGCGGGCGGAAGGACTCCTCCCAGAAGGGCTGCAGGTACGCGTTGACGGGGTTCGTCTTCACGAGCACGACCTCGTCCTCGACGAAGAGCTTGTAGAGCGCGTCCATGGGCCCGATCGACGCCACGTTGCCGGCGCCGAGGACGAGCGAGAGCTTGCCCTTCGTGTCTCCGGTGTGGCGCTTCTCGCGGTACACGGCGCCCTGCGTCGCCTTCTGGCCGGGCTCGATCCAGACCTCGGCGCTCACGCCGGTCCACATCAGTTTGTCGAGCGTGTTCTGCGGGAACACCTCGCAGACGACTTGCCCGTCGGGGCGCGTCCACGTGCGCGGGAGCGGGGGCTCGCCGCCGCTGCGCATCGCCTCGACCAAGAGGCGCATGTTGCGGATCGTCGTCATCGGCCCGCCGAGCCATTCCTCGCCGGCGCGCGGCGAGTCGAAGTCGATCCCCTTGGCCTCGCAGGCGGCCTTCACCCACTCGCGGGCGATCCCGCGCGTCTTGGCGATGCAGCGCTCGAGGTAGTCGGCGCGGGCGGCGGTCCCGACACGCGTCCACTCGTCCTTCTTCGAGGCGAGGCGGGCGAGCAGGGCATCGACGCGGTCGCGCGGGGTGGAAGAGACCTTGGGGGCGACGGTGGCGAAGTCGGGGGAGGTCATGGGCCCGAAGGATACCCACGCTCGGGGCGCCCTACGACTCGTGTTTTGGAGCCTCGCTCCGCCGGGCATTTCCGACGCGCGGCTCACGCGCTCGCTCGCGGAGAGAGCGCGCCGCGGACGTGCGCTTCCTCGGCCCGATCAGGGCTTGGCGACCCGCAGCGACTCCCGCGATACCTCGACGGTATCGGTGAACGGGAGCACGAGCTTCTCCTCGCTCGCGGCGATCGCGCGCGCCGTGGTCACGGCGGCGCGGATGGGGTCTTCGGCGTCCCGCGCGCCCCGCTCGTCCTTCGGCACGTCGAGGGAGCTGGCGCGCCGCTCGAGCACCGGCAGCACGTGCGCCCGCACCTCGGCCCCCGCCCGCGCCAGGGCTCCGCGCGCGCGCTCCAGGGGGCGCGCCCAGACGAAGAACCCCACGGCGATGCCGAGGAAGACGCCGACCGCGGTCGCGAGCGCCGGAACCATCGGCGCATCGTACGCCTCGGCTCAGGGAAAGACGAAGATCGCGTCCTCGCCGTTCTCTTCGACGAGCGCGGCGACGTAGGAGAGCAGCGCCTCGCGACGATCGAGCAGCGCGCGGAGCTGGACCTCGTCGACCAGCGGGCCGGCCAGCTCGTCGGCGAGCGCAGCCTCCACCGTCGCACGATCGAGCGCGGCCAGGCGCTCGTAGGTGTGGCGCGAGAAGGTCTGCGTGCGGCGCAGCTCCGTCATCACGCGCTCCATGTTGGCGTCGCTCGGTCGCGCGGCGAACGCGAGGTTGTGATCGCGGATGACGACGCGACGCACGCCGTCGTTCGTCACGGTGCGCAGGTTGCCGCCGCTCATGCGGTCCACGTTGGCGATCAGGAAGTCGAAGAGCGCCATGTTCGACAGATCCCGCGCCAGGATGCGGCTCTCGGGCGGGATCTCGGCGCCGGCCTCGAGCCACGCGCTCCAGCGCAGGATCCCCGCTGCGGAGTCGAGGTCGCTCGTGCGCTCGAGGTTCGGCACCCAGTAGCTCGCAGCGCCGCGCAGGCCCTGCGGGCTGAAGGCGAGGAACGAGAAGAGCTCGTCCACGTCGCCGGTGAACTGCGGATCGATGTGCCGCCGCAGTCGCTGCCGGTCGATGACCGTCGCGACGCAGGGCGGGACGTCGTCGAGGTCGAGCAGCTCGGCCATCCGGAACGCGGCGATCTCGTTCAGCCACCCGCGTGGCTGCGCGCGTGACTCCGGACGAAACGCGGCGTCGATCGGCCCTTCGAGCTGCAGCTGGAAGCTGATCGTCGTGGTGCCGATCGGGTGGAAGTTGTCCTCGTGCGCGGTGTCGAGGGCCGCGATGATCGAGGCGATCGTGAGCGGCGAGTTGGCGAACCGCCGGGTGTCGTTCCGGCCGTCCTGCGCGACGAGCGTGGCCGTGACGCCGGTGCTCGCGATCGCGAGCGCCACGCCTGCCATCCACCATCTCGTCGTCGAGGTCACCATCGATCCGATCTGCCCGGCGCCGCCCTTCGCGGCCCAGGCGTCACTTGTACTGGGCGAGCACGTTCTTCGCGATGACCATGCGCTGCACCTGGGAGGTGCCCTCGTAGATCTGGAGGATCTTCGCGTCGCGCATGAGCTTCTCGACCGGATAGTCCTTCATGTAGCCGTTTCCGCCGAAAATCTGGACGGCGTCGGTCGCGACCTCCATCGCCGCGTCGGCGCCGAAGGCCTTCGAGTAGCTCGACACGATCGAGTTCTTCGCGCCCGTGTCGATCATCCAGGCGGCCTTGAGCATCATCAGGTGCGTGGCCTCGTACTTCATGGCCATCTCGGCGATCATGAACTGCACGGCCTGGTGGTTCGCGATCGCGGTGCCGAAGGTCTGGCGCTCCCACGCGTAGCGGCCGCACTCGTCGAGCGCGCGGCGCATGATCCCGCAGGCGCCGGCCGCGATGTCGGGGCGGGTGCGGTCGAAGGTCTGCATCGCGACCTTGAAGCCGTCCCCGGCCTCGGCGAGCACGTTCTCCCTCTTCACGACGACGTCCTCGAGGATGACCGTGGCCGTGTCGCTCGCGCGCTGGCCCATCTTGTCTTCCTTCTTGCCGATCGAGAGGCCGGGCGTGTCGCGATCGACGATGAACGCCATGATGCCCTTGTGGCGCGTCGACGGGTCGGTCGTCGCGAACACCACGTACCAGCTCGCCCACGAGGCGTTCGTGATGAAGCACTTCTGGCCGTTGAGGACCCAGTCGTCGCCGACCTTGCGCGCGCGGCACTGGATGCCGGCGGCGTCGCTGCCCGCGGCGGGCTCGGTGATCGCGTAGGCCGCGAACACCGGCTGGCTCGTGAGCATGCCGAGGTACTTCTTCTTCTGCGCCTCGCTGCCCGCGATCATCACGGGCGTCGCCGCGAGCGCGTTGGCCGTCATCGACGTCTGGATGCCGGTACAGCCGTAGGCGAGCTCCTCGGTGATGAGGACGTGCTCGATCTCGTGCAGGCCCGGGCCGCCGTACGCCTCGGGGATGTTGGGCGCCACGAGGCCCAGCTTCCACGCCTCGTCGAAGACATCCTTGGGGAACTTGCCGTCGTGGTCGGCCTTCGCCGCGGCGGGGATGATCTTGTTCTTGGAGAACTGGCGCGCGACGCCCTGCAGCTGCTCTTGCTCTTCGGACAGGCGGAAATCCAACATCGCGTACCTCTACCTCTCGTCGTCCGTGCCGGACGTGTGGCTCGTCACTTCTTGCGCTCGCGCTCGCGCCGCGCGAGCTCGGCCCGCGCCGCGCGCGCGCCCATGGAGTAGCCGATCGCGAGGCCGATCAGCAGCACGCCCGGGATGAAGAGCACGTGCTCGACGGTGGGGAGCTCCACGCGATCATTCCTTCTTCGCGTCGGGCGCAGGCTCGGCGTCCTTCTTGCGCTCGCGCTTGCCCTCGATCGCCGCTTCCAGCCGGCGGATCTCCTTGGCGGCGCCGGCCTGCACGTAAGCGATGTACACGACGTAGAGCAGGATCACGGCGAGCACGATCGCGTACGCCGCGACGAGCAGCGTGCCGCCGGGGATGTCCTCGTGGGCGCCAGCCTGGAACGACGTCGAGCGATCGCCCGTGTCCTGTGCGAAGGCGGGCGAGGTGGCGGCGAGGCTCGCGCCCGCAGCGAGCAGAATCGTGTTCATCGACGCTCTCACGACGCCTCCTCCGTGAGCCCTTCGCTCGCGGCATCCTCGGCCAGCACCGCCAGGCGCTGCCGCGCGATCTCTGCGCGCGCGCGCACCCAGATCAAGGTGGTGGAGAGCGGCCCCGTGAAGAGCAGCACACCGAACCAGAACGGAAGCCGCATCTCGGGCGCGAGGCCGCCGCCGCCGCCCGTGATCACGGTCGGGTGCTGTCCGCGCCACGCCTGCACCGAGTAGTGGATCACCGGCAAGAGGAAGAAGCCGACGATCGCCAGCGCGGCGGCGAAGCGCTTCTCCGCCTCGCCGGAGGCGCCCATCGAGCGAAGGGCCACGAAGGCCGCGAAGATCATCGCCGCGAGCAGCGTCGTGGTCAGGCGCGGATCCCAGGTCCAGAACGTGCCCCACGCCGAGCGCGCCCAGAGCGGCCCCGTCGTCAGCACGATGACGCAGAAGAGCAGGCCCACCTCGGCGCCGGCGACGGCGACCGCGTCGTAGCGCGCCTCGCGCTTCCACAGGTAGCCGATGCTCCCGACCATCGCGACGGTGAAGCCGACGTACATCGAGAACGCGCTCGGCACGTGGAAGTAGAAGATCTTCTGGACGATCCCCATCTGCATCTCGACGGGCGCATTGGCGATCATCCAGAGGTGCACGTGAAAGAGGACGGCAGTCAGCAGGCCGATCGCGATCAGCGCGGTGGGCGGGCGTTCGGCGGCGGGCTGGGTCTGCGCCATCGAGCGCGAAGCTATCGCACGCACGGCTGGGCGTCGAGAATCGAGCCCGTATCGAGCGAGACGTCGGCGTCGTCGTCGAGGGTGGCGCTCGCGTCGAGGCCCGCCGCGTCCGGGCAATGGGGCGCGCAGTACTCCGCGAGCGCGAGGTGCGCGGCGGTGCAGTCGGTGCCGGCACACGGAAAGACGGTCCCCGAGGCGACGCGGTACTCGCAGCTGCTGAGCGTGCAGCAGACCGTCACTTCGCCGAGCGCGCCGCAGTTCGTGCTGGCCTGGCACGCCGGCGGGACCGCCGGCGGTGCGCACGCGGTCACGACCAGTGCCGCGACCGAGGCGCGCGCGGCGATCAACGAGGCTCGAAGCGCTTCCATGTTCCGTCGATGCGCCGCTCGTGCGGCAGGAAAGCGAGCTTGTATCGCATGTGCTCGTTCTCGGCGATCGCCAGCCCCAGGTACAGCCAGCGGAGCCCGAGCTCGCGGCAGAGCTCGAGCTGCTCGAGGATCGAGTACGTGCCGAGCGAGAGATGGGCGAGGGCAGGATCGTAGTAGGTGTAGACGGCCGAGAGCCCGGCGCTCGAGCGGTCGGTGATCGCGACGCCGACGAGCGTCTCGCCGCGGTGGTAGCGGAGCTCGAGGCCATCGGCGCACGTGTCGACCAAGAACGCCTCGTACCCACGCGCATCGAGCGGTGGCGAGCCTTCCTTCGCGAGACCGCGCCCGCGCTGGTGGGCGAGGTAGAGCTCCACGCGTCGGGCGTCCACCAGCGCCGGGCCGCGCACGATCGAGAGCTCGCGCCGACCGCGAGCGAGCGTGCGGCGCTGGGTGCGCGAGGGCGTGAAGGCGTGGACGTCGATGCGCAGCGGCTCGCACGCGCGGCACGACGGACACTCCTGGGTGTAGAGGAAGAAGCCCGTGCGGCGATCGCCCTGCGCGAGGCGGACTTCCAGCTCGCCGCGCGTGAGGTGGCGCGTCGGCATGCGCAGCGGACGGCGGGCGATCCGACCCTCCAGATAGGGGCAGGCCTCGTCGGCGTCGTGGACGACGATCTCGGGCGGAAGCGTGGGGAGCACGCGCTGGAGCTTCGGATCGATGGCGCCATTATGCGGCAGCTCCGGTTGCTCGGCGGCCCGGGGCGCACAGAATCGCCACGTGCGGCCCTCGAGCTTCTTGCTTCTCGTTCCCCTGCTCGCCTGCGTCGGCTGCCAGTCGACGGCCGTGCCGGGCTCGCCGTGCACGCGTGGCAGCGACTGCACGGCGCCGCTCGTCTGTGCCTACGGACGCTGCCGTGCCGAGTGCGTCGCCTCTCGCGACTGCCCGGCGGGCTCCCGCTGCATCGCGTCGGCTGGCGCGGGGATCTGCACGCTCGACGTCGAGAACCACTGCGACGGGCAGGTGTGCCCTGCGCCGCTCGCCTGCGTCGCCGATCAGTGCCGCACCGCCTGCGCGGGCCCGGGCGACTGCCTCGCGGGCCGGTGCGAGAGCGCATCGTGCGTCGAGCCGATCGCCGGGACCGACGCCGGGCCCGGCGAGGACGCGGGTGACGTCGACGCGGCGCAGGTGCAGGACCGCGATGCGGCAGGTGGCGCCGACGCGGGCCTGGAGGATGCGGCCGGCCTCGACGCGGCTCCGACGGACGCGGCGAGCGCCTCCGACGCGTGGAGCGAGCCCCGCGATGCGTATCGACCGGACGCCGGCAACTGCCCGAGCTCGCCGTGCCCGGGCGAGGTCGTGATCAGCGAGGTGTACCCTGGCCTGCAGGCCGGCTTCTTCGTCGAGCTCTACGTGCCCGGGGGAGGGGACCTCGACCTGTCGGGATGCATCGTGACCGCCTTCCACCGGACGACGGCCGCACACGAGGTCACCCTGCCGTCCGGCTCGCGCGTGTCTTCGCACGGCTACTACGCCGTCGGGGACTCGGCCTCTGCGGACCTCCGGGTCTCGACGACCACCCTGCGTGTCGATGCCGCCCACGGCGCGGTCGCGCTCTCGTGTGCCGGGCTCACGATCGACGAGGTCGGCTGGGGCTCGAACCTCCATCACGAGGGTGCTGCGCTCCCCAACCCGACCACCGGTCAGTCGCTCGAGCGACGCGCGAGCGCGAGCTCCACGGCCAGCACGCTCGGGCCCGGTGGCGCCGAGGAGCACGCCGGCAACGGCTACGACGGAGGCGACAACGCCACCGACTTCGTCGCGCAAGGCCAGCCGCTGATGCAGAGCCGGGCGTCGGCGCTCGAGCCCCCGTGAGCGTGCCCCCGTCGTCGATCGAGCCCGAGTGGATCGCGCTCGTGGATCGCGCCGCACGCACCCTGCTCGGTCGCGACGATCGCACGGGTGACGCGCTCGCGCGCGAGGTGAAGCTCGTCTCGGAGATCTACACGCGCAACCGCACGAGCCTGCACCGCACCTCGGTCGAGCTCGCGGCGCGGCTCCGGTTCTTCTTCTTGCGCGACCTGCCGAAGATCGAGCGACCGCTCGTCGAGCTGGCGCTCGCGCCGCGCCCCACCTTGCGCGTGCTCGATCTCGGGGCGGGTCTGGGCACGAGCACGATGGGGATCGCCCGCGTGGCGAAGCGAACGGGCCTCGCGGAGCGGCTCGAGGTCGTCGCCGTCGAGCACGCGCCGCGCCTCGTCGACGTGATGGGCTGGCTCGCCGATCGGGCCGGCGAGGTGGCCGTGCCGGTGACGCTCGAGGCGCGCGAGGCCGACCTCGAGACGCTCGATCCGCGCACGCTCCCCACCGACGTCGACGTGATCGTGGTCGGGCTCGCGCTCAACGAGCTGTTCATCGATCGGGCCGATCCGATCGCGGCGCGCGCCGAGTGGCTCCGCGCGGTGAGCGCGTGTCTCGGGCCGGACGGCGTGCTGATCGTGCTCGAGCCGGCGCTCCGGGAGACCACGCGCGCGCTCATGGCCGTGCGGGATCGGCTCGCCGGGGATGCAGGCCTGCACGTGCTCGCGCCCTGCACGGCCGAGGGCGCCTGCCCGATGCTGCGTCGCGAGCGCGACTGGTGCCACGCCGACGACGCGCTCGGGCTCCCGGAGCCCCTCGCGGGCCTCGCGCGCGCGGCGGGTCTGCGCTGGGAGGGCCTCACGTACGCGTACCTCGTGCTCGGGCGCCGGCCGCGCGAGAGCGAGTGCCACCGCGTCGTCGGCGGGCCGATCGTGCAGAAGGGCCGCACCGAGTGGCACGTGTGCCGGGCGCCGGCGCTCGCGCGTCTGGCGGTGCTGCATCGCGATCGCGACGAGACCGAGCGCCTCTCCGGCCTCGTGCGCGGCTCGCGCGTGCGCCTGCGGCCCGAGCCCGCGGACGGGGTGACGATCCGCGCCGGGAGCGCGGTCGAGGTCAGCGTGGTGGGGCAGGCGGGCGGGAGCGAGCCCCGATCGTGATCGCCGTTCGGCTCTGATCGCCGGCGGACGTGGGCTCGCGCGAGGCCGCTTCTCCAGGGGGGCGCGCGTCTTTTGCGGCAGGATCGCGCATCGCGTAAGAAGCGCGGTCTCGTGCGTGCTTGCCCCCACTGCGATGCTCCGCTCTCGGCGCCTCTGCCGCCGATCTGTCCGTCGTGCGGGCAGTCGCTCGGCGATCCGCCGCGACGCGAGAGCCAGCGACCGGGCGCCGCGATGCCGGTCGCCCCCGAGCAGGTGCTCTACGAGGGCCACCCGGCGATCATCGGGAGCTTCCTCGACCTGATCCTCGTGGTCGTGACGTTCGGTCTCGCGTGGCTCTGGCTCGCCGCGCGCTCGCGAGCGACCTCGTACAAGGTCACCACCTCGCGCGTCGTCGTCGAGACGGGGCTGGCCGACAAGAAGATCGAGCAGGTCGATCTCTACCGCGTCGTGGACTTCGCGGTGCTCCTGCCCCTCGGGCAGCGGCTCGTGGGCACCGGCACGCTGGTCCTCGAGGCCGACGATCGCACGCTCCAGCAGGCGTCGGCGAAAGGAACCGTGCGCCTCGAGCGTATTCGTACCGACGTGCGCGGTCTCTACGAGCGACTGCGCACCGCCCGCGACGCCGATCGTGCGCGCCGTGGTGTGGTGGCGATGGACCGGGTCTGAGACCGAAGCGCGGCGATGAAGGAAGCGAAGGCGAGCATGGGCAATCGGTGGTCGTGGAAGGTCGCGCAAGTGGTGCTCGCCCTGACGGTGCTCTCGGCGTGTGGCGGAAGCACGCCCCAGGCCTCGAGCGGAGGGACGACGACGGCGTCGGCCGACGACGGGAG
The DNA here is from genome assembly GCA_044223665.1 of Sandaracinaceae bacterium. Taxonomy (GTDB): domain Bacteria; phylum Myxococcota_A; class Polyangia; order Polyangiales; family Sandaracinaceae; genus JBBSAT01. Next base: position 979 of record JBGALT010000081.1, on the reverse strand, counting down.
CTCGGGAGACAGCGGAGGCGAGAGCAGCTCGGGGACGCGCCGCCGGCGCCGCCGCTCGCACGGGAGCTCGAGCAGCTCCGAGAGCACGAGCGAGGAGACGAGCAGCGAGAGCGGCGAGGCCACGGCGGACGAGCTGCCGCTGGACGAGGCGTCGCTGGTCGCCGGCACGGGCGTCACGGTGCGCCCGCCGCGGGGCTCGCAGGCGCTCCCGGTCGGCGCCGGGTTCGTGCACGTCCGCCGGCGCATCCAGATGGTGGTGGCCGTCGCGCAGGGTGACGAGGACGTCCGCCGCGCCGTCGCCGACAGCCTGGGGGCCGACGCCGACGAGCTCTCGCACGAAGAAGTGACGATCGACGGTCGCACGACACGCTTGGTGATCGACTCCCAGATGATGGGCGACACCGAGCTCGAGCGGATGTGGATCCTCATGACCGACGGCGACCGTGCGATGGCGATCGTCGCCGCGTATCTCGCCGACCGCAGCGAGCGGCTGCGCCCGCTGGTGCGCGCGTCGCTGCTGACGACGCACTGGGACACCACGGTGGCGCTCGAGCCGGAGCGCGCGGTCGGCTTCCGGCTCTCGACGCCGCCCGAGGGGCTGGTGGTCGAGCCCCAGGTCGTGAGCACGCTGACGTACGCGCCACCCGGAATGGCACCGACGCCCGCGAGCGGGCATCCGGCGCTGCTCGTGGTGCCGGTCCCCATGCAGCTGCCGGCCGAGCAGCGGACGGCGGCCTGCGAGCGGATCCTCTTGCAGGTGGGCCCGGTCGCCGAGGACACCGTGACGTCGCGCAGCACGATCTCCGAAGAAGGCACGACCGGCTGCGAGGTCATGGGCGCGCAGGAGCTCGATGCGCCCGTGGCGGGCGGCCCCTCCGAGATCGCGACGTACGCCGCGCTCGTGTTCGTGTGCGATGCGCCCTTCATGGTCGCCGGCTTCGTGGACGCGGCGCAGCGCGACACGTGGATGCCGCGCTTC
>JBGALT010000080.1:10131-34865 GCA_044223665.1 Sandaracinaceae bacterium | reverse complement strand
CGTGCGGCCCGACTCGCCGGGCTCCGCGCCCTACGTGGGGATCCTCTACGACCTCTTCGACGAAGCGAGCGCGAGCTCGACGGTGTGGCTCTGGAAGGAGAGCTCGCAGGGCGGCTGGGGCTTCTACGACTACGACGCCGCGACGGGCGCGTTCACGGAGCGGCCGGAGGTGTTCGCCGCGCACACGCGCGTGTGGGCCGAGGTGATCGCCGGCGAGCCGACGACGGCACACTACGACGCGGCCGCGCACGCGCTCACGCTGGCGTTCGAGGGGCGCGCGGATCTCGCGCCGCACGTGATCCGCGTGCCGACGTCCTTCTCTTCGTTCACCGCGAGCTGCGACGGCGCGCCGATCGCCGACGCCACGCGCGAGGCGACGACCGGCCGCGTCGAGGCGATCTGCGCCGGCCCCGGGACGCACACGCTGGTCGTGACCGCGATCCCCTGAGAAGTGACCGCGCGGCCCCCTCGCCCGCGAGAGCGGGAAGTGACCGCGCGGCCCCCTCGCCCGCGAGAGCGGGACTGACCATTCATCGCATGTCGGCTCGGGACACCGTGAAGGACGGCTCGGGATTGCGCGAGGGGACGCCGTGGGCTGAGGGAGGTGGGGCTCGGCGCGCAGCGGCATCGCGGCAGGGCGCGAGCGCTCCGCTGCGCAGAGACGCTCGCCCGCTACGTCTCGCTCCCGCTCGCCTATGCGGGGCTCTGCCCCGCCCCCCGGGCTGCCGCACACGGGCATCGAGGATCTCTGCCGAATCAACTTTCGTGGGCGTCAGTCCGCCACGCGCTCGTCGTCTCCCTCGCATGACTCGTCGGCGGACAACCCAGATCACGATCGACTTCTGCGCTCACGGCGGTGCGCGGGCCGGCGCGGGACGCAGGCCGCGCGGCGCGCGTGCGGGAGTGAAGCACTCGTCGCGCGGCGCGCTCGGAGGAGCCGAGCCGGTACTCGTCGGACGAGAGGCCTATAGCCAATGGCTATAGGCCCGGCCGAGACATGAAGATCCTGGCGGGCGTCGCGAACCTCCGCACGCGCAAGCGCTTCCTCGTGGTGCTGGAGGCCTTGCGCAAGGCGAGCGAGCGCCTCGGCAGCCGCATCGTCGAGTACTCGGTGCAGAGTGATCACGTCCACCTGATGGTCGAGACCGTGCACGCGCGGGCGCTCGCTCGCGCGATGCAGGGCCTGGCGGTCCGGCTCGCCCGGGCGCTGAATCGGACTCTCGGTCGACGAGGGAAGGTGTTCGCCGATCGCTTTCACCATCGCGTCCTCTCCACGCCGCGCCAGGTGCGCAACGCGCTCGCCTACGTCCTCTGCAACGCGCGCAAGCACCGCTTAGCCACGAGTGCACACCCCGGAGGGCACGGACGGGAGCGGGCGCAGCCCGCGGACGGTAGTGACCGCAGCGGGTGTGCCGATCACCGCGTCGCTCCGCCCACCGTCGGCTGGCTCGACCCGCTCTCGTCCGCCCTCCCGTTCGGCGGATGGCTCGGTGGCCCGACGACGCCGGAGCGCACCACGCCACTGCCACGAACGTGGCTGCTTCGCGTCGGATGGCGACGCGGAGGGCTGCTGGACCCGAGCCACGTTCCGAGCGCGCTCGCTCGATGGGGCACACAACCTCGACGCGCGAGTGCGGCAGCACCGGGGGCGGGGCAGAGCCCCGCATAGGCGAGCGGCAGCGAGACGTCGCCGACGAGCGCTGCTGCGCGCTGGGTGGCGTCCGTCTGGCGCTGACGCCGCTGCGCGTCGATCCCCATCCCCATCAGCCAACGGCGGCCACTGCGCCGCGACCACCGCCCTCGCGGCTCGTCGGCTCCGAGATGCGATGAATGGTCAGTTCGTGGAGAGGTCAGGTGAGGGCACCGGCCCCACCGCGCGCGCCGGTCAGCCCGGGCTCGACGAGCGGCTCTTCGGGACGTAGGTCTCGGCGATCGAGCCCATGAACTGGGCGATGATGCCGTCGGCCACGCGCAGCCGCCGCGAGAGCTCGCGGGCGACGTTCATCACGAAGAGCGAGTACGCCTTCAGGTCGCGTCGGTAGAGCAGCTTGTCCACGCTCTCGGCGCTGATGCGCAGGAGGCGGCTCGGCGCCGTGGCGCGCACCGTCGCCGAGCGCGGCTGCACGTCGAGGATGCTCATCTCACCGAACCAGCCGGAGGGGCCGAGCAGCGCCACGCGCACCTCGCCTCCGGACGCGCTCTTCTTGAGCACCTCGAGCTCGCCGTCGAGCACGACGTACATGTCGCGCGCGGGGTCGCCCTCGCTCACCACCCGCTCGGCCACCTGCACGCGCAGCTGGGGCAGCTCGCGCGCGAGGACGCTCAGCGTCTCGTCGTCGAGGCCTCCGAACAGACCGACCTCGCGCAGTCGCTGGGGGTCGACGACGTCGAGCGGGCTCGTGCGCGGGCGTTCGGAAGTCATGCCCTCGATCTGCGCCCTCCCCCAGCCGTTCGCAAGCGCGCAGGCGTCCACCTGGGGTATGCTGAGGACGGTGTGACGGCACGAGCCGCCGCAACGTTCTCGCCCTTTGGCACTCGACGATAACCTCGACCTGCCGCGGCCTTTCGGCCCCTACACCCTGCTGCGCCGATTGGCGGTCGGCGGCATGGCCGAGGTGTACGTCGGCAAGACGAAAGGCATCGGCGGCTTCGAGAAGCTCGCGGCGATCAAGGTCATCCATCCCCGCTACTCGGAGGACGACCACTTCCTGAAGATGCTCGTCGAGGAGGCCAAGATCTCGGTCCTCCTCACCCACGTGAACATCGCCCAGACCTTCGACCTCGGGCAGCACGAGGGCACCTACTACATCGCGATGGAGCTCGTCGAGGGCGCCGACGCGTATCGCGTCATGCGCCGGTGCGCGGACGCCAAGAAGGCGCTGCCGCTCGACGTCTGCGCGTTCGTCGTCAGCGAGATGTGCAACGGCCTGGACTACGCGCACCGCAAGCGCGACCCGCAGACGCAGCAGCCGCTGCACATCGTGCATCGCGACATCTCGCCCCAGAACGTCCTCATCAGCTTCGCCGGCGAGGTGAAGATCGTCGACTTCGGGATCGCCAAGGCCACCTCGCGCAGCGAGCACACCGAGGCCGGCGTCATCAAGGGCAAGTACTACTACATGAGCCCGGAGCAGGCGTGGGGCGATCCCATGGATCATCGCTCCGACATCTTCTCGACCGGCGTCGTGCTCTACGAGCTCTTGACCGGCCGCATGCTCTACAACGACGAGAGCATCCCCGTCCTGCTCGACAAGGTGCGCAAGGCCGAGATCGCGCCGCCCGAGCGGAGGCGACCGAGCATCCCCAAGAGCCTCAGCGACATCGTCATGCGGGCGCTGCAGAAGGACGCGGCGGATCGCTACCAGTCGGCCCAGGAGTTCGGCCACGTGCTGACGCAGTGGCTCTACACCAACAGCCCGACCTTCAGCGCGACCCGCCTGGGCGATCTGATGATCGCGCTCTTCCCCGAGGAGATCGCGCGCGCGAGCGCGCTCGGTGACGCGGGCGGCTCGGGCCTGCTGAACCTTCCCGCGCACCGCCCGGCCCCCGTGCCGCAGGTGCAGCCGAAGCCCCCGGTGCAGCTATCGTCGCTGGCCGATCTGGGCGAAGACGAGGAGGACGTCACGCGCCACGACGTGCTCCCGTACCGGAAGGGCAAGACGGCCAGCGCGGTCGCAGTGCCGGCGCCAGCGCCGGTCCATGCGTCGCCCGTCCCGGCGGCGTCGGGCGCCGAGCAGCGCGCGACCGTGCGCCCCGCCAAGGGCGCGGCCGCGGGGCGCGAGACCGCACCGCTGCCCCAACCCGCCGCTCTTCCGAGCATGCAGCGGCCGGTCGAGGCCATCACGACGAGCCCGCTCACGCCCAAGCACGAGCCGACCGAGCAGAACGAGAACGCCGAGCAGTGGGAGGACCCCACGCACCTGAAGGGCGACGAGGCGCCCGCCCAGCTCCGTGAGGCTGCGCGCGCGGCGATGGCCGGCGAGGCCGACTTCGAGGACTCCACGGTCATCGACGGCGACGGCCTCTACAAGCAGGTCCGGCAGAGCCTCGCGGGCCAGCAGGTCGTCGAGAGCGCGCGCGGTCGCGTCGTCATCAAACAGCCACCCGTGGCCCCGGCGCGCCCCGGCTCCGTGCCGCCGCCGCCGTCGCGGGCCGCGTGGAGTGGCAAGCCCGTGGCGCAGGCGCGCCCCGCGCAGCCGCAGCATCAGCCACAGCCGCAGCCGCAGCCGCAGCCGCAGGCTCAGCCTCGTCCCAAGCCCACGCAACAAGTGCTCGCGACGTACGGAGCTCCCTCGCCCGGCCCGCAGATCGAGGATCAGACGATCCCGCTCTCGGCGGCGGAGGCCGAGCAGGTCCACCGCGCGCTGAGCGCTCCGCCCGCGCCGCGGCCGAGCGTGCCCCAAGGCTTCGCGCCGCCACCGCCTGCGCCGGGCCCGAGCGCCGGCCCGTGGCCCGTCACCCTACCGACCTACGCGCAGCCCACGCGGCCCATCGTCGACCCGTTCCACGCGCCCGAGAATCCGACCGTCCCCCGTGGCGCCGATCCGTTCGCGCCCCCGCCTCCGGCGCAGCCTCTTCCCGCCGAGCTGGGCGGTCCCGCGCCGAGCCGCGTCGGCACGTACATCATCGGTGTGCTCGCGGTCGTCGCGATCGCGGCCCTCGTGCTCGTCTTCGCGTTCCCGAGCGCGGCGCGACCGGAGATCTCGATCATCTCGATCCCGACCGGCGCCGAGGTGCTCATGGGCGAGCGTAGCCTCGGCATCGCACCGGTCCTCGTGCAGGAAGACCTCGAGGTCGGGCACTCCTACGAGTTCACCGTGACGCATCCCGGCTACCAGCCCTGGCACGCGACCATCCAGGCGCAGCCCGGCCCCGTGCAGCAGACGGCCATCCTCGCGGCGCTGCCCGCCGCGCTGCACGTCGAGACCACGCCACCCGGGGGCCTCGTGACGGTCGGAGGCAGTCCCCGCGGCGTCGCGCCCGTCGACGTGGACGGCTTCCTCGTCGGTCAGACCGTCGAGGTGCGCGCGAGCCGACCGGGCAACGTGCCGGTGATCCAGAGCGTGGTGCTCGACTCCGAGCACACGTCGGTGACCCTGACCGTGCCGTGATCGATCGGGGGGCGGCCCCGCCCGCGCTTCACTGCAGGGTCGGGCCCGAGTCGATCGTGCCGAAGCGCTCCTCGTAGCGGGCGAGCGTGTCGCCGAGGGCGGCGTGGAAGCGCTTGGCGTGCTGCGGCGAGAGCAGCACGCGCGAGAGCAGCCAGCCCGTCCGCCCCTGCACGAAGGCGAAGTCGAGCACGAAGCTGTCGGCGGCGCTGCCGACCTGCGCGAGGTTCGAGAAGCGGCCCTTGGCCACCTCGTCGTCGGCTTTGATGGTGATGTCGGCGGGGTTCTCGGGGCGGGGTCGATCCATCGAGGGCCTTCTTTCGCGCAGCGCCTGGTATAGCGCCCCCTCGCGCGCGAGCGCAGAAACGCGCGCACCGCCCGAGGCGGGAACCCCGGGCGCGGGCGGATGTCGGGAATGCATGGCACATGCACGGCTGCTCGCTGCTCCGACACTCCCACGGGGGCCCGGCGCTTCGGGCGGGGACGAGATGGCCCAAGACGCGCGTATCCTGTTCTGCCCGTTCTGCCGGGAGTGCTTCGAGGGCGAGACGCGCTGCCCCGACCACGATCTCACGCTCGTTCCCTTCGACGAGCTCCCGCGCAACCTCGAGGACGCCGAGGCCGACCTCCCGCGCGACGATCAGAGCCTGCCGCCCTTCGACTTCCGCTTCGGTCGCGGCTGGGTGACGGCGGGCGCGCTCGCCTTCGTCGCGTCGTTCGCGATGACGTTCGTGTCCATCTCGGTCCAGGGCGATGCGCGGGGCTTCACCGCGATGGAGGCGGCCAGCGCCCAGGCCCCGAACCTGTGGACGGTCCCCTTCGTGGGCGTGTTCCTCATCGCGATCCTCGGCCGCCGCCGCTCGCTCGCGAAGATGCGAAGCGCACGCCTCTCGGTGCTGCTGCTCGCGCTCGCGCCGCTCTTCGCGATCGGCTACTCGTACTTCCACGTGCTCGAGGGAGCCGCCCAGCAGGCCTCGCACGCCCACGGCGCGCCGCTCGACGTCTCGCCGGGCCTGGGGATCTTCGCGGCGGCGCTGGGCAGCGCGCTGGTCCTCGCCGGCACGCGCCGTCTCGGCTACGTCGCGCGCCCGGCGCACGGCCCCTCGCGCGCCGATCCCGACGTGCGATCGCCGATCGAGCGCGGCGGCTCGAGCGAGCGCGGGCCCTCGTCCCCGCGCGGTCGTCAGTAGGGCGTCCCGATCACCACGGCGTCGGTCGCCTCGAGATCGCTGCCGGTCTGGCCACCGATCAGGTAGGTGTGCGTGAAGTCGGTCGTGAGCGCGCTCGCCGCGAGCGAGAGCGGCAGCGGATCGGCCGCGTCCTCGAGCGCGCCGACGCGGCCGGCCGAGTCGAGCAGGCCGCGGCGCACGCGCGCCGTCGCAGCGCCGTCGAAGGTCCGCCCGTCCACGCCGCCCGCGAGCCACAGCTCGCCCTGGCGGACGAACGCCGCGCCCGCCACCGGCGGGGCCGTGATGGTGCCGGCGCCCTCCCAGCCGGTGACGTTGCCCACCGGATCGAGCGTCGAGCGCACGACGGCCTCCACCGGCCCGCCGTCGTTCTCGCCGCCCACGAGGTAGATCGCGTTGTGGAAGAGGAACCATCCGTGGCGCGCGCGCGGCGCCGGGATCGAGGGCCCGTCGGTCCACGTCGTGCGCGTCTCGCCGTTGCGGGTCGAAGCGATGACGACTCGGTCGCTGTACGTCCCGTGGACGAGCCCGCCGACGAGCGCGTCGTCGAAGGGCGTGACGGGCACGAAGACGCCGAAGAGCTGCCCGTCCGCGAGCACCTGCGGATAGCGGCTCCAGTCGAAGAGGTGCCCGTCGGTGGGATCGGCGTAGACGGCGAGGATCACCGGCAGCGTCCCCGACGACGAGCCCCCGCCGCCGAACGTGGCGCCGGGGTTGCCGAGCGCGTCGCGGATCGAGAGCGTGCCGTGGCCGACGAGGCCCTGCGGCGCTCCGCCGGGCGAGATGTCGCCCATGGGCTCCCAGGCGCCGAGCGAGTCGCCGTCGATGCGGCTGCGGTAGATCGCGCTCGAGATCGTGCCGAGATCCGTGCGCAGCGCGGCCGAGCCCCCGAAGACGTAGACGTACTGGTCGGTCTCGCCGATCCCGAGCACGACCGCGCTCGCGTAGGCGGTCGGCACCGGCAGGGGCGGCCCCAGCGCCCAGCGGATCCCGTGCGGCACCGCGGCATCCTCGGGCGGCGCCGCGTCGACCAGAGCCGCGTCGGTCGTCGGCGGCGCGCCCTCGCAGGCAGCGAGCACGAGCATGCACGACGCGATCGAGAGCGCGCGCGTCACGGCAGGGTTCCCACGACCACGCGGCGGCTCGCCGCGAGCGGCGCGCCCGTGAGGCCACCGACCAGATAGACGTGGCCCGTCTGATCGTCGTAGGCGACCGCGCTCGCCGCGAGCGGCAGCGGCAGGTCTCCGCCCGCCACGCGCGCGAAGTCCCCGAGGTGCCCATCGGTGCCGATCGGAGCCCGCGCGACGCGCGCGCTCGCGCTGCCGCTGGCCCGCCCTCCGTCGATGCCGCCGAGGATCCAGAGCTCGTCGCCGTGCGCGACTACGGCAGGGAACGACGTCGTGGTGAGGAGCGTGCCGGCGATGGCCCAGCCGTTCACCTCGAGGCTGGCGTCTCGCGTCGCGCGGAGCACCTCGGCGACGCCGCCCGACGCGTTCTCGCCGCCCACCACGTAGAGCTGATCGTTCCAGCGCGCCCAGGCGTGACCGAAGCGCGGCACCGGAAGCGAGGGGCCGTCGCGCCAGGTAGGCGAGGTCGTGCCGTTCATGATCGCGGCGATCACGACGCGGTCGGTCGGATCGAGCCCCTGCGGTCCGACGAGCCCACCGACGAGCGCGAGCTGGTGGGCCTCGAAGGGAACGAACGCCCCGAAGCTCTGCGCCCCGTCGAGCGTCGGATCGTAGCGGCCCCACGCGCCCAGCGTTCCGTCGCTCTGGACGAAGCCGGAGAGCACGAAGGGGAGCGCGCCCGCGGGCCCGCCGCCGCCCGCGACCGCGATGCCGACCTCGCCGAGGTCGCCGTTCAGTCGCAGGGCGCCGTGGCCCACGAGCGGGAACGCGCCGCTGCCGCCGTCGATCGCGCCCGCGTCCTCCCAGCTGCCGAGCGTGCCGTCGGCGTGGATCTCGGCGCGCGCGCACGCCGCCGTCACCGCGTTCAGCGCCGTGGCGGTCGCATCCGCGCCGCCGACGACGTAGAGGAAGCGCTGCGTGCCGACGGGGAGGATGGTCGCCGTCGCGTACGCGAGGGCCGCGGGATAGTCCGGGCCCGCGGCGAACGAGAGCCGGCGGGGCCCGGCGGCGTCGACATCCCCGGAATCGACCTCCACCACCGCCGCATCGGGGCTCGTGGCGGCGCCGCCACCACAGCCGACCGCGAGGAACGAGAAGGAGACCAGCAGCGAGCGCGCGAACGTCGAGTCGACCATGGAAGCTCCCGGAAGAAGGGGCAACGATACGCCCGATCGCGGCGCGGGGCAGGCGCGCCCGACACCCCGGGTGCTGGCGCCCTCGCCAGACGGCGACGGCGGGCCCGGCACTTCTCGGGCTCGGCGCGTTCGACGCGCCTGCGCGCCGGCCTCAAGCTCGCGCCATGTCCTCGGTCGAGCTCGACTGCCTCGCCTGCGGCGCGTGCTGCCGAACGGGCCACGACGGCCGGATCCTCGTGCCCACCGACGATCTCGTTCGTTGGCGTCGCCTGGGCCGCGAGGACCTCGTGGCGAAGGTCCAGCCCGGCCACTTCGGCGAGGTCGGCTTCGCCACGCGCGGCGACGGAAGCTGCGTGCACCTCGGCACGGACGCGTCCGTGAACGCGTGCGCGATCTACGAGATCCGCGGCACGACCTGCCGCGAGTTCGAGCGCGGCAGCTGGCAGTGCCTCGAGTTCCGCCGGGACGCGGGCCTGGGCTGACGTGTCTACGAGCGGCGCGCACGGCGCCGTGCCCGCCAGGTGACGAGCCAAGCCAGGCCGAGCGCCGCTCCGAGCGCGGGCCTCGGGGCGCTGCTCGCTCGACACGCGCAGCCGGACGCCGTCGCGGGCGCGGCGGACGCGGCATCGAGCGTCGCAGCATCGTGGCTCGCCGCGTCCGGGCCGACCCCGGCATCGCTCGGCGGCGTGAGCATCGTGTCGTCCTCGCAGCTCGGCGCGCCGTCCGCGCGGAGCTCGAACGCGAGCGGGGCCGACCACTCGCTCCACGCGAAGTTCGCGTCGCGATAGCGCACGCGCCAGCAGTAGTACGTGCCCTCGGCCAGGCCGCTCAGCGCGCTGCTCGTCAGGTCGTCGCCGGCGGACCGATCGATGCCGCCGTAGACGTTCTCGGCCGCCTCGTAGAGGTCGACGATCGGGTGCTCGAACGCATCGCACGCCCGCGCGAGCTGCACGTGCGCCGCGAAGTGCGCATCCCCGTCGGGATCGGAGAACGCGCTGGCGCGCGTCGCCAGGCAGCTCGGCGCGACGCGGCCCCGCGGGGCGCGCGCGGTGGGCGTGCTCGGCGGCTCGCCGTAGCGACGCAGCGTCAGCTCGTCTCGCAGCACGCGCGTGGCCGCCGTCGTCTCGTTGCCCATCCCGAAGCGACGCAGACGCAGGCGCGGGTCGGCGCCCGCCTCGACGTCCATGACGACGAAGCCCCACTCGTCCTGGCTCACCTGCGTCTCGGGATCGTCGTACTGGTTGCCGTACTCGCCGAAGGTGTCGATGTTGCCGCCCGCGGTCGCGACGTTGACCCAGAGGTGCGGCGCATCGCGCGAGGCGCCCCGGGCGTACGCGTGGGTGTGACCGTAGAAGAACACGGCCGGCCGACCGCAGTCGCGCGCGAACGCGTCCACGCGCTCGACGACCATGCGCGAGAAGATCGCCTCTCCCGCCGGCCAGAGCTCGGAGTGGAAGGGGTGGTGCATCTCGACGAACACGAAGTCGATCGCCTCGGCCGTGCAGGCGCCGGTGAGCGCCTCCTCGAGCAAGGCCGCCTGCGTCCCGCCGAGCAGGCCCTGGTTCGAGTCGAGCCCGATGATGCGGACGTTGCCGTGGTCGAAGTAGAAGTCGCGATCGGTGCTCGGGCCCACGTCGGGCATGCGCACGAAGTCGTCGTAGAAGTGGTGATCGCGCTCGTGGTTGCCGATGACCGGATAGAACGGCACGTACGACATCAGATCGGCGGCCGGCGCGAAGTACTCGTCGACCCAGCGCGCGTGCTCGGTACCGTCGTCGACCAGGTCGCCGGGAACGAGCACCAGGGAGAGCGCCTCGTCGGGGAGCGGCGCCTCGTCGGCGACGAAGGCGAGGATCCCTTCGTGCACGATGCGGCCCCAGACACCGGGGTTGGCGGCGTCGCGCTGCATGTCGCTCACCGCGACCAGCTGGAACGTCGCCTCGGCCGCCGGCAGCGGAGGCGTCGTGAAGTGGTAGACGGCCGAGCTCGCCGTGCCGGTGAGGGCCCGGTAGTAGTAGCGAGTCGCGGGCGCGAGGGGCGAGAGCTCCACCTCGTGGACGCGGAAGCTGCCCTCGGTGGTGAGCGCCGTGCCCGTCGAGGTGGTGCCGAGCGTCTCGGTCGTGCCCCACTCGACCCGGCTCTCGTCACCGGACGTCGTCTCCCAGAGGATCCACGCCGAGGTCGGCTGGCGATCCTGCACGTAGGGCTGGACGTCGATCTCCTGCGCGGACACCGGCGTGGCGAAGAGCAAGACCAAGAGCGCGAGCATGCGCCCAGCATCGCGGAGCCGGCGCGCGCCGTCCATGCGCGAAGCGACGATTCTGGAACGTCGTCGTTCAGCGCGTGCCCGCCGCGAGCCGATCCAGCATGTCCGCGAGCCGGAAGGCAGGGCCCTGACGCCACTCGCCGTTCCACATCGCGATGCGTCGCGTGAAGGTCTCGCCGAGCGCGAGCTGGATCTCGAGGGCGGGGCGCGGCTCGTCGGGCAGGCCCTGGGCGCGGAGCGGTCGCAAGAGCCACGCGCCCGAGAGCGCGAGCGACTCGAGCAGCGCCTTCATGTGCATCGCGCCGAGCGAGGTGCGCCGCGTCGCGGGCACCGCTTGACCGGGCGGCCGCACGACCACGATGCGGTCGCCGTTTCCGAAGATCTCCATGCGCAGCGCGCCGTGCACCGGCGAGTCGTAGGCCGACCAGCTCAGCACGAAGTTGCCGCGGCGGTCGGGCTGCTCGACCAGCTGCCCGAGCTCGGTGACGAACGGCAGGTCCGCCTCGCGCGGCGGCTCGCCCAGTCGGAAGCCGAGCCAGTCGTCGGCGAACTCCAGCGCCGCCGCGGCGTGCGGCACTTCCTCGCGCGCTCCGCGGATGGCTGCGCGGCTCGTGCTCCCGAGCAGCTCGAGCGCGTCGAGCGCACGCCATCCGAGCGCCGCCTCCGAGCCGCCCGCGACCACCCGCGCGACGCGGCGCGCGGCGTACACCGCGCCGCCGGGGCCCAGCGCGCGCAGTCGCTCGACGGTGCTGGGATCGCCCGACGCGAGCAGCGTGTCGAGCGCGGCCTCGGTGGCTGCATCGATCCCCGCCTCCCGCAGCGAGCGTGCGCGCTCGATCGTCAGCGCCGCGACCCCGGTCATCGGCGTGGCGCCCGCGGGCGCCGCCCACGGACGCACCATGCCCGCCGCCCGGACCGGGTCGTAGGCGAAGGCCACCGAGAAGGTGCCCGCGCCGCGGCGGTCGAACGCGAACGAGAGATCGAGGCCCGTCGTCGCCGTCGATCCCGGCTCGAGCCGGACGAACGCCTCGGGTGGATGGAGCACGTTCACGTCGCCGAACGAGACGCGGATGTACGAGCGATCGGGCTTGGGCGGCGAGACGCGCAGCGCGCGCGGATAGCGCTTCACGAACCCGAAGAGCCAGACCGGCACGAGGCCGAGGTTCTCGCAGACGAGCTGGAGCTGGATGGTGCTGCCGGCCTCGAGCGCCGCCTCCGGTGCGCGCAGCCCGAAGCGCACGCCCTGCACCGCGTTGCCCCACACGACGTGCCCCGGCTGCGGGCGCGTACCGGCGAGCGTGCCGTAGATCTGCTGGGTCTCGTCGTCACGCCTTGCCATGAGTCTCCGCTGGCGCGAGGAGCGCGCGTGTCGCCACGACGAGCCGGTCCACGGCCGCGTCGAGATCGGTCACGCGCCCGTCGAGCATGCCCTCGACCGTCCCCGTGACCATTCCCAGGATCAGCGTCGCGGCCACGTCGGGGGATCGTACGTCGGTCGCCCCCAGAATCTCGCGCAGCTGATCGCGACCGTTCGCGAGCACCGCGCGGAAGCGGTTCCCGAACGGGGACGCCGTGTCCCGGCGGTGGCGGAGGAACAGCTCGGTGATCTGCCGGTCGGCGGCGAAGCCATCGAGCGCAGCGCGCAAGGCACGGCGCAGGCGCCCTCCCGCGGCCGCGCCGCCGTCTTCCGCGTCGAGCACCTTCCTCTGGTCCGCGAGGATGGCGATCAGGCGCGCCCCGGCCTCGTCCGCCGCCATCTCGATCGCTTGCTCGAGGTCCGGGAAGTGGACGTAGAAGGTGGGCTGCGCCAGGCCGGCGCGCTCGGCGATGCGCCCGGTCGTGAGCGCCAAGGGGCCGGACTCGTGGAGGATCTCCAGCATCGCGTCGATCAAGCGCTGCTTGGTCTGCGCCTTCGCCTCCCGCCTGCTGGTCATCGCGGCGTGAAGGGTAACCGGCCCGACGCCCGGCGCCCGAAAAATCCAAGGTCCGGACGTAAGACGAGGTCTAGAGCGGGCGACGGATGACGGGCTTCACGGGACAGGCGGGCTCCGGGTACGCTCGAGGGGCGATGCGCGGCGTGCCGCGGCGGGCTCGAACGTGGGGGTCGAGGGCGGCCGCGCTGGCGCTGCTCTTGGTGGCCGGCGCCTTCGGTCGCGCCGTCGGCCCAGCGGCGCGAGCGCCCGGCGCACCCCGCCCGACGCTGCCCGTCGCGGTCACCGAGCGGGCCGTCACGCTTCCCGACGGTCGCCCGCTCTCGGGGCGCGTGCGCGTGGAAGCGGCGCCGCACGCCCTTCCCGCGCTGCGTGCGGAAGTGCCGTGGTCGGTGGGCGGTACGCTCTACGGCTGGGGCTCGGTGCGGCTCTTCGCCCATCCGCGCGAGAACGAGCTCACGGTGAGCACGATCGTCGACGCGCCGAGCCCCGCGGCGCGCTGGAGCCCGTCGTGCGAGGTGCACCTCACGCTCGACGGGCGCGAGCTGCCCGTGACCGCGAGCTACGTCGGCGCTCCCATGCGCGGAGGCGTCTACGACGCGATGCGGATGGAGCTGCCCATCGAGCAAGTGCGCGCCATGGCCCGTGCGCGCGAAGTGCGCGGCTCGATCTGCGGCGACTCGTTCGTGCTCGACGACGCGCAGCGCGGGACACTGGCCGACTTCGTCCATCACTTCGATCTGCTGGCCCGCCCCGGCCGCGTCCCCCGCGAGACGCCCGCGCAGACGGGGCCGCGTGAGCCGGAGATGCCCGGCGAAGCGGACGAGGGCTGGCAAGAACAGGGCTGAGGCGTAGATCCCGGGCGATGGCCCGCTCGGTCACGCATCGATACGAGGATCCGCTCGACCGCGTCTGGATCGGCTGCGCCGAGCGCGTGGGCCTGCGCGTCGAGCGCGATCCGCACGCGTTCGCGACGACCGACGGCCAGGGGACGCTCCGGATCGCGACGCCCGAGGGCCTGGACCCCGACGACTGCCTCGCGCAGATGATCTTCCACGAGCTCTGCCACTCGCTGGTGCAAGGGCCGCGCTCGCTCTTCCAGCGCGACTGGGGCCTCGAGAACGAGGCGATGGATCTGCTCACCGGCCCCGACGCCGTGCGCGAGCACGCCTGCCTGCGGCTGCAGGCGCTCTTGCTCCGGCCGCTCGGGCTCCGGCGCGCGCTCGCGCCCACGACCGACTTCCGCACGTACTACGACGCGCTGCCCGAGGATCCGCTCGAAGGGGACGATCCGGCCATCCCGCTGGCCGTCGCCGCCGCCGGGCGCGTCCACCAGGCGCCGTGGAGCCCGCACGTGGGCGAGGCGCTCGCCGCAACAGCAGTGATCGCCCGCGAGGTGACCGGCTACGGCGCGGCGGCGGCCAGCTCGCTCTGGTCGCTCGTCGATCCGCCCGTGGCGATGCATCGCGCCGGCTTTCCGACGCCGGCTGCCGGCAGCCGCGCGGCGCACGAGCGCTGCGGCAGCTGCGCGTGGGTGCTCTCCCGCGGCAAGAGCGCGCGCTGTCGCGCGTCGACCGAGCGCACGGACGACGCTGCGCCGGCGTGCGAGCGCTGGGAGCCGAAGGCGCTCGACTGCTTCGCGTGCGGCGCGTGCTGCCGCGAGGCGTTCCACACGGTGCTGCTCACGCGCAGCGACGTGCTGCGCAAGACGCGCCCCGATCTCGTCACCGTGATCGACGGCCGCCCCGAGATGCCGCGGCCCGAGGGCAACTGCCCCGCCCTCGAGCACGGCGCGCTCGGCTACGCGTGCACCGTCTACGACCAGCGACCGCGGAGCTGCCGCGACTTCGCGATCGCCGGCGATGCGTGCCTGCTCGCGCGCCGCCGCGTGGGCATGACGCGCTGACGAGCGCGTCGAGGATCACGGGCTGACCGACTGCTCCCAGGTGACGACGCGGCCCTCCTGGCTCGCCACGAACGTCACGCCGCCGTCGTGCGAGATCACGATCGCGAGGCCTCCGGGATGATCGTGCACGAAGCGGTACGCGGCGCGGTGGCGGGTGCCGACGCGCTCGACGTCGTCCTCGCGCACCTCGCGGCCCTCGGCGTCGAGGGCCCGCCACACCACCTCGGGCGTCGGCAGCTCGGCCGAGACCTCGACCCCGAAGCCGAGCAGACCGAAGCGCTTGTCGACGACCACCGCCCCGTCGATCGCGGCGAGGTTCGCGAACACCCGGCTCAGCTCGAAGACCGCGTTCTCGAGGCGCTCGAGCTCGGAGCTCTTGCTGCTCGCGAAGTCGCTCCAGCCGACCGAGGGCTTGTCGGCGGCGGCGATGACGGCATCGAGGATCTGGAAGAGCAGCGTCCGGTAGCGGCGCGTCGGCTCGTCGCGCTGGAAGAGGTACTTGGGCCGCAGCGAGCGCGGGAGCGCGCCCGCGCCGGCGTCGAGCACGAGGAACATGCCGCCGTGCCGCGCACCGCGGACGAGCTGGATCGCGCGACGCAACAGGTGCTGGCCCACCAGACCGACGAGCGAGGGCTCGACCGTGCTCGTCGCACCCGCCGCGTGCGTCGCGCGCACCTCCTCGCGCTCGCGCGCGAACATCGCGGGCAGCCAGCGGGACTCGAAGACGTCGAGGCGCGTGTCGAGCAGCTCGCCGCGCTCGAGGGCGCCGACGAGACCGCCCGCGCAGCGCACCGCGAGCTGGCCGGGGCCCGTGACGTGGATGATCGGGCCGTAGGTCCAGTTGGGCACGACGCGGCGCCCGCCCCAGGTCGGCGCGAGCCACGCCGGCCCCGAGTGCGCGACGCCCCAGATGCGGAGCTCGCCGTTCTCGAGGTGCGCGCCGATCAGCGCCGTCTCGAAGGGCACCGCCGGCGCGAGGCGCCGCAGCTCGTCGGGATGAAGCGGCCGGCTGCGCTCGAAGAGCAGGCGCAGCACGCCGCGGTTCGGCTGGCCCTCGCTCGGAAGGCGCTCGGGCGGGGTCAGCAGCAGCCGGAAGCGAGTGGGCCGCGCCTCCTCCGACATCAGCGACGCGTGGTAGGCGACGTGGAGCGCCTCGGCCAGCTCGTCGACGGTGACCCCGAGCGGCGAGCCCGGCGGCCAGTGGGCCTCGACGTAGCGCGCCAGCTCGGAGGGGTACGACGGGCTCGATGTCACCTCCCTGCACTGGAGCGCGCAGCGCGGAACGTCAATCGCCGCGCGCGCGGATGTACGCGACCAGCTCCCGATAGAACGTGTAGTGGTCGAAGTCGTTGAACAGGCCGGGGCCGTCGCCGATGAGCTGGCCCACCTCGTCGAGGTGATCGGCGGGGATGCAGCCGAGGAAGATGCCGTGGCGCGAGCTCGCCGCGGTCACGAGGCCGTCGTTGGGGACGGGGTGGAAGAGGTCGCTGCCGTTGAGGATCGCGTTGGTGATGCTCAGCGCCGGATCGATCGGGTCGCGCTCGCCGTCCCAGCGAGAGATGAACGAGGGGCGCCCGGGGACGTCGCAGTCGGCGCCGCCGTCGTGGCTCGCGCTGCGGCCGCCGATCGAGAAGTAGGAGACGGAGGGCGCGTCCGGGTAGGCGGCGTTGAAGGCCACCATGTTCGGCGTGTTGAACTGATCGATCCCGAGCCAGACGCTCGTGGTGTCGCCCGTCGTGTCGTAGAGCGGCGCGTAGACGAGGCTCGCGATGGCGTTGAGCGCGTCGCGCAGGCGCGTGTCGGAGACGAGCTCGTCGAGCACGTCGGAGACGGCGGTGCCGCCGTGAGGCGTCGCGATCGTGTACACGGACGCGACCCACTCGGGGTGATCGTGGGCGACGACGCGCGCATCGAGCCCGCCCTGCGAGTGGCCGACGATCACGACCTGGCGATAGCCGGTGGTGTCGAGGATGTGCTGGACCTGCTCGGCGAGCATCGCGCCGCGCACTTCCGAGGTGTTGAAGGGGTCGACGGCGGTGAAGTAGACGTTCGTCTCGCCCGACATCTCGAGCGCCTGCCGCACGTGGAAGAAGTAGTCGACGTAGTCGATGCCCGCGAAGTGCTCGAAGCCGAAGAAGCCGTGCGCGAAGACGATCGGGTACGGCGGGCCGAGCGTGTGGGGCGGGCCGGTGTCCACGTGCGCCGCGTCGCGGCCGGCGTCGCCGTTCTGGCGCGCGTCGTTCGCGGGGGCGTCGGCCACGGCATCGCGCGCGGGGCCGCCATCGCCCTGCGCGGGGACGGACGTCTGCGGCGCGCTGCACGCAGGCGCGAGCAGACCGAGAGCGAGCGCGAGGACGAGCGCGACACGCATGCGGAGGGCGCCTCGCAGTGTCGCGCCGGTCGCGCGCGTGCGTCAACGCCGCGGATGCGGGTACCCTGTCGCGCGATGAACGAGCGCGGTCTCCGATGCGTGGCTCTGGCGGTCGCGCTCACGCTCCTGGCCTGCTCCGGTGGAGCTTCGTCCCCCGCGCCCGCGGCGCCGGCGCCGGCGCCTGCCGCGAGCGCGGCGCCGCCACCCTCGTCCGCGGTCCTCGAGCCGGCGGCGGTGCCCACGTGGCTCTTCGAGATCCAGACGGAGAGCCAGCCCTCGTACGTCTTCGCGGCGCTCGACCCCGGCGTTCCGCTCCACGCGTCGTTCCCGCCCGACTACGAGGCGCTCTACACCTTCGCGCGCGCCGTCATCGTCCCGATGGCGTGGGAGCCGGAGGAGGAGCGAGCCTTCGCCGCCGAGCACGGCCTCGACCCTTCGTTCCACCTCGACCGCGCGATCGGGGCCGAGCGCTTCGCACGGCTCGTCGCGCTCACGGGCGCGCCCGAAGAGATCGCCGTCCACGTTCGCCCCGAGGCCGCTCTCGAGCTCGCGCTCGGAGCGACGGTGGCCGACCTCGGCCACGAGCGCATGGAGGACACGCGCCTCTCGCCGACCCACGACCTCGTCGCGCGCCGCCAGGCCGCCGGGCTTCCCACGCTCTCGCTCGCGACGGCGGCGCGGGCAGCCGAGCTCTGGACGGTCCTCGAGCGCGGCGCGACCGACACGCTCGCGGCCGTGCTCGATCACCCGGACCAGACGCGCGCGAACCTCGCCGACGTGCGCACCGCCTATCTCGCGGGCGACGAGGCGGCGCTGCTCGTGGCGCACGCCGTGCCGGTGATCGGCCGCGAGCAAGACAGTGCCCTGCGCCGCAGCGAGAACCTGCGCCTCCTGAGCGAGGGCATGCCGGTGATCGAGCGCGAGATCCGCGCGGGCAACGCGCTCGTGCTCCTGCCCTACGGCATGGTGCTCGGCGAAGAAGGCCTGCTCGCGCGCCTGCGCGCCGACGGAATCGTCGCCACGCGCGTCACGACGACGAGCCCGGCCTCGGCCACGCCCTGACCCGCGCGAAAGCGCAGGATCGCGCGCGCGCCATCGCGCATCGCGTCATTTCGAGCGCGCGCGCCGGCCCTGACCTTTGCGGCGCCCGGTGGTACAAGGTCGCACCCGATTTCCTCGCTCGCCGCCGGCCCCGCTGCCCCTCGCCTCCGCGAGAGCGCTCGGTGCACAGGGGCGAGCCCTCTTCTGACCATTCGTTCGAAGGAGCATCTCGATCATGACGACCTGGCCCGCGCCGAAGACCGGCACCCCGATCACGATGAACAAGGACGGGAAGCTGAACGTCCCGAACGACCCGATCATCCCGTTCATCGAGGGCGACGGAACCGGGCGCGACATCTGGAAGGCCTCGGTGCGCGTGCTCGACGCGGCCGTCGAGAAGGCCTACGGCGGCAAGAAGAAGATCGTGTGGCACGAGGTCTACGCCGGTGAGAAGGCGTTCAAGACCTACGACAACTGGCTGCCCGACCAGACCGTCGAGGACTTCAAGAAGTACCTCGTCGGCATCAAGGGCCCGCTCACGACGCCGATCGGCGGCGGCATCCGCTCGCTGAACGTCGCGCTCCGCCAGATGCTCGACCTCTACGTGTGCCTGCGCCCCGTGCGCTGGTTCAAGGGCGTGCCCTCGCCCGTGAAGTCGCCCGACAAGGTCGACATGGTGATCTTCCGCGAGAACTGCGAGGACATCTACGCCGGCATCGAGTGGGAGAGCGGCAGCGAGAACGTGAAGAAGGTGACCGCGTTCCTGAAGGAGAACTTCCCGAAGGAGTTCGGAAAGATTCGCTTCCCCGAGTCGAGCGGCATCGGCATCAAGCCCGTCAGCAAGGACGGGACCGAGCGCCTCGTGAAGGCCGCCATCGAGATGGCGCTCAAGTACAAGAAGAAGAGCGTCACGCTGGTCCACAAGGGCAACATCATGAAGTTCACGGAGGGCGCGTTCCGCACGTGGGGCTACGACCTCGCCGTGCGCGCGTTCCGCGATCAGGTGGTGACCGAGCGCGAGACGTGGATCCTCGGCAACAAGGAAGCCGACGCGAGCGTCACGACCGAGGGCAACGCGCGCCAGGTCGAGCCGGGCTACGACATGCTCCCGCCCAAGCAGAAGGCGGAGCTGCACGCCGAGGTCGAGGCGGCGCTGAAGCTCTGGCCGACGCACGGTGACGGGAAGTGGAAGAAGCTGCTCCTCATCAAGGACAGCATCGCCGACATCACGCTGCAGCAGGTGCTCACGCGCCCGGCCGACTTCGACGTGATCGCGACCTTGAACCTGAACGGCGACTACCTCAGCGACGCGCTCGCGGCGCAGGTCGGCGGCATCGGCATCGCGCCCGGCGGCAACATCAACTACGTGACGGGCCACGCCATCTTCGAGGCGACGCACGGCACGGCGCCGAAGTACGCCGACAAGGACCAGGTCAACCCCGGGTCGGTGATCCTGAGCGGCGAGATGATGCTGCGTCACCTCGGCTGGGACGAGGCCGCGGACCTCATCATCAAGGGCATGGACGGCGCCATCGGCGCCAAGACCGTGACCTACGACTTCGCCCGCATGATGGAAGGTGCGACGAAGGTGAAGTGCTCCGAGTTCGGAGACGCCATCATCAAGCACATGTGATCGCGAAGGCGCGGTGAAGGCCGCGCGATGCGAAGAAGCAGAGGCAGGCGCCGAGAGGCTCCTGCCTCTCCTTCTTTCGCGAGCGCGTCGGCGCGACCCCGTGCGGTATGCTCGACGCATGGAACGCGCGCGCGCGACCTCGCGAGTCGGATGGAGCGACTTCATCGCGCTCGCCGACGACGATCGCCGCGAGCTCGTCGATGGCGTGCTCGTGGAGGTGGAAGTGCCGAACAAGTGGCACGAGTGGATCGTGGGGCAGATCCTGTTTCACCTGACCCCATGGGCGACCAAGCGCGATCTCGTGGTCCTGCCGTCCGGCTACAAGGTCCGCATCACCAACCGCCGCGGCGCCATTCCCGACGTGCAGGTGCTCACGGCCGAGGCCTACCGCGACGCCGATCCCGCGGGCCTCGCGCGCGGCCGGCCCGAGATCGCGGTCGAAGTGATCTCGCCGACCAGCCGCGGCCACGACCGCGTGCGCAAGCTCGGCTGGTACGCGTCGATCGGCGTGCCCGAGTACTGGATCGTCGACCCGGAGGCCCGGAGCCTCGAGCGCTGCGTCCTCGACGAGGGCGTCTACTCCGTGCGCGAGACCGCGGAGGGCGACGTGACCTTCAAGCCCAAGGGCCTGCGCGGGCTGTCGATCCCGCTGGGCGCGATCTGGGCGCGCTTGCCGTCGACGCGGCGCCGTCGCTGACGGCTGAGCCGAGCTGGCGTCGGACGTCGGAACGCGGGCTCGCCGGAGCGGTCAGTGCATCGCGTCCCAGTCGATGAGCAGCTTCGACGGGCTCGTGGGCGAGACGCGCACGGGGATCGTCGCGCCGAGCTGGAGGGACCCGAGGTCGGTGTCGAGGATCGGCTCGCGGTGCGTGACGTCGTACGACGCTCCGCTCGGCGGCATGACCCGGAGCACGAGGCTGACCCGGACGACGGTTCCGGAAGTGCCGCCGCTCTTCACGGTCACGCCACCGCGCACGCCGAGGACCTGCTGGACCGTCGCCTGGGCCTGGACCCCGCTGGTGAGCAAGCCGCGTCCCGGGACCCAGAGCCAGACGGCGAGCCCGGACATCACCGCACCGAAGACCCCCAGGAAGACCCCCGCGAAGAGCGCATCGCCCGGCACCCCGAGCGGCAGGAACCGGCTGGCGATCGCCCCGACGGCCAGCAGGCCGCTCAGCCCGAGCAGGAAGGGACCGAGCCCGACCATGACGAGCGAGGTCACCCGGAGGATCGTGAACACGCCGCGGCGTCGCTCGGCTCTCGCCTCGTTCCGTACGCGACGCACGAACTCGGGATCGTTCCGCGCCGACGGATCGGTGAGAAGACGCAGCTGGTCGGGGGTCATGCACCCAGAGCGTGACTCGATACGCGGTGGCACGCTCCACCCTTCGGCGGCGGCCGATGGGCAGGAGCTCGGGCGCGGGTTTTCCGTCGGCCCCTGGGGCGCCTCGGAAGCGAGGACGGGGCGTGCACGTGCCGCGCATTGTCGGTAGAGTCCGCGCGCGTCGTGCCCCGAGGGGCCTGCCGGCGCGACAGAAAGAGGAGTGAGCGATGGTGCAGCGGAAGAAGATCTCGATCATCGGGGCGGGCAACATCGGTGGCGAGCTCGCGATGCTCGTGGCGCGGCGAGAGCTCGGCGACTGCGTGCTCCTCGACATCCCGGAGAAGGCGGACTTCGCGCGCGGCAAGGCGCTCGACATCATGCAGACGGGCGCGCTCGACGGCTTCGACTGCACCGTCACGGGCACGAGCGACTACAAGGACATCGCCGGCTCGGACGTCGTGATCGTGACCGCCGGCGTGCCGCGCAAGCCCGGCATGAGCCGCGACGATCTGCTCAGCATCAACCTGAAGATCATCCGCGCCGTCGCGACGGGCATCAAGGAGAACGCCCCGAACGCGTTCGTCGTCGTCATCTCGAACCCGCTCGACGCGATGGTCTACGAGATGAAGAAGGTGACCGGCTTCAAGGGCGGTCAGGTCGCCGGCATGGCGGGCGTGCTCGACTCGGCGCGCCTGCAGTGCTTCCTCGCGGCCGCGGCCAAGTGCAGCGTGAAGGACGTGCGCGCGCTCGTCCTCGGCGGCCACGGCGACACGATGGTGCCCGTGCTCAGCTACTGCACGGTGAACGGCATTCCGATCAAGCAGCTCCTGCCGGCCGACGTGCTCGACGGCATCGTGAAGCGCACGGCGGGCGGCGGCGGCGAGATCGTGAAGCTGATGGGCACGAGCGCGTACTACGCGCCGGCCGCGGGCGCGATCGAGATGGCCGAGGCGTACCTGCGCGACGAGAAGCGCATCCTCGCCTGCGCCGCGTACCTCGACGGCGAGTACGGCTACAAGGACATGTACATCGGCGTGCCGGTCGTGATCGGCGGCGGCGGCGTCGAGAAGGTCGTGAACATCGAGCTCGCGGCCGACGAGAAGGCGGCGCTCGACAAGAGCGCCGAGGCCGTCCGCGGCCTGATCGCCGACAGCGCGAAGCTCTGATTCCGCGGCCGTTCGACGGCTCACGAGGCGCCCGCCGAGCGATCGGCGGGCGTTTCGCGTTTCGGGCGCGAGACCGAGGGGCGCGCGTACACGTCACGCATCCGTCGCGCTGCACCGACTGGAATCCGCTGGGGCAGCTCGGCCCGGCCGGCCCGCTCACGACGCGTCCGCTTTCTCTCCCTCGGACGCGGCGGGTGAGCGAGAGTGGGGCTCCACGATGCAGCCGAACGAGATGCTCCGCGCGTCGGCGACACGCCTGGCGCGCGCGATCCGAGAGGGTGAGACGACGAGCGTCGAGGTGGTCCGCGCGCACGCGGCGCACCTCGAGAGGCACGCGCAGCCGCTGAACGCGGTCGTCGAGACACGCCTGACGGCGGCGCTGCGCGAGGCCGAAGAGGCGGACCGCAAGAAGCGCAACGGCGCCGCGCTCGGGCCACTGCACGGCGTGCCCTGCACGATCAAGGAGTCGTTCCAGGTCGCCGGGATGCCGCTGACGGCGGGCCTCGTCTCGCGCATCGGCACGCGCAGCGCGAGCGATGGCGTCACCGTCGCGCGCTTGCGCGACGCGGGCGCGATCGTGCTCGGCGTGACCAACGTCTCCGAGCTGCTCATGTGGATGGAGAGCGACAATCGCGTCTACGGGCGGGCCAACAACCCCTACGACCTCCATCGCACGGTCGGCGGCAGCTCGGGCGGCGAAGGCGCGTCCATCGGCGCGGGCTTCGCGCCCTTCGGTCTCGGCGCCGACATCGGCGGATCGATCCGGCTGCCCGCGTTCATGAACGGCGTCTTCGGTCACAAGCCGAGCGGCGGCTTGATCCCCAACGCGGGGCAGTGGCCGCTCCCGGGCGAGGCCGGCATGCGCTTCATCACCACCGGTCCGCTCGCGCGCCGCGCCGAAGACCTCTGGCCGCTCGTTCGCATCCTCGCGGGGCCGACCCCGCTCTCGAGCGAGGTCCTGCCGATCCCGCTCGGGGATCCGGCGACGGTCGCGATGCAGGGCCTGCGCGTGCTGCACGTGACGACGAACGGGGTCTCGACGGTCCATCCCTCGCTGATCCGCGCGCAGGATCGCGCGGCGAGCGCGCTCGAGGCCGCCGGCGCGCGCGTCGAGCGCGTGAAGATCCCGGGCCTCGCGAAGTCGGTGCTCTACTGGGCGGCGCTCCTGTCGGAGGCGGGCGGCGACGACTTCGGCCAGATGCTCGCCGGCGGCCGCGGCCGCGTGCGGGTCGGGCTCGAGCTGATGAAGCTCGCCGTGGGCCGCTCGGCGCACACGCTCCCGGCGCTTGCGCTCGCCGCGATCGAGCAGGTGCCCAAGCTCCTGCCCGGCGACACGCAGAAGATGGTGCGAGAGGCCCATGCGTTCCGGCGCATGCTCGAGGAGCGCATCGGCGACGGCGTGATGCTCTACCCGACGTACACGATGCCGGCGCCGCACCACGGGGTCGCGCTCCGGCACCCGATCGACTGGGCCTACACCGCGCTCTTCAACGTGATGGAGCTGCCGAGCACGGCCGTGCCGCTGGGCCTCGACGACCAGGGCGCACCGCTCGGCTGCCAGGTCGTCGGCCGCCACGGCGCCGATGACCGCACGGTCGCCGTCGCGCTGGAGCTCGAGCGCGCGCTCGGGGGCTGGACGCCGCCACCGCGCATCTTCGGCTGATCGCGTCAGGGCGTGGGGGGCGGCGGCGACGACGGCGGCTCGGGCGCGCTCGGGGCGTCCGTCATGGGCGGCGGCAGGACCGGCGGAGGAGGCGGCGGAGGCCGCCGCAGCATGCCCTCGAGCATCTCGAGGATGCGCCGCAGCTGATCGAAGGTCAGCGCGCCCTCGACGTGCAGCGTCTCGTCGGTCGCCTCCATCTCGATCTCGAAGAGCGGGACCGAGAAGCCCATGATCTGCACCAGCGGGTTCGTGGCAGCGCGGTTGCGCAGCTCGTCGAAGCACTCGCGCGCCGAGCTCGCGTGCTCGGCCGTGTCGAAGGTCGCGTTGCCCTCGATGTCGACGCCGTCGTGCGTCTCGATCATCGCGACCCGCGCGCGCCTCGCCACCTCGCACGGCGAGCGCCGCACGAACGCGGCCAGCCCCTCCACCTCCAGGCTGAGCGCTTCGCCCTCGCCCATCGAGAGCAGGGCGTCCGCCGGGCTCGTCTCGTCGTCGTGCACCCGGGCGGCGGCGATCGCCAGCACGCGCGGCAGGTCGTCCGGTCGCGAGAGCACGACGTGGCGATCGTCGAGGATCGCGACGCGGCGATCGGCGCCGTCGGGGCTGTAGAACGGAGCGCTCGGGACCCCGTCCTCCTCGTCCCATTCGAGCGCGTGGCCGTTCGCTTCCGCGACGCGCTCGGCCACCTCGCGCGGCGACGGCGCCTCCGGGGTGAGCGCGCCCGCGACGACGATGTTCGCGCGCTGGAAGTTCGGCGTCGCGATCAGCATGCGCGAGAGATCGCGCACCGGATCGATCCCCGAGCCCCCGAGGACGGCGTCCCAGTCGGGAATCGCGCCCAGCAGCCGCTCCACCTGGGGCCGCAGCGGCGAGGC
>JBGALT010000080.1:0-10114 GCA_044223665.1 Sandaracinaceae bacterium | reverse complement strand
GAGGCGCGCACACGGTCCATGTCGATGCGAAGCGCGAGCTGCGCGCCCGGCGGCAGGAACGCGACCGGCACGCCCGCATCGCCCCCGGCGCCTGCCACGAGCGCGCCGCCGTCCACACCCGCATCGCGGCGGCGCCGCCGTCCCGCATCGGGCCGCCCCGCCTCGAGGCCGCCGTCGCTCGGCACGCCGCCATCGAGGCCCTCCCCCACGCGCGCGCCTTCTCCCGCGCTGCTCGGCGGCGGCGGCTCTTCCGGCGGAGCAGGCGCGACGGGCGCCTCGGCCGCTTCGGTGGGGTCGGTCATGCCGAGCTGGACCTCGATCGGCGCGGTGAACTCGAACCCGCTGTCGAAGGGGCGGCTCAGCCCGAGCACCATCAGCACGGCCAGCACGTGCAGGGCGCCCGACGACGCCAGCGCCGCCGCGAGGCGCCGGAGATCCGGTGTGGCCATCACGCCCGCGGCTCCCTTGACCACACCGGGGGCACGTGAAAACAGATCGCCCCTCGCTCATGCGCAATCGGTCCACGCGCGCCGCCGCTGGTGCGGCGCTCGCCTCGCTCCTGGTTGGCCTGATGGCCGTGGCCTGCGGCAGTGCGAGCGACGACGAGGTGCACGAGCCCGACGCGGGCGTCGTGGAGGAGCCCGACGTCGGGGTCGACGCCGGGCCGCCGCCCGACGCGGGCCCGCCGCGACGCATCTTCGCCAAGCGATTCGTGGTGAAGGTGCACGCGCGGCCGGATCGAGAGTCGGAGCGGCTCGGGTACCTCCGTGCGGGCGCCGTGCTCCAGGCGACGACCGCGCTTCCCGTCGGCACCGAAGGCTGCCGCGAAGGCTGGTACGAGCTTACGACCGGAGGCTACGTCTGCAACGGGCGGGACGTGCTCGCGTTCACCGGGCGCCGAATGCCGGCGCGCCGGCCCGCCCAGCCCGACCACGATGCCCCGCTCCCCTACGAGTACGGGCGAACGCGCCGCGACGGGGCGCCGATGTACCGGCGCCTTCCGACCGACGAAGAGGCCGCGCAGTACGAGGGCTACCGCATCCCGGGGCTCGAGCCGCCGCCGACCGAGGCAGGCGCGAGCGAAGGAGGCAGCGAGGCGGCCACGCCGCCGCCGCCCGAGCCCACGCCGCCACCGATCGTCGAGACGGAGGTGATGCCCGCCTCGGGCGTCGCCGCGACGGCGAGCGCCGAGGGAGCCGAGGGCGTCGAGGGCGAAGAGGAAGAGGTGCTCACGCTCGCCTCGCTCGAGGGCGAGCGCGGCGGCGTGCTCGCGCGCCGGCTCGTGAGCGGCTTCATCGTCAGCCTCGATCGCGACGTGCGCACCGGCGCGCGCCGCTACTGGCGCACGCTCTCGAACGGCATCGTGCCCTACTTCCAGGTCGGCCTCGTTCACGGCTCGGAGTTCCACGGCGAGGCGCTGGAGCGGATCGCCGCGAGCGCGGTCGACGCGGGCGTCGAAGAGGACGCGGGGCTCGACGCGGGAACGGCGCACGCACGCCCCCGCCGCGGCGTGCCCACGCTGAACGGCGTCGAGCTGAGCGAAGAGTCGGGGATGGTGCTGCCTCTCGGGTACGTGACGAGCAGCAAGACCAGTCTCTTCACACGCAGTCGCGAGGGGCAGCCGCCGCGCCGCGGGCGCGCGCCCGGCTACCACCACGTGTTCCGCATCCGCGCCGAGGAGGACATCCGCGGCGCACACTACGTCGTCGCGAGCGACACCGAGATGTACCGCGACGACGAGGTCACGGTAATCCGCGCCGCGACCACGCGACCGGAAGGCGTGGGCGAGGACGAGACGTGGATCGACGTCGACCTCGCGCACCAGACGCTCGTCGCCTACGAGGGCCTCACGCCGGTCTTCGCGACGCTCGTGTCGAGCGGCCGCATCCGCGACCCCGAGGATCCCCTGCAGACCCACGACACGCCGACGGGGCTCTGGCGGATCCGCAGCAAGTACGTGACGCACACGATGGACGGCGATCACGCGACCGACGGGCCCTACTCGATCGAGGACGTGCCCTACGTCATGTACTTCGAGCTCGCGTTCGCGCTGCACTCGGCCTTCTGGCACGACGGCTTCGGGCGGCCGCGCAGCCACGGCTGCGTGAACCTCGCGCCGCTCGACGCGCGCTGGCTCTTCGACTGGGCGCGCCCACGACTGCCCGAGGGCTGGCACACGGTGTTCCCGAGCGACGCCGATCCGGCGACCTGGGTCTACGTCCACGGCACGACGCCCGAGGGATGAGGCGGGCGATGCAGCCGATCCTGCGGCCTCGACGAGCGGCCCTCCTCGTCTTCGTGCTCGGCGCAGCCTGCGGCGCGCCTCGATCCCCCGTGCCGGAGCCCACGCCCGCTCCTCGGTCCGCGCCGCCCCCGACCTCGCCGACCACGACCTCGCCAGCGCCCTCCCCGTCCTCGGCGCCGGCGACGTCGACCGAGCCCCCGCCCTCGCCCGACGCTCTGCCGTGCGCGGCCGACGCCGACTGCATCGTGGGCACACCGCGGGACTGCTGCTCGGCCTTCTGCCCATGCGACGCTCGCCCTTGGAGCCGCGCGCGCTGGGACGCCTACCAGCGCTGGTGCGCGACGATCGACTGCGAGGTGCTCGAGGAGCCGGCGTGCCTGCCGGACCAGCCGAGCTTCGAAGCGCGGTGCCGCGACGGCGCGTGCACGCTCGTCCGGACGCCCTGACCTTCCCGCGCAGGCGCGGCGCTGAGGCGGGGATCAGTTCCCTTCGCCGCTCGCGACCTCGTCGCGCGTCGCCGCGCGCGGGCGATCGAGCATCTCGCGTAGCTCGGCGACCCGCGACTCGAGCTCGGCGAGGGCGCGGCGGGCGACGTCGCGCTCGTCCTCGGCGACCGAGACGCGCGCCTCCATCGCGTGCAGGCGCCCGTAGGTGTCGTCGAGCTCGTCCCGGAGGCGCGTCACTTCCGTCGCGCGCGCCTCGGCCCGTACCTCGGCAGCCGCGAGCTCGTCCCGCAGGTCGGCCTGCGCTTCGTCGTTCTCCGCCCGCTCGTCGGAGAGCTCTTCCTCGACCGCACGCCGCTCCTGCCGCTCGTCGCGCAGCATGTCCGCCGTCGACGCGAGCGTCGCTTCCGACTGGCCGAGCCGGGCGCGTACCGACGCGATGTCGCTGGCGATCTGATCACGCTCGGCGATGAGCGATGCGATGCGACTGCCGAGGATCTCGATCTGCCCCTGCGCGGTGGCCAGCTGGTCGGCGAGCTCGGAGCGCGAGAGGCGCCCCTCCTCGTACTGCTGCATGAGCTGGGCGTGGTCCTGGTCGAGCGCCTGGCGCCGCGCCTCTTCGACCAGGAGGTCGGCGCGCACGTTGGCGACCTCGACGCGCGCCGCGTCGATCTCGCGGCGCTGCAGCTCCGACTCCCGGTGGAAGACGTAGACGACGGCGACGAAGATCGCGGTGACGCCAGCGAGCATCGGCACGAGCCAGCTCAAGGTCTTGCGCGAGCGCGCCTTGCGCTCTTCCGGGCGCGTCAGCACCTCCAGCTCCCGCGCGAACTCCTCCGCGGTCGGGCGCTCGGCGGGATCGGCGGCGAGCCAGCGCGCGAAGTACGGGCGCAGGAACTTCAGATCGCGCCGCGTGGGCAGCGGCGGCGGCTGGGTGGCCCGACGCTGGATGAACGCCTCGACGGCACCCGCCGGGACGTCCTCCTCCGTCTCGGGCTCGAGCGCGTTGCGCAGCGAGAGCGCGAGCGCGAAGACGTCGGCCTTCGGGCCCACGGCCTCGCCGCCGATCTGCGCGTAGTGCGCGGCCACCTCGGGCGCGAAGTACACCGGCGTACCGCCGATGAGGGCCTCGTGCTCCTTGGCCGCGACGCCGAGGTCGATGAGCACCGGCAGGATGCCGCTCTCCTCGTCGCCGGCGCCCGAGATGCCCTTGATCCGGGCGAGGAAGACGTTCTCGGGCTTGATGTCCTGGTGGCGGATGCCGCTGCCGTGGAGCGTCGCGAGGGCGCGCGCGAGCGGCTCGAAGATTCGCCGGGCCTGGGCGCGCGTGATCCCCAGGCGCCCGTCCTGCACGCGGCGCATGCGCGCCTCGAGCGTCTCGCCCTCGTACCAGGGCATGACGAACCAGAGGCGATCCTCGTACCAGCCGTGATCCTTGAAGAGCACGAGCGAGGGATGGAAGACGGCGGCGATCAGCTTGAGCTCGCGGAGCGCCTCGTCGCGCGCCGCCTGCGAGAGCGCGGGCTCGCGCAGCATCTTCAGCGCGATGCGGTGCCCGGGGACGTCCTGGTCGTCGGCCTTGTAGACGTCGCCGAACGCGCCCACGCCCACCCGCGCGACGACGCGGTTGCGCCCGCCGACCAGCGTCCCCACGGGCAGGCCGGCGCGCTCGGCGCCCGCGTCGTCGCGACGCTCGGCGGCGGTGGCTCCGACGAGCGCGAACGCGTCGACGACGACCTGTGGCGTGAACGGGGCGCCGCCGAGGAGCTTGGTGACCTCGCGCTGCGCGGCGGTCAGCGCGCGCTCGACCTCTTCTTCGGATCGCTCGAGGACGCAGGCGAGCTCGACGGGCAAGAGCTCGCGGGCGAAGCGCAGCTCGAGCAGCTCGCGGGATCCCTCCGGAAGATCGGCGCGGATGGCGTCGAGCCCCGTGAGGTAGCCGCGCTCGGCGTCGCCGGGCGTGCGGTAGAGCGGCGGGTCCTGGCTCGTGATCGGACGCTCGAGACGCTCGCGCGCGATGCGCCGGGCGAGCCGATACACCCTGGCCTTCGGGCCCGGATCCTGGACCAGCTCCGACGTCGGCGTCGCCGTGACGAGCCGGCGCAGCGCACGCAGCGCGTCCTCGGCCAGCGCGAGGTCCCCGAGGCGCAGCGCGAGGTACTGGCGCAAGCCCTCCGACCACGGCCCGAGCAGGCGCCGTCGCAGCGCGTCGGGCGAGGTCGCGAACAGGCCGGAGAGCTCGATCGAGGCGAGCGTGGAGTGGCGACCGCGGCTGGACGTGGTCCCCGGCGCGGCCGGCGGCGGATCGCTTCCGTCGCGCCGCACGACGAGCGGCATCACGGTCTCGGACAGCGCCTGAGGCGTCGCCTCGGCCGTCTTCTTCGCGCTCGCCTCGCCGCCGTTCACCCGCGAAGCTTTGGGCCTGGGGCCCGGGGGCGCAAGAAACCGTCGCGCGCCACCAGACGGTTTGGGATAGGATGGCCGGCGAGCGATGTTCTGGCTGGCTTTGGGCGTCTTCGCCGTCGTGCTGCTCGTCGTGAGCCTCGTGCGAGGCCGCGGTGGGCGGGTCGCTGCGCCCGCAGGCGCCCCGGCCGCCGTGCCGCTCAGCGCTCCGTCGACGGCGGCCCCTGCGCTCGCCACACCGAGCGACCCGCCGCCGGTCGACCCGCAGGACGACGGCGGGACGACGCTCGCCGCCGATGCGGCTTCCTCGGCGCGCCGCGGCGTCTCGATGTCGTCGCAGACGATGAGCGCGGAGATCGACGTCGCCCTCGAGCTCTCCGCCGAGCCGGGGCCGGTCGACGACGATCCGACCGGCCCGGTGCCGAAGATCCTCGTGTCCGCGTTCGGCGGCACCGACCAGGGCCGCAAGCGCAAGCACAACGAGGACGCCTACGTGGTCCTCCCCGATCACTCGCTCTACGCCATCGCCGACGGGATGGGCGGCTACGCGGCGGGCGAGGTCGCGAGCCAGATGGCGGTCGACGTGCTCAAGACCTCCTTCGAGCAGCACCAGTTCGGTGGCGCCCCGATCCCGGGGCTTCCGCGTCGCGGGGACGAGCTGGTACGCGCCATCCAGAGCGCCAACGCCGCGATCCTGACGCAGGCCCGCGAGAACGAGCACCAGCAGGGCATGGGGACGACGCTGGTGGCGGCCCGCTTCGCGCCGAATCGCAAGCGCGTCTACATCGCGCACGTCGGCGACAGCCGCGTCTATCGCCTGCGGAGCGGTCGGCTCGCGCAGCTGACGACCGACCACACGCTCGGCGCGGCCGGCGTCACCGGCCCCTCGGCCTCGAAGCTCAGCCGCGCGGTCGGGGTCTTCGACGAGGTCGAGGTCGACCTGTCGATCGACGAGCCGCACTCGGGCGACCACTACGTGCTCTGCTCGGACGGCCTGTTCAAGATGGTCCCCGACGACAAGATCTGCGACATCATCCAAGCCGCGCCGACCCTCCAGGACGCCGTCGACGGCCTGATCCGCGAGGCCAACTCGCGCGGCGGCAAGGACAACGTCAGCGTGATCCTCGTGCGGGTGGACGAGCCCGATCCGCGCACCTTCAACTGAGCGGGCGGTGCCGACGCTGCGCAGCTGGCTCGCGCGAGAGC
Source organism: Sandaracinaceae bacterium (assembly GCA_044223665.1). Taxonomy (GTDB): domain Bacteria; phylum Myxococcota_A; class Polyangia; order Polyangiales; family Sandaracinaceae; genus JBBSAT01. The sequence goes on along the minus strand of JBGALT010000080.1, from coordinate 3,817 downwards.
CCTTCGAGCTCGTGCTCACCTCCGGCTTCTTCGGCTTCTTCGCCCACGCCGGGATGCTGCGCACGCTGCTCGACGAGGGGATCGTGCCGCGCGCCGCGGCGGGGTCGTCGGCGGGCGCCCTCGTGTCGGCGGCCTGGGCCGCCGGCGTGCCGATGCGCTCGCTCGCCGAGACGCTGCGCGCGCTCCGCCGCGAGGACTTCTGGGATCCGGCGCCGGGGCTCGGGCTGCTCCGCGGACGCTCGTTCCGTCAGCAGCTCGAGCGCCTGCTGCCGGTGCGCCGGTTCGAGGAGTGCGCCGCGCCGCTCTCCGTCTCGACCTACGACGTCGCGCGCCGGCGCACCCACGTCATCCGCGAAGGGGAGCTGGCCCCGGCGGTCGTCGCCTCGTGCGCAGTGCCGTTCCTCTTCCAGCCGGTGCGCCACGAGGGACGCTGGCTGCTCGACGGCGGGCTGGCCGATCGCCCGGGCCTCTTGGCGGCCGGGGCCGGCCGCAAGCTCGTGCATCACCTCGCGTCACGCTCGCCCTGGCGCGCGAGCCTCGAGGTCCCCCGCGCGGCGGGCGCGTGCACGCTCGTGATCGAGTCGCTCCCCAGGTCGGGCCCGAGCCGCCTCGAGGCGGGGGTGCGCGCGATGGAGCTCGCCCGCGTGGCCACGGCGCGCGCGCTCGACCGCGCGATCGACGACGCCGTGGTCCGCGTCCACGCGTGAGCCCGACCCGCGTCGCGTGCTCGTACGGCGCCCCGCAGGCTCGAGGGCAGGTCGGACACCGAGCCTGCCGGGAACGGTGCTCAGCGGAGCACCACGCCCAGCCCGAGCGTGAGCTGCACCTCCACGTCGTCACCAGCGACCCAGTCGTCGACGATGATCGCGCTGGCCCGCGCCTCGAGCCCCAGGTGCTCGTCCACGAGCAGGCCCACCGGGAGCGACCATCCGGCGTACCACGTGGGATCGTGCCCGTCGCGGAGCGCCAGGCCCAGCTCGGGCAGGATCACGCTGTAGAACGTGGGCAGCCGGAAGGTGTCGTGCGTCGTGGTGTACGCGAGCGCCGGCCCCACCCCCACCAGCACGACCGATCCCGTGGCCTGCTGCGCGGGAAAGCTCGCCAAGGCGTGCACGCGCACGTCGGCGCCCAGCACGTCGCCCATCAGCATCGCGAACAGCTCGTCGTCCGCGTTGTGCGGGACCCACATGAAGCGGAAGCCTGCGCTCGCCTCGGCGCCGGCCAGCGCGATGCCGCTCGCACCGAGCACGCCGCCGCTCGCCAGCACGCCGATCTCCCACCCGATCTCGCCCTGCCGCGCGCTCGACATCCATGCGAGCGGGCGGGACGGCATCGACGGAACGTCGGTGGCCGAGCCTGGATGGCTCGCGAGCACCCACGAGATGCTCGCGAGCCCGGGATCGGCGAAGAGCAGCGCGAGCTCCTGCTCGTAGTGCTCTCGGTCGGTGGGGAAGTCGGGCACGTCGGCGATCGGGCGCTCGAGCTCCAGCAGGCGGCCGCCCCCGGGGCACTCGGGCACGGCGCACATGCGGCTGGAGACGACCGGCGCGCATCGGGTCCCGGCGCACGCCGAGAGCGGCGGGGTGGCCATGTCCGGCACGAAGACGCGCCGGCTCGCCACGAGCACCCCCGGCGACTCGGTCGTGAGCGCGAGCACGCGGGCGAGGCGCGGCGAGGCCTGCGCATGCGCGAGCGCCGGCGCCAAGAGGAGCAGAGAAGCGAGGACGAGCGAAGCGGGAGTACGCACCCGCCTTCGGACGGCCCGCCACGCGCGGCGATCTACCGTTCGAATGCGACCGATGGGTCGCACCGGGAACACGGGCAGCGCGCCGCGCTGATCACACGGCGCATGCGGGTGGCTCCGTGCGTCTGTCCTATCGCGATCTGCGCCGGCGGCAGGCGGGCTCGGAGATCAGATCTGGGTGGTCGGGCCCGTGGGGTCGAGCGCGATGTCGACCGTGACCTGCATCAGGCCGGCGCCGTCGTCGAGGTGCACGACACCGCGCACGAGGTCGAGGGTCATGCGCGCATCTCCGTCCACCGCCGACGCGTCGCCGTCGACGACGAGCCGCGCGTCCTCGCTCGGATACGTGTAGCCGGTGTCGTCGGCCCCGTAGAGCGTCCGATCACCGCAGCGGACCACGACGCGGCTCGCGAAGCCATCCGTGAGCGCGGGGCGCCGCGCGACCACGCACGAGGTGCCCGCGGGGATGGCCGTCGCCGTCGTCACGTGGCCGCCGCGGAACAGAACCCGCTCGGTCGGCGCATCGGCGGTGAGCGGCAGCGAGACCTCGTCGCTCAGCGGATCGAGCGCGAGCTCGATGCGCGCATCGTCCGACGCCAGCACGCCGACCCCGTCCCACGACTCGAGGCGCGTCGCGCCGCTCACGAGCGAGAGCTCGTAGCGAACGTCGCCATCCGTCTCGCTGGCCCACGCGACGCCGAAGGCATCGGCGAGCGACGCGGCGGACGGCGCGAAGAGCGTCTCCTCGCCACAGGTGACCGTCAGCGCGGAGATCGGATGGGCGCGCGAGACGCCGTCGGAGGCAAAGGTCGCATCGACGCGGCACGCCTCGCCCACCTCGTGGGTCGTGGCGCCCGACGCGCGGGCGATCGAAGCGCCGAACACGGCATGGACGGGCGTGGTGGTCGCGACCGCGGGCGGCGCCGGGCGGTGACCGTGACAGCCGGCGCGTGACGCGCCCGCGAGATGGATCGCGGAGAGCGAGAGCCCACCGACCAGGATGCTCGCGGCGATCACCAGCACACCCACCTGACGGCGGAGCGCGTCCGGCATGCCGCCGAAGGGCTGCCCGCCCGCCAGCCACTGCGGTCCCGGCAGCGACGCCCGGAGGCGCTCGACCTCGGTCGCCTTGCGCACGTTGGAGGCTCGCAGCCTCTCGAGCTCTTCCTTCGTCTCCGCGAGCTCTCTCGCCTGGGCCTCGAGCTTCGCGTTCAACGCTTCCCGATCATCCCGATGAGGCATGTTCCGAGTATGCCGATCCAGGCGGGGGCGTTCCAGGCTCACCTCGTCCTACCTGGTCGTCGTCCCGGGTCGCCCGTCACGGCCCGAGCCTCGGATCGAGCGTTTCGTCTCGACGGAAGGCCGCCTCAAGAGTGCAGGACGCGCACCTCGCTGCGCCCTGCCCCGCGCGGAACGACCTCGACCCGCGCGGCGAAGCGCTCGGCGACCTGAGGAACGTGGGTCACGATGGCGATCTGACGGCCGCTCGCGCGCAGGGCCTCGAGGGCGCCGAGGGCGATCTCGAGCGAGCTCGGATCGAGCGCGCCGAGGCCTTCGTCCAGAAAGAGCGAGCTCGTCCGAAGCGCCCCGCGCCCGCCCTCGGACGCCGTCATCGCCGCGAGCCCGAGCGCGAGCGCGAGCGAGACGAGGAACGTCTCTCCGCCAGAGAGGCTCTGGACGCTGCGCCGCACGTGACCGCTCTCCGCGTCGACCACGGCCAGGGCGAGCTCGCCGGCCGCGACCGCCCGCGCGAGCGAGTACCGCGGCGCGAGCTGCGCGAGCTCGGCGTTGGCGAACGCGAGCAGGCGCTCGAGCGTGATGGACTGGGCGTGCGCGCGAAACCGCTTGCCGTCGGCCGCGCCGATGAGGTCGTCGAGGCCCTCCCCGCGCGCGAGCTCGACCCGCGCCGCCTCGATCGCTTCGTCGCGCGAGCGCGCGCGCTCGGCGATCGCCAGGTCCTGCTCGAGCGCGGCGCCCGCCGCGGCCTCGGCCCGCCGGGAGGCGTCGCGCTCCGCCTTCATGCCCTCGATGGCGGCGTCGAGCTCGTCCGGCGCGGGCCCCGGCGCATCGTCG
>JBGALT010000316.1:0-4234 GCA_044223665.1 Sandaracinaceae bacterium | reverse complement strand
AGCCGCGGGAGCCACCCGCGGGCTCTCTCCTCGTTTCTCCGAGCACGTCTCTCCCCGCACGTCTCTCCGAGCACGTTACTCCCGGCACGAGGAGCTTCGATGGACCGCCCGCTGATCGTGCTGTCGAACGACGACGGGGTGCACGCCGAGGGCATTCGCGCGCTGCATCGCGAGCTCGCCCAGCGCGCCGACGTCGTCGTCGTGGCCCCTCTGCACGAGCAGAGCGCGAACAGCCACTCGCTCACGCTGGCCCGGCCTCTCCGGCATCGGGTCATCGACGACTTCCACGCCGTCGACGGCACGCCCGCCGACTGCATCTACGTGGCGCTCTACGGGCGCCGGTTCCTCGCGCGCACGCCCGACGCGATCGTGAGCGGCATCAACCACGGCTACAACCTCGGCAGCGACACGTTCTACTCGGGCACCGTCGCCGCGGCGCGCGAGGGCGCCCTGCGCGGCATCCCGTCGATCGCGTTCTCGCTCGGCATGGGGCGCGTGGAGAGCACCCAGGCGCGTGAAGGGGAGCGCCCCTCCATGGCGGCGCTCGCCCCGATCGCGGCCGCGCTCGCGCTGCGCCTGGTCGCGGCGACGCGCGGCGCCCCCCACGAAGGCGGGACGCCGCTGCTCAACGTGAACTTCCCGGCGGGCTTCGCCTCGCCGCGCGGCATCCGCGCCACGCGCCTGGGGCGCCGCCGCTACAGCGACGAGGTCGAGGTGCGCGAGGATCCGCGTGGGCGCGAGTACCTGTGGATCGGGGGGCCCAACGCATTCCACGATCCGGCGCCCGGGTCGGACACCGAGGCGGTCGACGAGGGCTGGATCTCCGTCACGCCGCTCGCGCTCGATGCGACGAGCGCCGCCCACGCGGCGCTCGCGGAGACCGTGGCGGCGGAGCTGCCCTCGCCACGCGAAGAGGAGCCCACGCGATGAAGCTCGAGACGTTCATCCACGACGTGCCCGACTTCCCCAAGCCGGGGATCGTGTTCAAGGACATCACGCCGCTGCTCGCGAGCCCCGCGGCGTATCGGGCGGCCATCGACGGGCTGGCCGAGCATGCCCGCACGCTCGGCGCCGAGCGCATCGTCGGCATAGAGTCGCGCGGGTTCCTTCGGCGCGCCGCTCGCGACCGAGCTCGGGCTCCCGTTCGTCCCCGTGCGCAAGCCGGGCAAGCTCCCGCGCCGCTCCCTCAAGGAGTCGTACGCGCTCGAGTACGGGACCGACGCGCTCGAGATGCACGAGGACGCGCTGCCGGCCGGGGCCCGCACCGTGATCGTCGACGACGTGCTCGCGACGGGCGGAACCGCCGCCGCCGTGGCCGCGCTCGTGCGCCGGGCCGGCGCCGAGCCGGTCGGCGCGCTGTTCTTGATCGAGCTCTCGTTCCTCGCCGGCGTCTCGAAGCTCGGCCCCGTCCCCACGCGCGCCCTCGTCCGCTATTGAGCGCGAGGTCCGTGCTATACGACGGGTTCCGCTCCCGTAGCTCAGCTGGATAGAGCAATCGCTTCCTAAGCGAGAGGTCGCAGGTTCGAATCCCGCCGGGAGCGCTCTCGTCGCCCGTTTGGCTCCGGGCGGCCGCGCGAGGTACCGTCGTCGTTTCTCTCTCGAGAGGGCACGACATGACGGCGAGCGTGGCGAAACGAGCGATCGAGGCGATGGCGACGATGGGGCTCTTGGCGGCGACGCCGGGGCTCGCTTCCGCGCACTTCGTGCTCGAGGAGCCAGCCTGTTACAGCGAGCAAGGCGCTCTCGGTGATCCGCAGAAGGCGCCGCCCTGCGGAGACGACGGCAGCCTCGTCGAGTCGGGCGACGTGACGGCGTTCCTGACGGGCTCGACGATCACGATCACCATTCGCGAAACGATCCCCCACCCCGGCCACTACCGCGTCGCGCTCGCCCCCACGCCCGGGCAGCTTCCCGCGGATCCGCCGGTCACGGCCGGGACGACGGCGTGCGGCAGCACGACGATCATGGATCCGCCGGTCTTCCCGGTGCTCGCCGACGGCATGCTCGTCCACACTGCCGCGTTCTCCGGCCCGCAGACTTTCGAGGTGCAGCTGCCGGCCGGCATGACGTGCGATCACTGCACGCTGCAGGTGATCGAGTTCATGAGCAACCACGGGCTCAACAACCCCGGCGGGTGCTTCTATCACCACTGCGCGACCGTCACGATCGCCGACACCCTCCCCGATGCGGCCATGTCGACCGAGGATGCGGGCTCGATGATGTCGATGCCCGACGCCAGCATGGCGATGAGCGACGCCGGGTCGTCGGGCGCCGACGCGGGCGTGGGCTTCGACGCGGGCCGCAGCACGACGCCTGCGGCCAGCAGCGGCTGCGCTTGCTCCTCGGCGGGCGCCAGCGACCGCACGGTCCCGCTGGGCGGGCTCGCCCTCTTCGGCGTGGCCGTCGCGGTGCGCCGCCGCCGCCGGGCTTGATCGCAGCGCTCGCCGGCCCGTCGCCGGCGAGCCGCTCAGAAGACGAACGCGATGCGCGACTGCAGCGTCCACATGACGCTGCTCGAGAGGCGTGGCCCGAGCGCGGGGCCGGCGTTCATCACGCCGAACTCGTTCGACCAGCGCATCTCGTCGTGCGGGCCCCAGCTGAGCTTGATGGCGAGGTCCGCCTCCCAGCCCATCAAGCAGGCCTCGGGGTTGCCGTAGTCGCACGAGCGGCTCGGGTCGGTGGGCGACAGCACGGTGTTGAGCTGGTCGGCGAGCGCGATCAGGAACTGACCGATGAGCTCGACGCCGCCGTCGTAGCCGAGCGGGCGCCAGCGCACCTGCGGCAGCACGTAGACCGAGTTCCACACGCCGCCCTGCGACCAGAGCGAAGACGAGTAGTAGTAAGAGTCCGCGGTGCGGACCGCGAGCGCGACCGGATAGAGCAGCAGACCGACGCGGTAGTTCTGCTCGCTCGGTCGCTGCGTCAGCTGGTCGATGCCCATGATGCGGCCGTTCTGGCCGGTCGAGAACCCGGACTCGAGCACGAACGACTGGTAGCTGTGGTGCGGCGTCGTCGGCGCCTCGATGCCGAGGCGCACGGCGCCGCCCCAGATGTTGGCGCCGAGCTGCGTAGCGCTCCGGCCCTCGGGGATGTGCACGCCGCGGACGGTGCAGCCACCCGGCTCGTTGCAGAAGTCGGATGAGCCCGTCAGCGCGACGGCGTTGGTCGTTCCCTGGATCGTGTAGAGCTCGCCCTCGCTGTAGATGAGGGGCTGATCACCGCCGAAGGCCGACCAGCGCAGCCGGTAGAAGGCGTCGCCGATCCACACGTCGCTCGAGGTGTACTGCTGGCCACGGTAGGCCGCGATGAGGCCGACCGTCAGCTCGTCGCGCGCGTTGACCTCGGAGTTGAAGTCCGGGTCGTTCCACGCGAGGAAGGTGATCGCCTGGTAGACGTCGTCGCCACCGTTACCGAGGAAGGCGAAGGGCGTGCGCGAGCGGAGGCGGCGCTGCTCCTCGGCGAAGCCCATCTCGGCCAGCGGGCCGCCCGGGAGCACCGTCCCGTGCGTCATCGTGTCCTCGACGAGCCAGTCGTAGCCGACGGCGAGCACGAGCGGCGTGGGCCGCTGATCCCCGGTCGTCAGCGCGTTGACGATGGTGAGCGGTCGGGTCGCGAAGAGGATGCGGTCGAAGGTGGAGCCGGTGTTCGCGTCGCCGAAGTCGTTTCGAAAGGACGTGTCGGGCGTGGTGCCGAACGCGCTGAGCCCGCCGTCGTTGAAGAGGAGGCCGAGGCCGCCGTGCGAGCCCATCCGACCGATGCGGATCTGGCCGATGGGAATGCGGAACTCGAGCCAGAGCCGTCGAAGGAAGATCTGCGAGACGTCGTTGCCGAAGATGTTGGTCGAGCTCGGCTCGGTGGCGAAGAGCGGCGTCGTCGCCAGGCGCGCGTTGTCGCCGAAGACCACGTTGTCGAGCAGATCGAACTGCGTCCGGAGCGCTGCGATGGGCTCTTCGGGGTTCGAGCCGAACGTGATGGCCGGCTCGAGGCGCAGGCGCATGTACCCGAAGGCGGGGTTGGTCGCGAGGTCGGTGTTGTTGTCGGCCGGGTTCGTCGTCGGGATGCCGTTCCAGACGCCGAGGCGCGCGCGGTAGTAGCCGTGGACCTGGAAGTTGATCGGGATCTGACTGCCCGCCAGCGGTGCGTCGTCCTCGTCGTCGTCGGTGGCGGCGTCGTCGCCCTCGTCCGGCGGGGGCGGAGGAGGAGGGGGTGGCGGCGGAGGAGGAGGAGGTGGTGG
>JBGALT010000315.1:0-4218 GCA_044223665.1 Sandaracinaceae bacterium | reverse complement strand
CCCCGACCCGGGAGCTCTTCAGTAGACAGGCAGACGAGAGGGCGTGATCGCGAGAGCGGTCACGCCCTTCGTCTTGTGCGCTGCGCATCATGTAACGGAGAGGTAATTGGCCGGGCCCGGGCCTCGATCGCATCACGTGGTGTGTGAAGGAGGTCCCCATGCGAAGTGAGAGCCCCACGCGACGGTCGATCGTCGCCCGACTCGGTTTGCGCGCCCATCCAGCGATGATCCTCGCGCTCGCCCTGATCGGGTGCGGCGCGCGGCCGGTGACACCCGCCAGCTACGCCCTCGGGACGTTCGACGCGAGCGACCACGCCGCGCTCTTCGGCCGGGTGTCCGACGCGCTGGTGGAGCTGGGCTATCCGGTCGCGCAGAGTGACCAGGAGCACGGCTGGATCGAGGTGAGCTCCCATCGACGCTCGCGCCGAGAGGGCGTCACGTTTCGCGCGCAGCTCCACGACGACGGCTGGATCGTGCTGACCCCGAGCGGCGCGGGGGTCGTCCAGACGGATCTCGACGCGTGGTCGATGCACCCGGCGATGGCCGAAGAGTACGCCGCGCTGGCCGTGCACCTTCGAGAGACGCTCGAGCGGGGAGGTGAGCCGTGACGCGCGCGATCCTCGTCGCTTGGCTACTCGTGGTGCCGGCCCTCGCTCATGCACAGGCGGTCGACGACGAGCGGCCGCCGCCCGTGGACCTGCAGAGCCGCTCGGTCGCCGCCTCGCCGTCGGCGGGGCCGGTCGCCCTGGGATGGCCGAGCAGTCCGTCGCCCATGCCTCGCGAGCACAACCCTCGATACGCGCACGAGCCGGATACGCGGACGGTCGTCGCGGCGAGCATCCTCGGTGGGGTCGGCTGGGTGGGCGCGATCGTCGTCGGCGCGATCGCCCTCGGTGGCGCCGACATGTCGGGGCGCACCTGCGACGCCAACCTCGGATGGTCGATCGTCCCGATCGTCGGCGTGCCGATCGGGATCGGCACCGCATTCGCCTGTCCCGAGCGACCGTCGAGCGGCTTCGTGACCGGCGGGCTGTCCCTCGGAGGCGTGCTCGTCATGCTCGACGGGCTCTTCGAGGCGCTCGAGGTGGCCGGTCTCGTGATCGGGCTGTTCGGAGGACTGATCGGCGAGCGGGTGCTCGTCTCGAGCGACGTCGCGCTGCGGCTCACGCCGTTCGCGACGGCCCAGAGCGGCGGCCTCGGGCTCGCGCTCACGTTCTGAGGCGAGAGGATCGGTCAGACGACGCTGCTTCGTATCCCGCGGGCCTCGCTCTCGGTGGCGCCGTGATCAGCACGCCGGACGTCTGGCTCACGCCGGCATCGTCGCCGGGCCGAAGCCGCGGCGGCGGGCGAGGGGCTTGCGCTCTTCGACCAGGCCGAGGGCCGTCTCTTCGTCGACGTCGCGGCGGCCGAGGTAGGGCGCGTTCAGCACGTGGATGATCCAGTAGACGGGGATCGCGACCGGGCCGGCCACGGCGAGCGAGAGCATCCACAGCGTACGGCCCCGCTCGATGCGTGGGTTCTGCGCGGCGAAGGCGATGTAGAGCATCGCGATGATCGCGTGCGCGACGAAGAAGCCCGTCGCGACGGCGAAGAGGGCCGGCTCGGCGTGGTCACCGGCGGCGAGCGCCCAGACGCCGAGCGCCGAGGCGATGACGGGCATCGAGAAGGTCCACCCGCCCAGCGCGAGGCGCGAGCCGAGGCTCCAGCGCGGGATGGTCTCCCGGCGACCGATCCGGTGATCGGCCGCGGGAGCGAGAGTCGAGATGGTCTCGAGCGGCATCGTGGTCACGGCATCCTCCTCGGGTTGGAAGCGGGGGCGAGATCCGACCAGCGGTCGGTCGCGGCCGAGCGCTCGCTGGCGGTGGCCGCGGGGTCTTCGACGTCGCGCCGCGTGGCACCGACGGCGGACTTCGGGACGACGAGCACGGGGACCGTCGACTCGCGGACGACGCGCTCGGCGACGCTCCCGACGAGCAGGCGCTCGAGCCCCGTGCGTCCGTGCGTTCCCGAGACGATCAGATCGGCCTCATGCTGCTCGGCGTAGATCACGATCTGTTCCCAGGGCGTGCCGGGGAGCAGCGCGGTCTCGATCCGCTGGACCTGCTCGGCGCGGGCTCGACCGGCGGCCCGAGCGAGCTGCTCTTCGAGCGCACGCGCCATCTCCGCGATCTCCGTCGCGACGGGCACCATCGCCGCGTCGATCCCCACCGCGACCCAAGGGCTCCAGACGTGGACGAGGTGGAGCTCCGCGTCGTAGCGCCTCACGAGGCAGATGGCGGTCTCGAGGACCTCGTCGTTCGGCTCACCGAGATCGAGCGCCGTCACGACGCGCCGCGGTTCGAAGTGGACGAGCATGCGGGGCTCCTCGGCATCGAGGGCAGCAGCGCGCGTGCCATCCATGATTCCGCGCGCATTTTCCCAGCGCCGCCGCCGATCGAGGTGAGACGCCGCGCGCGCCTACGCCCCGAGCGCGGCGGCGTGGCGCGCGCAGCATCCGCGCGGCCTGCGCTGATCCGTTCCGTGCCAAACCGTGGTGGAATGGAACGTGCTGCGAGCAGCGGCCCGGGCCGCGGTGTGTAGGCTCGTTGCGAGGGAGGGCTCGAACAAGCGCGCGATCCTGGTCGGTGCGGACTTCGAAGAGAACCTGGGCGTGGGGCTGATCGCGGCGTGCCTCGAGCGCGCCGGCCACGAGACGTCGATTCTCCCGTTCAACGTCGCCAAGGACACCGAGCCGCTCGTGCGCCGCATCGTCGCGGAGGCGCCGGAGATGGTCGGCCTCTCGATCCAGTTCCAGCACCGCGCCCACGAGTTCCTCGGGCTCGCGCGCGCGCTGCGCCGCGCGGGCTACCGCGGGCACGTGACGAGCGGCGCGCAGTTCCCGACGCTCGCCTTCCGCGAGGTGCTCGAGGGCGACTTCGGCGTCGACTCGGTCGTGCTGCACGACGGCGAAGAGACGGTGGTCGATCTCGCGCGCGCCCTCGAGCGCGGCGGGGCGCTCCACGACGTCGCGGGCCTCGCGCTCCGCGGTCACGACGGCGTCGCCTTCCGCACGGCCGAGCGGCGCATGCCCGACGAGCTCGACGCGCTGCCGTTCCCCACGCGCTACCGCGGGCACAACAAGCACATGAACGTGCCCTTCGTGCCCATCGTCGGCGGGCGCGGCTGCTGGAGCAAGTGCAGCTACTGCTCGATCGTCGCTTTCTATCGCGACGGGCGCGAGCACGGAGGTGGGCGCCTGTTCCGGCTGCGATCGCCCGAGAACGTCGCGCAGGAGATGGCGCTGCTCTGGCACCGCGCAGGCGGGCCCTGCATCTTCTGCTTCCACGACGACAACTTCACGCTGCCTTCGCCGGCGCAGACGCTCGAGCGCATGAAGGCGATCCGCGATGCGCTCGACGACTACGGCGTCGGCACCGTCGGCATCGTGGGCAAGGCGCGGCCCGACACGATCACGCCCGAGCTCGCGCAGAGCCTCGCCGACCTCGGCGTGATCCGGCTCTACGTGGGCGTGGAGAACGCGTCGCAGGCGGGCGGCGACAACCTGCGGCGCGGCACGCAGCAGAAGCACGTGCGCGACGCGCTGAAGGCATGCCGCGAGGCGGGGATCTTCAACTGCTACAACCTGCTCGTCTTCGAGGCGAAGACGACCATGGAGGACGCCCGGCAGAACGCCGAGTTCATCCGCGACCACGCCGACCACCCGGTGAACTTCTGCCGCGCCGAGCCCTATCACGGCACGCCGCTGCACCTCGAGCTCTCGCGCGAGCAGGATCTCGGCGGCAGCTACCTCGGCTGGAACTACCGCATCGAGGACGACCCCTCCGAGCTGCTCTTCCGCGTCTGTGCGGCCGCGTTCCGCGAGCGCAACTTCGCGCCTCGCGGCGTCGCCAACCGGTACATGGGCCTGGGCTACGCGGGCAACGTGCTGCGACGCTTCTATCCCGGCACCAAGGCCGAGCGCCTCCGCGAGCGGGCGCGCCTGCTCACGCGCGCGATCTCGCTCGACACCTACGAGCACTTCTCGCGCGCGATCGAGATGGTGCACGAGCTCGGGACGGGCGAGCCGAGCAAGCTCGAGGCGCTCACCGCGCAGCTCGGGGGCGGGGGGCGATGCCATCGGTAGATCGACGGTGCGGACCGCGTCGCGCGGAGCACTGTCGCGCCACTGGTCGACGAGGCGCAAGCGCCGCTTCAGCGCGCCACTCGGGAGGTACGCGT
>JBGALT010000079.1:0-34325 GCA_044223665.1 Sandaracinaceae bacterium | reverse complement strand
GCATGTACCAGACGTCGTGCCCACGATCGCGCACGGCGTGCACGATCTGCTCGGCCTCGGTCACCGGGACGCGCGGATCGTTGGCGCCGTGGGCGACGAAGAGCGCCGCATCGATGCGGTCGACGTGCGAGATGGGCGAGATCTCGACGAGCGTGCCGCGCATCGCCTCGTCGGACTCGTCGCCGTACTCCACGCGGCGCAGATCACGACGGTAGGGCGCCGTGTTCTCGAGGAACGTGACGAAGTTCGCGATGCCCACCACGTCCACGCCCGCGCGCAGGCGATCCGAGAAGTGCGTGAGCGAGGCGAGCACCATGTAGCCGCCGTAGCTGCCGCCGTAGACCGCCACGTGCGAGGCGTCGAGCTCGTGCTGCTGCGCGACCCAGTCGAGCAGCGACCCGATGTCGCGCACCGAGTCTTCGCGATGGGCGGCGTCGTCGAGCGCGAGGTAGTCCCGCCCGTACCCGTCCGAGCCGCGCACGTTCGGCACCAGGACGGCGACGTGCTCCTCGAGCGCGAGGTACTGCGTGAGCGGCGAGAACCAGGGCCGCGCCTGCGCCTCGGGGCCGCCGTGGATGTTGATCAACACGGGGAACGGGCCTTCGCCCTCGGGCCGGTAGTAGAAGCAGGGGATCTCGCGCCCGTCGAAGGTCGGGTAGTGCACGAGCGTGGGCTCGACGAAGCGCGCGGGGTCGAGGCCGCCCATCTCGCTCTCGGTCCAGCGCTCGACGCGCCGGTTGCGCGCGTCGAACGTGAACACGTCGCCCGAGATCGACGACGACGCGACGGTGAACGCCAGCACCGACGCGCGGCGCGCGAAGCGCAGCCCGGTGATCACGCCGCGCGGGATCCCGGTCGCGTCCGTCGTGCGCAGCGAGCGCGTGTCGATGGTCCGCAGCACGCTCACGCCGTCCTCGTTCAGCGTGTAGGCGAGCGTGCGCCCGTCGGCCGAGAGCGCGATCTCCTCCACGTTCCACGCGATCTCGCCGGACAGCGGGCGGATCGTGTCGGCGCGCGGCTCGGCGAGCGCGAGGTCGGCGAGGCGGTAGTCGTAGAGCTGCACGAACTGGCCGCCGCGATCGGAGGCGAAGTACACGTGCTCGCCCGTGTGGTCGAAGATCGCGGCGCGGTCGGCCTGCGGCGTGGCCGGCGAGAGGCGCTGCACCGCGCGCGTGGCGACGTCGACCACGTAGAGGCGCTGCTCGTTGATCGAGACGTACTCCTGCAGCAGCAGGTGCGAGCCGTCGGGCGAGAAGTCGAGCAGGTGCCAGTCCCCTTCCCGCTCGAGGAAGAGCTCGCCTGGGCCGTGCCCGTCGCTCATCCACACGTCCATGTCGGTGCCGTTGCGCGCGTTCGACACGTACGCGAGCCGCGCCCCGTCGCGCGACCAGAGGAACTCGGGCTGGCGGTGCGTCCCGTCGGTCAGGAGCTGCGCGCGACCGGTGCCGAGATCGAAGCGGTAGAGCTGGTAGTTCTCGTTGCCGCCGACGTCGGACTGCACGAGCACCGCCGTGGGATCCCCGGGCACGAACGAGGCGCCGAGCACCGGCTCGTCGCCGAACGTCACCTGGTGACGGTCCCCCATCGGGCCCGACACGCGATGCAGCTGCGCGGTATTGGCGAAGCGCGTCGTGACGAGCACGGACTCCCCGTCGTCGGACACGTCCTGCACGGTCGCCATGCGCGTCTCGAGGTACTGCTGCAGGCGCGCGTGGAGCGCGGGCGGGATCTCGGGCGTGCCATCGAGGACCACCGTCGCGCTCGCGTCGCCGCTCTCGGCGGGAGCGGACGTGGAGGCGCTCGGCGTGGAGGGCGCCGGGGCCTCCGGACAGGAGGAAGACGCCGCAGCGCCGCCGCAGCCCGCGAGCGCGAGCAAGCACAGAACGAGACCCCGTCGCATGCCGGGGAGAGTACACGCGGACCGTAGCCCGCGCTCCGATCAGGGAAGCGGAAGCGGGACCGCGCGCGCGAGCTCGCGGGCGGGATCCGGATCGCGCAGCGCCCGGCCGGTGTTCGCCCCCCAGCACCACAGCATCCCGCCCAGGTCGATCGCGCAGGCGGCGTACCAGCCGGTGTAGACGTGGACCGCGTCGTGCAGCCCGTCCCCGCTCTCGGTCCGGATGTGCCCGTCGATCGGGCGCGAGATCGCGCCGTGGGTCGTGCTCCCGTTCTGCACGAACTCGCCCGAGCCCCAGCAGTAGACGTCGCCCGCGACGTAGCCGGCGCCGCCGCTCGCGATGCCACACAGCGCCACGGACGCGGCGTTGGCCGAGATCTCCGAGAACGTCGCCGACGCGAGCCGGATCGGCGTCGCCGAGCACTCGAAGGTCTGCGTGCGCGCGCACGTGTCGGGGAGCGTCCCCGAGGGGGCGGCGAGCTCTCCGTGCGAGCCGACGCCCATGCACGAGAGCACGCCACCACCGTCGAGCCAGCACGTGACGCCCTGCCCGCGCACGAGCGAGCGCACGTCGTTCACGCCGGCGACGAGCACGGCGGTCTGGAGCGGCGTCGAAGAGACGCTCCCTGCTTGACCGACCGAGGTGGCGCCCCAGCACGCGAGCCGCCCCGTCCCATCGGCGGCGCAGCCTCCGCCAAACGAGTCGTACGCGTTCCCGAGGCCGTCGTCGAACGCGAGGAGCACGGGCACGAAGGCCGTCGGTAGGCGCGGCTCGGGCGTGTCGGTCGCGAGATCGACGATCGTGTCGAGGGGCTGGATGACCGGATCGCCGGGATCGCGCGGATGGACGGTCCCCTGATCGCCGCCCCAGCACCGCACGAGCCCGGCGCCTTCGCTCGAGTAGACGCACGCGAGCTGGGTGCTCGCGAGCAGCCCACCGTGCCCGCTCGGATGGGAGACCCTGCCGCGGTCGAGCTCCTGGGGGTTTCGCTCGCACACGCTGCGGACGCTCGGGACGATGTTGCCGAGGTTCGAGTCGCCCCAGCAGTGGACCGTGCCGTCGCGACGGTGCGCGCAGACCCACGAGCGCCCGCACGCGAGCTCGTCCACGTCCATGAGCGGCACGGCGAGCGGGTGGTCCGAGCCGCGCGGGGAGTTGCCGTCGCAGCCATCGCCGGTGGCGCCGGGATCGAAGCCGAGGGCGCGGTGCGCTTCGTTGCCCCAGCAATAGGGCTGGCCGGTCGCGGCGCGCGTCGCGCAGATGAACCCCTCGCCGATGCAGGCCGTGCCGACCGCGCCGACCGGGAGGCCGCCGTCGTCGCTCCCGTCGAGCACACCGCCGTCGAGAGGGCCCGCCTCGCTCGCCCCGGCGTCGATGGGGACCGAAGCGTCCGTGCCCGCCGGCGCGCAGAACGAGACGCCGGCACCGGCCGGCGTACACGCCGCGCCCACGGCACAGGGGATCGTGCCGCTGCAGATCTGGGCGCAGCGATCGGCGATGCAGACGAGGCCGCTCGCGCACTCGCGCCCGACACCCGACTCGCAGCCGAGATCGGTGGACAGCGCGCACGAGCCGAGGCCGCTCGCGTCGAGCAGGCAAGAGAAGCCGTCGCCGCAGTCGCGATCGGCGGAGCAGCCCGTCCGGCAGCGCCCGAAGCGGCACGCGAGGGGCGCCGCGCACTCGCCGTCCCGCGTGCACGCGGCGCCCGGCGCGGGGGCCGACTGACACGCGACGAGGAGCGAGCAGAGGGCCCACGATGCGACGAGGAGGGGAGCTCGAGCCGGGCCCATCCCGGTGCTTACCGCAGACGCGGCGCGCGGACACGCCGCCACGCGCGTCCCGAGGCCATCGGGGCCCTGGCTCGCGGCCCCCGTCGGCGCGCACTGGCTCACGCGCGACGCAGCACGACGGCGCTGACGTTGCCGTAGTAGCCGACCGCGGTGACGACGACGACGCGCGTCTGGTCGCGCAGGCGCCCTTGCACGAGTGGACCGACCTGCGCGACGCGATCCGGATCGGTCGAGACCCACGCGGTCGCCGCGGCCATCCCCATCGCGGCCGAGCCGGCGAAGGCCTCGCCCCACATCGACTTCGGCGCCGCGACGGCGACGTCCGATCCGAAGACCTGCTCGATGGCGTGCAGCTCGGCGACGTCGTAGCGCGCGATGCCGGCGCAGCTCGAGCAGACGGCGTCGACCTGCGAGGGTGCGACGCCGGCATCGTCGAGCGCGAGCTTGATGGCCCGCGCGACCGCGACCGGCGAGGCGTTGAGCAAGAGCGCCTCCTCGGTGGGTGACTCGAACGCCGTACCGTACCCGGCGATCAGCGCGCGCACGTTCGCGCCGCGCGCGATCGCCTCGGTGCGGCGCTCCACCGCGAGATAGGCGACGCCCTCCCCGAGGTGCAGGCCCGTCGAGTCCGCCGACGCCGGCTCCCAGCACGCGTCTCCCTCGGCGAGCGCGCCGAGCTTGCCGAGCGCGACGTAGAGCGGCTCGCTCAGCACGTCGCCGCCGCCGACGAGGAACGCGTCGGCGCGGCGATGCGCGAGGTGCGTCTCGCACGTCAGCACGGCGTCGAGCGCGCCGCAGTTGCCGTCGACCACGGTCGCGTTGGGGGCGCGCAGGTCCTCCCAGATCGACACGTAGCCCGCGGCCGCGTTGATGACGGTGTTGGGGAAGCGCGCCGGGTTGATGTAGCGAGGGTCCTCGAGCTCGGCGACGAGGTTCAGCTCGGTGATCGAGTCGAGCGAGCCGTAGGCCGTCGACGAGCACACGCCGACCTGCTCGCCCTTCAGCGGCCCGATCCACGCGCCGTCCTTCTTCAGGCCGGCGTCCTCCAGCGCGCGCTTGGCGGCCACGATCAGCATCTTCGTGAGCCGGTCGAAGTTGCGCAGGCCCTTGTCGCCGAGATGGACCGTGGGGTCGAAGCCCGAGACCTCGGCGACGCGCGCGCCGGGCAGCTTGTCGAGCGGCAGCGCCGTCACGGGCCCGCCGAACGCCTTGGCCCGTGCCGCGTGCGGATCGGCGAACGCCGCGCGGAGCGAGCCGACGTCGAGCCCGACGGGGGTGACGAGCCCGACTCCGGTGATGGCGAGCGGTCGCATGAAGCGGCGCTGGCGTATCACGGCGGCGCGGGCGGCACAAAGCCCGCTGGCCGCCGGCGATCCGTCACGTCGTCGGGCAGCCGCACGGGCCGCTCGCCTCGCGCGGCTCGCACGAGAGCACACGGCCCCGGCGATCGAGCTCGACCTCGCAGCATCGACGGATGCGCTCGCGCAGCTCGGCGCGCCCACGCTGCACGCGCGTGCGCACGGTGGAGAGCGGGAGCCCGAGCGCACGCGCGACGTCGGCCTGGCGCTCGCCCGCGACGTCGACGCGACGCAGCACGTCGGCGTAGGCGGGCGAGATCTCGTCGAGGAATCGGGCGATCGCGCTGGCGAGCGCACGCTCGGCCCCCGGGATCGGCTCCTCCGACACCTCGGTCGGCTCGAGCGCCGCACGAGCCATGCGCGCGTGCTTCGTGCGCGCCGGCGGTGGTGATCGGCCACCGTCCGTCGCGCGCCGGTGATCGCGAGCGCGACCGGCGATCGCGCGTGCTCGCTCTGCGCCGCGAGGGCGACGAGGACCTCCTGCACCAGGTCGTCGACGTCGCTCGGTCGAGCGCGCCGCGCCACGAAGCGCTCGACCTCGTCGCGCAGCGCGGACCAGCGCGCGGCCGCCGGCGCCGGAGCCTCCGAGCACGAGCCCGAGAGACCCTCTGCGTCGGCAGGCTGAACGGCGCGCGCCGATCCGTCCGCGCTCACGTGCAGCACTCGGGGCCGCAGCAGCTCTTCTTGGAAGGGCCCGGCTTGCGGGCTCGGATCGACGCCGACGCGACGTAGTCCTCGGCGCGCGAGCCCGGCATCCAGCCGGCGATGAAGTCGCGGCTCCCGGCCGAGGGCTCGACCTCCACGTCCACGAAGCCGGCGCGCTCGAGCAGTCTCCGGACCTCGGGGACGGTGGCCGCGCCCGCGACGCAGGCCGAGAGCGCCATCGTCGTCCGCAGCTCCGCCGGGATGTCGGCGAGGGCGACGACGTCGGAGATCGCGAGGCGGCCGCCCGGGGCGAGCACGCGGAAGGCCTCGCGGAACACGGACTCCTTCTCGGGCGAGAGGTTCACCACGCAGTTCGAGATCACGACGTCGACCTCGCCGTCGCGCACCGGCAGGTGCTCGATCTCGCCCAGCCGGATCTCGACGCCCGCGCGCCCGGCCTTCTTCGCGTTCTCGCGCGCCTTGCCGACCATCTCGCGCCATGTCGACGCCGATCACCCGCCCGCGCTCGCCGACGGCGGCCGCCGCGAGCAGGCAGTCGAAGCCGCCACCACTGCCGAGGTCGAGCACGCGCTCGCCCTCGCGGAGCGACGCGATCGCCTGCGGGTGCCGCAGCCGAGCCCCAGGTCCGCGCCCTCGGGAACGGCGGCCATCTCGGCGTCGCTGTAGCCGAGGGCGCCGCTCGCACCGCGCGAAGGCGCGCAGCAGCTGGGCCCGCACCCCGTCTTCGACTCGGCCTTCGCCACGCCCGCGTAGTGAGCGCGCACTTCGTCTCGGATCTCGTCGTTCGTTCGTTCCTGCATGACCTCTCTCCTGAGCTCGACCACCGGCGTGGTCATGCCCTCACGTCGTCGCTGCTCCCCGACGGACGCAGGGAAAACGACCCGAGGCTGGAATCGCCCCGCCATGGGCAGCGAGGAGGGGTCGGAGCTCGCGTGAGGCCGTGCACACCCATGTCGCCCGGTCGCGTCCTCGCAGACCCCACTCAGAGCCCGCGGCCGAGGGCGCGCTGGGCGCCGAGCTCTTCGGCGGCCTCGCTCGGGAACGGGAACCAGCGCAGCTCCTCGAAGTCGTCCGAGACGTGCGGCTCGGCCTCATGGCTCGCGGCGGCGAGATCGGTCTGCGCCATCTGGAGCAGCTTGCGCGCCTCCTCGACGTAGCCGGGGAGCACCCACTCGGGCTCGGTCGCGTGGCGCGAGCGGTACTCGAGCTTGCCCGTCGTGTAGCGCACGTCGTCGAGCGTCATGAGCGGCATCGTCGGGATCTTGCGGTGCGTCCAGCGCCCGCTCTCGGCGTGGAACTCGTACTGCGGGAGCAGGCGCCAGCCATCGCGCGCCACGAGCTCGACCGCGTCGAGGATGTACTCGAACACCGTCTCGCTGATGAAGTAGTTGAAGTTCACGCGCACCCAGCCGGGCTTGATGCCCTCGCAGCCGCGCATGATCTCGCGCTCGAAGCTGCGGCTGCGGGCGAGATCGATTCCCAGCAGACGATGCCCGTACGGGCCCGCGCACGAGCAGCCGACGCCGAAGAGATCGTTCAGGAGCTGCGCGACGAAGTTGTGGTGCACGTAGCGCTTGCCGTGTCGCACCACGAACGAGACGATCGAGAGGCGCTCGGCGCTGGGGTTGCCGAGGATCTCGAGGTTCGGCACGTTCTGCCAGCGCGCGATCGCGCGCCGGATGAAGCTCTCCTCGCGCGCGCGGATGGCCGCGACGCCGACCGCCTGCTTGAGCTGGAAGACGAGGCCGGCGCGGATCGACTCCACGATCGCCGGCTTGCCCTCCTCGCGGTGCTCGACGACGTCGAAGAGATCACGGTGCCGCCGCCCGGCATCGCGGGGACGCGGTTCTTGAACAGCGCCCGCTTGGCCACGAGCACCCCGGGCGTGCCGGGCCCGCCGATGAACTTGTGCGGCGAGAGAAAGATCGCGTCCTTGTAGGCGAGCGGATCGCCGGCCGGCGCACGCATCGACATGTCCACGTAGGGCGCCGCGGCTGCGTAGTCCCAGAACGAGAGCGCCCCGTGGCGACGACGCGACGAACGAGACGGAGAAGTCGATGCGGAGCGGCCGCGACGCGTAGCGGACGAGCTCTTGCTCGAGCTGCGCGAGATGCTGCGTCCTCACGCGGATCGTGACGACGTGGGCGATCGACTCGCGCCACGGCAGCTCGTTCGAGTGGTGCTCGAAGGGCCCGACGAAGACGACGGGGCGCGCGTCCTCGGGGATGTGGTCGCTGAGCTTCCACTGCGCGTCGAGGTCGCGGGGGATGCAGAGGTTCAGCACGTCCACGAGCTTGTGGATCGCGCTCGCCCCGAGGGCAGAAGACTGATCGCGCACCGCAGGCGTCCCGGATGATGCGGCGCGCGTCCTCCCGAAATCGTGTCGTTTCCTCGCTCGACTCGCGCGTAGCGGGGCAGCACCTGGCCGCGACGAACCGAGCGAGCGCCTGCTTGAGCTGGAAGACCCGCGATCACCTCGTCGTCTCCGACGATGCCGGTCCGGACGGTCTCGATCAGGCGGCTCGCGCGCTCGTCCATGCCGTGTTCTGCCGTGGCCGGCGCGCCCGTCAAATGCCGAGGCCGGCCTTCCCCGCGACCGAGCGGTAGGTGTCACGCGGTTAACGCGTCGCGTCAGGTTGACACGAGTGTTGCCATTTCTGGCGGGTGCGGTTGCCAGTCCGCCACGCGCCGAGATCCTCGGCCCCAGACAAACGTCGATATTTCCCGAGATCGGTGAAATGGGAGGGCAGGCTCGTTGAGGCAGAGATGAAGATGGACCTCGAGGACAACCACCAGGCCTCGAGCGCCCTCGTGACGAAGATGCGCGCGCTCGACACGACGATCTCGGCGACCGTTCTGTATTGAACGGGCGCGCGGCGAAGCGCGCAGGCTGGTCTCGTGAGCGACGACGATCGCGAGGACCGCGAGGCCATCCTCGCGCGACGACGGCGCTGGATCGCGCTGGCGATCGCCGGTGCCGCGGCGACGGCCTCGGCATGTCGCGCGCAGCCGTGCCTCTCCTACACCGACGCCGGCATGCCCGACGTCGGCACCGACGCCGGCAGGCCGGACGTCGGCACCGACGCCAGCGACGCCTCGCCGCAGCCCTGCCTGTCACCGATGGACGTCGGGCCCTTCCCGGACGTCGGCACGGACGAGGGCACGCGGGCGACGCGCCCGACGGCCAGTGACGCGGGTCGAGCCCGTTCCCCCGTTCGGCGCCCTGGTGCTGCACGGGCGCGGGCGTCGCGCACCTGCCCCTCGGCGGGATCGCTTCGCTGTACGACCCAGCGTACGTGCGCGCGCTCGACTGGGCACGGCTCGCGCTGGGCGCGCACTGCGTGGAGCCGCTCTGCGGGGACGCGCCGCGCATCGCCGCCGAGGTGGATCGCGCCGGCGCGGGGCGCACGCTCTCGTGGCTGCCCCGGCTCCATCGCGACGTCGACGCGGCGCTGCGCGTCGCCGCGATCGATCTCGCCGAGCTCGACGACGCAGACGTCGCCGATCCGCACGCGCTCCGTGCGCTCCGCGCGATCGATCCCGTGGGCGTCGAGTGGCTGCGCGCCGACCTCGCCCTCGTCGCGCGGGCGTTCGAGGCGACGCGAGAGGCTCGGGACCTCGAGCGCGCGTGCGAGCGCTTGGCGGCTGCGCTCGAGCTGGCGCCGAGCGCGCTTCGGCCGGAGGTCGTGCGGGTGGATCGCGCGCTCGGGCTTCGCGGGCGGGCCTACTCCGACGGCGTGTGGGTCGGCGCGCCCGACGCGAGCGAGCGCGACGCGGAGACCGTCGCGGTGGTGGCGCTCCACGAGGAGGCCGTGCGCCGCGCGCCGGGCGACTACGCGCATCGCGAGTGGCGCGCGCTCCGCACCCTCGCCGTGGGCCTCGAGGGAAGCGCGCTCGCGCCCGCGCACGCCGCCTGGCTCGCTACGCTCGATCTGGGCTCGGTGGTCGACGACCCCGGGCTCGGGCTCGACGTCGGGCTCCGCGCGGCGCTCCTGGCGCGGCCGAGCGAGCGCGCGGCGCGGCTACGAGGGCTCTCCGCGGACGACCGGTAGCGCGCGCAGCGGTCGCGCCTCTCGGGGAGGCGAGATCCCCTCGGCGCGCGCGGGCACGTAGCGAACCTCGTCGTGCCACGTGATCTCGAGCGGCACGTCGACCCGGATGCGCACGAGGCGCTGCCCGCTCTCGCGCACGACGGGCGCGACGACGATGCATCCGATCGGCAGCTCGGTGAGCGCGGCGTGCGGAATCTCGGGGAGCGCGAAGCCGACCACGACCACGTCGTGCTCTCCCGCCCAGCGCTGGGGATCGAGCGCGCTCCCTTCGACGATCTCCACGTTCGCCCGCGCGCCGAGCGCCTCGCGGCTCGCGACGACCAACGCCAGATCGATTTCGACGCCTCGGACGCGCCCCGTCGGGCCGACGAGATGCGCGAGGAGCGCCGTGCCGTAGCCGCTGCCGGATCCGAGATCGAGCACGCGCTGCCCCGGCGCGATCCCGGCGAGGCCGAACGTGACGGCGTAGGCGTGCATCGCCGACACGGTGGCCGCGCTTCCGTCGCCGACCGGCACCACCTCGTCCCGCGTGCTCGCCTCGATCGCGTCGAGCGGCACGAATCGCTCGCGCGGAACGACGCGGAGCGCCTCGAGGATCGGCGATCGCACGGGAAGGCGAGCGATGCGCGCGACTCCCTCGAGCGCGCGCTCGCGTCGCGCACGCGCCATCGCCGCCACGTCCTCGTGCGCCGCGAGCTCGCGCTGGGCCACCGCGCGGCGACCGGTCCACGCGCTCCACGCGAAGTAGCGCTCGAGCATCTCGAAGCGCGCGCGAGAGAACGCGACCTGCTCGCGGAGGCTGCGCAGGAAGTACTCGCGCGCGGGGCCGGCGTACGAGAAGCGCGGCTCGATCGCCTCGAGGATCGGCGTGAAGAGCTCGGCCTGCAGCTGCTCGCGCCGCAGGTAGTCGAGCTCGGAGGAGGGATCGACCCACTCCGCGAGGAAGGCGGGGTCGCCGTCGTCCCACCACGCGGGGCGATGGAAGCGCGTCCCGTAGCGGGCCTCCCACGCGCTGCGCTCCTGATCGATCGGCGAGCCCGGATAGAGGCGGAACGCGTCGACGGACAGGAAGCCCGTCGTCGCGCGCGGCCCGAGGAAGAGCTCGCGCAGGTACGCCGCCGAGGTGCGCAGCGACGCCTCGGTCTCACCCGGATGACCCACGATCACGTTCGCGCCCCAGGGCACGCCCTGCGCTAGCGCCCACGCGGCGATGTCGCGCATGCGCGCGAGGTAGCCCTCGAGCCGGCCGGCCTTGCGGATGATCGCGAGCTGGCCGGGGTCGCCGGACTCGAGCCCGAATCCGAGGCCGCAGTTGGCGTCGCGAAAGAGCGGAAGATCCTCGTCCTCGACGAGGTCGACGCGGATCAGCAGCCAGATCTTGTCGACGGGAACGCGGTGCCGCGCGAGCTCGGCGAGGAACGCGCGGCGCCACGAGGTCTTCATGCCGAAGAGCGCGTCGGCCACGTAGAGGGTCCAGCCGCGCAGATCGAGGAAGCGATGGAGCGAGAGCACCTCGTGCACGGCGCGCTCGACCGAGTAGCTGCGCCAGCGCACGTCGCGCTTCGCGCGCTCCATGCAGAACGCGCAGTCGAAGGGGCAGCCGCGCGAGAGATAGAGCTGAGCCTGCGAGGCGACCGAGCGCGCGACGCCACGGTAGCGCGCGAGGACGGACCAGTCGGTCTCGGGGAGCCCGTCGAGGTCCTCGATCGGCTCCGAGCCGAGGATCTCTCCGCGCAGCGGCGCGCCGCCCTCGACCGACTCGACCACGCGCGCGAGCGGCAGCTCCCCTTCCCCCACGATGCACACGTCGAAGGGCGAGCCGTCCCGCACGATCTCGGCCGGCCGCGCGCTCGCGTGATAGCCGCCCGCGACGATCACCGCGTCGGGCAAGGCTGCGCGCGCGCGACGGGCGAGCTCCTCCGAGAGCAGCCAGTCGAACGACGAGTACACCGAGAGCGCGACGACGTCGTAGGGCTCTCCGGCATCGTTCCACCAGAGCGTGTCCACGGGCGAGCCGCCGCGGAGCGCCCGCTCGGCGACGAGGTCGCGTATCTCCACCTCCGCGCGCGTGCGCGCCTTCAGGAACGAGGCGAGGCCGACGAGCTGCGGGACGCCGAAGTTGCCGCCGGACGCGCCGATGCTGCCCGGCCAGAGCAGGAGCACGCGCGTGCGGCGCGCGCTCATCCGGCCTGCGCGCGGACGAGACGATGCACGGGAACGAAGCCGTCCGTGCCGCGCGCGGCGCGAAGGCGCGCACCGAAGTCCTCGTCGACGTGCTGGGCGACGAAGGGATCGACGCCCCGCGCGCCCGTCATGGCGACCGCCGCCGCGCCGCAGCCGCCGAGGCACGTGGGCGCATGAAGGCAGGGCGCGCAGAACTCCGGCGTCACGTCCCGATAGCGCGCGAGCGCGCCGCTCGCGGCGAGCGCGTCGAACGACGTGGCGCGTGCGTCGCCGAGCGAATCTTCGTGGAGCGTGCAGTGACGGAGCTCGCCGCGCGGGCCGAGCGCGAGCTCCTGCGCGCTCGTGCCGATCGGACAGTGGCCGAAGCGCACGTGCGGGTAGTCGGCGTGCTCGACGACGCAGGGCGGGATCGGCATCGTGGAGGCGATGGAAGCGCCGTGCGCGACGGCGTGGGCCTCGGCGAGCGCGAGCGCCGCGAGCACGTCGCTGCGGGAGGGCAGGAGCTCGGCCGCATGGCGCACCGCGTAGCCGGCGGGCGAGAAGCGCGAGAACGAGATGCGCGAGACGCCGAGCGAAGCGAAGAGCGCGAGGATGTCGCCGACGAGGCGGGCGTTCTTCCGCGTGACGACGACGCAGCCGACGACGGGGATCCCCGCGCCACGCAGCGCTCGGATCCCGCGCAGCGTGCGCTCGAAGTGGCCCGCGCCGCCGACGTGCGCGTCGTGGACCTCGGCGCTCGGGCCATCGAGCGTGACCTGCACGGAGAGCGGCGCGTAGGTCGCGAGGCGCGTGGCGAGCGCCTCGGTCACGAGGCCCCCGTTCGAGATCATCTGGAAGCGCGTCTCGTGGCGCCGACAGACGTCGAGCACCTCGAAGAGATCGCGCCGCGAGAAGGGCTCGCCGCCCGTGAACGTCACGTGATCGAACGAGCCCGACGAGAGCAGGCGATCGAGGATCGCGACGAGCTCCTCGGTCGGCAGCGCGCCCACGCTGCGGCCGTCGTCCTCGCGCCACGCGTTGTAGCAGTACGTGCACTTCTGGTTGCACGCGCTGGTGAGCTCGACCGCCAGCGAAGGTCGCGGCGTCACGGCGTGCCTCCGACGGGCGCGGGCCCCGCGTCGCCACCGTCCTGCCCCGCATCGACGGGCGGCGCGACCCGGAGGCACGGGCTCCCGCAGGCCTCGGTCGCCGTGGCCGCGGCGACCCCCGCGATCGCCAGCTTCACGAAGCGGAGGCGACGCGCGCGCGAGGATCGCCTCGCGCTGTTCCCTCTCTCGATCCGGCGGCGCCGGCAAGCTCACGGCGCGTCCTCGGAGGCGTCGGTCCCCGCATCCCGCGGAAGTGCGCTATCTCGGTCGTCCACCGGCGGCGAGAGACAGACGCAAGCGGTGGCCGTGGTCGCCGCCGCCACGCCTGCCACGGCGAGCTTCACGAAGCGCATCCGCCGCGCGAGGATCGCCTCGCGCGCTTCGTCGTCCCGATCCTTCGGCGCGCTCATGGCGTCCCGGTGTCGCTGCCGCCGTCGACGCCGGCATCCGCGGCCCGAGCGTCCGGGCCGGCGTCGTGTAGCGGGCTGAGGCACGGCTGACAGCTCGCCTGCGTCGTCGCCACGGCCGCTCCCGCGATCGCGAGCTTCACGAAGCGAATCCGTCGCGCGAGGATGGCCTCCCGATCCTGCGCCGCCCCACGCTCTCGCTCGTCGCCCATCGCCCTACTCTACCACCGTCTCGTCAGGGCTCGGCGAGCGCGCGCGGGAAGCGGCGCACCGTCGCGAGATGCCACGCGCCTCCGAGGGGCGTGCGCGGCATCCGCGCGAAGTAGCGGAGCGCCGCCGGCAGCGTGCCGAAGGTGCGCTCGATGGGCGCCCACTTCTCGTTTCCGGCGATGTTCGCGCGCAGGGGCGCGCGCGCGTCGCGGTCCTGCCGGAACGCACGCACGTAGCCGAGCAAGCGTGGGTAGTAGCCCTCGTCCTCCACGGTCGCCGCGAGCGAGCGGCTCTTCGGGTGCGTGCCCGCGATCGCGGCCTCGGTCTGCGCCTCGAGCTCGGCCAGGCCGTCCTCGTGCGCCTCGAGCAGCTGCAGGTCGTAGGCCGGGTTCGCGTGCACGACCTGGAGGAGGTGATCGATGATCACGTCGCGCTCGGTCAAGAGCCCCGTCGGATCCACCATCGTCGCGGGCTCCTCGAGGATGCGCAGGATCTGGTGGAAGCCGTAGCCGATCCCGCGCGACGCGTAGTACTCGGCGGCCGCCGGCGAGATCCAGAAGCGCAGCATGTCGATCGAGCCGACGGCCATCTGGACCGGGGTCGGCGCGACGTCGACGTAGCCGAGCGCGCGCAGGCGCTCGAGGCGCGCGTCCACGACCTCGGGCCGCCGGAGCGTCCCGAGCGCGCGCGCCAGGCGCCCCACCTTCGCGCGCAGGTCGGCGCGCGAGCCCGCCGCGCGCCGGAGCAGGCGCAGCGGGCTCTCGGTGAGACGCGCCTCGCGCATCACCCCGTTATCAGAGGGTCAGCGTGCCGACGTTGCCGTACGCGTCGGTGACGCGCAGCGAGAGCGCGCCCCCGCCGGCATCGACGGCGACGTTGCCGCTCGCGTCGACCGCGACGTCGTTCACGGTCGTGGTGCCGCCGGCCGTCGTGATCTCCACGTCGACCGTGCCGCCCCGCAGAGGCGCCAGGCGCGTCGCGCCGGTCATCTCGTCGAGCATGCGGTAGCCGCCGGGCGCGTGATAGCCGGCGGTGAACGTCACGTTGGTACCGGTGCCGCCGGTGCGCGTCAGCTCGAGGTCGCCCGCGACCACCTCGAACTCGTGCGACGAGATCGTGTAGCTCGGCCCCTCGACCACGAAGCGGTAGGTGCCGAGCGGCAGCCCACCGCGCGAGGTCACGGCCTCGAAGCCGGGCTGTCCGAGCGCCGGCACCGCCTGCCACTCCACGGTCCAGTAGTGCGTGCGCGGCGCGCCCGGCGTCGCCGGATCGTGGTTGAGCGGATCGGGCGTCCACGACACGAGGAAATCGCCATCCTCGACCACGCGACCGCTCCGGCGCGTGACGGGCGCGAAGGTGCCGCTCGGCGGCCGATACTCGAGCGTGACCTGCGGGGTCCCGTCCAGCGGGTCGGCGCCGATCCAGGTGAAGAACGCGCTGTCGAAGCGCTGCACGGTCGCGGCGGGCTGCACGCTCGCCGGCTGCGCCGGCAAGAGGCGCGTCGCGAGGTACGCCGGCTGCGTCGAGGGCACGGTGCCGGCCATCGGCGAAGGATCCCGCACGACGTGGTCCTCGGGCGGCGAGGCCACCACGACGTGCGTGTCTCCCGCCGCGGGGTTCTCGCGCTCCGGGGTCATCAGGAGCGGGATGAGGTCCGCCGTCCGCTCGAGGAGCATCTCGCCGTCGAGCGGGCCCCAGAAGGTGATCGTCTGCTCGTAGCCGCCGAGCAGCCAGTCCTCGGCGAGCATGATGTAGCCGTTGTTGTCCTGCGCGTACCCGACCACGATGTGGTGGTCGGCGGGCACCGCGGTCACGAGCTCGCGCATACGGTCGACCGAGAGCGTCAGAGGCTCGCCCGGGAGCACGCTGAAGAACCAGTCGCCGACGTGGAAGGCGCTGATGGTCGTGCGCGTGGTGTCGCAGACCGGCGCCGCCGGGCCCAGATCCAGCGAGAGCGCGACCGAGAGCAGGCGCATCACGCCCTCGATGCGATTGCACGACCCATACGGGTAGTCGTTCCAGCTGCGCGTGCCGGGGATCTGGCCCGTCGGCGTGAGGGCCGAGCTCGCGCCGCCGCAGAGCGCGGCGCCGTACGGAGCGTTGAACTCGTCGATGGGCGAGATGAGGTGCCCGCTCCCGTCGTAGACGTTGCGGTCGACCGGCGTGAAGCCGTCCCACGGCGCGTACGAGAGCGTGCCGTCACGCACCGTGAAGTTCGTCCAGTCGGGGCCCCGCTCGATCGAGCGCGAGACCATCTCGATGGGCGCGTGCTCCATCATGTCCGCGCCTGCCGCGTCGTATGCGGCGACGATCGCGTCGAGCGCATTCAAGCCCACGCTCTCCTCGCGCATGAAGTCGTGGCAGAGGACCGCGCCATCGGGGCAGTCCGTGCCCCCGGTGCCGGTGGGCGAGACGTCGCCGCCCGCGCCTTGCAGGTGCATCACGACGACCTGGTGATCGAAGTGCTCCTCGAGCACGCGCTCGACGCCGCCGGGCGCCTCGGTGGAGACGTAGACGTTGTCGCCGCCGTGGATGGTGCCGTGCATGCCGAAGACCGGGACGACCGCGATCGGCGTACCGGGGTCGCCCGGGGTGCCCGGATCGTAGGTGTCCACGCGCATGACGAAGAGGTCGTGATCGTCGCGGGGCCCGCCGGCCAGCGCGTCGTTCTCGCCTCGCCGATCGTGCTGGACGCGATCGTCGAGATCGAACGCGCCGTCGTGCGAGAAGCCCACGCGGGCCGGCGCACGCGAGGCGAGCGCTTGCCGCGCCACGTGCTCCAGATCGTCCACCACGGCGTCGAACACCGAGCGCCGGAACGAGCCGAACGCGACCTGCATCCCGAGGTGGCCGGTGTAATTGGCGAACGAGCTGTGGGAGTGGCTCGTCGCGATCACGACGCGCCCACCGAACTCCGGGCCGAGGCGCGCCTCGAGGCTGTGCACGAGGCCCTGGAACGCGATGCCGAGGTCGGCCTTCAGGAGCAGGATCGTGTCGCCACAGGCATCCGTCTCGCTCGGGGTGCCGGTGCAGCCCGTGGAGAGCGCGATGGCGCGCACGCGCGGCCAGGTCTCGATCCCGACGGAGGCGGCGAACGCCCCGGCGAGCTCGGTCCGGCGTCCATCGATGAAGCCCTCGCTCCCGAAGCCCTCCGAGCGCGAGGTGTACGCGCCCAGGGTCACGCCGAGGGGGACGTGCAGGTGATCTTCGGCCGCGCCCGCGAACAGGGGTGCGTCCACCACCATCGCGCCGGCGTGCGCGGTCGCCGCGATCGGCTCGTAGTCGCAGTGGGCCGTGGAAACGGGGACGGGCGGGCCGGTGTCTCTGCCGCCGTCCCGCGCCGGCCCGGTGTCGCTCTCCCCGGCATCGGTCCCCGCATCGTCGCCCGGTTGCGGGGAATTGCAGGCGCCCAGGGCGAAGAAGACGGCGACCCAGACGATGAAGCTCGGTGCGCGCACGGCGTGACCTCCGAAAGCGCCATCCTACGCGAGCAACGCTTGCGATGAAACGCAACGCGCAAGTAACCTCCCTGACGTGGGTGTCTTCGTGTGAAGCGCATTGCCTGTGGCATGACCGACATCGGTCGCCGGCGTGTCTCCAACGAGGACGCGTTCGGCATGGACGAGGATCTCGGCCTGTACGTCGTCGCCGACGGCATGGGCGGCCACGCCGCGGGCGAAGTGGCCAGCCGCGAGGCCGTCGACACCGTCATCGCCATGGTGCGCCGTGAGCGTGCGGTCGCGAGCGCCGTGGCGGCCGGCGACCGGAGCCCCGAGACCCTCCGGCGGCTCTCGCGCGTACTGGAAGCGGCGATCCAAGGCGCGACCTACATGGTCTTCGCCATCGCGGAGAACGAGCCGGAACAGCGGGGCATGGGCACGACGCTCTCGGCGCTCCTGCTCTGCGAGGGCATGGGCGTCGTCGCGCAGGTCGGCGACAGCCGCGTCTACCGCGTGCGCGGCGCGAAGGTCGATCGGCTCACCGAAGACCACACGCTCGTCGCGTGGCAGCTCAAGCAAGGGATCATCTCGGAGGCCGAGGCCGCGCGCTCGCCCCACAAGAACGTCATCACGCGCGCCGTGGGCAGCCGCGACTACGTGCAGGTCGATACGAGCACGTTCGAGGTCACCGAGGGTGATCGCTTCCTCGTCTGCTCCGACGGCCTGCACGGCTACCTCGTCGACGACGAGCTGAGCCACGTGCTCGAGGGCCCGGTGGACATCGTGGCGAAGGGCCTCATCGAGCTGGCGAACACGCGAGGCGGTCGCGACAACATCACCGCGATCGTCGTCGACGTCGCCTGAGCGGGACACCTCGGAAGCGGCGCGCCCGAAGGGCGTCAGCCGCCGGTGGTGCTCGCAGGCGGCGTCGCCGCCCGCGCCTCGACCGCCTCGATCGCCGCCGTGATCGCCGTCCGCACCTGCGGCACCCGCTCGACGGTGAGCCGATGGCGCAAGGTGGGCAGCACGAGCGCGTCGCCCACCTGCCCGAGCGCCTCGGCGGCGTGCTGGCGGACACCGCGGTCGGAGTGATCGAGCAGTCGCCCGAGCGCGTCCATGCGCTCCGGGGCCTCGAGCGCCGCGATGGCGTTGATGCCCTCGGCGCGCTCCTCGGCGTCGCGGCTCTCGCGCACGAACGTCTCGAGCGGATCGAGCGCGCCTCGGTCGCGGATGCGGCCGAGCGAGCGCACCACGTCGAGGCGGACCGTCGCGTCCGGATCGTGGAGCAGGCCGGCGAGCGGCGTCGTCGCGCGCGTGTCGCGGATCACGCCCAGCGCGAGCGCGGCTTGATCGCGCGCCGTGTGGTCGGTGTCGGCGAGCAGCTCGACCAGGGCGGGCACCGCCGCCGGATCGGGGAGCCGCCAGATCGCCGCCGCGGCCACGACACGCACGTCGACGACCGGATCGCGCAGCGCGCGCACGAGATCGGGGACCGCATCACGCGCGGCGAGACGACCGAGCGCCTGCCCCGCCGCTGCGCGAACCTCCCACTGCGGATCCTCCCGCAGCAGCTGCCGGAGGGCTGGGACGATCTCGGCGCGATGGGCCCGCCCGCGACGGCCGAGGGTCGTGGCCGCCGCGCTGCGCTCGGTCGCCTCGGTGCTCGCGAGCTGGGTCACCGCGGCCTGGTACTCCTCGGCGCTGAGATCCTGCGCGACGGCCCGCACCGCGGGCGCGACGAGCAAGAGCAGGCAGAGGGCGAGCGTGGAGAGCTTCATGGCCGGAGTGCGGCCGCACGGCCGCCCGATGGTTCGCGGTGATCCCCCGAAAAACGTACCACAGACGTGCTGGCGCCGACGCGCATTCACCTCGCGAGGGCCCCCAGGTACGGCGTGGCGGTGCGGCGTGGCGGCGTGGGCGGCCGGGACGAGGCTTCAACGCGCAGCGCTGCGGGCCCCGTCGCGGACGAGCTCGCGGAGCTCGGGAAAGCCGGCGAAGTGTTGCATGATCGCCGCAGCGCGCTGGGCGATCTCGTCGGAGACCGCACCGTAGCGGCGGTCGAGGTCGCTGCCCTGGGCGCGCATCGCGCCGAGCTCGACGTCCTCGGCGGCGTTCATTCCGCCCAGGCGGCCTTTCATCTGCGAGACCTGGAAGCGCAGGTCGTCGCGCTCGCGCTCCCGCGTCCGGAGCCGATCGGAGGCGGCGCTCACCGCCTGCGCCGCGTCGAGCCACGCGGCCGCGAGCAGCCCCGCGTTGCGCAGCTCGACCGCCGTCTCCGTGTCGACGATGCCGCGCCCACCGCGCAGCAGCTGGAGCGCGCGCGCGAGCGGCGCTTCGGTCTGCGCGTGACGCTGGCGCGCCTCGCCGAGCTGGCGCTGCAGGTCGTCGATCTCGCCCGAGCTGCGCGACTCGTCGCGGCTCAGCTCGTCGATCGCGCGCCCGAGCCGCAGCCGGAGGTTCCGCATTTCTTGCTCGCGCGCGCTGGTCGCGCCCGCGACCGCCGAGAGATCACGCTCGAGAGCGCGCGCGTCGGCGATCCTACGCCCCAGCTCGTCGATGGCGGCGAGGAGCGTCGGCGGCGGGTCGTTGCGGTGCGCGCGCATCGCGAGCTCGCGGAAGAACCGGAGGCGGTCGTCCCAGGCCGCCGGGAGCTGCGCGCCCACGTTCGCCGGCCCGAGCGAGTGGTGCACGTCGTGTCGCGCAATCAGCCCCGAAGCGGGCGCCGACTCCCCGTGCGTCGGCGGGGACGAGGGCAACGTATCGTTCTTCCTCGAGCCCGGGACGGAGCTGCGGACGCCGGACGCCGGCAGCGCCTCGGCGATGCGCCGGAGGTCCTCCACCAAGTGGTGCGCGTCGCGGTGACGCTTCTTGGGGTCCTTGTCCATCAGCTTGTGGACGAGCTGGTCGACGTCTTGCGGGATGCCGCGCGCGCGCGAGCTGGGGAGCGGCGGCGGCTCGCGCATGTGCTTCAG
The DNA here is from genome assembly GCA_044223665.1 of Sandaracinaceae bacterium. Taxonomy (GTDB): domain Bacteria; phylum Myxococcota_A; class Polyangia; order Polyangiales; family Sandaracinaceae; genus JBBSAT01. Next base: position 14,260 of record JBGALT010000079.1, on the reverse strand, counting down.
GATCAGGTCGGGCGTCGACCCGCTGAAAGGCAGCTGCCCCGTCAGCATCTGGAAGATGACGCAACCGAGCGCGTAGAGATCGGCGGCGTACGTCAGCGGCGCGCCCCGCGCTTGCTCGGGCGCCATGTACTCGGGCGTGCCGAACACCGCGCCCGTCGCGGTCAGGCGCAGCTCGCCCTTCATGTGCGCCAGACCGAAGTCGAGGAGCTTCACGAAGTCGCGGCGGCCCTGCTGATCGACGAGGTAGATGTTGTCGGGCTTGATGTCGCGGTGGATGACGTCGAGCTCGTGCGCGCGCGCGAGCGCCGAGCCGATCTGGATCGCGATGTCGATCGCGCGCGTGACCGAGATGGGCCCCTTCTGGAGCTCGGCCGACAGGGGGCGCCCCTCGAGCAGCTCCATCACCAGGTAGACCATCCCGTCCTCGGTCTCGCCGTAGTCCGTGATGTCGATGATGTGCTCGTGGTCGATCCGGTTGGCCGCCTTGGCCTCGCGCAGGAATCGGCTGCGGTTGGTGGCGTCGACCGCGAGATCGGGGTTCAGGAACTTGATCGCGACGTCCCGCCCGAGCACCTCGTGGCGCGCCCGGAACACGGTGCCGAAGCCGCCGGCGCCGATCTTCTGGGTCACGAGGTAGTTGCCGCCGATGACGCGGCCGAGCATCGGATCGGGCAGGTCGCGGAGCGGCGTGCCGTCGAACGGGCAGACGCGGGGGTTCCCCTTGTCCTTGTAGCGCCCGCCGCAGACGTCGCAGACCTTCAAGCGCGTACCCCCAGGGTGTCGGGAACCGAGAGTACACTCTCTTGGTACGGCCGGGCAACGGCGCGAGGAGATTGTTGACACCGCCGATGCGGGAAAACATAGAGAGAGCCGAGGAAGCCGCTTGAAGCTCTCCAACAAAGGCCGTTACGGGGTGTGCGCGATCTTCGACATCGCGTTCCACAACGACGGCCGGGCCACCCAGATCAAGGAGATCGCGGAGCGCCAGGCCATCCCGGCGCGCTTCCTCGAGCAGATCTTCCAGGACCTGAAGCGCGCGGGCCTGGTCGCTTCGCGGCGGGGCCCACGGGGCGGCTACCAGCTCGCCAAGCCGGCGGCCGACATCCGCCTGGGCGACATCGTGCGCGCGCTCGAGGGCCCGATCGAGCTCTCGCCCCGAGGGGACGCGGCGGCGGAGGACGCCGAGGGCGACGCGACGAGCCGCGCCGTCGCCGAGGAGGCGTTCGCCGACGTCTCGCGGCGGATCGAGGCCTGCTTCGACGCGGTCACGATCGAGTCGCTGTGCGAGCGCGGGGAAGCGCTCGGCTTCCGGCGCAAGCCCCCCAACCGCTACGTGTACGTGATCTGAGACGACCCGGAGCCGCACGAGCCTCGATGAGCGCACCCGTCGTCGATTCGTTCCTCGCCCTCGCGGAGGCCACGCCGCTCGTGCGGCTGCGCAGCCCCGGCACGGCTGCGCTCTGGGCCAAGTGCGAGCACCTCTTGCCGAGCGGATCGCTGAAGGACCGCTCGGCCGACGCGGTGCTCGCGGCGAGCGGCGCGCAGGCCGGCGACACGGTCGTGGTGGCCTCGAGCGGCAGCAGCGCGGGAGCCCTGGCGCTGGCGGGAAAGCTGCGCGGCGTGAAGGTCGCCGCCGCGATGCCGCGCGGCATGGCGCTCGAGAAGCGGAGCCTGCTGCGCGCGCTCGGCGTGCGCCTCGTGCTCACGGAGGCCGCGCTCGGCATGGAGGGCGCGCGCGCGGCCGCCGACGAGATGGCCGAGAAGGAAAGCCTGCGGCGGGTGTCGATGGAGCACGCCACCGGCCGCGCGCGCGGCCGAGGAGATCGCCGCCGCGCTCGGGCGAGGGCCGACGTGCTCGTCGTTCCCGTCGGCTCGGGCGCGACGCTGCGCGCGATGGCGGGCGTGCTCGCGGGGCGCGGGACGCGCACGATCGGCGTCACCGCGTGCCGCACCGACACCCGCATCGCGGGGCTCGCGCCGGCGCCGTTCGCGATCGAGGGCGCGAGCGAGATGCGCAGCGTGGAGGACACCGTCGCCTGGCAGACCGCGCGGCGCCTGGCGCGCGAGCAAGGGCTGCTCGTCGGCCCGAGCGCCGGCGCCGTGGTCGCCGTCGCGAGCGAGATCGTGGCGAGCGCGGGGCCCGAGCAGAACGTCGTGGCGGTCCTCGGCGACACCGGCGAGCGCTATTTCTCGCTCGGGCAGTTCTTCGACGTCGGGACGCCGCCATGAGGGGTCCCGTCCTCGTGATCGGCGCCGGCGGCCTCGCCTCCCCGGTCCTCACCATCCTCGCGCGCTCGATCGACGTCGCGATCACGCTCATCGACGACGACGTCGTCGACGAGACGAACCTGCATCGTCAGGTCCTCTACCGCGACGCCGACGTGGGCCGCCCGAAGCTCGAGGTGGCGCGCGAGCGCGTGCGCGAGCAGGCCGAGCGATCGGGCCGGCGTGTCGAGGTCCGGGCCCTCGAGGGCCGCTTCACGCCCGAGTGCGCGACGAGCCTCGCCCGCGAGCACGCGCTGATCATCGAGGGCGCCGACAACCTCGCGACGAAGTTCCTCGCGGCCGACGCGGCGCGCCTGACCGAGCGGGCGATCGTGCAGGCCGGCGTCGTGCGCTGGGCCGGGTGGGCCTTCGCCTCGGCTCCCGGCGCGGCGTGCCTTCGCTGCGTCTTCGAGGACCTCCCTCGCGACCGGGTCGAGACCTGCGCGACGGCCGGTGTCGTGGGCCCGGTGGTCGGCGTGGTGGGCGCGCTCGCCGCGGCGCTCGCGCTGCGGGCGCTCGCCGGCGACCGCGGCGCCCCGGGGACGCTCCACCATCACGATGCACTGCGCGGCACGCTGGGCCGAGCGCACGTGCGGCCGCGTCGAGACTGTCCCCTCTGCGGCGCGCATGCGAGCATCCACGCGATCGACGAGACCCGCTACTTCGCGCCGAGCTGCGCCTGACCCCACCTCCGCCGACTCCGCGGCGCCTGCCGCACCGTTCCGACTCGCTCGACAGGAGATCCCCGATGGCCATCAAGGTTCGCATCCCCACCCCGCTCCGCACGTTCACCAAGGGGCTCGACGAGGTCGAGGCCCAGGGCGAGACGGTGCGCGCCGCGATCGACGACCTCGAGCGCAACTACGCGGGCATCAAGGACCGCATCTGCGACGAGAAGGGCGTCCGCCGGTTCGTGAACGTCTTCCTCAACGAGGAGGAGGACATCCGCTTCCTCGACGGGCTCGACACCAAGCTGAAGGCGGGCGACTCGATCCAGATCGTGCCTGCCATCGCCGGCGGGCGATGAGCCTCCGCTTCGCGCGCCAGTACGTGCTCGCCGAGATCGGCACCGTCGGGCAGCAGCGGCTCGAGGCCGCGCGCGTGCGGGCGGGCGGCGGCGATCCGCGCGCGTTGGCGGTGGCCCTGGCGTACGTCGAGCGCGCCGGAGTGAGCCTCGACGAAGAGACGGGCGACCCGCTCGACGTCGCGGACGCGTCCGAGGTCACCCGGGTCGCCGGCGCGCCCGACCTCGAAGAGGCGGCCGCGTTCCTGCTCGGCTCGCTCGCGGCGACCCAGCGGCTCGCGACCGTCGCCGGGGCGAGCGCGCGCCCCGTCGCGCACGTGCCTGCCCTCGTGGATCGAGGATGATCGCCCGTAGCCGCTCGCTCGAGAGGATCTCGGAGGCCGTCGGCGAGACGCCGCTCGTGCGCCTGCGCCACCTCCAGGCCGCCGAGTGCCCCGACGTCGAGCTCTACCTCAAGCTCGAGTACCAGAACCCGGGCGGCTCGGTGAAGGATCGACCGGCGCTCCGGATGATCCAGGAGGCGCTCCGGAGCGGCGCGCTCACCCGCCAGAAGATCCTCGTCGACTCGACGAGCGGCAACACGGGCGTCGCCTACTCCCTCTACGGAGCGGCCCTCGGCGTGCGCGTCATGCTGGTGATGCCCTCGAACGTCTCGCAGGCGCGCAAGGACATCACGCAGGCGTTCGGCACCGAGCTGGTCTACTCGGATCCGATGGAGGGGTCGGACGGCGCGATTCGCCTGGTGCGCGAGCTGGTGGAGAAGGAGCCGGAGCGCTTCTACTACCCCGACCAGTACTCGAACCCGAACAACCCGCTCGCGCACTACCACGGCACCGGGCGCGAGATCCTCGAGCAGGTGGGCGACCGCATCACGCACTTCGTCGCCGGCCTCGGGACGACCGGGACGTGCATGGGGACCTCCCGGCGCCTGCACGAGGCGAGCGCTGCGCTCGGCCGTCGCATCCACTGCGTCGCCGCCGAGCCCGCCGACGCCATGCACGGCCTCGAGGGGCTCAAGCACCTGCCCTCGTCCATCGTCCCGGCGATCTTCGACGAGGGCGTCCCCGACGAGCGGATGCCGGTCGGCACCGAGGAAGGCTGGGACATGGCCGAGCGCGTGCTCGAAGAGGAGGGGCTGCACGTCGGCCACTCCACCGGGGCCAACGTGTGGGCGGCCGTGCGGATCGCGCGTCGCATCCGCCGCGGCTGCATCGTCACCATCGCCTGCGATCGCGGCGATCGCTACTTCGAGCCGCTGCGCTGGGAGAGACCGAGGACATGAGCGAGACGCCTTGGATCGCTGGCCCCATCCACGTCCGACGTGCCGTCATCGAGGCCGTGCGCGCCCACGCGGTCGAGACGTATCCGAGCGAGTGCTGCGGGTTCTTGTCGGGGCCAGCCGCCGAGGCGGCACTCGTGGACGCGACCGAGCGCGCGGTGAACGAGGCGGACCGCTACCACGCGCTCGACCCCGAGCGCTTCCCGCGGACCTCGCGGACGTACTTCAAGATGAACGAGCTGAAGGCGGGAAAGGCTCTCGAGCGCGGCGCGGCGGCGGGGCGACCGGTGAAGGTCATCTACCACTCCCACTGCGACGCGGCGCAGCCCGGCAAGCGCGGCGACTACTTCAGCGCCGAGGACGCCGCCACGTTCGCCCAGGGCGAGCAGCTGATGTGGCCCTGCGCGTTCGTCGTGGTCAGCGTCGAGAAGGGCGTCGCCGTGGGCGAGCGCCTCTGGGTCCACCGTCCGGGGACGAACGAGTTCGACGAGGCCCGGCTCGAGATCGTCGACTGATCCGTGCGACGACCCGCGGCCGACGGGCAGCCTCGTGGCCCACGGGCCGCCTCGTGGCCCACGGGCAGCCTCGTGGGCGCCCGCGGCGCGGTACGCGGGACTCAGGCGCTGGCGGGCGCGGGCGCCTCGGCCGTCTGGCCCTCGGCGTCCGTGGCGCGGCTCTGGCGAAGGCGGGCGGCCTTGCCCTCGAGCTCGCGGAGGTAGAACAGGCGGGCGCGGCGGATGTCGCCACGCGAGACCACCTCGAGGCGCTCGATGCGGGGCGAGTGCTGGGGGAACACGCGCTCGACGCCGACGCCGAAGCTGACCTTGCGGACGGTGAAGGTCGCGCCGAGGCCGCCCCGCGCGTGGCGGATGACGACACCCTGGAACACCTGCACGCGCTCCTTCTCGCCCTCGCGGATGCGGTAGTGGACCTTCACCTGGTCGCCCGGGCGGAAGTTCGGGAGGGTGCGCTTCTGCGCGGCTTCGAGGGCAGCAATCTGCGGGACGGTGTTCGACATGGTCTTGCTCGGTCGCCGGGACGGGGCCTTCGGCGAAAGGGCGGGGCTGGTACCACGGCAGGGCGCCATGGTCAATCGAGGCTGGCCACGTCGCTCTATCGCGCGCGGCGCCGCGCCGTGCGCGGTCTGTGTCGCCAGTGTGCGTCCCAGCGGACGCAATTCGCACGTCGGGATTCGACCGGAACGGACCTCGGAGGTAGCACAAGGGCATGCTCGCCGTGGGAAGCCGCGCCCCCAGCCTCGACGCCGTCGATCACAAAGGCCTGCCGGTCCGGTCCGCCGAGATCCTCGGGAGGGGCCCGATGGTCGTCTACTTCTACCCGAAGGACTTCACGCCCGGCTGCACCCGCGAGGCGTGCATGTTCCGCGACGCGTTCGAGTCACTCGCCGGGATGGGCGCGACCATCGTCGGCGTCAGCATGGACGACGACGCGAGCCACGTGCGCTTCGCCGACCGGCACCACCTTCCCTTCTCGCTCGTCGCCGATCCGCGCTTCGCGCTGGCCAAGGAGTGGGGCGTGGCGCGACCGCTCGGCCTCGGCGCGTGGCGCGTCACCTACGTCGTCGACCGCGAGGGCGTGGTCCGCGGCGCGTTCCACCACGAGCTCTCGATGAGCAAGCACGTGAGCGACGTACGCGCCCTGCTCGAAGAGCTCCACGCCCACGCGGCCTGAGCCGCGGCGGCTCGGCGTCGGCGCACACGCGCGCCAGCGGCCTCAGCGGTCGCCGAACAGACGATCGAAGGTGATCGCCGCCGCTGCGCGCACCGAGAGGTGGTTGTAGGGCGAGGCGCCCTGGATCGGCTCGAGCACGACGTCGGCGCGCTCGATCACGTCGGGGTGCAGCCCGTGCGCCGTGCCGAACAACACGAGCGAGGGCCTCTCGGCGCGGGCGAGCGCGCTGCGGGCCGCCGAGAACGTGATCGCGCGGCTCGCGAGCTCGGGACGCGCCTCCGTGACCACGATCGAGGGCGCAGCCGACGTCGCGCGAGTGATCGCGCCGACGGCCTCCTCGATCGACGCGACGGGATGGCATCGGCTGAGCGCGTCGCTTCGCTCCGGCACGCGCCGCGCACCGGCGCCGTTCTTCCAGTGATCGAGGATCCGATCCACGAGGACGCGCTGCGCGGCGATGGGCGAGACGACGAAGTAGCCGGCCAGGCCGTAGGTCCGCGCCGAGCGTGCGATGTCGTGGACGTCGACGTTCGTGATCGCGCTCGTGATCACCGCGCCCTCGCGGTTGCGCACGGGATGGTGCACGAGCGCGGCGTAGACCGGGGCGCTCACGAGCCGCGCGCCTTCTCGGCCAACGCGCGCTCGGCCTCGCTCAGCGCGGCAGCCGCGAGGAGGTCGGGTCGCTTGCGTGCCGTGCGGACGATCGCCTGCTCGCGCCGCCACTTCGCGATCTGCGCGTGGTGGCCGGAGAGCAGGGCCTCGGGAATCCCCTCGCCGCGGAACTCCGCGGGCCGCGTGAAGTGGGGATACTCGAGCAGCCCCGCCGCGTGCGACTCCTCTTCCACGGAGGTGGCGTTGCCGAGCACGCCGGGCACCAGCCGCGCCGTCGCCTCGACGATCGCCATCGCGCCCACCTCGCCGCCCATCAGCACGAAGTCGCCGAGCGAGATCTCCAGATCGGCGCGCGTGCAGGCGCGCTCGTCGATCCCCTCGTAGCGACCGGACACCAGCGTGAGCGCGCCGCGGCCCGCCAGATCGCGCGCCCGGGCCTGGGAGAACGGCTCGCCCTGGGGCGTCAGCAGGATCCGCAGCGGGCGCCCACCGCCGCGCGCGAGCTCGGTGGCCTCGGCCGCCTCCATCGCTTCCACGATCGGCCCCGGCATCATGACCATGCCGCTGCCGCCGCCGTAGGGCGTGTCGTCGACGGTCTTGTGCTTGTTGTGGGCGAAGTCGCGCAGGGCGAGGCGCTCGATCGACACGAGCCCCTTCTCGACCGCCTTGCCGACGATGCCCGTCGAGACGAACGAGTCGAAGATCTCGGGCAGCACCGAGACCAGGTGGAAGCGCAAGGGCGGGAGCGTCGCGCCCTCCGTCACGCATCCCTCTTCGCGCGCGGCGCTTCGGGAGCGAAGTCCTCGGCGTGCGCGATCTCGATGCGCCGCGCCGCCAGGTCCACCCCCACGAGATAGGGCGCCATCGCCGGGATCTCGCGTGCGCCCGCATCGCCCTCGACGATCAGGCACGACGAGGCCGGGTACGTCGCGACGCCCGTCACGCGTCCCAGCGCGTGCTCGCCCTCGAAGCAGGCGCAGCCGACGAGATCGCTCAGGTACAGCTCGTCCTCGGCCGGCGGAGGAAGCGCGCTCCGCGGCAGCCCGACCTCGCAGCCTTTGAGCGCGTCGGCCGCCTCCCGCGTCGTCACGCCCTCGAGCGCGAGGAGCACGACGTCGCCCGAGACCCGCGCCGCGACGACGCGCATGAGCTTGCCGCCCACGTGCAGCGTCTTCGTCTCGACGAGCAGGCTCGAGGACGGGTGATAGGCGGTGACGCGCAGCTCCCCCCGGATGCCGTGCGGTCGCCCGACCCGCCCCAGCGCGACCCATTCCGCCGCGGCGCTCACCGCGCGGGCTCGACTACTCGAGGATCTCGAGCACCGCGCGCTTCTTGAGGCGCGCCGAGCTCGCCGCCAGCACCGTGCGGATGGCGCGGGCCGTGCGGCCGTCCTTGCCGATCACCTTGCCGAGATCGTCCTCGGCCACCGTCAGCTCGATCACGACGGCGCGATCGTCCTCGACGGTCTGCACGCTGACGTCGTCCGGCTCGTCCACCAGCGCACGCGAGACGTAGCGGACCAGCTCTTCGAGCTCGGCCACACCCTCGGTCGTGCTGCGCGCGCCTGCGCGTTCGTCGGCCATGTTCGATCTCCGGGCCGAGGCGCTCAGGCCTTGGCGGCCGCGCGCTTCATCTCGTTGACGACGTGGCGCACGCGCGTCGAGGGCTGCGCGCCGACGCCGACCCAGTGCTCGAAGCGGGCCTGGTCGAGCTTGACCGTGTTGATCGGCTTGCTCGGGTCGTAGGTCCCGATCTGCTCGAGGAACTTACCGTCGCGCGGGTTCTCGGAGTGCGTGACGACGAAGTGGTAGTAGGGCTGCTTCTTGGTGCCGAAGCGCGCGAACCGGATCGTGACCATCGAGACTTCCTCGGGATGCTCCCGGCGGACGCCGGGGAGAAATGAAGGGCGCGGAAGGTAGCGGCGGGGGGGCAGGCGGTCAAGCGCAGCCCGTCGACCGCCGGCGGGGAGGTGGTGCGTCTTGACGCCCGGGCGGACGGAAGGATAGCGTGCGGGCGTGGCTTTTCCTCGGGCCGTCGCACCTCGTTCCTGGGCCGCAGCGGTGCGTGCCGCTCTCGTGCTCGCCGCGGGGTTGGCGTCCCCGACGCTGCTGCTCCCGGCAACGGCCAGCGCGCAGCGCATGGACCTCGCGCTCTCGCGCCTCTCGATCTCGCCCGGCACCCCCGGATGCGACGTCGACGCGGCGAGCACGATGGCGTGCGCCGACAACGGCGAGTGGCGGCAGCTGATCACGGAGTTCACCGGCGCGCTCATCCCGCCGACGCTCACGCCGGCGACCACCCGCGGGCCGAGCTCCTTCTACGTCGGCCTCGACACCTCGATCACCGGCATCAGCGCGAGCTCGCGCTTCTGGCATCGGGGCACCGAGGGCCAGACGTTGATGGGGGACGAGAACCGTCAGGTCGACGGCGCCCTCGCGTTCACGCGCGTGACCATCCGCAAGGCGTTCCCCTTCGGCTTCGAGCTCGGCACGAACATCGGCTACCTCGTCAACACGAGCTACTGGGCGCTCGGCCTGGAGATCCGCTGGTCGATCCTCGAGGGCTGGCTGTCCCACGACTGGGTGGTGCCCGACATCGCCTTCCGCGGTTCCGTGCAGACGCTCGTGGGCGACCAGGAGTTCAACGCGACCGTGGCGATGGCCGACGTGACGATCTCGAACGGCATCATCATCGGCGACGCCTTCGAGCTGACCCCCATCACCGGCGGCGGCGTCGCCTGGACCTGGTCGGACAGCGAGCTGGTCGATCTGACCCCGGGAACGAACGCGTTCGCGAGCTGCATCCCCGACCCGAACCCGCCGACCACCGGCCCGACGACCTGCGGCGGCAGCCCCAACGACTTCAACAACAACGCCGTCTTCGCCAGCATCCGGACGCTGCGCCCGCGTGCGTTCGTCGGCCTGCAGGCGCGCTACGAGGCCTTCACGCTCACGGGGATGTTCTCGGGCGACCTGATCCCGCCGACCGACATCGGCAGCAACGGCCTCGTGGGCAACGCCAACCCGGGCGATACGGCACCGCGCCTGTCGATCGACCGGCAGTGGCGCATCGACATCGGCCTCGGCCTCACCTACTGACGCGCTCCGCATCGCGCCGGCCGCATCGCGCCGGTCGCATCGCGCCGGTCGCATCGCGCCGGCCTCATCGGCGGCCCGCGTCTTCTCGGAGCAGCGTGGAGGGAGCACCGTTGCGGCGCGCGCGGACTCGCGCGATCGTCGGCCCATGCACGCACCGGGGTGGGTCGTTCGTCGCGCGCTCGTTCTGACGCTCTCGCTCGGGAGCCTCTCGCTCTCGGGATGCCCGGGAGCGGTCACCGCTCCCGCCTCGTGCGACTCGTCGCGCGAGTGCACGGCGGCCGGGCTGGTCTGCGACACCGCCGCGCACACGTGCGTCGAGTGTCTGGCCGATCCCGACTGTCTCTCCGCCGATCGCATCTGCACCGCCCACCAGTGCGTGGCCATCACGCACTGCACCTCGTCGCGCGAGTGCCCGGGCCTGGTGTGCAGCCCCGCGCTCGGGCGCTGCGTCGAGTGCCTCACCGACACGGACTGCCCGGGTGGCGGAGCCTGCGTCTCGTCGGCCTGCGTGGCGCCCGGAGTCGACGCCGGCCCTTCGTCGGACGCGGGCATGCGGGACACGGGCCCGGGCCGAGACGCGGGGGCCGACGCCTGGGTCGAGCCTCCGCCGTACACGGGCCAGCTCGACATCCTCCTGCTCGTCGACAACTCCAACTCGATGACCGAGGAGCAGGCCTCGCTCGTCTCGGCGCTGCCTCGTTTCGTCACCCAGATCACGACCGGCGACACGAACCTCGACGGCACTCCCGACTTCCCCGCCCCGAGCTCGCTCCACATCGGGATCATCGACACCGACATGGGCCTCGGCTCCATCAGCGGCATCACCTCGTGTCATCCGGGGCTCGGCGACGACGGGCTCATGCAGACGCAGGCGCGCTTCCCTCCCGGCGGCTGCGCGTCGGACTACACCGCGACGTATCCGGACCACGTCTTCGACTTCGACTCGGGCGGCGCGGTGACGCCCGGGATGTTCGCGCGCGACGTGGGCTGCGTGGCGACGCTCGGGACCAACGGCTGCGGCTTCGAGATGAGCCTCGAGGCCTCGCTCAAGGCGATCTCGCTCGATCCCGGCCGCGGGAGCGCGAGCTGGACGCGCCCCGGCTACGTGCCACCGGTCTTCACCGCATCGACGTACGGCCACGGCAACGATCCTGCGACCAACGGCGGCTTCCTCCGCCCGGCCTCGGTGCTCGGGATCGTGCTCGTCACCGACGAGGACGACTGCTCGACGATGAACTACGAGATCTTCTCGCGCACGGACTCGACCGACCTGAACCTGCGCTGCCACACGTACGCGTCGCAGCTGACGCCGATCAGCCGATACGCGGAGGGCTTCCTCGGCCTGCGCGCGAGCGCCGGACAGCTGGCGTACGCGGTCGTCGGCGGCGTGCCCCCGGAGGTCGCGGGGAATCCGCCCGACCAGATCCTCGCCCACCCCAACATGGTCGAGCAGATCGACCCGGTGACACCATCCCGCATCCTGCCTGCGTGCGTGTCCCCGGGCGGACGCGGCGTCGCCTATCCGGCGATCCGGCTCACCCGCGTGGCGAGCGAGCTGGACCAGGTGGGCGCGCGGGTGAGCGTTCAGTCGATCTGCAACACCGACTACGGGGGCGCGTTCGACGCGATCGGGGCCATGCTCGGCGACGCGATCGGCAGCCAGCCCTGATCAGGTTGGTCTCGGTTCCCTCGACCAACTCGATCGACGCCGTCAGACCAGCTTGTCGAGCGGCGTGTACTCCACGTTCACGCCCTCGGCGACCGCGCGATACGTGCACGCGCCGTCCCACACGTTGACGCCGAGCGCGAGCGCGGCGTTGCTCTTGACGGCCTTCTCGACGCCGAGGTTGGCGATCATCTCGGCGTAGCGGAGGGTGACGTTCGTCAGCGCGAACGTGCTCGTCTGCGACACGGCGCCCGGCATGTTCGGCACGCAGTAGTGCACCACGCCGTGGAGCTCGAAGGTCGGGTGGTCGTGCGTCGTGGGCTTGCACGTCGCGATGCATCCGCCCTGATCGACCGCGACGTCCACGACGACGCTGCCGGGCTGCATGCTCTTGATCATGTCCTCGTCGACGAGCTTCGGCGCGCGCGCGCCCGCCCCGAGGACGGCGCCGATCACGAGGTCGGCCTCGCGCACGGCGCGCGCGATGTTCACGGGGTTCGAGTAGAGCGTCTCGACCGAGGCGCCGTAGATGTCCTCGAGGTAGCTCATGCGGTTGCCGTCGACGTCGAGGATCGTCACCTGGGCGCCCATGCCGATGGCGATGCGCGCCGAGTGCGAGCCGACGACGCCGCCGCCGAGGATGACCACCTTGCCGCGGCGCGTGCCGGGAACGCCGCCGAGGAGCAGGCCCTTGCCGCCGCGCTCCTTCTCGAGGCTGGTCGCGCCGACCTGCGTCGCCATGCGACCGGCGACCTCGCTCATCGGGCGCAGCAGCGGGAGCGACCCGTCGGGGAGCTGGACGGTCTCGTACGCGATCGCGCGAACCTTCTTCTTCATCAGCTCGCCCGTGAGCTCGGGCAGCGGCGCGAGGTGGAGGTACGTGTAGATGATCTGGCCGGCGCGGAAGAACGCGTACTCCTGCGGCAGCGGCTCCTTCACCTTCATGACCATCTCGGCGCCCCACGCGTCGGCCGCGGTGGGGACGATCTTCGCGCCCGCGGCGACGAAGTCGGCGTCCGAGATGCCGGCGCCGAGCCCGGCGCCCTTCTGGATGCGGACCTCGTGGCCCGCCTTCGTGAGCGCGAGGACGCCGCCAGGGTTGATGCCGACGCGGTACTCGCGGGTCTTGATCTCCGTGGGAACGCCGATGATCACGTGTGCCTCCAGGGGTTCGAGCGCGGGTTTCTACCGCGCGTGCAGCACCGATCCAGCCAAGATCAACCGACGCGACGCGTCAATCCGTGAGCAGTCCGTGGGTGTGATCGGCGCGGTGCTCAGCGGCGACGCGCCGCGATCCCGGCCTTGATGCCGCGTCCGAGCAAGCTCGGACGCTCGCCACCTCCCCCTCTGGGCGCTGCTCACGGCCAGTCGGCCGCTGCGCTGCGTCCTCGGGAAGGCGAGGCCTATAGCCAATTGGCTATAGGCCCCGCCGCCAGGCGACGCCTGAAGGCCGGCCTCACGACGCGACATGCAGCGGGCCTCGACCGTTCTGCGCAGCCGCCCCGTTGCAAGACTTCACCACCGCACTGGATCACACCCGCAGTCCGTGCATCCTCACGGCGCGACGCCGACCAGCGCGCCGATGGCCGTGGTGATGGCCATCGCGAGCGCGCCGCCGATCACCACGCGCAGGACCGCGCGCCCCACCGGCGCGCCGCCGAGCCGGGCGCTCCAACCTCCGAGGACGCCGAGGGTCACGAGCGCTGCGGCCAGCGTGATCGGGATGCGAACGGCGAGCGGCGTCAGCGCGATGGCCGCGAGCGGCAGCGCGGCGCCCACCGAGAACGCCAGCGCCGAGGTGACGGCCGCCTGCACGGGTCGCGCGAGATCGTCGGGATCGATCCCGAGCTCCTCGCGCGCATGGATGGCGAGCGCGTCGCCCTTCTCCGTCAGCTGTTCGGCGACCTCGCGGGCGAGCGCCGCGTCGAGGCCCTTCTGCACGTAGAAGCCGGTGAGCTCCTTCAGCTCGGCCTCGGGATCGGCCGCCAGCTCGCGCCGCTCGATCTCGAGATCGGCCTGCTCGACGTCCCGCTGCGAGCTGACCGAGACGTACTCGCCGGCCGCCATCGAGAGCGCGCCGCCCACGAGGCCCGCGAGGCCGGCCGTGACCGCGGCGCCGCTCGACGCGTCGGCGGCCGCGACCCCGAGGACGAGGCTCGCGGTCGACACGATTCCGTCGTTCGCGCCCAGCACCGCGGCGCGGAGCCAGCCGCCGACCTCGCCTCGATGCTTCTCTCGATGTCGCTTCTGGGCCATGGGCTCGTGCGAGGCCGACTCTCGCGCACGGGAGCCATCCGCGCTACACGGTCGCGCCATGACGCTCGGCCGAATCGTGATGATGGTGGCGCTCGGCGTCGCGCTCACGATCGGGGCGCTGTCCTGGGCCCACCGCCCGGTGCCGGGCGTCGGTGACCTCGAGCACCAGCTGGAGAACCAGGGGCGCGTGCTGGTCCTGGGCGCATCGGACCTCTTGCGCCTGCATCCGGAGGGCTCGACCTTCGTGACGGAGCCCGACGTGGCCGAGCTCTCGGCCGCGCTCGACGGGCAGGACGATCGCCTGTTCGCGCGTCTGCTCACCAGCGAGGGCATCGCCGCCGTGCTCGTCGACGGGCGGCAACCTCCCG
>JBGALT010000078.1:0-36030 GCA_044223665.1 Sandaracinaceae bacterium | reverse complement strand
CGGTCAGGGCGCGATGCCGGAGCAGGCCTGGAAGGCCGGGTCGCAGTTCTCCGCGCGGCAGGCCATGCACGCGACGGACTGCGGATCCGCCGCGCATGGGGCGATACAGTGCGCGGTGACGCAGCGCACGGTGCCGTCGAAGCAGTCGGCGCATCCGCTCGTGAGGCCGCTCATGCTCCGGATGCAGTCGCGCGTCGCGGGCTCCTGGCCGAAGTTCGCCGTCGCGCAGTCACCGACGACACCGTCCACCGTGCCGGCGGCGAGGACGGCCATGTCGGCCGTGCCGGTGCACTGGTCGACGGGGCCCGCATCGCCCGCCACCGCCGCATCGGCGGTCGTACCGGTGTCCGGTGTGCCCCCTGCGTCCACGGCGGCGGCATCGTCGGTGAGGGCCGCGTCGGGAGCGCTTGCGGCGTCGACGCTCGCTGCGTCCACGGCCGCCGCGTCGGTCGCGGCGGTGCTGCCTCCGCAGCCGGCCACCGCGAGGACGAGGAAGGCGAACGAACCAACTTGCGTGAGCGCGCGCGACGTCATGGCCACGGTCTACCGCAACGCGCGCGCGTCACACCAGCACGGGCAAGAGCGCTGTGAGTTGTCGCGCGGCCTGCTCCGAGGTCGTACGTCCCACGGTGACCGGCGTGGGCGCCGAGCCCGGTAGCCGGCGCCGCAGCGCGGCCGCGTTCGCGCCGCTCGATGGATCGGGGTGGGCAGGCGCCGAGAGCACGATCGCGTGGGGCGCGAGCCCTTCGTGTGCGAGCACCTCGTACGCCGCGTGCGTCGCGCTCAAGGTGCCGAGGCGATCGGCGGCCACCAGGACGACACGCGCCTCGAGCGCTCGCGCGAGCGCGCGCACGTCGTGCTCCCACGTGAGCGGCGAGAGCACGCCGCCGGCGCCCTCCACGAGCACGACCTCGGCCCCGTCTCCGTAGGCGAGGATGCGGCGGACGACCCCGTCGAAGTCGAGGGTGCGCCCTTCGCGGTCGGCGGCCATCGCCGGTGCGAGCGGATCCCGGAGGCGCACCAGGGCCTCGCGCGGCGCGGTCTGCCCGGCGGCGTCGGCGAGGCGCGCGGCGTCGCTCTGGCCTTCGCTCGCGCCCGACTCGAAAGGCTTGATCGCGACCGTGCGTCGCTCGCGGGCGAGCGCGCGCGCGAGGGCCTCGGTGACGAAGGTCTTGCCGACGCCCGTGTCCGTTCCCGTCACGACGACGAAGCGCGCCACGCGAAACACGGTAGCTCGGCACCCGGCCGCGGACCATGGTCGTCGCGGTGACCCGATACGCGATCGTCGGTGCGGGCGCGGTGGGAGGCGCCCTCGGCGGCACGCTCGCCCGGGCGGGTCACGCCGTGACGCTCGTCGCGCGAGGCGCGCACCTCGACGCGCTTCGCGAGCGTGGGCTCGAGCTCGTCACGCCCGACGAGACGTGCGTCGTGCACGCGCCGGTGCTCGCGGATGCCCGGGCACTCGCGCTCTCGGAGCTCGACGCGATCGTGATCGCCACCAAGTCCCAGGACACGAGCGCCGTGCTCGAGGCGTTGTCCGAGTGGCAAGGGCCGATCGTCTGCGCCCAGAACGGCGTGGCGAACGAGCGCGCGGCGAGCGAGCGATTCGCGCGGGTGCGCGACAAGGAGTGCTCGCCCCGGAGGCCCCGGACCGGAGCGGGCTCCGCCCGCGGACGGAAGGGGCCGGAGCGGGGGCGCGCCGATCGGTGATCGGCATGCTCGTGTTCGCACCGCTCTCGCACCTCACACCGGGCACGGTCACGCTCCACGCGCGCGCGCCCTTCGGGGGGCTCGATCTCGGGCCCTGGCCCGCGGGGCAAGACGACGTGGCGCGCCAGATGGCGGACGATCTGCGGGGGGCGGGCTGGGACGCGCGCGCCGTGGACGACATCGCGCGCCGGAAGTACGGAAAGCTGCTCACGAACCTCGGAAACGCGCTCGAAGCGCTCGGCGGCCGCGCTGCGCTGCGCGGCGAGGACTGGCTGCGGCGGCTGACGGAAGAGGCCGAGGCGTGTCTACGCGCGGCGGGCATCGCGCACGCGAGCGCGTCGGAGATCTACGCGCGTTTCGCGGAGGTGCGCGAGGCCGTCCCGCGGAGCGGCGGCTCGACGTGGCAGAGCCTCGCGCGTGGCGTGCCGCTCGAGACCGACCTCTTGAACGGCGAGATCGTCCGTCTCGGGGCGGCCCACGACGTTCCCACCCCGTGGAACCGAGCGCTCGTCGCCCTGTCGGCGCGGGCGAGCCGCGAGGGCTGGGCCGCCGAATCGCTCGCGCCCGAAGAGCTCAGCTCGCTGCTCGATCCGGCATCTTCTCCCGCGGAGATGTGAGCGGCTTTCCGGTGCGGACGCGATCGTGGATCGCGAGCCAGTCGGGGAACTCGGTGCCGAAGAGCCGATCGAAGAGCGCGTTGCCGAAGCCGTAGTGGCCGTCGAAGCGGAGGTGGTGGAGCGAGTGGTACGAGATCGGGTTCACGCTCGTCGTCATCCACGGCTCCGAGCGCCAAGGCCAGAGCTCGGCGTTCGCGTGACCGACGATGTTCCCGAACCAGAGCGATCCGAGATACACGAGCCATCCGCCGACGCCGAGGAGCTGGAAGCGCGCGAGCACGATCGAGGGCACGAGCATCGCGAGCGTCCAGCCCGCGGCCTCGATCGGATGCATCGAGAAGCCGGTGACCGGCGTCGTGACGACCGAGTCGTGGTGCCAGCGGTGCATCCAGAAGAGGCGCCGCGCATGCATCGAGCGATGCAGCGCGTAGTAGAGCGCGACGAACCCGTACCAGGGGACCGCGAAGCCGAGCAGGTTCGCCAGCCATCCATCCGAGAAGCGGATCAGGCCCGTGTGGAGCGCGTACGCGAGGGGCGGGACGAAGACCGCGTGGAAGAGGACCGTCCCGAGGATCTCGTGCGTCCGCTGGCCCCGCTTCAGCGGCATCGCCGAGATGGTGCGCCCCGCGCGCTGGGCCATGCGCTCCCACGCGTAGCCGACGGCGATCGAGAACGCGGTGACGAGAGTGAGGATCCCGAGGACGGCGAGGGTGAGCCAGCCGATCGGGGTCGTTCGCAGCCACTCCATGACGCCCGCATCATGAACCTATCGCGTGATAGGTCAAGCGCCGGGTGTGATCGCGGATGGTTGGTCAGCGAGCACGCGCCGCGATCCCGGCCTTGATGCCGCGTCCGAGCAAGCTCGGACGCTCGCCACCTCACCCTGCGGTCGCTGCTCACGGCCGGTCGGCCGCTGCGCTGCGTCCTCGGGCTCGGCGACGCCTGAAGGCCAGTCTCGCGACGCGACATGCGAGGAGCCTCGACCGTTCTGCGCAGCAGTCACGACGCAAGACTTCACCAACTGGTGCGGATCACACCCTCAAGCGCCCGATGCGCCGGGCACGCCCCGCGCGCCTCCCCCGGCTCGCACCCTCCTCGCGCGAGGCGACCATCTTCGGGCGTGGCTCGATCAGCGCGAAGGCGCCGCCGGAATCGGCACGACGCGCGACCACCACGCGCACTCGCAGGCGCAGAAGCTCTCGTCGAGGACGACGAACGAGCGATCGGGCGCGATCGTCACGCGCTCGAGGTGGTCGGCCCCCGTCTCGCGCAGCGCGAGGCGCGCGTCCCCCACCTCGATCGAGATCTCGAGAAGGCTTCCGTCGACGTCGTCGATGGAAGTGCTCGCGCGGACCCGCACGTCGCCCGCCGCGAAGAGCGTCGGCCGGGCATCGTCGTCGTCGTCGAGCGCGACGAGCGGCACCGCAGCGAGCGTCCGGAATCCCTCCCGCGCGATCATGCGATCGGTCCGGCGCCGCGCGCCCGCGTCGATGCGAGGCGCGACGTCGCCGTCCGCCGTCGGCTCCCACTGCTGCGGGTACGGCGAGCGTCGGATGACTCGGCCCGTGGCCGCGTCGGCGATCTCCAGCTCGACCGGCCCCTCTTCTTGCTCGAAGAGCGAGAGCACGCGACGCCCGTCGGCGCTCAGCGCGGGAAGACCCAGCGCGAGGAGGCGGGCGGGGTCTTCCTCGCTCTCGCGTGCGAGCGCCAGCGTGGGCGCCGCGAGGGTGGCGGTGTCGAGGTCGGGCGCGATCACGGGCGCCACGTGGGGGCGCTCGTCGCCCTCCGCCGCCGCCGACGGCAGCGCGAGCGGCACGTCGATCGAGGCGTCGCCGCCCCCGGCGTCGGGCGTCTCCGGCGTGAGCACGGACGAGACCGGCACCGGCCGGGGCTCGGCGGACGGCGGAGCCGCGACCGGCGCGCATGCCGGGACGACGGCGACGAGCAGCGAGAGGAGCAGGCGAGCCGGACGGGAGGTCATGCTCGCTGTCCGGAGCAGCGCCCGTGCCCAGGCGCCGCGCTCCAGATCGCGGCCCCGCGGGCCTCGCGGCCGGGTCCGGCGCACCACGCCGTCGCGGTCGGGGCGCCACGGCACGCGCGGCAGGCCTCCCACGACGCGGCGCGGCGGACCGTCACGGATCGGTCATCCCTCACGAAACACCCTTGCCGTCCACGCCGATCGCGGGTTTGGTAGCCCTCCCCATGGCGGAATCCCCCTTTGCGCCCGTCGCCATCGTCGGGCGGGCATGCCTCCTTCCTGGTGCACGCAATCCGGCCGAGCTGGCGGCCCTGGCGCTCGAGGGACGCGACGCGGTCACCCCTGCCGCCGAGGGCCGCTGGGGGATCGCGAAGAGCCGCGTGATGGGCGCGATCGGCGACACCTCCGGCGACCGCGCCTGGTCCGATCGGGGCGGCTACGTCACGGACTGGGAGAGGGTCGTCGACCCGCGCGGCTTCGACGCGCTCTCGGAGCGCTCGGTCCGCGCGCTCGACCCGCTCTTCCAGTGGGTGCTCCACGTGTGCCGCGAGGCGATGCGGGACACGAAGAAGATCGACCCGGCGCGGACCGGCGCGATCCTCGGCAACCTCTCGTTCCCGACCGACGCCATGAGCCGCTTCGCGTCGAGCGTGTGGATCGGGCCCGCCGGCGGGAGCGGCGAGCGCCCGAGCGCGCGCAACAAGTTCATGTCGGGCCTGCCCGCGCACCTCTTGGGATCGGCGCTGGGCCTCGAGGGGCCGCGCTTCTGCCTCGACGCCGCGTGCGCGAGCTCGCTCTACGCGATCGCGCACGCGTGCGATGCGCTCGCGAGCGGCGAGGCCGACTGGATGCTCGCCGGCGCCGTCTCGCGCGCCGACGACCTCTTCATCCACGTGGGCTTCTGCGCGCTCTCGGCGATGAGCAAGAGCGGCCGCAGCCGTCCCTTCCACGCCGACGCCGACGGGCTCGTACCCGGCGAGGGCTGCGCGGTGGTCGTGCTGCGCCGGCTCGCGGACGCGGTGCGCGACGGGGATCGCATCCTCGGCGTCATCCGCGGCATCGGGCTCTCGAACGACGGGCGCGGGCGTGGGCTGCTCGCGCCGAGCGAGGACGGTCAGCTCCGCGCGATGCGCCAGGCGTACGCGCGGGCCGGCGTCTCGCCTGCGACCGTCAGCTACGTCGAGTGCCACGCGACCGGCACGCCGGTGGGCGACGCGACGGAGCTCGCGAGCCTCGGGCGCTTGCTCGACGAGGCGGGCGGTGCCGCGCGCGGCCCGCTCCCCCTCGGCTCGCTGAAGGCGAACCTCGGCCACCTGGTGACGGCGGCGGGCGCCGCCGGCGTGCTGAAGATCCTCGCCGCGCTCGAGGCGCGCGCGCTCCCGCCGACGCCGCACGTGGACACGCCCACGAAGGCGCTCGACCCGGCGCGCTTCCGCGTGCTCGCCAAGCGCGAGGCCTGGGCGCCGGCCCCAGGCGCACCGCGGCGCGCCGCCATCAGCGCCTTCGGTTTCGGCGGCAACAACGCGCACGTCATCATCGACGAGTGGCAGCCCGAGCTCGCCACGACCGAGAAGGTCGTGACCGAGGTCGGCATCGAGGTCCGCACGACGCCGCGCATCGCGATCACCGCGATCGGCGCGCGCGTGGCCGACGGACAGTGCGCGGCCGATCTGATCGCGGCCTGGAAAGAGAAGCGCTCGCGCGTGCGGCCGCGCCCCGAGGGCGGCGTGGTCTCGGCGCACGCGGACGAGGTGGTGCTGGAGCTGCCGGGGCTGAAATTCCCGCCGACCGATCTCGAGAAGACGATCGCGCAGCAGACGATGCTCCTCGCGGCGGCGCGCGAGGTCGCGGCGAGCGTGGCGCTTGCCGGCCCGCGGACCGCCGTGTACTCGGGCATGGGCTGCGACGCCGAGGTGGCGCGCTGGGGCGCGCGCTGGCGGATCGCGGAGGCAGGCGAGGACCGCGGCGAGGCGTGGATCGCCGCCGCCCGCGAGGCGATCGCACCGAAGCTCGCCGCCGCGACCGTCGTCGGCACGATGCCGAACGTGCCCGCGAACCGGCTGAGCTCGCAGCTCGATCTCGGCGGGCCGAGCCACACGGTGTCGGCCGAGGAGCGCTCGGGCATCGTGGCGCTGGGCCTCGCGAGGCGGGCGCTCGAGGAGCGCGAGATCGACGCGGCGCTCGTGTGCGCCAGCGAGGTGTGCAGCGAGCCGGTCCACGAAGCGGCGCTGAAGGAGCTGCGCATCGAGGCCGTGAGTGGCGATGCGGCGATCGTGCTGCTCCTCGAGCGCGAGGACGACGCGAAGAAGAGCGATCGGACCATCCTCGCCTACCTCGGCGACGACGGCGATGCGAAGACGACGTGGAGGAGCGAGCGCTCCGAAGTGGAGCGCCTCTTCGGGCGGCCGCACGCGGCGGTGGGGTTGCTGCACGTCGCGCTGGGCGCGATCGAGCTCGCGTTCGGCGAGGCCCGCTCGCCGGGGTTGACGATCGAGGTGCCGAGCCTCGACGGGCCGACCGAGCGCGTGACGCTCGTGCGCGGCAGTGACGAGAAGCTGGCGGCGCCACCCGCGCCGGTGGTGAGCGGGCCCGTGCTGCGCTTCGCGGCGCATCCGCCGCGGCCGCGCTTGCCGGGCAGCGTGCCCGCGACGGCCGCGACGAAGACGACGAGTGAGACGAAGAGCGAGACGACGACGATGAGCAAGACGACGAACGGAAATGGCCACCCGAACGGCGCGCGTCGCATGCCGCGCGCGCCTGCGCTGCCGCCCGTCGGGACGCTGGTGACGCTGCCGAGCGTGCCCGCCGCGCCGAGCACCGTCGCCGCGCCGATGTCGAGGCACGAGGCGACGGCGGAGGACGGCGGTGCGCTCGCGGCCATCCTGATGCAAGCGGCCGATCACCAGCGCCTGCTCGGGGCGCTGCACCAGCAGTTCGTCGCCGATCAGGTCGCGATGCACCAGCGCTTCCTCGCGATGCGGGCGCAGATGGCCGAGATGCTGGTAGCGCCGGGCTTCGTCGACGGCGCCATGCCCGCGGGCGTGGAGGAGAGCGCGTGGGCGCCGGCGACGGAGACGGTCGTGCCGGTGCAGGCGCAGGCCAGCGTTCCGGTGCCGACGCCCGTGAGTGATGGAGGGGGGAGAAGCGATCGCAGTGGCGAGCTCCGACCCGTGCTTCGCAGTCCCTCTCCCCAACCCTCTCCCGCTCCCGCGGGAGAGGGGGCCGCGCGTGCGGAGTCGGGGGCGGGGACGGCGCTGGCGAAGGCGCTTCCCGGCAAGAAGAAGAAGGGCGGGCTCGCGCCGGCGGCCGTCGTGCCGACGCCGAAGGGGCCCTCGTTCGATCGCCGTCAGCTCGAGATCCACGCGTCGGGCAAGATCTCCGAGATCTTCGGGCCGATGTTCGCGCAGCAGGATGTGCACGCCGTGCAGGTGCGCATGCCCACACCGCCGATGCTGCTCGCCGATCGCTGCACCGGCATCGACGCCGAGCCGGGCAAGCTCGGCAAAGGCACGTGCTGGACCGAGACCGACGTCGTCGAGACGAGCTGGTACCTGCACCAGGGCCGCATGCCGCCCGGGATCTGGATCGAGAGCGGCCAGGCCGATCTCTTCCTCATCTCCTACATGGGCATCGACTTCCTCAACCAAGGGAAGCGCTGCTATCGCCTCCTCGGCTGCGAGCTCACCTACCACCGCAGCCCGCCGCGCATCGGCGAGACGCTCACCTACGACATCCACGTCGACGGCCACGCCAACCAGGGCGACGTGCGCCTCATGTTCTTCCACTACGACTGCCGGATCGGTGGCCAACCGGCGCTCACCGTGCGCAACGGCCAGGCCGGCTTCTTCACGCGCCAGGAGCTCGACGACTCGGCGGGCATCCTCTGGAAGCCCGAGACGCAGGAGATCGAGAAGGACGCGCGCGTCGACTCGCCGCGCGTCGCGCTCACGAAGTCGTCGCTCAGCCGCGAGGACCTCGAGGCGCTCGCCGCGGGCCGCCCCGATCGCTGCTTCGGCGCCGGCTTCGAGGCCGCGGCCTCGCACGTGCGCAGCCCGCGCATCCAGGACGGGCGCATGCTCTTCCTCGATCGCGTCACCGAGATCGACGCGAAGGGCGGCCCGTGGAAGCGCGGCTACCTGCGCGCCGAGCAGGACATCCGGCCCGACCATTGGTTCTTCGACGGGCACTTCCATCTCGACCCCTGCATGCCCGGCACGCTGATGTTCGACGGCTGCATGCAGACGATGAGCGTCTATCTCGCCGCGATGGGCGTGACGCTCGACAAGGACGGCTGGCGCTTCGAGCCCGTCACGGGCGAGACGTACAAGATGCTCTGCCGCGGCCAGGTCACGCCGACGAGCCAGAAGCTCGTGTACGAGGTCTTCGTCGAGGAGCTCCGCGACGATCCGGCCGGCCCCGTGCTCTACGCCGACCTGCTCTGCACCGTGGACGGGCTCGGCGCGTTCCACGCGCGCCGCATGGGCCTGCGCATGGTGCCCGACTGGCCGATGGAGGAGCGGCGGCGCCTCATCGCCGCCGACGCGCCGGTCGTCTCTCCTGGCGACGAGCCCGTCTCGCTGGTGCAGACGCGGCCCGAGCGCCCGGTGGCCGTGGCGGCGAGCGGCCCCTCGAAGGGCTTCCCCTTCGACTACGCCTCGCTCGTCGCGTGCGCGTGGGGCAAGCCGAGCACCGCGTTCGGCAAGATCTACGAGCGCTTCGACTCGCACCGCAAGGTCGCGCGCCTTCCCGGGCCGCCCTACCACTTCATGTCGCGCATCGCCGAGGTGAAGGGCGAGATGGGCGTGGCGAAGGCGGGCGCCGAGGTGACCGTCGAGTACGACGTGCCGCCTCTGTCCGAGGAAGGGGCCTGGTACTTCCGCGAGAACGGCCACGCGGTGATGCCCTACGCCGTGCTGATGGAGGCCGCTCTCCAGCCCTGCGGCTGGCTCGCGAGCTACGTCGGCTGCGCGCTCTTGAAGGACGAAGACCTCCTCTTCCGTAACCTCGACGGCAAGGCCACCGTGCACGCCGAGGTCACGCCCGACAGCGGCATCCTGAAGACGGTCAGCAAGCTCAAGAGCGTCTCGCTCGCCGGCTCGATGATCATCGTCGGGTTCGACGTGACCTGCACGCTGCCGGAGCGCGGCGATCAGCTCGTGTACTCGCTCGACACCGTGTTCGGGTTCTTCCCGCTCTCGGCGTTCGAGAACCAGGCGGGCTTGCCGATCAGCGACGCGCAGAAGGCGCTCTACGCGGCACCGAAGCAGAACGAGATCGATCTCGTGTCGCGGCCCGCGCATCTGACGAGCGGCACGGCGCGCCTGGCCACGCGCTTCTTGCTGATGCTCGACCGCATCGTGCACCTCGATCTCGAGGGAGGTGCCTCGAAGCTCGGCGCGGCGCGCGCCGAGAAGACGGTCGATCGCGACGAGTGGTTCTTCAAGGCGCACTTCTTCCAGGACCCGGTGCAGCCCGGCTCGCTCGGCGTCGAGGCGATGTGCCAGCTGCTGCAGCTCGTGATGCTCGAGAAGGGCCTGGCCGAGGGCCTGGCCTCGCCGCGCTTCGAGGCGGTCGCGCGCGGCGTCCAGCACGTGTGGAAGTACCGAGGCCAGGTCGTGCCGAGCAACGGCGTGATCGGCTGCTCGCTCGAGGTCGCCAAGATCGAGAAGGAAGCGAACGGCGTCGTCGCGATCGCCGACTGCTCGCTCTGGGTCGATGGCAAGCGCATCTACGACGCCAAGGGGCTCGCGATGCGGATCGTCTCGGGCGACGGGACGACGCCCGATGGGCACGAGGGGCCGCGGCGGGATGGGCGTGGGGAGGGGGCTTCCGATCGCGGCGGCGCCGCGCATCGTGAGCGCCGCGGGCCCTCACAGCCCTCTCCCACGGACGTGGGAGAGGGGGCCGCGCGCGGAGAGGGGGCCGCGCGCGGGGAGAGGGGGCCGCGCGGGAAGAGGTGCTCGATCCTTCGAGGGAGGCGTGGCTCGCCGATCACTGCCCGACGTGGGTGATCCCGGCGCTGCCGGCGATGTCGATGCTCGATCGCGTGGTCGCCGCCGCGGAGGCGGCGACCCGCCTGCCGATCGCCACGGTCGAGCAGCTGCAGATCCAGCGCTGGATCACTCTCGATCCGACGGCGCGAATCCGCGCGCGCGTCGAGGCCGGCGCCGACGACTGGCACCGCGTCGTGACGCTCGAGGTGTTCCGCCAGGCGAAGGACGCGCGCCTCTCGCGCTTCGAGCCCGCGGCCGACGCCGTCGTGCGCCTCGGTGATCCGGGCGCGCCGCCGCCCGCGCCCGCGCCGCTCACGAACGTGCGCGAGGCCGGCAACCCCTACGCCGAGGGGCGCCTCTTCCACGGCCCGCGGTTCCAGCTCCTGCGCTCGCTCGCGATCGGCGACATCGGCTCGACGGCGATCCTCGATGCGAGCGCGACCGACGCGCCGCGCGGGCGCCTGCACCAGGTGCTGCTCGATGCGTGCACGCACGGCATCCCGCACGATGGCCTGCACGCGTGGTCCGCTTCGCTCGCGAGCGATCGCGCGGCGTATCCGTTCCGCATCGAGAACGCCCGCTTCTTCGGCGCGCCACCCGCGGGCCACGTCCGCGTCGAGGCGCGCCTCGTCGAGGCCTCCTTCGACCGCGCGCGCATCGCGCTCACGGCCGTCGACGAGCAGACGAAGAAGACGTGGATGTCGCTCGACCTCGTCGAGGTGCTCCTGCCCAAGGGCCCGATCGGGCTCGCGACGCCGAAGGCCCGCGAGGCATTCCTCCGCGATCGCGCGTTCGTACCGGGCGTGGGGCTCGCGCACGTGGGCAGCGCGCCCGGCGAGTCCGCGCTCACGCTCACCGATCTCGTGGCGTCGAACTGGCTGCCCGGCACCGTGCAGAAGGTCTACGGCATCGAGGGCGCGAGCGATCCGGTCGAGATGGCGTTCCGCGCGCTCGTGAAGGATCACGTCGGCCAGGCCACCGCCACCCATCCCTCCGAGGTCGTGATCACGGGCGACCGCGGCGCGTGGAAGGCGCGCAGCACCCACGAGCCGCTCGCGCTCTTCGCCGGCACGACGAAGACCACCGAGCAGGGCCTCTCCGTGCACGCCGCCCAGGGCCTCGACCTCGGCCCCGTGCGCGACTTCTGGCGGAGCTTCCTCGGCACCGGCGCGTGGCCCGGCGAGGACCTCTACTTCTCGCTCATCGAGCGCTTCGTGCGCCGCGTGCGCGTCGAGGACCCGACGGCGCTCGCGAAGGTGCGCGGCAAGAGCGTGCTCTTCCTCGGCAACCACCAGGTCGGCATCGAGTCGCTGCTCTTCGGCATCACGGCGTCGGCCCTCACCGGCACGAGCACGCTGACACTCGCGAAGAAGGAGCACCGCGAGACCTGGCTCGGCAAGCTCATCCTCCACGGCTTCGCGTACCCGGGCCTGCGGGACCCACGCGTCATCGCCTACTTCGACCGCGAGGATCCGGCCTCGCTCCCGTCGATCCTCCAGGACCTCGCCGCGATGATGCGCAGCGACGGAAAGAACGTGATGATCCACGTCGAGGGCACGCGCTCGCTCTCGTGCAGCAAGCCCGTGAGCAAGATGAGCGGCGTGTTCATCGACATGGCGCTCACGCTCGGCGTGCCCATCGTGCCCGTGCGCTTCGTCGGGGGCCTGCCCCGCGCCGAGGTCGAGACGCGCCTCGAGTACCCGTTCGCGATGGGCCGGCAGGACTACTACCTCGGTGCGCCGATCCACCCCGAGACGCTGTCGAAACTGCCGTACAAGGATCGCACCGAGCACGTGCTCGGGCGCATCAACGCGCTCGGGCCGGGCCACGAGCACGAGATGTCCATCGACGCCGATCCCGAGCTCGAGGGCCGCGTCGCGATGCGCGTCGCCGAGAGCGATGCCCTCCCCGCCTTCGCCACCATCCGGGCCGTGCTCGAGCAGCGCGGCGCGAGCGATCCCGCGATGAAGAAGCTCGTCGAGAGCGCCCGCACCGGAGCGCCGCTCGTGCTCGACGGCAGCCCCGAGAGCGCGTGGCTCGCCAAGATCGCCGAGTGGATCTTCGGGCCGCGCGGTCCGGTGATCGGGAAACACTGATCGCCGAGAACGGAGATGCGGAGAGGCGTCGGTCGCCGCGCGGCTCGGGCGCGGCACGTCGCCGTGGGCGCGGGCGGCGCAGCGAGATGCGCTCCGATCAGCGGCCGCAGCGGAAGCGCTCGACGCCGGCGTCGGTGACCACCAGGAGCCCGTCGAGAAGGAACCGCATCTGCATGGGCCGCGGGAACGTCGGATTCCCCTCCACGTCGACGGGCCTCGCCACGGAGGTGAGCGTCGCGCGCGTCGCTCCGGTGCTCGCCTCGATGATGCGGACGTGCCCATCGCTGGCCAGCGCCGCGACGAACGTCCCGTGCTCCGTCGACGCGACGGGCGAACGGAGCGACGGGATGTACGTGTCCTCGTTCGCGACGACGATGCCCACGGCGCGGGGAGCTTCCACGGGCTCGAGCGTGCCGGCATCGAGCGTCTGCAAGACACCGTCGCGCGTGGTCACGAAGAGCAGCGCGCCATCGCCCGAGAGGGCGGCGTGGAGCAATTGCGTATCGGGCTCGCCCACGACGGCCCGACCGACGACGGGGGCGGGGGAGCCGAGCACGAGCCGACGCGAGACCACCGAGCCCGCCGCCGCATCCACTCGCGTGACGCGGGGCTCGACGCTCTGCGGCCCCGTGGTCACGAAGGCGACTCCCGTCGCCTCGTCGAGGAGGAGACCGAAGACCGGGTCGAGTCCTTCCGCGGGCTCGAGCTCGCGGCCGAGGTCCACGCGCCACTCGTCGTGGGACGAGCCGAGCGCGACGCTCCGGAGCCAAGTCCCCCGCGTACCGCCGCCGAAGAGCACCGCCCGCTCGACCAGGAGGGCGCGATCCATCGACTGCCCGACGCGCCCGACGACCTGGGTGTAGCCCGAGTCGTCGCGCGGAACGATCCACGGAATCTGCGCGAGCGGCGCCGAATCCCCGACCGCGAGCACGTCGGTCGCCCCGGCGAAGTCCCAGCGTCCGAGCGCGTCCATCGCCCGGCGCTGTTCGACGAAGCGAACGCCGGCCAAGTCGTCCAGCGTGGCGGCCGTCGCCGCGCCGCCGACCGTTCGTCCATCGGCGAGACGAACCGAGAACGCGCCGTACGCGCCCTCCACGAGGGCGTGGGTCCCGGACGCGTTGAGCGTCACCGGGACCTCTCCGTCGTAGATGCCACCGGCGTACTCCGTCCACCACCCCGGCTCGAGATCTTCGGGTGCGCACGACAGCTCGCTGGGCGCCGGCGAGGGCGAGCGCGACGGTTCGTGATCCCACGCGCACCCCGCGACGAGCCCCCACGACGCCACACCGACCGCGATCAGTCTCATGCCCATGTAGAACCCCCTCTCTCGTCGAGCGTGCGCTCGGTTGCCGCGCCGGACCAATCGCCCTCGCCGATGTGAGCCATCCACCGAACGGATGGCCCCGCCGTCGCCATGCGCGCGGCCGGCGTCGCGCGCCGCCTCGCGGTCGTCGTGGTGGCCCGCGCGAGCCTCGAGCGTCGCGGCCCGGCGTTCCGGCCGTCCCGGGCCGCGGCGCTACCAGGTCCAGGTGGCTTCGCAGACGAAGTCGAGCGAGGCGCTGCACGCCCTGTCGTCGAGCGCGTTGGCGCGCGTGTCCGACGTCATGAGGGCACAGTTCTCGTCGTTGTCCTCGCTCGCGTCCGTGCCGTCGTTGGGCTCGGCCATGCTCCAGGGCGCCACGCCGACCATGGCCGGAATGCCGTAGGTGCTCGTGCGATCGGCCCACTGCCATCCGGCGGAAGTGGTCGCCTGATCGCGTCCCTGCCGCAAAGACAGCCAGCCCTCGTTCGCGCTGAGGGTGGCGACGAACGCGTGCTCGGTCGCATGATCGAGCACGGCCAGGGTGCCCGCGGTGTCGGCGCCGCAGTCGGTGCTCGCCTGCATCGCGTTGCGATCGTGATCGCACCACCAATAGACGTGATCCCAGAACGTGGACGCGACGCAGTGCGAGCCACCGCAGGCGGCCCCCTCGTCCACGACGCCGTCGCAGTCGTCGTCGACCGCATCGCAAGGCGCCGACTCGTCGGGCGCTCCACAGTGTCCCGGGGGCGCCATGCCCTCGCAGAGCACTGCGTGCGCTTCATTGCCTGGGTCGGCTGCGTACACCCCTCCGACGCCGAGCACACCGAAGGGGGTCGCCGGGTCGTTCGAGCCGATGGTGCTCGGTGCGAGCGACGTGGTCCGGTCGCGCCAGACCCAGGTGCCCGTGTGCTCGAACGAGTTCAGCCCGATCCAGTGCGCCTCGTCACGCGTCGTGGCCAGCGCCGCCGCGACGGCGGCCAGCTCGCCGGGGCTCTCCAGCTGGGCGAGGTCGTAGCCGTTCGCCAGCCGCCGGCAGGCTCCGGCCCACGCGTCGAAGCCCGACACGGGGCCCGGGCAGCTCAGGTACGCCCTGCCTCCCACGGTGAAGGCCGTGCAGGCACCGCACACTCCGTCGTCGATCGTTCCGTCGCAGTCGTCGTCGATGCGATCGCACGCCGATTCGGTGGCCCCCGTCGGGACGCAGGGCGGTCCTGCGTCCGTGCCGACGTCGACGCCTCCGTCCGGACCGGACGCGTCGAGATCGAGTGCCGCGTCGTCGTCGGGCCCTCCGTCGTGAGTGCCCACGTCATCGCGAACGTTCCCCACGTCGTCCTCGACCATGTACGCGTCACGATCGTTCGTGCCGCCGTCGGAGCGCGCGGAGCCGAGCGCTCCCCGGGAGAGCACGCAGCCCGAGAGCGCCGGAGCGATCAGCGCGAGGCACGAAGAGAGCGCGAGAACGACACGCGAGGAAGTCACGAGATCGACGATACACCGTCCCAACAGCCGGCACGACGCACGTGAGCGCCGCAACATCGGCGACGCCGCCGGACCGAGAGTCTCCGCTCGGGAACGCAGGAGCGTGCGAACCGACCAGCGGGCCGCGGTCAGTGCGCGATCGCGAGGCAGCCCGAGCGCTGCTCGACGGTTCCGTCGGGATCGGTCGTGGTGGTCGGGCTTCCGCTCGACTGGCCGCCGAACTGGTGCTCGCCATCGACGTACGCGAGCACCATGCACATCTCGTCGGTTCGATACGGTCCCCAGGTGACCGCGTCGCTGCCCGGGTTCTGGTAGGTGCAGCGCAGGCGCAGGCCCGTCGCGCCCGTCAGGTCGAAGGGCGTCCCGAGCCGTCCACCGAGCGGATCGCCGATCCCGCTGCTCGTACCGTAGACGAGCGCCCCATCCATCGGTCCACCGACCGCGAAGAGCTCCCAGCCGGTCGTCAGGCCGTGGAAGTGCGGCAGCACGTAGTGGATGCGCGCGGAGAGCGGGCCACGGACGGCGGTGTCGAGGTCGCACGACATGTCGACCCGGGTCGTGGTGTGGGGCGCGATCTCGATGCCCCGGTTGTCGAGCGCGAGGCCGTGCAAGAGCGTCGTGACGTGGGTCGAAGGCAGACCGTGGACGGTGAACGTCAGGGCCGTCGACACGGGCTCGCCGGAGAGGTTGAAGACGTGGATCGCGCCGATCACGCGCGCGTGCGGCGGGACGAGGAACGCCGCGCCAGGCTCGAACGACTGCACTTCGTGCGTCGCCTGCGTGGACTGGGCGAAGAAGACGCCGCCGCCCCCCAGCGCCGCCGAGAGCTCGTCGAACTCGCGATCGCGGCAACGGAACGTGCCGTCGTCACCGACGAACTGCGTGTCCGGGACCCACATCCAGTTCGAGTGATGCCAGCCCGGACCTGCATCCATCGTGACGGAGTCGACGTAGAGGGGCTCCTCGTTGCCGAGCGTCCACGCCTGGCAGAGCTCGAGGCGCTCGTCGCCGATCGCGAGATCGACCGCCGGGAACGTGTGCGAGAGCATCGCCTCCGGCGCGGGGGCGATCGCGGCGTCGCTGGTCCGGGGACCGGCGTCGGTACGCAGCGGCGCATCGAGCGTCGCGCCATCGACCGCGTCCGCCGCGTCGACGTCGAGCGCGCCGGCGTCGAGCGCGACGCTGGCCCCGAGCGGCGAGCCGCAACCGAGAACGAAGCAAGCCACGGCGAGCCAGCGCGCACGGGGACGCATCGCTCCGATTGTCGCCCTTCGGCGCACGCCCGTCGAGGGCGCGCGGCGCGAGCATCCTACGGTCGTGCGCGCGACGCACGTACAACGGCACCCGGCGCTGATCCGTGGCGGGCGAAGAAACCGTTGCGTACGCCATTCCGAGTCGGCATACCTAGCCGCGATGCCGAGCCCCGAGCTGCGGTCCGAGGCGAGCTCGGTGCTGCGTTGGTCGCGCGCGGCCGCGCTCGTCGCGGCCTTCGCGGCGCTGACGCTCGGCGTCACACCCGAGGTCTTCGAGGGCACGGAGCACTCGGCGGTGCTCGCGGACGACGACGACGACGACGACGTACGTCGAGCACGGGCGGGCCGGGAAGGCACCGCGCCGCGCCAGGCCACGCGGCTCCAACGCGCCGGTCGAGACCCTCTCGGGGTTCCGACGACTGCCACGCGCCCCGTCACGCCGTCCGTGCTCGCCAGGGCAATGATGCCGGCACAGGTCGGCTTCGAGCTCGAAGAGCCCCCGTCGGCCGGTCCCTGCATCCCCGGCGGCGCGCGTGCGCTCGTGCGACGAGGGCGTGCGTGGGCGACGGAGCGCGCGCCCGATGCGAGGGTCGCACGCGCAGCGCTCGGTTCTCGCGAAGTCCCGCCGCGTGCGGGCCCTGATCCGCCGGCCGCGCGGCCCCGACGTCCCGCGATCTCCTCGCGCTCGCGTCGCGCAATGGCTCGAGCCTCCATGGCCGCCGCGCGACCCCATCGCTGCGAGGATCGTTCGTTCCACTGCGCGCGCCCGCGCTCCGCGATGCCCATGCACGCGCCGAGCGGGCTCGAGACGTACGTGCACGCGCAGAGCGAGGTGTCATGAGCGAAGAGCGAGATCCCGAAGCGCCCGTCGAAGGATCGGAGCCCGGGGCGTTCGGGGCACCGACGGCGGACCCGACGACCTCGGCGCCCGAAGCGCCGGCGCCGCGTGGTGACGGGCGGGGTCCCTGGCTCGATCGAGGCGTGGGCGCGCTCGTGGGCGCGACACTCGGCGCGCTCACCATGGGGGCGCTGCAAGGGTCGACCCCACCCTCGGAGCCGGAAGAAGCCGAGGTGTCGCCGTCACACGATCGGGTGACGCTACGCCCCGAGCTCGCGCGCCGCGCCGGCATCCGCGTCGAGACCGTCAGCGAGCGACCCATCGTCGCGACGACGGAGGTCGTCGGCGCGGTCGACTTCGATCCCGCGGCCGTGTCCGTGGTCGGTGCCCGCGTGCAAGGACGGGTCGCCGAGGTGCTCGTCGAGCTCGGGCAACAGGTTCATCGCGGCGACGCCCTCGCGCGCGTGGAGACGGCCGATCTCGGGCCGGCGCTCGCCGACTGGCTGACCGCGGAGGCGGAGCTCACCGCGGCTCACGCCCACGAGGCACGCGAGCGCGACCTCGCCACCCACCGTCTCACGACGGCGACCTCGGTCGAGCAGGCCACGGCCAGCTCCGACTCGCTCGAGGCGCGTGTGCGCGGGACCGAGCAGGTCTTGTTCGCGATGGGCCTCACGCGCGCAGAGCTCGTGCGGGCGCGCGCCGGGCGGCCCGTGGACGCGGTCACGGTGCGCGCGCCGATGGATGGCGAGGTGATCGAGCGCCCCACGACCCTCGGGCAGGTGGTCGGGCCGACCGATCCGATCGTGCGCATCGCGACGGTGGACACCGTCTGGGTGAACCTCGACGTCTACGAGCTCGACCTCGACCGTGTGCACGAGGGCGACGAGGTGATCCTCGTCGGCGACGGAGACGAGGAGACCTCCTTCACGGGCCGGGTCGAGCACGTCGGACCGGTCGTGGACGAGGACACGCGAACCGCGCCGGTGCGCATCGAAGTGCCGAACGTCGATCACGAGCTCCGCCCCGGTCAGTTCGTGCGGGCCGAGCTCTTCCACGAGGAGACCGCGCGGGCCGGCATCACCGTGCCCACCGAGGCCGTGATGCAGCTCGGGGGCGTGCCGGCGGTGTTCGTCGAGGTGGGCGACTTCGCGTACGAGGTCCGCGCCGTCGAGCTCGGCGAGACCGTCGACGATGCCGTCGAGCTCCGAGCCGGCATCGCCGCAGGCGATCGCGTCGTCGTGGCCGGCGGCTTCGCCCTGAAGAGCGAGCTCCAGCGGTGAGCCCGGAGAGCGAGGCCTGACGCGTGCTCGAATCGCTCACCGACATGGCGGTCCGCCGTCGCACGGCGTGGGTCGTGATCGGCCTCGCCGTCGTGGCGAGCGGCCTGTCGGCGCTTCCGCGGCTGCCGATCGACGCCCTGCCGGACGTCACCAACGTACAGGTCGTCGTCCTCACCGAGGCGCCGGGGCTCTCGGCCGAAGAGATGGAGCGCTTCGTCACGTTCCCCATCGAGATGTCGATGACGGGAACGCCGCGCCTCGACGAGCTGCGCTCGGTGTCGCGCGCCGGCCTCTCGGCGGTGACGCTCGTCTTCGACGACGGCACCGACCTCTGGTTCGCGCGGCAGCTGGTGAGCGAGCGCCTGCGCGACGCCGAGAGCTCGATCCCCGAGCGTTTCGGGAGGCCTCAGCTGGCCCCGGTGACCACCGGGCTCGGGGAGATCTACCGCTTCGTGCTGCGCAGCGAGTCGCGCACGCCGATGGAGCTTCGCGAGTACCTGCAGTGGGAGCTCTCGCCACGACTGCGCAGCGTGCCGGGGGTGATCGAAGTCAACGCGATGGGGGGCGCGGCCAAGGAGTTCCAGGTCGTCCTCGACCCCGACCTCATGCGCGCGCACGACATCGCGTTGCCGGACGTCCTCGACGCCCTCGAGCGCGGCAACGCGAGCGTCGGCGGCGGCTGGATCGAGCGCGGCCCCGAGCAGCTGACCATCCGCGGCGAGGGCCTGCTACGGACGACCGAGGAGATCGGCTCCGTGGTCGTCGCCGCCGATGCCGACGGCACGCCGACGCTCGTCCGGCACCTCGGCGAGGTGCGCGTCGGCGCGGCGCTTCCCTACGGCGTCGTGACCCAGGACGGCGAGGGCGAGGCCGTGACCGGCGTCGTCCTGATGCTCATCGGGCAGAACTCGCGCGACGTCGTGCACGCGGTCCACGCCGAGATGGATCGCATCGACGAGGACCTGCCCGAAGACGTGCGGATCGAGGTCGTCTACGACCGGACCAGCTTCATCGATCGGACGCTGGAGACCGTCGCGCACAACCTCGCCGAGGGCCTCCTCCTCGTGGCCATCGTGGTCCTGGTGTTCTTGCGCTCGTGGCGCGCGGCGCTCCTCGTCACGATCGGGATCCCGTTCGCGATGGTCGTGGCCGTGTGGGGGATGATCGCGCTCGGCGTGGACGGCAGCCTGATGTCGCTCGGCGCGATCGACTTCGGGCTCCTGGTCGACGGTCCCATCGTCATGGTCGAGGCCGTCATCGCGCGGCTCGCGATCGAGCGGGTCTCGCAGGCTCGGCGCGTCCACACGATCGCGGCCGCGGTCCGGGACGTCGTGCGCCCCGTCGTGTTCTCGGTGCTCATCGTGCTGTTGGTCTACCTGCCGCTCCTCGCGCTCGAGGGACAGGAAGGGAAGATGTTCCGCCCGATGGCGGTGACGATGGCGCTCGCCCTCGCGGGCTCGGTGATCTTCTCGCTCTTCGTCTTTCCCGCCGGCGCGGCGCTGTTTCTCCAGCCCGGAGCCCATCACGACGGGGGCGTGCTCGCGTGGATCGCACGGCGCTACGAGCGAGCGCTCGCGACCGTCCTGTCCCACCGCGTCCCGGTGCTGGCGCTCGCTTGCGCGCTGCTCGCCGTGGCTCTCGTCGTGGCCAGCTCGCTCGGCGCGAACTTCGTACCGCGCATCGAGGAGGGCGACCTCGTGGTGAACGTGCGTCGCATCCCCAGCATCGGCCTCGGCGAGGCACGGCGGCTCGACCTCGAGACCGAGCGCGTGCTGACTCGGTTCCCGGAGGTCGTGAGCCAGCTCGCGCTCACCGGGCGGGCCGAGGTCGCGACCGACCCCGTCGGCGTCGACACGACCGAGATGCTGGTGCGGCTGCGGCCCCACGAGGAGTGGACCACGGCGGACGACCTCGACTCGCTCGCCGAGGCGATGAAGCAAGCCATCGAGAGCGAGGTGCCATCGACCTTCGTGTCGATCTCGCAGCCGATCGAGGATCGGACCAACGAGCTCATCTCCGGCTCGCGCGCCGACGTCGCCGTCCTGCTCTTCGGCGAGGACCTCGAGCGGATGACGGTGCTCGCACGCCGGATCGGCGACGTGCTGCGCGACGTGCCGGGCACGGGCGACGTGCGCGTCGAGCGCGCGCTCGGGCTCCCGATGCTGACGGTGCGTCCCGACCGGCCGGGCCTCGCGCGCTACGGCATGCGGAGCGAGACGTTGCTCGCGGCGGTCGAGGCCTCGCGACAGGGGCGCCCCGTCGGCCACGTGTTCGAGGGGGCGCGGCGCTACGACCTGCGCGTGATGCTCCCACCGGAGGAGGCGACGCTCGAAGGGATGCGGCGCCTGCCCGTGGGCGCGGCGGATGGCACGCTCAGTCCGCTCGGGGCGGTGGCGTCGGTGGTCGAGGAAGACGGCCCGGCCCAGATCAGCCGCGAGGATCTCCACCGCCGCTTGCGGGTCGAGGTCAACATCCGTGGGCGCGACCTCGTCTCCTACGTACGCGAGGCGCGCGAGCGCGTGGACGCGGAGGTCCCCCTCCCCGACGATGGGTACTGGCTCGCGTGGGGCGGCCAGTTCGAGAACTTCGAGCGCGCCAGCGCGCGCCTGGCCATCGTGGTCCCGCTCGCGCTCGCGATCATCTTCGCGATGCTCTTCGGCGCGTTCGGGAGCGCGCGCTACGCGATCGCCGTGTTCTCCGGGGTGCCGTTCGCGCTGATCGGAGGCGTGCTGGGTCTCGCGGCCCGTGGGATGGACTTCAGCCTGCCGGCGGCCGTCGGGTTCATCGCGCTCTGCGGCATCGCGGTCCTCAACGGCGTGGTCATGGCGAGCGAGATCCGACGCCGGCTCCACGACGGGTTGGGCGCCGACGATGCAGTCTCCACGGGCGCGGTCGCGGTGCTGCGTGCGATGCTGCTCACCGCCACGGTGGCGGCCATCGGATTCCTGCCGATGGCGATCTCGACGTCGGCAGGGAGCGAGGTCCAGCGACCGCTCGCGACGGTCGTCATCGGCGGGATGCTCTCGAGCACGCTCCTCGGCCTCTTCGTGCTGCCGGTCCTGGTTCGGATCGCGATCCCAGCGGCCGCGCCGGCGGACGCGGACGAGGACGAGCTGGCCGAGACCTGATCGCCGTCCCACGTCGTCGTCAGCGTCGACGAATCGAGCGAGCACGGCTGGGCCCCCGGGGCCACGCGGCGCGCCGCGGTGCGTCGGACTTCCGCCGCGATCGGAATCACGTCCCCGTTTCAGTCCTTCCACGACGCGGCGCGCGCGATCGGCTACAAACGATCGAGAGGGAGCGGGCGGCGCGGCGACAGCGGCGCGTGGCGCCTCCCGGGAGATCCGAGATGACGTCCTACGGAGACATGTGCCGTTCTTCCTCCGTCTCTCTCGCGCGGACTGCGGCGCCCTGGATCGCCGTCGTCGTGGGCGGCCTGATCGCCCTCGGCTGCGACTGCGCTGGGCCCACGAGGCCCACGGATGGCGGCCCGGTCATGGACACGTCGGTCGGCGACGCCGGCCGCGACGGCGGCCGGGACGTCGGGATCGACACCAGCCCCGACGGCGGACCCGCGCGCTGCCGGAGCGACCTCGACTGCCCGGCGGGCCTCTTGTGCTTCGGCGGGCTCTGTCAGCCGGACCCCTGCGCGACCGACAACCCGTGCGGCGACACCGAGCGCTGCCGCGCCGTGTGCGTGGCGCTCGCCGATCCCTGCGCGGGCGTGACCTGTGGCGCCGACGAGACGTGCATCGACGGCACCTGCTTCCCGGGATGCTTGCCGGTCGCGTGCGAGGGCGTCTCGTGCCCGACGGGTCAGTACTGCAACCCGTCGACCGGGAGCTGCGCCGATCTGACGCCCTGCGACGCGGCCTGCGGGACGGGACACGCCTGCAACCTCACCTGTACGCCACGCTCGGCGTGCGAGGGCGTGACGTGCCCCGAAGGACAGTTCTGCCGCGCCGGCACCTGCCTCGCCAATCCGTGCTTCGGCGTGGACTGCGAGCCGGGGCAGGTCTGCAACAACGGCCACTGCGTGGACACGTGCGGCTGCGACCCGCCGTGCATGCCGCCCCAGCGCTGCATCGCCAACCACTGCGAGTGCATCACGCACTGCGCCGCCGATGCGGCGTGCGGAGCGCCCGATGGATGCGGCGGCTTCTGCAACGGAAGCTGCACCGGCGCGAACGACGTGTGCAACCCCGACACCGGCCTGTGCGAGTGCGTGCCGACGTGCACGGCGGCGTCGATGTGCGGGGACGACGACGGCTGCGGCGGTCACTGCATGGGGCCGTGCGACGGCGGTCGCGTGTGCATGGGCGGCACCTGCGTGTGCACCGACACGTGCGCGCCCGCGAACATGGTCGACTGCAACGTCGACATCCCCGATGCGTGCATGGGAGGCACCGTCTGCAACGGCACCGGCACGCTCTGCCCCGCCGGGAGCGACTGCATGGCGGGGGGCTGCTGCCCGAACTGCCCGGCGGCGAGCGCCGTGACGTGCGGCACCACGATCCCCAACCAGCAAGACCCGTCGGGCGGCACGTGCCGGACCTGCAGTGGCGTCGGCGCGCAGTGCCCGATGGGCCTCAGCTGTGTGAACCCACCCGGCATGACGGCGCCCACGGCCCGCGTGTGCTGCGGTAACTGCGCCGCGGCGAGCACCGTCGCGTGCGGCATGCGGATTCCCGACGTGCTCGACGCGAGCGGGCACGTCTGTCGCACCTGCACCGGCTACGGCACCGCGACGTGCGCCTCGGGCACCACGTGCACCGGCGGCGCGACCGGGACTTGCTGCGCGAACTGCGCCGGAGCCAGCACCGTCGCGTGCGGCGATCCGATTCCGTCGTCGAGCTGCCGCACCTGCACCGGCGTCGGCTCGATGTGCCCGAGCGGCACCAGCTGCATCCAGCCGCCCGGCACGACGATGCCCGCCGACCGCGAGTGCTGTGGTGCGTGCGCCAGCGCGGGCACGGTGGCCTGCGGACAGCCCGTCCCCGATCAGATGGCGGGCGGCGTCGTCTGTCGCGACTGCGGCAACGGCACGATGTGCCCGTCGGGCAGCAGCTGCATCGGCGGCTCGTGCTGCCCGCAGTGCCCGAGCGCGAACAGCGTCGCGTGCGGCGTCGACATCCCCGACCAGCGCGACGGGACCGGCGCGGTGTGCCGCACCTGCGGGGCCGGGACGATGTGCGCGAGCGGGAGCACCTGCACCGGCGGCTCGTGCTGCCCGGCATGCCCGGCGGCCAGCACGCTCGCGTGCGGCACCGATCCGACCGAGCCGGCGGGGTGCCCGATGTGCCCGAACGGAACGATGTGCCCGAGCGGCGAGCGCTGCCGGGGCACCGCGTGCTGCGCCCCGAGCTGCACGCCACCCTCGACGCGCCCGTGCGGCGATGCGCCGAGCGACGGATGCGGCGGCACCTGCACGCCGGGCACGATGTGCACGGGCACCGGGCAGACGTGCTCGGGCTCGCCGCTCTCGTGCCAGTGCACGCCTTCGTGCGTCGGCCGGCGCTGCGGAGAAGCGGACGGCTGCGGCGGCGAGTGCATCGGCACGTGCGACCCCGGCTTCCAGTGCTCGGAGCGCCCGCCGCCGACGGCGCCCGGCGACTACGAGTGCGAGCCGAGCGACTGCATCCCGGCCTGTGGCGGCCTTTGCACGTCGTGCGTGCTCGGCATGTGCGAGCCGCTCGTCTGCGCGCCGGGCGAGTCGATGTGCTCGATCACCTGCGAGTGCTGCGCGGCCGGCGAGATCTGCACCGCGCGCGGGTGCAGCGTGCTCGGCTGACGACGAGCCGAGAAGGCGCGAGGAGCCCGACGGAAGGAGCCCGTGGGAAGGAGCCCGAGGGCGGGCTCCTTTCCGCTCGAGGACACCTCAGCCGAGGAACAGCGCGTAGCTGTTCGTCTCGATCATCCGGATCGCGGCCCAGATTCCCCACGCAGGGAAGAGGATCCAGATCCCGTTCGAGAGCCCGACGAACACCGCGAGATCGCGCAGCGTGTGCCCGGCGTAGCGCTTGTTGAACACGTAGCTCGCGAAGTAGACGAGCGCGCCGTACCCCATCTGGTAGCAGGCGAGGAGCATGACCACCCCCAGCGTGCGCGCCTCGACCGGCTGGTAGGTGAGGCCGTAGAGCACCGCGCAAGAGGTGAGCACGGTGGTGAAGCCGTTTCCGGTGTCGATCCAGAAGCCGAACGACTTCCGATCGGCGTACGCCTGATCGAAGAGCGCGTACGTGGACCAGATCTCCGACCACGTCGTCGGCGAGAAGATCTGGGCGAGCGAGAGCCTCGTCAGGAAGAAGTCCTTCACCCGGTCGAGCGGGCGCCCCACGTAGCTCTTCTCGAAGCGCGCGAAGTCCTCTTCGATGCGGTCGATGCGCAGGAAGAGGCAGATCTCCCAGAGCGCGATGATCGTGTTCAGCCACAGGAAGAACGCGAGCGCCATCTGGTGGACGTTGAAGACGCCGTGCACCTGGTGGTGCAGCGCGATGGGCGCGAGGGTGCCCGACACGACGGCGAGCACGACGACCTGGTAGACCCGCATGCGGCGCCCGCATAGCACAGGCGGCGCGCGCGGCTCGCACGGAGCCTGAACGTGGACGGGGCTGGCGGTGGCACCACGCGTGGCGCTACGGTCTTGCCATGACTTCTCTTCACCCGGGTCGGTCGCTCATCGCGGCGCTCGCGCCGCTCCTCGTCGGCCTGGCCGCGCCCGCTTGCTCGTGCGCGAGCGCTCACGAGATCCCCGATGCGTCGGGCCCGACCGACGCGGCCCCCACGCCCGACGTGGCCGAGCGCGACGGATCCGAGCCGTCGAGCGATGCGCCGCTCGCCCCTCCCGACGCCGCGGGGCCCGAGAGCCGCTACTTCTCGCTGGAGCTGGCGAGCGCCGACGTCTTCGTGCAGGCCGAGCGCTGCGAGGAACGAGAGGGCGCGACGATCATGCTGCGCGCGCGCATCCACTACTTCTCGAGCTGCGAGGGGCCGGGACCGGTCGAGGTCTCGATCGATCCGGCGACGCACACCGTCACCGTGCGGCCCCATCTCTGGCGGGAGCACGGGCGCACGGACTGCGTCGCCATCGGTGCCGAGTACACGCGTGATGTGGCCGTGAACGGCCTCACCGCGGGCACGTGGATGGTCCGCGCCGGCTCCACGACCCTGACGCTGCAGCTCGGCCTGGGCGCCCCGCCGTGCACCGCGCCCGGAACGAGGCCACGTGGAGCGCCCTGCGCGAGCGACTGCGAGTGCGCGGGATCGCAGGTGTGCCTCGCGGTGCGTGGGGACGCGGTGTGCGGTCGGGCTTGCTTCGATCCGTGCGAGACCGTCTCGGGCGCGAGCAACGATCCTGCGGAGCCCGCATGCCCCGAGGCCGAGGCCTGCGTGATCGACGACAACTTCGGCTGGGTGTGCGCCCCGACGACCACCGCCGAGTGCGACGGAGCGCGCAGCTGTCCGGCCGGGATGAGCTGCCCCCCCGTGACGGAAGGCCCGCCGCAGTGCGTGTGGGACATCGCGCTCGACTCCTCCATTCGACACGACTGCACGGGCAACCAGGACTGCGATTCCGGCCTCGACTGCGTGCAGCGCGCGGATGGCGCGCGCCGCTGCGAGGTCCGCTGCACGACGAGCGACATGGCGTGCCCACCGGCGACGCCACACGCGTGCGACACGGCGAGCGGCGTCTGCGAGTGGCTCGGCGAGTGACCCGCGGCTCGGGCGTGCACGCGCGTGTGCATCGCGCTGCGCGCTCTCGTGCAGCGCCCTGCGCGCGGATCGTGATTTCTCCGTGATTCGCGGGTGATCCGCGCGGCCCGCGCGTTGCGATGGGCTCCTCCGACACCGAAACGGAGGACG
This sequence comes from Sandaracinaceae bacterium, assembly GCA_044223665.1. Taxonomy (GTDB): domain Bacteria; phylum Myxococcota_A; class Polyangia; order Polyangiales; family Sandaracinaceae; genus JBBSAT01. The sequence continues at coordinate 9,617 of JBGALT010000078.1, read as the reverse complement.
CCATGATTCGCACGCTCGTCGCCACCACCCTGCTCCTCGCGCTCGCCGCGCCCGCTTCGGCGCAAGAGGTCGTGACCGTTCCCGCGCCCGCCCCCGCCGGCACGATCGTCGTCACCGCGCCTACGCAGGCGGGCGCCGTGTACGCCGCGCCCGCGCCGGCCCCCGCGCCCGCGTACGCGACCACGAGCACGCCCTATCCCCCGACCTACGGCTCGCCGTTTCCGCCGCGTGATCGGCACGGGCGCGCCCTCGTCGGCACGCGCCACGAGATGCAGAACGACCGCGGCCTCTGGGGCGCCGGCCTCGGCCTCTTCCTCGGCGGCTGGGTCCTCGACCTCGTCGGAACGGCCCTCGCGAACGCGATGTCCCACGATCGCACCGACGCCGCCGAGCAGGACGCGCAGGCGTGGTCGATCCTCCCGCTCGTCGGGCCGGTGGTCCAGCTCGGCATCGAGGCGCCGCACCCGGCGATCCCGATCACCTCGGGCCTGATGCAGATCTCCGGGCTCGTGATGTTCATCGTGGGCCTGACGTCCGAGCACGACGCCGAGATCCCGATCTACGCCTGGGGCGATCCGAGCGATCCGCGCACGCCCCGGCTCGGCCTCGAGGTCGCTCCGACGCAGGGCGGCGCGATGGGGACGCTCAGCCTCCGCCTCTGACCCAGGGCGCAGCCCGGCGTCCAACTCCCGGACACCGCGCACCGGCGCTCGGCCTGGTTGCGCAAGGTTGGCTCGATCGGCTCGCCCCACCGCTTCTCCGCGGTGGCGGCGGGCCGATGCCGTCGGGGCACGGCGGTTGCGGAGCCGCTGGGCGTGGGTCTCGTCGTGCTCGACTCCAAGCGTCTGTGCGCGGTCTCGATCGCCTCCCTCGTGCTCGCCGCTTGCACCGGCGCGCACGAGGCGGCCACGACGAGTCACACCCAAGCCCTCGAGGGCACGGGTGCCGCGACACCCGAGCGCCCTCGCTTCCCGGTCGAGATGCCGCTCGGCGAGCGGCCCGAAGAGCCCGAGGCGCAGCTCGACGAGCGCGCCGCCGACGGTGCGCGCCTGTTCGGAGCGGTGCTCGCCGCCCCGCTCGGCGGGGATCCCGAGCGCGTGCTCCGCCTGCGCGCCGCCGGGCCGGACGAGGCGCTCACACGAGCGCTCGCCGGAAGACGCGCCCTCGACGCGCACTTCGTGGACGAGGGCGTGGTGATCCTCGGGACCGACCACGTGCTCCGCTACGTCGCCGGCGGCATCGAGACGGAGCTCGACGCCGACGCGCAGCCGCCTCTGTCGGTCGCCGCCACGAGGGTCGCCTACGCGCGCGGCGAGATGCCCGTCTTCGCGCTGGCGATCGCCGACGTGCGGACGGGGGCGGTCGAGACGCTCGCCGACGAGCTCGCGCCGGTGTGGTCGCCCGCCCTCTCGGAAGATGGGCGCTCGGTCGTCTTCGTCTCGAGCGCGACGGGACGGCCCCGGCTCGCGAGGCTCGATGCCGACGGCGCGATCACGCTCCTCGCCTCAGCGCGCTTTCCCACCTCGCCACGGGCGCCGCGCTGGCTCGGCAGCACGCTGACCTTCGAGGACGAGGGCGGCCTCGTCACGATCGACGTCGCCGCGGAGCCCGCGCCGTGACCCGCCACGCTGCGACGCTGCTCTGCGCCGTCCTCGCCACCTCCGTGGTGCCGATCGCGAGCGCGCAGAGCGTCCGCTATCGGCGCCCCTACTCCGAGGGCTACCGCCTCAACTACGGCTACGACCACGACGGCGGCGCGGGCGGCTGCGTCGACTACGCGTGCAGCGGCACCTGCTACGACGGGCACTCGGGCTCCGATCTCGGCACGCCGCTCGGCACGACCGTGCTCGCAGCGGCGAGCGGCGTCGTCACGGGCACCAACGACGGCTGCGCCAACTACGGCGGGCTCGGCAACACGTGCGGCGGCCGATGCGGCAACTACGTGCGCATCCGCCACGACGACGGTTCCGTCTCGCTCTATTGCCACATGCAGCTCGGCTCCATCGCCGTCTCCTCCGGGCAGCACGTCTCGTGTGGGCAGGCGATCGGTCGCTCGGCCTCGAGCGGCAACAGCACGGGCCCGCACCTGCACTTCGGGCACACCAGCCCGGGCGCCGGGTCCTCGAGCGATCCCTGGGCCGGCGGCTGCAGCCGCAGCACGAGCCTCTGGGTGGACCAAGGGGGCTATCGCGGGCCGCCGAGCACCGACTGCAGCGACCGCTGCTCGCCGACGGGCGAGAGCTGCAACGGCGCCGACGACGACTGCGACGGGCGCACCGACGAAGACCTGCGACGCGGCTGCGGCACCGACGTCGGCGAGTGCGTGAGCGGCACCTCCACCTGCAATGGCGGCCGCTGGGGGAGCTGCGACGGCGAAGTGGCGCCGCGCGACGAGGACTGCAACGGCCAGGACGACGACTGCGACGGCGCGAGCGACGAGACTCTCGTGCGGCGCTGCGGCACCGACGTCGGGGAGTGCGTGAGCGGCACGCAGCGCTGCGAGAGCACGGCGTGGACGGCCTGCGAAGGCGCGGTCGATCCGGCGCCCGAGCGCTGCGATCGACTCGACGACGACTGCGACGGAGCCGAGGACGAGGACCAGACCTGCGAGCGCGAGGAAGCCCTGTGGGGCGCGCCGGTGTACGCCGCAGCGCATCGGACGAGCTCGGACCTCGACGGAGACGGTCGCGCCGACGCGTGCGCCGCGACGAGCGCGGGGCTCTCGTGCTTCGTCGCGACGGGTCACGGGTTCGAGCGCGCGATCGGCGGCGGCGCGCCCATCGACCTCGACCTCGCGAGCGCGACCTCGCTCCGCACCGGCGACGTGGACGGCGACGGACGCGACGACGTCTGCTTCCGCGACGGTGCGCGCCTCGTCTGCCAGCGCTCGCTCGGCAGCGCGCTCGGCGGCCTCGAAGATCACGGCGAGGTGAGCGGGGCGACGAACGTCGAGCTCGCCGACGTGGACGGCGATGCACGGCTCGACGTCTGCGTCCGTGGCCCGGAAGGCCTCGAGTGCCGCCTCGCCGACGGTCACGTCGCGCTTCTCGCCGCCCTCTCGGACGCTGCCGGGTTCGCCGACGTGATCCACCACGGCTCGTTGCGCTTCGGTGACCTCGACGGCGACGGGCGCGACGACGTCTGCGCGCGCGACGCGAACGGCGTGCTCTGCTGGATCTCCGCGGGCGACCGCTTCGAGGACGCCGTGCTCGGCCCGCGCTGGAGCGATGCCGCGGGGTTCGACGCGGTCTCCTCGTGGGGAACGCTGCGCCTGGCCGACGTGGACGGGGACGGCCGGGACGACGTCTGTGCGCGCACGCCGACGGGGTTCTTCTGCGCGCGTTCGGAGGGACGCGGCCTCGGCCGGCTCGTCGCAGGCCCGCCGATGCAAGGCGAGCGCTGGCTGCGCGCCGACCAATACGGGAGCATCCGCATGGGCGACGTCGACGGCGACGGCCGCGAGGATCTCTGCGCCCGCGAGGACGAGCGCGCGCGCTGCTGGCTCTCGAGCGGCCGCGCGCTCGATCGCGTCGTCGACGGGCCCGCGCTGCGCGACGACGAGGGCTTCTCGGATCGCACGATGCGCTACCGCTCGATCCGCCTCGCCGACGTCGACGGCGATGCGCGCGCCGATCTCTGTGCGCGCTACGCCGACGGCCTGCGCTGCTTCACCGGCGGCCCCCACGGCTTCGAGCACGAGTGGCGCCTCCCCGCCTGGTCCGACGCGAGCGGCCCGTCGAGCGACGCGGCGAGCGCGACCATCCGGCTCGGCGGGCTCGATCCGAGCGCGCGACGCGCGCAGCACGTCGAGGGTGTCTTCGCCTGCTGCGCCGCGCCCGGCCGTGCGCCGCCCGGCCTCGCCGGGCTCCTCTTCGTGCTCGTGCTCGTGTCGTTCGGCAAAGAGCGCTCGCCCCGGAGCGCCCGTGCGGGAGCGGGCACGAGCCGATCCCCGGTCAGCGATAGAGCTCGCGCACGAAGAACCCGATGATGCGCGACTGCAGGCGTCGCATGATGAGCGGCTCCGGCACCATGTGCGTGAGGCCCGCGAGGGGCAGCATCTCGAAGGGCCGATCGGTGCGGAACATCGCATCGACGAGCTTGATCGAGTGCGAGAAGTACACGTTGTCGTCGGCCGTGCCGTGCACGACGAGCAGCGGGCGCCGATCGCCCTCCTCGCGGCCCGCGTAGGTGAGGACGCTGCTCCGCGCGTACGGTCCCTCGGTGCCTTCGTCCTCCGGCAGGCCGAGGTAGCGCTCGGTGTAGTGCGTGTCGTAGTCGCGCCACTCGCTCACCGGCGCGCCGGCGCATCCGGCGCGGAACACGTCGGGCCGGCGCAGGGTGGCCATCGCCGAGAAATAGCCGCCGAACGACCAGCCGTAGATGCCCACGCGGTCCATGTCCATCTCGGGGTGCTGGGCCCCGAGCGCCTGGAGCGCCGCCACCTGATCCTCGAGCGGCACCGTGCCGAAGTCGCCGCGGATCGCCCGCTCCCACTCGCGCCCGCGGCCCGGCGTGCCGCGTCCGTCGAAGCTCACGACGATGAATCCGTGATCGGCGAACCACTGCTGCAGGAGCCAGCGCTCGCGCTCCGCCATCACCTGGCGCACGCCCGGCCCACCGTAGACGTTCACGAGCACCGCGTACCGACGCGTCGGATCGAAGTTGCGGGGACGAACGACGATCGCGCGGTAGTCGCGCTCACCGACCGTCTCGAGCGTGGCGCTGGGCACGAAAGGCGGCGCCTCGGCATGCGAGGTGATCGGCGTCGTGTCCTCGCTCGCCGTTCGCCGCAGCGTCGCTGCGCGGGCGGCATCGAGCGAGCGCGCGACGTCCACCCAGAGCGCGCACGAGCGCGAGAACGTCGGCTCGTGCGTTCCGACGCCGGTCGTCAGCGCGATGGGCGCACCCTGGCCGTCGAGCGCGACCGAGTGCACGTGCATGCTGGCTCCGTCGCTGCTCGCGGTGACGTAGACGCGCCCGTTCGCCTCGTCGACGCCGGCGATCGACGCGTAGCCGAAGCCGCTGGCGGGGGTCAGCGCGATCGGGGCCACCGACGCATCCATGCTGCGGAGCTCGAGCTGCCACTCGCCGCCGCGCTCGCTCGTCCACAGGAAGCGCTGGCCGTCGGCCAGGAACCGCGGCACGTCCTGATCGAGGTTGAGCCATGCGTCGTCGTGCTCGCGCAGGATCTCGCGCGTCTGGCCGCTCGAGGGATCGACCGCGAGCAGGATCTCGTTCTGCTGCGCGCGGTCCTGCACGAGGACGACCGGAACGCCGCCCGCCGGCCAGCGTACGGTGGCCACGTACGGGAACGCGTCCCGATCCCAGCTCAGGTAGCGGAGCGCGGTGGGCCCGGGGCTCGCCGCGCTGACGAAGCCGAGGCGCACGACGGCGTTCGGATGGCCGGGGCGCGGATAGGGCGGTGCGTCGGGCGTCCCCTCGGGGTGCATCGGATCGAGGATGTGCATCGTCTCGACGCCGCTCGTGTCCGACTCCTCGACGAGCAAGGTCGCCGAGTCGGGCGACCACCAATAGCCCTCGAAGCGGCTCATCTCTTCTTGTGCGACGAACTCGGCCGAGCCGTACTCGACGTGGTCGCTCGCGTGCTGGGTCAGGCGCCGCTCGCGCCCGCTCGCCACGTCGATGACGAAGAGGTCACCGTCGCGAACGCAGGCGATCGATCGCCCGTCGGGTGAGAACCGTGGATCGGTCGCCGATCCGCTCGTGCTCACGAGCTCGCGCACGGCGTCGGACTGGCCGACGCGCGCCCGGTCGACGAGGAAGAGGCGTCCCGAGAGCGGCACGAGGAGCGTCGCGCCGTCCGGCGAGAGATCGAAGCCGGTGATCCCGCGGGCCGCGAGGCGCATGCGCTCGCGCCGCGCGCGCTCCTCCGCGCTGAGCTCCTCGGTGCCGCCACCGAGGATCGTGTCGGCCGTCAGCAGCACGCGCTCCTGGCCGGTCGCGGGGTCGAGCGCGTAGAGGTCGTTGACGAACGTGCGCGGCCCCGAGCGCAGGAAGAGCAGCGTCTGATCGTCCGGCGTGAAGCGGAAGCCGTTGGGCGCGCCTTGGGCGAATCGGTACGTCACGGCGAATTGCTCCAGGAAGCTCGGGTCCGAGGCGTCCTCGGGGGCGGTCGTGGTCATCGGCGTCGGCTCCGTCGTGGTGCTGGGCGGTGGCTCGGTCGAGCCGCCACACGCGGCGAGCGCGAGGGCGACGGAGAGAGTGGGGAGGGCCTTGCGCATGAGCGCCGGAGGATCCGAGGCCGCGGGCGGAGAGTCAATCGCCCGGCCGTGCAGAGGTGTGATCGCTGGCGGTGCTCAGCGGCGACGCGCCGCGATCCCGGCCTTGATGCCGCGTCCGAGCAAGCTCGGACGCTCGCCACCTCACCCTGCGGTCGGTGCTCACGGCAGTCTCGTCGCAAGACTTCACCACCGCGTTGGATCACACCCGCCGTGCAGCGGGCTGCACGCCCGCGTGCGCCCGCGGCGTGCAGGGCCTTGCACGCGCCCCGGGAATTCGGCGCAGCGCGCCGGCCCACGGCGCGGCACGGGGGATGCGACGGCGGGCTCGAAAGGAATCACCCGATGCGCGCACCTCTTCCTCTGGCCCCGCTCGCGCTCTTCGTCCTCGTCGCGCTCCAGGGGACGGCCGTGGCCCAGGCTCCCGATGCGCCGAGCACGCCCGCGCCCAGCGCGACCGGAGAGGCCGCGCCGGCGCCCGCGCGAACGCCACCGCCGATCCGCGTCGACGTCGAGGCGCCCATCGTCGGCCTCGGCGCCACCAGCGCCGATCCCCACGGCACGGAGCTCTTCTGGGGCGCGGGCGTGAGCGTCGTCGAGCCGGGCGGCAACGGCGCGCGCGTGACCGTGACCCGCTTCACCACGAGCCTCGGCAGCGGCCTTCTCGGGCCGACCCCGGCTCGCGTCGAGGGCGACATCGTCGAGGTCGGGTACGTGCGGCGCGTACGACTCGTCGGCGACGATCGCCTCGGCCTCGGCCTCGACCTCACCGGCGGTCTGACCGTCGCGCACATGAGCTTCGAGCAAGCGACGAGCGGATTGTGCTGGGGCGGCTGCAGCCCGACGCCGAACGTCGACGAGCACTTCGCCGACGGCTGGCAGGCCGGCACCCACGTGGGCGGCTCGCTCGACGGGCGCCTCCTCGGCTTCACGCTCGGCCTCCAGATCCGTGCCCGCGCGTACGTCGGACTGCGGCCCGAGGCGGGCGACGACGTGGTCCAGGGCGACGTCACCGCGAGCGCGTACTTCGGCTTCGGCTTCTATTGACCTTCGCGGCGAGCGACCTCGGTCGCGACCCTGCACGGGTGACTCCGGGTGACCCGGGGCCCCGATCGCTCGCTCGGGCGCGGAAGCGCCTCCGTGCGCGATGGCACGTTCGGGAGCGCGGCCCTGCGAATGCTTGCGATAGAATGCATTCCATGGCGGTCGACCTGCAGCGAATGCTCGAGATGGCGCGTCGCGATCAGTGGCAGATCGATCGCGACCTCGACTGGTCGGTGAAGCCCCGGGCTCTGTCGCGCGCCGACGAGATCGCGATCGTCCAGTACTTCACCGACATGGCGGGCATCGAAGAGCTCGCCGGCGCGCTCTTCGCGGTCCAGCGCGACAACGCGAAGGATCCGACGCTGCGCTCGATCTTCCAGACCTTCGTCATCGACGAAGAGCGGCACAGCCGGGTCGCCGAGCGCCTCGCGCGGCACTACGACGTGCACCGCTACCAGACCTACGAGCGCAACCCGCATCTCGTGCGCTTCGCCGAGCACTTCGTGAAGGCGGCCAAGGGGCTCGCGCCCGACATCGCGAACTCCTACATCACGACCGGCGAGCTGCTGCTCGACATCGCGCTCCTGCGCTCGATCGACGACTACGTCGACGACGAGATGAGCCACGCCGCGATGAAGCTCATCAACCGCGACGAGTCACGGCACATCGCCGTCGACTATCACATGAGCGAGTACTACGCCTCGCCCGCGTACGAGGCGTGGCTGGCGACCCAGCCGCCGCGCCGCAAGCGCGACCGCGCGCGCGCCGCCACCGCGCTGGTGGGCGTCCTGTTCCACGCGCAGCCCTTCTTCCGCGACGTGTTCTTCGGCCCGATGGAGCTCGTCGATGCCGACGGCAAGCGCCTGCGCGAAGCGTTCAAGCGCATCCAGCTCCTCGGGCTGAAGACCGGCAACACGCGCCCGTTCTCGAAGTTCCTGCGCTCGATGTTCGACCTCTACAACCACCCGCGCTACGGGCGCATCACCGCGCCGCTCGTCACCCGCGTGATGGGCGTGCCCGGACGCGTGCTGAACCACCTCTACACGGACGAAGAGGAGCGCAACCTCGCGAACGTCAGCTACGCGGAGATGGCCGAGGACGCCCTCGCGGCCAAGACGCTCTCCTGATCGCGAGAGGCCCGCCCCGATCCCTCGGCAGGCTCACTGAACGGCCTCTAGCTCGGCCGGCATCTCGGACAGCCGCGCCGCGCAGCGCCCCGCCTGACAGAGGCAGCTGCCGCCGCAGTCGAGCGTTCCGTAGCGGCACTCCATCGTGCAGACCGCGTCGCCGCACGCCGGTGCGCTCGCGCGCGCGACGCAGGCGGCCGCATGGCAGCAGCCGGCCGGCACGCAGTCGGCGTCGGTCGTGCACGGATCGGTGCCCACGACGATGCGCGGATCGCCCGCGGCCACCGTGTCGCTCGACCCCGGGCCGGTCGTGGTCTCGCCGCCGCCCGAGGCACTCTCCGACGAGGAGGACGCCGGGGCGGGGTCCTGGCTCGCACAAGCGACGAGGCCGACGAAGGAGAGGACGAACAGGGCGCGCGCGTGGGTCATGGTCGCTTCTTTCGACGCGGCGTGCGGGCCCGGATTCAAGCGCACCGGAGCGAGCCGCGCGGGGCCGGATTTGTTACCATGCCCCGCCGTGCCTTCCGACGTGAACGATCGCGACGACGAGCGTACCGACCCGCACATCGTCGCGCCCAAGCCGAGCGCCGCGCCCGCCGCCGCGGGAGCCGCGCGCCCCTCGACGCTTCCTCAGCGCCCCAGTGTTCCCATCACCGGGACGATCCCCCGCATGGCACCGCGCACCAGCGATCCGGGCGCGCCGGGCGCTCGCCCGCCCATCCTGCCCGGCGCGCGCCCGTCGCCGAGCTCGGCGCCGTCGGGCGCGGCGGCCTCCTCGCCCGGGATGGTGCCCAGCGCAGGCGCGCCGGAGCGGCCCTCCGATCTCCCGCCGGGGAGCGGTCTGACCGCCGCGATGCTGATCCCGCGTCCGAGCCAGCCCGCGCTCGCCGGGCGCCCCACGGATCCGGCGGCGGCGCCCGATCCACTGCGCGAGCGCCTCGCGCAGGTCGAGGTCCAGTCGGCCGCGACGCGCTCGATCGCGGCGCGCGTGGAGACCGAGGCCGCCCGCGCCCACCAGCGGCTCGATGGCGCCGAAGCGCGCGTCGGCACGCTCGAGACGGCGACGAAGGAGCGCCTCGGCGCGATCGAGGGCGCGCTCGACGAGAGCCGGCGCTCGCTCGAGGCGCGCCTCGCCGAGATCGGCGAGCGCCCCACGGCGCCCATGCTCGAGGACCCAGGCGAGATCGCCACGCTCCGCACCGCCGTC
>JBGALT010000077.1:0-35882 GCA_044223665.1 Sandaracinaceae bacterium | reverse complement strand
GGGCCGGTGTGCCCGGAGCAGGCGTGCCGTGCGGCGCGACGGAGACGACCTCGCCGTCGCCCGTGACGGTGAGGTCGAAGTTCATCGGGCCGGTCGGTGCGTGCACGCAGGCGGCGACGTCGCCCGACACGCGGTCGAAGGCGGCGTGCACGGCGCTGGTGTCGAAGAGCGCGTGGGCGTCGCAGCCCGTGTAGTGCACGGCGAAGTGGCGCGGCGCCGGATCGTGGTGCGGCGCGAGCTCGAGCGCGGCGTCCTCCGGCAGGAGATCGGCGTCGGTGCCCGCGTCCTCTGCGGCAGCGTCCACGAGCGCGGCCGATTCCGGCGGCGCCACGTCGGTCGGCGGTGCCACGCTCGTCGCCGTCGATGGCGGCGGTGGAGGCGGCGTGCGCGAGGCCGACTCGCCGAGGAAGAACGCCAGCGCCAGCGCGCCCGCGACGCCGACGAGACCGACGACGGGAAGGACGAGCGAGCGTGGAGGCGCGGCCGCGCGCGTGTCGGGCGCGCTGGCTCCGCTCACGGCGGTGGCCGCGAACGCCTCGGGCGTCGCCTGGCGCGGCGGCGTCGAATGCGCGAGCGGTGCGGCCGGCGCCGGCGTCGTCGCGCTCGGTCGCGCGCGCCCGCCGGTGAAAGGCACCAGCGCCTCCTGCATCTGCTCGGCGGACGAGAAGCGGCCCGCGGGCGCCGTCGCCATCGCCCGCGCCACGACCGCGACGAGCCCCGGGTCGAGCTCGGCGCGGAGCCCGCCGAGGGGAGGCGGCGTCTCGGTGAGGATCGCCGCGAGGAGCGCGTTGTAGCTCGCGCCGGTGAAGGGAAGCCGCCCCGAGAGCGCCTCGTACATCAGGACGCCGACCGCGTAGAGGTCCGTCCGCGCATCGACCGCGGCGCCGCGCGCCTGCTCGGGCGACATGTACGCCGGTGTGCCGAGCACCATCCCCGTCGAGGTCAGTGCGACGTCGCCCTCGCGCTCGGCGAGCTTGGCGATGCCGAAGTCGAGCAGCTTCACCACGTCGCGCACGCCCGAGAGCTCGACGAGCATCACGTTGTCGGGCTTGAGGTCGCGGTGGACGATGCCGGTGCGGTGCGCCGCGGCGAGGGCCGCGAGCACCTGCCAGGCGATGAACGCGACGCGCTCGGGCGCGAGCGCACCTTCTTCTCTCAGGACGTCGGCGAGCGAGCGGCCGACCAGGTACTCCATCACCAGGAACGCGGCGCCGGCCTCGTCGCGACCGAAGTCCGTGACGGCGACGATGTTCGGATGCCCCAGCTGCGCGGCCGCTTCCGCCTCGCGCCGGAAGCGCGCGACCAGGCCCGCGTCGTCGGAGAGGTGCGCGTGCAGGCGCTTGAGCGCCACGCGGCGGCCGAGGCTCTCCTGCAGCGCTTCGTACACGGCGCCCATGCCGCCACGCCCCAGCCGCCGCACGATGCGGTAGCCCCCGATCTTCTGCCCCGCGAGATCGGCCTCGTCGCCCATCCGCGCCGAGCGTGCGGGCACGCTCCGGCCGTTGCAAGCGCGCTCGAGCCCGGCGCGCGAAGAATCCCGGAACTTCGCCGGAGGGCCGGTGTCATTGACGCCGGTGGGTGATGCGGTGGCCGCGTCCCTGCCGTTCTCGAGGACCTCCGGCGGGCCCGTGCCGCCGCGAGGGGCCTACCGATCCGTCCGGAGGGAGATCCATGGCGCACGCGAAGACCACGCTCACGTTCCACATCCACCACGGCGATGCGCCCGTGCGCACCGAGGTGCTCACGCAGGACATCGTGAAGATCGGCAAGCTCGCCTCGAGCCACCTGCGCATCGACGACGAGAACGTCTCGCGCATGCACGCGGTGATCGAAGTGAACGGCGATGGCGTCCACGTCATCGACCTCGGGTCGGCGACCGGGACGATCGTGAACGGCCGCAAGGTGAACAAGACCAAGCTCGAGAGCGGCGACACGCTCGAGCTCGGCGGCGCGCGCGTGACGATCGACATCGCGGCGTCTGCCGCGGCGCGTGTGGCTCCCGTCGCTGCTGCGGCGCCCGAGGTCGCGCGCCCGGCCGCGTCGTTCGCCACCGTCTCGCCGGCGCCGGTGCTGCCGAATCCCTTCGCCGCGCCGGTCGCGCCCATCGCGGCCGCCCCCGTGCTGCCGAGCGAGGAGACGGCCAGCGGGGAAGAGATCGAGTACGGGATCGCGGCCTCCGGACCGGCGGTCAACCCCGCCGACGTCGAGACGATGGCGATCGCCGCCGAGGTCGTGATCCTGTGGGGCGATCGCAGCGTGCTGCACGTCGCGCACCTCTCGCCGCCGCGCGCCTTCACGATCGGCGAGCCCGGGCAGCGCGAGACGCCGGACTTCGTGGCGCCCGGTCTGCTCTCGGGCGGCGAGCGCATGCCGCTCACGGTCGAGGTCGGCGGCAACGTCGGCGTGGTGATCCCGCCGGGCGCGACCGGCGAGGTCCGCGTGGGCGAGGTCGTGCAGACGATCGACACGCTCCGCGCGGCCGGAAAGCTCGCGCCTTGCGCGCTGCTCGCGGGCGCCGAGCAGTACGTGATGCCAGCGGGGGCGGTCGCGACGATTCGGCTTCAGGGCTTCACGTTCGTCACGCGCGCCACGACGGCCGGCAAGCGCGTCGGCGGCGAGAGCGAGACGAGCTTCCGCGCGCAGCTGTGGACGGGCCTCTCGCTCGCCGTCCACTCGGCGTTCCTCTTGATGTTCTACTTCCTGCCGCCGAGCGCCTCGGCGCTCTCGCTCGATCTGGTGCGCCCCGACGACCGGCTCGTGCAGTACCTGATGACGCCCGACGAGACCGTCGACGAGCCGGTGCCGGACTGGGTGGAGCCGTCGGCCTCGACCGAGACCGAGGGTGGAACCGGCACGGCGCACGACGGCGAGAGCGGCTCGATGGGTGACGAGCACGCGCAGCACACGACGAGCCAGTACGGGATCCAGGGCCCCGAGGACAACGAGCATCCGGTCATGGCGCGCGAGCGCGCACGGGAAGATGCGCGGCAGGCCGCGAGCGCGTTCGGGACGTTGCTCTCGCAGGCGGGCGCGTTCTCGTCGCCGACCTCGCCGTACGGCGCGGAGCGCGCGCTCGGCTCCGATCCGCTCAGCGCGCTCGGTGCGCTCATGGGCGACCAGACCGGCGCGAACTTCGGCTTCGGCGGCCTCGGCCCGAGCGGCACCGGCCGTGGCGGCGGCGGCACCGGCCTCGGCACGATCGGCGTCGGCCACCTCGGCACGATCGGCCACGGCGCCGGCACGGGGAGCGGCCACGGCTACGGCGACGGCGTGGGCGGCTTCCACGGAGGCCCGACCGAGCGCGTCCCGCACATCACGAGCCTCGAGACCGAGGTGCACGGCTCGCTCTCGCGCGAGGTCATCCGCCGCACCATCCGCCGCCACATCAACGAGGTCCGCTTCTGCTACGAGCAGGAGCTCTCCCAGCGCCCCGACCTCGCGGGTCGCGTCACGGTGAGCTTCATCATCGGCTCGACGGGCGCCGTGGCGAGCTCGGGCTTGCAGAGCACCACGCTCGACAACTCGGTCGTCGAGAGCTGCATCGTGCAGGCCGTCCACCGCTGGACGTTCCCGGCGCCCGACGGCGGCGGCGTGGTCGGCGTGAACTACCCGTTCGTGCTCGACTCGACCGGCGGCGAGAGCTGAAAGGGCCGAGCGCGGATCGAGACCGCCACGAGGTGAAGAGCCCGGCCGCGAGGCGCGGGCTCTTCGCCGTCTCCGTTCGTGGGGCGTCAGCGCCGCTCGCGCCGGACGAGCTCGAGCTCGTCGAGGCGTACCCCCGCGCGCTCCTCGGCTTGTCGCAGCAGCTCCGCCGGGCTCGGCTCGAGCATCGTCATGCGCAGATCGAGCATCTCCACGTCGCGCCCTTCGTGCAGCACGAGGTGCGCGGAGTCGGCGGCCATCGACGCTGCGATCGGCGCCGTCGAGGGTCGCAGGATCCGGACCGGTGAGAGGTCGACGGCGGAGAGCACGTGGACGCTCGGCTCGTCGGACGCGCACACGATCCAGCGACCGTCGCGCGACCACGACACGCCGTTCACGAAGCGGTGGAGCGCCTGGGCCTCGCGCACGACGCGCCCGCTCGAGGGATCGATCGACCGCACGCGCCCGCTCGAGTCGACCGCGACGAGCCGGTCGCCATCCGGCGCGTAGGCGACGTCGGACACCGCGGCGTCGACGCGGGCCACGGCGTGCTCGACGGTTCCGTCGTGGATAAGCACGAGGCCGAGCGAGCCGTCGTGCCCGCCCACCGCGAGCTGCGCGCCGTCGGGCGAGACGGCGAGCGACTGCACGGGCGCGTCGGGGATCGTGATGGGCGTCTGCTCGGTGCGCTCGACCCGCGACCAGCGGCGCAGCACGCCCTCGGCGGGCCCGCCCCAGAAGATCGTGTGCCCGTCCGGCGAGATCGCCAGGCCACGCAGGCCGATCACGAGGCCGTAGTCGGTCGAGGGCGCGGCGACGCGGACGAGCGTCCCGTCCGGCTCGAGGGTCACGAGCCCGCCGCGGAGCGTGAGCACCACGACCGCGCCGTCGGGGGCGACGCGCAGGTGCTCGACGATCCCGAGCTCGGCGGGCAGCTCGGCCACGACGGACGGCGCGCCGAGGCGGCCCGAGGCGAGGAGCGGGATCGCGTAGACGGCGCGGAGGGTGGCCGCGACGACGCGGTGGCGCTCGGGGTCGAGCTGCACGTCGCGCACGCCGGCCGGGAGCTCCACCGTCGCGCGGCCCACACTGGAGACCGCGCGCATGACCGTCGCCTCGTCGAGGCTCGTGCGCGACTCGCCGGGGAAGAAGACGAGGTGGTCGCCCGCCGCCTCGATGCGCCCGCCGTTCGCGCCCGGGAAGTGGATCACGTCGAGCGCGTGGCCGTCGCCCGTGTCGCGCAGCGCCAGACGGTCGCCGTTCTCGTAGAGCGCGAGCGTGGCGTCGTCGATCCACGTCATCGCCGTCGGCCAGGTGCTGGTCGGCAGCTCTTCGATCGGGAGCGTGCTCGGCCAGTCGTCCTCGCCGCGATCGGCGACGCCCACGAAGTCGCTCGCCAGGATCGCGAGGTGCGAGCCGCGCGGCGAGAACGCGACGACGTAGGGAAGCGCGCGCAAGGCCACGCGCTGGGGCGTCCCAGCGTGCGGCCAGCGCCAGAGCTCGAGCTCGGTCGACTCGGTGGAGACCACGGCCACGGCCTGGCCGGGGCTCGTCCACGCCGCACGCACCTGCCCGCGCAGATCGCTCTGCCACCGAGCGAGCTCGCTCGTCCCGTCGGGTGAGAACGCGATCAGGGTGCCGTCGGCCGTGCTCACGAGGATCCCCTCGTCGCTCGCCGAGGCGCCCATCGGCGGCGGCGTCTCGTGCACGAGGTGGCCGTCGGCGAGGTCGTAGAGGCCCGGCGCGGTGCCGGCGACCACCGCGATCCCGGCCGCGGTCGCCGTGCGCACGCGCGTGACGTGCAGATCGAGGCGCCGCTCGTCGCCGCTCACGAGATCGACGATCCGCGTCGCCGTCTCGGTCGGGATCACGACGAAGCGCCCGTCGTTCGACAAGGTGCTCCGCACGTGCGCGCCGGCCACGGCTCGCTCGAACACGTAGCGGCGCCGCGCGTCGGCCTCCACGTAGAGCGTGAGCGCGCGGACGCGGCGCTCCGGCGGCGCGTGCATCGCCGCGCCCGAGTCGCGCACGAGCACGCCGGCCGCGAACACCGCGGCGCCACTCGCATCGCCGGTCGCGAGCGATCGCTCCGCCCGCTCGAGCAGCGCGTCGGCGACGGCGCTCTCCGCGCCGTGCATGCTGTCCTCGGCCGCGCCCCGCTCGCGCATCGCTTCGTCGCGCGCCGTCTCGGCGAGGGTCCTCGCGCGCGACTCGTCGAGCAGGCTCTGGTAGACGAGCGCCGAGGCGACGACGATCGAGATCACGATCGCGGCTCCCGCGGTGGACGCCGCGCGGTGGCGGCGAACGAAGCGGGCGGCGAGCTCCCACGCCGAGTACTCGTAGGCGCCCACGGTGCGCCCGTCGAGGTAGGCGCCGATTTCCTTGGCGACCTCGCCCGCGTTCGGATAGCGCGACGAAGGATCGCGCATGAGCGCGCGGTCCACGATCGCGGCGAGCTCGGGCGGCGCGTCGGGCAGCACGGCGCGCACGCGCGGTGCCGGATCGTCGAGGACCTTCGAGAGCACGTCGAGCGCGCTCGTGCCGACGTAGGGAGGCCGTCCCGCGAGCAGCTCGAAGAGGATCGCGCCGAGGCCCCACACGTCGGCGCGCTCGTCGATCGACGAGAGCTCGCCGCGCGCCTGCTCGGGGCTCATGTACGCCGGCGTGCCGATCGCGTGGCCGTCGACCGTGCGCGCGAGGTCGTCGTCCGAGGTGCGTCGCCCGCTCTGTCCCGACACGGATGCGCCGGGGATCTCGGCCTCGCCGCGCACCTTCGCCAGGCCCCAGTCGACGACGAGCGTGTCGCCGAACTCGCCCACCATGACGTTGTCCGGCTTCAGGTCGCGGTGGACCACGCCCTTGCTGTGGGCGTACGCGACGGCCTCGCAGACGGCGCGGAACACGCCGAGCAAGGTCAGCCGCTCGGCGAGCGTGTGCTTCTCCTTGAGCACGCTCGCGAGCGAGCGGCCGCGGATGCGCTTCATCGTGTAGTAGATGGTTCCGTCGGCGCGCTGGCCGAGCTCGTGGACGGGCACGATGCCCGGGTGCTCGAGCTGACCGGTGATGCGCGCCTCGCGCAGGAAGCGCGCCGCCGAGCCGACGCTCATCGCGTCGTGTCCCACCGGACCCTGGTCGAGCAGCTCCTTGAGGGCGACCTCGCGGCCGAGGTGCGTGTCCTTCACGACCAGCACGCGGCCCATGCCACCGCGCCCGAGCTCGGTCGCGCGCACGTAGCGTCCCGGATGCTCGCTCGTCAGCGCCGCCTCCGGGCGCCCCGGCGAGCTCGCTTGCGAGCCCGGCATCATCGTCGGCGCGAGCGCCGGATCCGTCGTGCGGAGATCGGTCTCGGGCGTGTTCGTCGTCGGGATCGGCGCGCGCTCGCCCGATCCGCCGCCCTCGCCGCTCGCGAGCGTGCGCGCGAGGGCGGGGTCGGCGTCGGCGCTCTTCTCGGTGTCGGAGCCCGAGGCCACGCCTACGCCTTCGGCGTGGACATCGCCTTGATCTCGCGCTTGAGGATCTTGCCCGTCGCCGTCTTGGGGAGCGAGGGCATGAAGTCCACCACGCGCGGGTACTTGTAGGCCGCGAGGCGCTCCTTGCAGTACGCGATGATCTCTTCGGCCGTCACCGTCTGCCCCGGCTTGAGCGCGATCACGGCGCGCACCTCTTCTCCGTGGCTCTCGTGCGGCATGCCGAGCACGGCCGCCTCGGCGACCGCCGGGTGCGCATAGAGAACCTCCTCGATCTCGCGCGGGTACACGTTGAACCCGCCGCGGATGATCATGTCCTTCTTGCGATCGACGATGAAGTAGTAGCCCTCCTCGTCCCGCTGGGCGACGTCGCCGGTCGTGAACCAGCCGTCCTTGATCGACTCCAGGTTGGCCTCGGGCTTCTTGTAGTAGCCCTTCATGATGTTGTGGCCGCGGATGCAGATCTCGCCGGGGATCCCCGCGCCGTCGATCGTGCGGCCCTGATCGTCGGTGAGCTTGAACTCGATGCCCCAGATCGGGCGGCCGATCGAGCCGGGCTTCTTCGGCGCATCGAGGGTGTTGAAGCTCGCGACCGGCGAGGTCTCGCTGAGGCCGTAGCCCTCGATGATGTTCACGCCGTACTTCTTGTCGAACGCGCCCATCACCTCGACCGGCATCGCGGCGCCGCCGCTCGCGCAGTAGCGCAGCGCCTTCAGGTCGTACTTGTCGGCGCCCGGGAAGTGCAGGAGGGCGAAGTACATCGTCGGCACGCCTGCGAAGATCGTGACCTTGTGCTTGTGCATCAGGCCGAACGCGCTCTCGGGATCGAAGCGCGGCAGGAGCACGAGCGTGCCGCCGGCGCCGAGGAGGGCGTTCTGGATCACGGTCTGCCCGAACGAGTGGAAGAGCGGCAGCGTCGCGAGCGCCGCGTCCGTGGGCTGCATGGGCATCAGCGAGGTGCGGACGAAGTAGCTGTTGAAGAAGAGGTTGAAGTGGGTGAGCTCGGCGCCCTTCGGGCGGCCGGTCGTGCCGGACGTGTAGAGGATCACGGCCGTGTCCTCGGCCGTCGTGGCGGGCACCTCCTCGACGGGCGTCGCCGTGGCCACCAGCGCCGTGAAGTTCTTCGCCCCGTCCGGCGCGCTCACGTCGCTGCGGTCGGCCTTGCACACGACGAGGTGCTTGCAGGTCTCGACGCGCGCGAATGCCGCCTGCGCCTGCGGCAGGAACTGCTCCCAGACGACGAGCGCGACGGCGTCGGAGTCGGTCAGGTGGTAGGCGATCTCGTCGGCCGTGAGCAGCACGTTGAGCGGAACGATGGGCGCGCCCGCGTAGTGGCCGCCGAAGTAGGCGATCGTGAAGTGCGGGACGTTCGGCAGCATGAGCGCGACGTGCTGCCCGCGCTTGACGCCGAGAGCGCCCAGCGCGCCGGCGAAGCGTCGCGCGAAGCCGTCGAGCATCGCGTAGCTCAACGTCGCGTCGCCGAGGACGATCGCGTTCTTCTCTGGAAATCGCTTGGCGCTCTCTCGAAGGATCGTCGCGAGATTCAGGCTCATCGGGGCCCCCTGTTCGGTGGACTCGCGATGATACGGGGCGGTAGGCCCGAGCGGGAAGACCCGACGCGCGGCGCACATCCGGGCGCGTTGTCGCGTTCCTCCAAGACCGCTCGGCGCCGCCGGCGTAGGAAGGCGGGATGACGACGCACAAGAAGGTGTCCGGGGCGTTCGAGGTGAAGATGACGGCGGAGCCGCCGTTCTCCGAGGTCGACGGCGTGAAGCTCTCCCGCGCGCGCTTCGACAAGCGCTTCACGGGGCCGCTCGAGGGCACGAGCGAGGTGCAGATGATGGCCGTGACGACGCCCGATCCCGGCAAGCGTGCGTACGTGGCCGTCGAGCGCATCGCGGCGACGCTCGAGGGGCGCGCCGGGACCTTCTGCGTCGTCCACATCGCCGCGATGAGCGCGAGCGGCCCGTCGCTGCGCATCGACGTGGTCGATGGCTCGGGCACGGGAGGGCTCGCCGGTCTCGGTGGCGCGATGGCGATCCGGATCGAGCCCGGCGGCGCGCACTTCTACGATTTCGACTACACGCTGCCCTGAGGGGCGCCCGGCGCCTGCCGGTTTCTTGCCCGTTCGCGCGGGCGTCTGTTACCCGCGAGGGCATATGGCCCTCTTCGACCTCGGTGGCCGCGCGCTCGGCGGCAACAAGAGCTCCGGATCGAACCGTCCCTTCGCGTTCTTCCGCGCCGGGCTGGGTCGCAGCGAGCCGGTGCAGAACCGCCCGATCCTCGTGCTCGAGGACGTCTACAAGTACCACCGCCCCGACCAGCCCACGCTGCGCGGCGTCAACCTCACCGTCGAGCGCGGCGAGTTCGTGTTCGTCACCGGCCCGAGCGGCGCGGGCAAGAGCACGCTGCTCGATCTCGTCTACCGCAAGCAGCAGGTCGACGAGGGGCGGATCCTGTTCTCCGGCCGCGACATCTCGCGCCTGACCGCCGACTCGGTGCCCTACCTGCGCCGCAACCTCGGCATCGTGTTCCAGGACTTCAAGATCATCGCGCACTGGACGGTCTTCGAGAACGTCGCGATCGCCCTCGAGATCCTGGGCATGTCGCGGCGCCTCATCCGCTCTCGCGTGAGCGAGGCGCTCGAGCGCGTGGGATTGGCCGGTCGCGGTGAAGAGACGACGGGCAACCTCTCGGGCGGCGAGCAGCAGCGCGTCGCCGTGGCGCGGGCCATCGTGACCGAGCCGGCGCTCCTGCTCGCCGACGAGCCGACGGGCAACCTCGACCCCCACCTCGCGCTCGACATCCTCACGCTCTTCGAAGAGATCCACGCGACCGGCACCACGGTCCTGTTCGCGACCCACGATCACACGCTCCTCGAGGAGCGCGCACACCGCATCGTCTACATCGACGACGGTCACGTGAAGGAAGCGCGCAAGGGCCTCAAGGACTGGTCGAGCACGCGCGCGTCGGACTACGGCGCGACCTCGCACGAGCACGGAGCGGCCGCGAAGGGCGAGCCGCGGAACAACGTCCTCTCCCTCGCGCGCTCGCGCTGAGGCCAACGGAGACAAGAGCCATGGACCTCGGACAAGCCATCAAGCGCGCACGACGCGGCATGCGCGAGGAAGCGCGCCTGCACTTCGTCGCCGTCCTCAGCCTCACGATCGCGTTCTTCTGCCTGGGCGCCACGCTCGTCGCGATGGAGAACCTGGGCCGCGTCGCCGAGCGCTGGGGCCAGACCGCGCGCATGACCGTCTTCCTCCGCGACGGCGCCGCTGCCGCCGACGTGACGCAGCTCCGCATGGCGCTCGAGGGCGTCTCCGGCGTCGCCGGCGTCGAGTACGTGAGCGCGGAGCAGGCGCGTTCCCAGTTCCTGGCCGATGCCGCCGGCACGAGCGCGCTCGCCGCGCTGCCGGCCGAGGCGTTCCCGGCCTCGCTCGAGGTGACGCTGGCGGCGGGCGCGCAGACCGAGCGCATCGCCGAGCGTGTCGGCAGCTTCTCGGTGGTCGAGGACGTGGAGACCTACCGCGGGTGGTTCGACCAGCTCGAGGCGCTCGTGGTCGCGGGGCGCAGCGTCGCGAGCGGTCTCGCCCTGCTCGTGCTGCTCGCCGTGCTCTTCGTGGTTGGCAGCACGATCCGCCTCGCCGTCACCGGCCGGCGCAAGGAGATCGAGGTGATGAAGCTCGTCGGCGCGAGCGACGCGTTCGTGCGCGGGCCCTTCATCGTCGAGGGCGCGGCGCAGGGGCTGATCTCGGCGCTGCTCGCGGTGGGCCTGCTCTTCGCGCTCTACCTCGGCCTGCACGAGCGTGTGGACGGCGTCTTCTCGGCGTTCGCCGGCGTGCGCTCGTCGTTCATGCCGCCGCTCGCGGCGCTCGGTGTTCTTCTGCTCGGCGGCGTCGTGGGCGCGGCCGGCAGCGCCGTGTCGCTGCGTCGCTACCTCACCGTCTGAACGTCGGGGCCTCATGCGCGCACTTCGCTCTATCGCTCTCCTGGTGCTCGCCTCGGCGCTGGCGTGTCTTCCCGCCGCACCCGTCGCACGCGGGCAGGGTGCGGTGCCGGCGCCGGTCGACACGATCACCCGCCTGACGCAGATCGACGTCGAGATCGCGCAGGCGCTCTCCGAGGTCGAGCAGGCCGAGGCCGAGGGCGCCCGCGTGGATGCCGAGCTGAGCGGCCTCGGGGCGGCGCGCGAGACGGGCCGCCGCCATCTCACCGAGCGCACGCGCTCGCTCTATCGCCTCACGCGCGCGGGCACGCTGCCGATCGCCGGGGGCCTCGAGGCCCTGCTCTCGCACGCGGCGCGCGTCGAGCGCCTCGAGCGCATGCTCGAGCGCGACGTCGGCGAGATGCGCGAGCTCGAGCGGCACGAGGCGGCGCTGCGCGAGGAGACGAGCGCGGCGGCCGAGCGGATCGCCACGGCGCGGGCCCGAGCCTCGGCGCTCGAGACCGAGAAGGCGCAGCTGCTCGAGGCCGGCGGGATGCTGGGCGCGTTCGACGTGGCCCTCGCGGGGGCGACGGCCGTGCCGTCCGCCGGCGCCGACGACGGCTTCGGTGTCCGCTACTCCGACACCGGCGAGACCGTGGGCGGCAGCGCCTTCGAGCTGCGTCGCGGCGAGCTCGCGCTCCCGATCGCGGCCCCCACGGGCATGCGGGACGCCAGCCGCGAGGAGGGCTCGGGCCTCGAGCTCGACGGGACGCGCGGCGCCACGGTGCGCACGGCCGCGACCGGTCGCGTGGCCTACGCGGACCGCCACCCGGGCTACGGGGCGCTCGTGATCGTCGACCACGGCAGCAGCTACTTCACCGTCTATGGTGGGCTCGGCGCGATCGACGTCCAGGTCGGCGACGACGTCACGCGCGGGGGCCGCGTGGGCAGCGTCGGCACCTCGGCGATCTTCTTCCAGGTCCGTCGCGGCACGCGCGCCCTCGACGCGCACGCCTGGCTCGGGATCTGAACCCTTCGGGCTTCGCGCGGCTCTCATCGTCATGTTCGAGGACGAGCTGCGGCAGTTGCTCGAGGGCGGATACGTGCTCGGCGGTCGCGTCGGCTACCGCGCGCGGCACGAGCTGCGGGCCCGTGCCGACGCGCCCATCGAGCGCGTCGATCACGACGAGTGGGTCCAGCTCGTGATCAGCCGCGAGGCGCGGGAGGTGGTCGTTCGGCTCGAGACGCCGGACGCGCCCTCGCCGCGGCTCTTCGTGCTCGTCCGCGACGAGCGCGCCGCGCCGCGCGTGCTGGTCGAGACCCAGGGCCTCTACCTCGGAGGCGCGTTCCGCGTGGCCGAGCGGATCGACGATCCCGCCCTCGCCGAGGCCCGCTGGCGCTCGACCGATCTGCCAGCCTGCTGGAGCCGCGAGCCCGCGCCCGGCTGCTGCTGACGGGGGACTTCTCCCGGCGCTCTCTCGTACCATCGCCGTCATGGAGGCCCTGCTCGTCCTCGCGCTGGTCGTCGGCGCTTCGATCGCGATCTACCTGGCGAGCCGACCGGCACGGAAGCGTCGCGATCCCGCGTCGCTGCGCCGCGAGCTCGCGCACCTGACGCACGACGCCGCTTCCGCGCAGCGCCTGATCGACGCCGAGCAGCGCCGCAGCCCCGACGCCACCGAGAAGGAGATCCTCGAGCGGGTGATCAAGCGCCTCCGCTACGAGCGAAGGCGCTGACCGAGGCCGCGTCAGCGCGAGAGCGCCGCGCCGAACGCACCGGCGCCCATGGACCAGATCGCGCGAAGGCTCGGAGTCGGGTCGGAATACGCGATGGCCTCGCCGGAGCACGAGGCTCCGGTGGCGCCCGTGCAGGCCGCCATGGTCACCGCGAGATAGCCCGATACGATCCCGCCGCGGCCCAAGGACCGGCCGAACCCGGCGTGCGAGTCGACGACCTGCCAGATCATGGCGCCGGTGGTCCCCTGGTACGCCAGAACGTGCATCGTCCCGGGCCGACCGGCGACGACGTCGCCGAGGCCGTCGTCGTCGAGGTCGCCCGGGCCCATCGTCGCCCACCCGAACATGTCGGTGATGCTCGTGCCGTTCAGGCTCCAGGCGACCGTGCCGACGGACGTGCGCGTCGTCTGCCGGTACACGGCGATGGTACCCATGCCGCTCGGCGACGCCGTCGCGAAGTCCGCGCGCCCGTCCCCGCTCGCGTCCCCGAGACCCGTCGGGATCGCCGCGCCGTTCCCGGCGCCCTCGAGGACCGCCGGTGTCCCCGTCCCACCGAAAACCAGGACCAGGTTGCGGTTCCCGCTCGTACCGAACGCGGAGTACGAGCCCACGAGCACATCGTCGAAGTGGTCGCCGTCGAGGTCTCCGGCCGCAGCCACCTGCCAGCCGAACCGACTCGTGGTGATGGGGCCGTTGGGCGTGATCTCGATCTCGGTCAGCGGGCCCGTCCCGGCACGCCCGAGGTAGATGAGCGCTCGACCGGTGAAGTAGGCCCCCACCACGAAGTCGCCGTAGCCATCGCCGTTGAAGTCGCCGATGCCGGCCACGGACGACCCGAAGCCGACGCGGTTGGCGCCGTTGCCGGTGCCGAGGGTCTGGACGGGCGTCGTGTTGAACTGACCGGTCGACGTGCCGGCGTAGACGAGGGCGTAGCCGCCGCAGCCGGTGCTCGCCGAGGGCGCCGTGCTGCTCGAAGCGTCCCCGAGGCAGCACCCGACGATCAGATCGTCGTAGCCATCGCCGTTGACGTCGATCGCCGAGATCGACGATCCGAAGCCCGGGCGGCTCGCCGGCGCGTTCAACGTCTGGATCGCGGTCGTCGACGCACCCGAGTAGATGTAGATGCGCCCGCCGGTCGTCGTCGGCTCGCCGATCGCGATCTCCTCGGGGCCTCCGGCGATGTTCAGCAGCGGGAAGCCGTCGGTGGCCATCGTGGGCGTGGTGCGCGCGAACGTGACGAAGCTCCAGACGGGCGAAGCGACCGTACCGACCGTCGTGCCGACCAGCGCGTTGGCGCGCCAGTAGTAGCGGCCCGGCGGCAGCGCCGTGCCGACGGTGATCGGGCTCGTGCCGGAGCCCGTCCACACGACGGTCGCGCAGCTCGGATCGGAGCAGACCTGCACCTGGGCCATCGTCGTCCCGCTGCTCGGCGCGAAGCGGAGCTCGGGGCGGTTGGACGTGACGGTCATCGCGGTGAGCGGGCCGACGAGGCGCGGCGGCGGCGCGTCGCAGCTCGCGAGGGCGGTCTCGCAGCCGTTGGCCGCGCTTCCGTCGCAGTCGGAGAAGTTCCCGGCGCAGCGGTAGGTGCAGGATCCGGTCACGCACGACGGTGTCGTGTTCGGACGGTTGGGGCACGGGCTGTCGCACGCGCCGCAGTCCGTCACCGTGTCGAGGCGGCGCTCGCAGCCGTTCGAGAACGTGCGATCACAGTCGCCGAAGAGCGCGTCGCACGAGGCGACCGCGCACGTGCTCGCGGCGCAAGCCCTCGTCGCCACGTTGGCGGGCCTCGCGCACGCGGTGCACCCGCCGCAGTGCTCGGCATCGGTCACGGGGTCGACCTCGCAGCCCGTGGCGTCGCCCGGGCTCGCCGAGTCGCACGTGATGAACGTGCCACTGCAAGCGTAGACACAGGCACCGGCGTTGCAGTTCGCCGCGGCGTTGGGCCGGGACGCGCACGAGCTGCTCGCGGCGCCGTCGTCGATGGACGCGTTGCAGTCGTCGTCGAGCCCGTTGCACGTCTCGGCGGCCGGGCCGGTCTCGCCCATGCACATGCCCCACGTGCCGCCGCTGCACGTCTGCATGCCGCGCATGCACTCGCCCTGGTCGGTCCCGCAGCTCTGCATCATGCCGTTCGTGCACGAGCACGAGAGGCCATCGTCCACGCCGCCGACGCAGTCGTCGTCCACCAGGTTGCACGTCTCGGTCACGCCCGGGTGGACCGCCGCGCTCGCGTCGTTGCAGTCGCCGCTCTGCGCCGCGTACCCGGTCGGAGCGACGCAGCCCATCATCGTCGTCCCGGCCACGCCGTAGCCGTCGCCGTCGCCGTCGCCGTAGAACGTGAGCAGCACGTTCTCGTCGGTCATCCCGTTGCAGTCGTTGTCGAGGCCGTCGCAGCTCTCCCGCTCGGTCGGGCTCACTTCGGCCCGTCCGTCGTCGCAGTCGGTCCCGCAGGTGGCCGGGCCTCCGCTCGCGCCCGGGTTGCAGCAGGCGCTCGAGACGGCGCCGTCGGCGTCGAGGTCCGTCGTACCGATCGTCGCGGGGTTGCAGTCGTTGTCGATCGCGTCGCACGTCTCGGCGTGGGACGGGTTCACGTCGGCGCTGGCGTCGTCGCAGTCGTGGCCGCCGCAGTCGATCGAGCTCTCGCCGTCGCCGTCGGCGTCGCCGCTCACGGCGCAGTCCGTGACGCAGCGGTCGTTGGCCTCGTCGCAGGTCTGCGTATCGAGACACGCATCGCCGGTCGGTGGCGCGCAGCCGGTGGCCGGATCGGCCGCGGGATCGGAAGGCGCGCAGCGCTCGCGGCCGTCGCAGAACACGTCGTTCGCGCAGTCGAGGTCGGTCACGCAGCGCCGCGGCGGCCCGCCGTCGCCGCCCCCGTCGCGGCTTCCGTCGATCGTGCCGCCATCGATCGCGCCGCCGTCGCTCCCGCCCGTGTCGGCACCGTTCTCGGTCGAATAGCAGCGACTCGCGCGGCAGAACCAGCCCGCGGGGCACTCGGCGGCGGTCGTGCACGCGATGCGGCCCTGGGGAATCTCCGGGGTGCAGCCCGCGATGGCGAGCACGCATCCCGCGAGCGCGGGGACGAGCAGAGCGGTGATGGCACGCATCAGAACGATCCTCCCACGATCACGCCGGCGCTCTCGGGCGCGACCCACGCGCTCGCCGTCGGGCCGCTCTCGCCGCTGCCCATCGCGCCCCACACCACGCCCCCGACGACGGCGGCGACGCCCACGCCGAGCAGCGCGAAGCCGACGCCCTCGAGGATCGGCGCCCGCTCGTACGCACCGGAGATGCTGCTCCACGACCCGCCATCGGCGACCCCGCTCACGCTGGCCGCGTCGGCGTAGCCGACGCCGACGAGCACCGCGCCCACGACCGCGACGCCGGCGCCGACGCCGACGACGATCCACGGCGCGACGCCCGGACCACCGCCCGACGACCCGTCGGTCTCGGTCTCGGTCTCGCCGGTCGAAGACGTCTCGGTCGTTGCGTCGGTCGTCGTCGAATCGCTCGTCGTGGTCGTCGTGGTGTCGGTCGTCGTGGCCGTCGTGCTGGTGTCCGTCGTCGTCGCCACGGAGCGCCGCAAGATCTCGATCCGGGCCGCGACGGCGGTGCGGTTCGGCGCATCCTCTCCGGTGTCGCTCAGGTAGCGCTCGAACGCCGCCAGGGCCTCGCGGTCGCGGCGCAGGTGCTCGGCCGCGCTGCCGACGTTGTAGAGCAGCAGCGCGCGGCCGCTGATCTCGTAGGCGCGCTGGAAGTAGTCGAGCGCCGCCTCGTAGCGGCCTTCGCCGTAGGCGATCTCGCCTGCCGAGAAGAGCGCCCGTGCCTCGGCGTCACTCCCCTGCGCGGTCGCGCGGGATGGCCCGAGCCCGAGGAAGAGAGAGGTAGAGAAGGTAAGCGCTACGAAAGCGCTCGCGAGAAAGCGACGAGCCCCCATGCGTGCAGGTTGCAGCGCCGGGCGCGGCAACGTCAAGGCGGACGGGGGTGTGATCGCGGAAGGGGGTCAGAGGCGACGCGCCGCGATCCCGTCACGGGTCGAGCGTGGTGTCCGCCAGGAGCGCTGCGACGCGCGTGTGGGCGATCAGCGCGTCCCACGCCGAGGGCCCCGTCGCGAGCGCGCCGAGCGCCAGGGGATCGGGGTCGACCGCGAACGGGGCACCGAGGATGCCTTCGAGCAGCTCCTCGGTGACCTTCCCGTGTGGGCTGAAGCCCCAGATCGCCTCCTGCGAGACGTCGTCGAGGCTCGCGTAGTAGCGCCACACGAAGAAGCCCGCGAACCAGTCCTCCGGGAGGAAGGCGCCGAGGACCGCCTCGAGCGCGCGCGCCTGCTCCTCTTCCGAGTACGCGACGTCGGTCATCCCGTCCGGCCACAGCCAGGGCTCGACCGCGGCGTCGCGTCGGGTCGTGTAGCCCACCTCGACGAAGAGCACCGGCATGTCGAGCGCCTCGCTCACGATCGCCACCGAGTCGCGCGCCTCGCGCGCACCTCGCACGTACTCCTCGTAGCTCGCGCCGTGGTGGTGGGCGAGAGGGTAGAAGCCGTTGATCCCGATCAGATCGAGGCGATCCCAGAAGAGGACGGCCTCGGCCTCGTCCCAGTTCGCGCTGTAGGTGAGCAGGCCCGGGTACGTGGCGCGGACCTCGTCGATGAACGAGGCCCAGAAGTCCCCGAAGCGCCCCGACCAGGACTTGCACTCCACGCCGATCGAGAAGGCGTCGACCTCGGACTCCGCTGCGTTCCGCGCCCAGGCGAGCACGAACTGGCGATAGCTCTCGCGATAGGCGCGCCATCCTTCGTCGGTGCCGGGATCGATCTCCCCGCGCCAACCGACCTCGCTCCACACCCAGAGGTGGGGGATCAAGAGCACGCGGATGCCGCGCGCGTGGGCCTGCTCGACGAAGCGCGCGATGGCCGCGCGGTTGTCCTCGTAGGGCGCCTCGAAGTCCAGGTAGACCTCCGTGCTCTCGAGCGACCAGATGCGGCCGAAGGGCGTGACCGACACCCACGTGACGCCCATGCGCGCGAGCTCGTCGAGCAACGCTTCGCTGTAGGGCGTGCCGTAGCCGCGCCCCGGCCACTCCGAGCTCTCGATCGGCCCGACGGTCACGCCGCGGATGCCGCCCAGCCCGGCGTCGCGGAAGCCGGTGCGTCCGGGCGGCAAGCGCTGGGCCTCCGCGCTCGGCGCGGCGATCACGCCGAGCCCGAGCGCGCACACGACGAGCGCCGCAGCGCGCAACGCACGGCTCATGGGAACGCGGCGAAGCGGAGCGAGAAGTCGGCGGCGTCGCTCTCGCGCATCTCGACGAGGATCGTGTAGCTCCCCATCGGAAGGACATCCGTCGCGAGGTGCGCCGCGCCCGCGCCGACGTCGCACGCGAGATCGGCGCCCGGGCCGCAGCTGCCGCGCAGCGTGAGCGCGAGCGTGTGCGCGCTCGCGGGCAGGGTGGCCGCGTCGAGCGTGATGCTCATCGGAGAGGGCAGGGTGAAGGTGTAGAACGCGTCCACGAGCCCCGACGGCGTGCACGCTCCCCCGCGCAAGTCGTCGGCGAACCCGACCAAGCTGTCGCGCGGCCGCGATGCGACTGGCGTCCCCAGCGTGATCGCCCCGGTGCACACGTCGTTCGCCGGCGCCGTGGTGGGCGGCGCCAGCGCGATCTGCGCGGTGATGCTGCCGCTCGAGGCCGTCGTGTCGACGACGACCCAGTACTCGCCCGGCGAGAGACTGCGGAAGGTCTGGGCCAGCGGCGAGGCGCCCGATCGGCAGCGCAGCTCGCTCGACCGAGCGCCGCAGCTCGTCTCGAGCGCGGCGGCGTGCGGCCCGCTGCTCGTCGTGGTGATCGTGACGTCGCGGCTCGTGGCGAGCGAGAAGTGGAAGTACGCGTCCCGCGCGCCCGAGGTCGGCCCGCAGCTGGCACCGCCGTCGGGCTCGAGCGCCGTCGCGAGCACGCTGCTCATCGCCGTCGTCGCGCTGCCCGCCGGCGTGAGCTCGAGCGCGCTCGAGCACGCGTCACCGGCGCCGCGGGCGGCGGGTGGATCGGTGAACGTGAACGTGGCGGCCCAGCCGTCGGTCAGCGGATCGAGCGGCTCGATCGTGGCGTAGTAGGTGCCGGGGCCCAGCGCGCGGCGCCGGAGGCGGGGGATGGTGGGGCCGATGCAGCCGAGCTCGGCGCTGGCGGTGGCGCAGTCGGTGGTCAGCGCCACGAAGGCTTGGTCCATCGCGGCCCCGGTCGCGGTCGTCGCGACGATGTCGACGTCGCTCGCGTGCCCGGGCGGGATCGTGAAGCGATAGACCGCGTCCACGGCGCTCGCGGCGTGACAGGACAGGTCGTAGTCGTCGTGGACGTCCTCGAAGTCGCCCGAGAAGGTGCCGCCCGAAGAGACGTCGATCGTGGATGCGTCGCAGACGTCGACCGGCGGCAACGTCGTCGGATCGTCGAGCGCGACGTCGAGATCGAACGTGCTCTCCGTCGTCGTCGCGACCACGATCGCCCACGCGCCGGCCGGGAGGGAGCGCACGTGGAGCACCGAGTCGTTGCCGCGCCCGCACGCGAGATCGGGCCCGTCGGCGCAGGCCTCGAAGCGTCGCAGGGCGACCGTCGGCGTGGGTGATCCGGGGCTCGTCGCGCGCACCCGGATCTGCACGTCCCGCGGCACGTCGAGCGAGAACCGGAAGACCACGTCGGGCCCGCCGCCGCAGGAAAGGACGTAGTCATCGGCCAGGTCCACGGTCGATCCGGACGCCGCTCCGCCGCTCGGCCCGAGCCGGAGGAACGAGGCGTGCGCGCACCGATCGTTCGTCGGATGGCACGCGGGGTCGAGGTAGTCGCGCAGGCCGTCGCAGTCGTCGTCGCGGCGGTTGTCGCAGATCTCCGCGACGCCGGGCAGGATGTGCGCGTCGTAGTCGTCGCAGTCGGCGCCGCCGCACGCGCTCGACACGAAGCCGTCGTCGTCGAGGTCGCGGGCGACGAACACGCAGCCGACCGCGTCGTCACAGTCGTCGAGCGTGCAGGAGCTCTCGTCGTTGCAGACCAGCGGCGCGACGGTCACGCAGCCGTCGACCAGATCGCAGAGCTCGTAGCCGTTGCACGCGTGACCGTCCGAGCACTGCACGTGGTCGGGGACGTGCACGCAGCGATCGGCCTCTTCGGAGCAGGCGTCGGTCGTGCAATCGATGGCGTCGGAACAGGGCGGCGCACCGGCGGCGCACCGGCCGGCCACGCACGCTTCGGGCCCGTTGCAGAAGCAGCCGTCCTGACAGTCCGACGCGTCCGAGCAGCTCTGGCCCGAGGTGCTGCCGGGCGCTTCGCATCGGTCCACGACGGGCGGGGGTGGGCCGGCGTCGAAGGGCTCGTTCGTGTCGGTCCCACCGTCGTCGGTGAGGAACGAGACGTCGGGCAGGCTCGTGCTCGTGCTGCGCGTGCAGGCGCTCGGCGCGAGCGCGAGTGCGAGCCCGACGAGCGCGAGCGCGAGCCGCGACACTCGCCGGTGCGATCCGCGAGCGTCGAGCGGGGGCATCATGGCATCGGCGTGACCAGCGCTTCGAGCTCGTAGTGCCCCTGCGCCGCGGTGTTCCACCCATCGAGGATGTAGAAGTAGGTGCCTGCGGCCAGCGTCTCGGTGAGCTGGCTCGTGCTGCCCGGGCCGCTGTCGTCGTCGCAGATCAGGTCGGTGCTGGACGCGCAGGGCGCGATCTCGCGATAGACGAGGGTGTTGAAGAGCGAGCCCTCGGTCGAGATGGTGACGAGCGATCGCTGCGTGAGATCGAGCCGGAACGTGACGTCGTGCGCCGGGCTTCCGAACGAGCCGCACCGGCTCGGGTCGTAGTCGTTCAGCGAGACGACGGTCGAGCCGGACCAGAGCCCGCCCGTCTCGGGGATCACCACGGCGCCGCCACAGACGTCGTTCGACGCATCGGGGACCGGCGTGGGGACGCTGGGCGGCGTCGTCGCCGTCACCGTCGCGGTGTAGCTGCCCTGCCCGGGGCTCTCGACCACGAAGGTGTAGGTGCCGGCCATGAGCGCGCGGACGTGGGTGACGAAGTTCGTGCCGTCGTCGCAGCGCAGCTCGCTGCCGGTCAGGCAGTCGGTGCGCAGCGCGCCGTTCATGTAGGCGCCGCCCGTGACCACGATCGTCACGTCGCTCTGCGCGCCGATCGTGAACGAGTGCACGACGTCGCGATAGTCGAAGCCGCAGGTCGTGTCGTAGTCGTCCTCCGCGCGCGCCAGTGTTCCGGCGTAGGGCACGTCGAGCGCGAGCGGGATCGGGTTGGCGCACGTGTCGCCGGCGACGGGATCGGTCGGTGGGGACACGGCGACGGTGAGCGAGTAGTCGGGCTCGAGCACCGCCGAGGCCTCGATGACCAGGAAGTACGAGCCCACCGGGACGCGGTGGAGCGTGCCGCTCGCCGGCGAGCCGGTCCGGCACCGGTACTGCGAGCCCGCGTCACCGCACGTGGGCTGCAGGCTCCAGCGCAGCGTGCCGCCACCCACGGCGGCGAGGTCGACGCGGACGTCGCTCTCGCTCGTGAGGTCGAGCTGGTAGACGAGGTCCACGAGGTTCGGATCGCACGCCGTCGCGACGTCGTCGCTCACACCCACGAAGCTGCCGGTGTAGTGCCCGCCCGTCTCGGGGATCAGGATCGGCGCGGCGCACGTCTCGTTGGTCGGGGGCGTGGTCGGGTCGTCGATCTGCAGGTTGAGCGTGACGTCGTCGAACGACTGCACGACCACGTAGTAGGTGCCGGCGCCGAGCGCCCGCGCGCGCAGCGTGGCCGGGAAGCCGAAGTCCTCGCACTCGGTCTCGGAGGCGGCGCTCGCGCAGTCGGTGCGGAGCGCGAGGTTCACGCTCGAGAGCTCGCTGTCGCCGATGAGGGTCACGTCGTGCGGGGCATCGAGGGTGAAGCTCACGACGAGGTCGGGCTGAGCGAACCCGACGCAGCCGAGCGTGTAGTCGGAGCTCGCGGCGCGAACGGGGAGCAGGGTCACGCCCGAGGCAGTCAGCTCGAGCGGATCGTCGCACGTGTCGTGATCGGGGCGGCCGCAGCTCGCCTCGTCGATCATCGCGTCGCAGTCGTTGTCGATCGAGTCGTCGCAGAGCTCGGGCGCGTTGCCGCTGCGGGTCGGATCGCGATCGTCGCAGTCCGTCCCGCCCTCGCAGAAGAAGTCGGGATCGCCGTCGAAGTCGAGGTCTCGTGGCGAGTGCTCGCAGATCGTCTGTTCTTCGTTGCACCGATCGATCGTGCACACGTTGCCGTCGTTGCAGGCCTCGTGGGTCGCCTCGTGGACGCAGCCCTCGAAGAAGTCGCAGCGCTCCGGGCCATTGCAGAAGATGCCGTCGTCGCACGAGGGATTGTCGTTCACGTGCGTGCACACCTGGAGGTCGAGCAGACACGTGTCGCGCGTGCACGCGATATCGTCGTCGCAGTCGTCGTTCGACTCGCAGTGCACGCTCCCGTCCGGCGCGACGAAACCGCCGTCGACCGGGCCCGTATCGTTCGCGGGGGGAGGAGGCGTGTCGCAGCCGACCACGAGGGTCAGCGCGAGCGACAGGAAGATCCACGGCGACGCGAGCCCAGCCCGCGGCTCGTGCCGACGCGTGACCTCGTGAAGCCGCGCCCGCTCGGTGCCCCTCGATCGGTAAGTCATGCCATCCCTCGCGCGAAGAGCGCTCCGCATACTACACGCGCCCCCTCGGCCCCGCACGTACGCCAGGGTGTGATCGCGGAACGGAGGGGCTGGAGCGGGCCGGCCGATCGCCCTGCGGTGTGCCGGCCCTTGACGGTGGCGCCACTCCCAGACCAGGCTCGTCCTCGTGCAGGATGCTCTCCCCGAAGCACCGGCCTCGCCCGGTCGTGCCTCCGATCACGGCCGCTTCGGCGGTGGCTTCGACCTCGAGCGTGGGGACTGGACCTCGCGCATCACGTGGTTCGTCCTCTTCGCGGTGCCCCTCGCCGTCGTCATCACGGCGGCGATGCTCACGCCCTCCGCGAGCGGACACGGCACGCACACGCAGCTCGGCCTGCCTCCGTGCGGGTTCCTCGTGTTCACCGGGTATCCGTGCCCGGGCTGCGGGCTGACCACCGCTTTCGCGCACATGGTTCGCCTCCAGGTGCTCGGCGCCTGGTACGCCAATCCGTTCGGGATCGTTCTCTTCACGGTCACGGCACTCACGATCCCGCTCTCCGCGGTCGGCTTCGTCCGTGGTTGGGGCGTCGTCGCCACGCTCGATCGGCTCCACGCCGAGAAGATCGCGATCGGGCTCTCGGTGCTCTCGCTCCTCGTTTGGGTCGTGCGGGTCGCGACCCAGGCGTTCGCGGGTTGAGCGCGCCCCTATCACCGATTCAATCCGGCGCCGCGGAGGTCGGCATCGACCCGCTCCCGATCGACCGGGCGCGCTTGCCCGACGACCTCGCGGCGCGCGTCGTGCGCCTGCCGGCCGACGACGACGTGCGGCGTCGCTTCGTGGCCGAGACGACACCGCACGGCCCGGTGGCCATGCGCGCGCACGCCGTGCTGCGGCGCTTCGCGTCGGACTTCGACGTGAACGCCTGGCTCGGGACCTATCGCGTCTGCCTGCTCGGGCGTGCGTCGTTCGACGACTTCCTGGCCAAGACGCCCCGCCGCTCGCTGCTCGACATCGGCGCCGGAAGCGGCGCGGTGACGGCGGAGCTCGCGCCGCTCTTCGAGCGCGTGGTCGTGACCGAGACCTCGCGCGGAGCGATGCGTGCGCTCGGCGCGCGCTGGGAGGCGCACGCGATCGATCTCGCCACCAGGGCGCTCCCGCGGAGCGAGCGCTTCTCCGTCGTCTCGCTCTTGCACGTGCTCGATCGCGCCCCGCGCCCGCGCTCGCTGCTGAGCGCGGCGGTCGAGCGGATGGCCGACGATGGCCGGCTCCTGATCGCGTGCCCGCTGCCCGTCCGCGCGCACGTCGATGCGGGGGGCCGGACGACCGATCCCGACGAGTGGATCGAGGCCGACGGCGCTTTCGAGGACGCGCTCGTCCAGCTGATCGCCAGCCTCGTCGTGCCGGCCGGGCTCGAGGTCGAGCGCGTGGCGAGGACGACCTATCTGTCCCAGGGCGACACCCGCCGCCGGTTCGTCGCGCTCGACGACGCGCTCCTTCTCTGCCGCCGACCGCCGACGGCCGTCACGCGGCGATCCTGATCGACCCCGTCCCGGGACGCAGCCCACAGCGCGGGCGTAGCCCGCAGCCCAACGACATCGGCGCCGCAACGCGGCGCGCTGCCTCGGAGCCACGCCGTGGCGATCGAGGGGCTGCCGCAGCTCGGGAGCGCCCGCTGCGCGGCTTTCCCTCCAGCCTCCACAATCGTCGCGCCACGCGACGATTCTGGGACGTAGTAGATCAGCAGTGTCGGCCGTGCCCGACCGGATCGTAGGGGTCGTGATCGCTGCACGAGTGGTAGCCCCCGCAGTGACGCCCGTGCCCGGCGGGATCGTAGGGGTCGCTGTCGCTGCAGCTCGGGGCGCTGCCGCAGTGCCGCCCGTGCCCTGCCGGATCGTAGGGGTCGCTGTCGCTGCAGCTCGGGGTGCTGCCGCAGTGCCGCCCGTGCCCTGCCGGATCGTAGGGGTCGCTGTCGCTGCAGCTCGAGCCGCAGTGTCTCCCGTGGCCCGCCGGATCGTAGGGGTCCGAGTCCGAGCAGTACTGCGCCTCGGCCGTCGAGGCCGATGCCGCGACGCCGACCACGGCCATCGTCGCGCTCGCGGCCCCGATCACACCGAGCGCGGCACGGCGCCCCACGCGCTCGGTCTGGATGTCGTCGGTCTCGAGCGTCTTCTCGTCGTCACGCATGGTCTGCCTCGGCTTGGACGGTGCGACGTGGCCGGCCCCGCTCGTATTCGCCGCGCGCGTCGCTCCGTGCTCCGCGGTCCGTCGAGCGTGCCGTGAGGGCGTTCGGATCCAGCAACACCCAACGACGATGCGGCGCTCACGGAGTCATCGGCGCCCTCCGCGCGTGCTTCGTGCGACGAGCTTCTCGTACGCGCGCGTGATGGCGCGAAAGGCGTCGGCGTCGCCCCCGCGATCGGGATGGAGCTCGAGCGCTTTGTGCCGATAGGCGCGCTTGATCTCTCTCACGCTCGCTCCTGGCGCGAGGCCGAGCAGCTCCCATGCGGAGACGGGGCCGGCCGGCGCAGCGGGGCGTGGGGCCCGGCGCGCCGGCGGCGGTGGGGGCGCCTCGCCGCGCAGCGTCCGGTTGAACGCGCGCGCCCAGTACGGCTCGACCTCGGTGAGGGTGCGACCCGAGACGCGCTGCGCCTCGGCGAGCGCGTCCGACGCGCTGCGAGCGCCGCCGTTCGAGGCGTCGGGCTTGCGGAACGGCGCGTGGGTCGGCGTGCCCGTCCACCACGCGGCCCAGAAGAAGCGCCCCCGGGCGGTCGGCGTGATCGAGACCACGGCGCTCGTCAGCTCACTCATGGGCGCGCACCACGTGAAGAACCTACGCGGCCTCAAGGTCGCGCGCATTTCGTCCGATGAGCGATCGCGAGGCCGTGCTCGGCCTGGCGCGGAGGTGCGCTTGCAAGGTCCAACCGAAGCGCGTGCGAAGCCCATCGTCTGGGCCGTGGTGCTGCGCGGCCAGGAGCACCGGGTCGGGCTCGGCGGCCTGCTCGTCGGGCGCGCCGAAGAGGCGCAGGTGCGGATCGTGGATCCGCTCGTGTCGCGCCGGCACGCGTTCGTGCGCCTCGAAGGCGCGCGCCTGGTCATCGAGGACCTCGGCAGCCGCGACGGCGTGCGCGTGAACGGGCGTCGGATCGATGGCCCGACGCCGCTCTCCCACCGCGATCGGATCGCCATCTGCGCCCACGAGATCGTGGTGGTCGACGCCGATCGCATGCGGCGCGAGCGCGCGCCGACCGACTCGCACCGCGCGATCGCCCGGGCTTCGGAGCCGGAGAAGCGGCCGGACGGCGAGCGGACGGCGCAGTCGAGCCTCGTCGATCTCGTGCTCGCGAGCGCGGAGGACGCACTGGCGCAGGGCGATCAAGCCGGCTGCGCGTTCAAGCTGGGGCGCACCCTCGAGACGCTCGATGCGAGCGAGCGTGACGGCGGCGGCGCGGACCCGTCCGTCGTTCGACGATTCGCCGTCTGCGCGCTCCGTGCGGCGGCGCAGTTCGGTCGGCCCGAGTGGATCGACGCCGTCACCGCGCTGCACCTCCTGCGCCCGCGCGTCATGCAGGCGGCGACGCTCGACGCGCTCGATGCCGCCCTGATGCGGAACCCCACCTACGACCCGACGCGCTTGCGGGGCTACTTGCGCCGGCTCGACGCGCGCGCGAAGGACCTCGCACCGTACGAGCGCTTCTGTCTCGAGGGCCTGCGCGAGCAGCTCTCTCTGCCCCCGCGCTGACGCGACCGCGCCCGGCACGGTCGTTGCTGCGGCCCACGGATGGCCTCTTCGCGACTCGTGGTGGCACATCCTCCCGGCTACTCGCGGCTCGTCCCCGTCCTCGCGTGGGCGTGTCTCGCCCTCGCCGCGTCGGGCTGTCTCGCGCACGAGCGGCCCGGCGCCGACGCGGGATCCGCTCGCGACGGCGGAGGGCTGGGGGACTGCGGGGGAGGGCCGGCATGCACGGCCGGCAACCAGTGCGTGTGCGGGCACTGCCTCTCGCTCGACCTGCTCCCGCCGGCCTGCGATCCGCCGTGCTCGGTCGCGCAGCACGGCGACTTCTGTACGTCGGAGGGTCGCACGTGCCCGCAGCCCGGCTGCACCGAGCTCGTCTGCGCGGGCGGCACGTTCGTGTCGCGCTCGGGCGCGTGCGACGCGACCACGGAAGATCCGGATGCAGGCTGGTGCGAGTGCCCGGGGCCGCCGTCCGGCTGCATCTGGGACGGCACCCCGTGTCCATGCTCGCACCTCTCGTGCGCGCCCGTGCGCTGCGGCCGCGAGGTCTGCGTCGAAGGCACGTACTGCTGCAACGCCTCGTGCAACCTCTGCGCGCCCCCCGGCGCCGACTGTCTCGACGTCGAGTGCCCGCCCGACTGCTCGGCGATGGACGCCCACTCCGAGGGGCGATGCAGCCTCACGCCGGGCTTCGCGTGGGACGGCTCCGCCTGCCGCCCTCTGTCCTGCCGCTGCGTCGGCACCGAGTGCGACGCGATCTTCGCGACCGAGGCCGAGTGCCTCGCCGTCTTCGGCGCGTGCCCGCCCACGGACTGCTCACCGGACGACGCCCGCGGCGGCGGTGGCTGTGCCGCGGTGCTCGGCAGCGCCTTCGGTCCGAGCGGGTGCTTCCCGATCAGCGGCTGCGAGTGCGTGGGCACCGACTGCGTGAGCGTGGTCGGCCGCTCGCAGGCCGACTGCGAGGCCGCGCACGCGAGCTGTCCCATCCTGTTTCTCTGATCACGCGACGAGCGGAGCCGCGTCTCGCGGCGGAGGACGCGGCGGGCTCGCTCCGGCCTCCTCGGCCGCGCTCGGTCTTCACTCCGCGGAGGAGGCGCCGTCGTCCTTCGTGCGGAGCTGCACGAGGCGATCCTTCTGGATCCGCCTGGCTGCGTCCGGGTCGACGAAGTCGCCGTGGCGGAGGCCCTTGCCGACCTCGGCGTCGACGACCTCCTTCGTCTTGCCGGCGGAGATCGAAGTGCTTCTCCCCGTTCAGCGCCGCGCGGGCTTGGTGAACGTGGCCCGGGCCCTCGAGCTCGCCGCCGCGCTCGCTCGCCGCGGCTGGACGCCGCACGACGCGGGACGCCAACAGGATTCGCGCGCAGCGCTATCCTCGCTCGGTGCCGACGGTCTTGATCATCGGTGCGTTCCGCTTCCACTTCTACTCGAACGAGGGAACGGAGCCGCCGCACATTCACGTCGATGCCGGCGATGGCGAATGCAAGTTCTGGCTCGAGCCGGTTCGGCTGGCTTGGAACCGCGGCCTTTCGGCGGCGACCGTTCGCAAGATCGAGCATCATGCGTTCTCGAACCAGGACGCACTGCGGGAGAAGTGCCATGAGTTCCACCGACGCTGATCTCGAAGCTCAGGCCACGCGAGTGTGGGTCGTTGGCCGAATGGTGTTCGTCGAGCTCACCGACGGGCGACAGATCGGCTTTCCTGCCGATCGATTTCGGCTGCTCCGTGCGGCCTCGGACGACGCGTTGCAGGCAGTCAGCCTCCGGCTGAACGGCTACGCGCTGCGATGGGAGGCGCTCGACGAGGATCTGACGGTACGGGGAATCGTCGAAGGTCGGTTCCAGCTGCCGCTCCCCGAGCACCACGCCGCCTGATCGCAGCGCGCGCTCCGCGCTCGCACGCCCCACGTGATCCGCTGACGCTGATCTCGCGCAATTCACCCCGCGGGGTGACGCGCGCGCTCGCGCTCTCGTGCGACGCTCTCTCGGCGAGGTGTCCGGCCGCACCCGCGCGCGCAGAGCGAGGCGCGCCCCGGAGATCCGATGCGTGATTCACAGGCGATTGACGCCGCCGATGGCGGAGCTGGCGGCGGGTGGCGGCGGATCGCCTCCGCCCACCCCTGAGCGAGTGCGAGGAGAGCCCGGCGTCGGTGGCGTTCGCCGCTCCCGTCCGGGAGCTCGAAGCGACGCGCATCCGATCGAGCGAGCCACACAGCGAGAGACTCACGTCCTTCGGCACGACGAGCCGCAGCGCGATGGACGCGTCGCGTACCGCGAGACCTCGCCGCGCTCGAGACGGCCGAGCATGCGCAGCTCGCCGCGTCGGCGCGCGAGCTCGGCGCCGCGTCGCCGGCGATGCTCCTCGCGCGCCTCGAAGCGGACGACGTCGACGTGGAGCGTGTGGAGCTCACCGGCATCACGACGCTCGTCGGTTGGGTCACGAGTCGGGAGGACGGCGTGTTCTTCGACGAAGGCGGCAAGCGCCCGAACGGCATCGCGATGAGCCAGGGGCGCGTGCACGACCAGGACGAGAGACGCGATGCGCTGGTCGCGGCCATTCAGCGCGCGATCAAGACGCGCTGATCTCGGTCGGAGTGGTCCGCGAGAGCGGACCCGACACAATTGTGTCGGCCGGCTCCGCCGGCACTCCGGTCGAGTTCGGCGCCGCGCTACGCTCCGCGCATGCTGCTGAAGATCGTCCAGGCTGGGCATCCCGTGCTGCGCGAGCGTGCGCGCGAGCTCACGCCGGACGAGATCCGCTCGGCCGAGACGCGACAGCTCATCGAGCTGATGCGCGAGACGATGCGTGACGCGCCGGGTGTCGGGCTCGCGGCGCCACAGGTCGGTGTGCCGCTGCGGATCGCCGTGATCGAAGACTCGGCCGAGGTCGACGACGAGGTTCGGACGGCGCGCGAGCGCGTGCCGGTGCCCTTCCACGTGATCGTCAACCCGGTGCTCCGCCTCCTGCCGGGCGACGACGTGACCTTCACCGAAGGCTGCCTCAGCGTGCGCGGCTACGTGGCCCGCGTGGCGCGTGCGCGCCGCGTCCGCGTGGAGTGCCTCGACGAGCACGGCACGCCGCGCGTGATCGATGCGAGCGGCTGGTACGCCCGCATCCTCCAGCACGAGATCGATCACCTCGACGGCACGCTCTACGTGGATCGCATGGACACGCGCACGTTCGCCGACACGCGCGAGTGAGGTTTCGGGGCTCGGCGGGCCGCGTTCACCCGCGGCCGCCTGTCGCTGTACCATCCTCGCTGTGATGCGCGCTCCGCTGCGGCTGCTGCTTCCGATGCTCGGGCTCTGCGGATGCGGGCACGCGCATCTCGTCGAGGACGCGGCCGAGAACGACGCGTCGGTCGTATCGATCGATGCCGGCATCGACGCGCGCGAGGACGACGCGGCCGTGCCCGAGGACGCAGCGGCCACGCCCGACGACGTCGGCGACGACGTGGGAAACGATGCCGCGAGCGACCCCGATGCGGGCCTGCCGGCGGGCGCGCACCTCGTCGGCGCGGGCTCGACCGGACCGCGCTTCACGTGGGTCGGCGATCGCCCGATGCTCTCGTGGAACTACACGGCGCGCGGGACGGCGCGCCTGCGCTACGTGGACACCAGCGGCCTCCCGATGGAGCGCGTCGACCTCGGAGCGATCCCGGGCGTCGGCGCGCCCCGACACCTCTGGGGCTTCGACTTCGACGGCACGTCGCTCGGCGTGATCGCCGACGCAGACGCGAGAGTGAACGCTCGGCGAGGTGCGGTGTCCGGCCGCTTCGCGCTCGACGGAACGCCGTACGCCACGTGGACACCGCGCCCGGTCATGGAGCTCACGTATGCGCTCGTCGCGCTGCCGAGCGCGCCGGGCTGGGCGACGGCCGGGCTACGTACCGTCCCACCCTGGGGCACCACCAACCCGGTCGTGCCGGTCGATCTCACTCTCTTCGATGGCGACGCAGTGCCGCTCGCGCCGACGGAGCTCTTTCGACAGACGTTCTCGTCGACGATCGGGCGAAACGGCGACCGCGCCCTCGCAGCTTGGGAAGACGACTCGTGGGACGCCTTCCGATGCCAGGCGCGGGAGATCGACCCGAGCGGTGCGCTCGCCGCCGACGTGTTCCGATTCGCGTGCGGCAACGTCGGTCTCAACGTCGTGGCGCACGGCAGCGGCTACGTGATCTCGAGCTACCCGCCCTACGGGCCGATCTACCTCACGCAGGTCGATCCGCCGAGCGCATCGGTGGTGACCGAGATCATGATCCCCAACACCGCGGGCGCGCTTGCACTGCAACAAGTCGTGGTCGCGGGCGACGCGGCGGGAGCGCGGCTCGCCATGGCCGTCGTGACCGCGACCGGCCTTCCGGGCCTGCACACGCTCTACGTCCAGGAGCTCGACCCTCTCACGCTGGAGACGCGCGGCGACCCCGTGCTCCTGCGTGCGTTCCCGGACGGTCTGGTCTCGGGCGGCGTCGCGTGCACGTGGACGGAACGAGGCTTCCTCGTCGCGTGGACCGAAGGAAGCCTCGCAGGGCCCGGACCCTGGTCGACCTACACGCTGCTGAGCGCCCTCTGACGCGCCGCAACGCGGCGGCGCTCGACGCGGCGCCGGAGCGGCTCGGCGCCTCTTCTTCGGCAGATCTCACTCCGCCGCGGTGGCGTCGTCCTTCGTGCGGAGCTGCACGAGGCGATCCTTCTGGATCCGCCTGGCCGCGTCCGGGTCGACGAAGTCGCTGTGGCAGAGGCCCTTGCCGACCTCCGCGTCCACGACCTTCTTCGTCTTGCCGGCGAGGCGGTGGATCTCGTCCGGGGCGAGCACGCCGCGCGCTTCGAGGATCTGCTGCTGCTCGGGCGTGAGCGCGGCGCTCTTCTTCGCCTTCTCCCACGCGTAGGCGGGATCCTTGCCGCTGCCGAGCTCCATGATCTCCTTGCTGATGCGCACGCTGCACCAGTCGTGGCCGCACATCGCGCAGAAGTCGGTGTCGACGTCGAGGTCCTCGTCGTGGAGCGCGCGCGCGTACTCGCCGTCGAAGGCGAGATCGAAGTGCTTCTCCCAGTTGAGCGCGGCGCGGGCCTTCGTGAGCTCGTCGTCCCAGTCGCGGGCGCCGGGAATGCCGAGCGCCACGTCGGCCGCGTGCGCGGCGATCTTGTAGGCGATGCAGCCCTGCTTCACGTCGTCCTTCTTCGGAAGGCCCACGTGCTCCTTCGGCGTCACGTAGCAGAGCATGCTCGCGCCGTGATAGGCGGCCGCCGTCGCGCCGATGCACGACGTGATGTGGTCGTAGCCGGGGAACACGTCGGTCACGAGCGGCCCGAGCACGTAGAAGGGCGCGCCATGACAGAGCGTGCGCTGCAGCTTCATGTTCAGCTCGATCTGATCGAAGGGCACGTGGCCCGGGCCCTCGACCATCACCTGGCAGCCGCGCCGCCACGCGCGCTCGGTGAGCTCACCCAGCGTCTCGAGCTCGGCGAGCTGCGCCGCGTCCGTCGCGTCGGACAGGCCCCCGGGGCGAAGCCCGTCGCCGAGCGAGAAGCTCACGTCGTGCTCCCGCATGACGTCGCAGATGGCCTCGAAGTGCTCGTACATCGGCGACTCCTTGCCGTGCACGAGCATCCACTTCGCCAGCAAGCTCCCGCCGCGCGACACGATGCCGATGAGCCGCTTCTGCACGAAGGGCAGGTGCGCGCGCCGCACGCCCGCGTGGATGGTGAAGTAGTCGACGCCCTGCGCGGCCTGGTGACGGAGCGAGTCGAGGATGACGTCGATCGTGAGGTCCTCGATCTTGCGGCCGAGGATCATCGAGTAGATCGGCACCGTGCCGATCGGCACCGTGCTGCTCTTCACGATGGCCTCGCGGCAAGCATCGATGTCGCCGCCCGTCGAGAGATCCATGACGGTGTCGGCGCCCCACTTCACCGACCAGCGCATCTTCTCGACCTCTTCGTCGGTCCCACTCGAGACGGGCGAGGCGCCGAGGTTGGCGTTGATCTTCGTGCGCGTGGCGCGCCCGATCGCCATCGCGTCGAGCTCGTGACGCAGATGCACCTTGTTCGCCGGGATGATCATGCGGCCGGCGGCGATCTCGTCTCGCACCTGCTCCGCCGTGAGATGCAGCTCCCTCTCGGCGACACGCTTCATCTCGGGCGTGACGATGCCGAGGCGCGCGTGCTCGAGCTGCGTGACGGGGACGAAGCCCTTCGGCGCGATCGCGAAGCCGGTCTCCTTCGAGCGCGTCCAGCCCTCGGGCAAGAAGTCCCAGGCGGTCTTCGTGGACGGCGCCGGCATGCCGGGCGTGTCGGGCGAGCTGAACGAGAGCGGCCCGCCGACGTCGGGCGCGTTCGCGAACGAGCCGGGCGTGGTGCCGGCGCGCGTGGAGGAGGGGTTGTGCGCGCCGCGAAGCGGGAGCGTCCAGCGAGAGGTCGTGGTCATGATGCGGTCTCCGTGCGCCGAAGCGCCTCTGCGTCGCATTCCCTACGCCGGTGTGAGCCGGATCAGGTTCGCGGGTCTGTTCTCAGCTTCATGCCATCAGTGGCGTGGAGCACCCCGAGCGACGAGTACGCGCGGACCGTAGCACGCGGGACGACGCGCTCGCGCTCGACTACGGCGGCAACGTCACGGCCGTCACGGTGCACGGGCAGTGCAGCGGCGGGATGGACATCGGCGGGAACGACATCTGCTTCTTGCTCGCGCCAGCCGGTCGGGCTCCTTCTCGGCCGCTCGCGCTCGCGGGCACGAGCGCGCCCATCTCCCGGCGACTCCGCCGCCACCCGCCGCCACTTCCGCCAGCTTCGATCGAGAATCGCCGTGATTCACGGGAGCGACGCCCGGGGCGGCGCTTGCTCTCAGCCGCCGCGTGTGCGCGCGCTGCGATCTCTCGCCGAAGGACCCCGAGCAGACGACGCTGCATCGCATGGTGCGAGAGCACCTGGGGGACTTCCTCGCCGTGCGCCAGGACGCGGGCACCAGCATGCCGGGCTTCGTGAAGGCGAGCTGTTCGGCTAGGCGTACACGCGGCGACGCACGAGGCGTTCCATGGAAGCATCGTTACCGATCGCGCCCGCGCTGTCAGTCACCCCTGGGGGGGACGTGGCCGGCGCTACTTCTTGTAGACGTCGCCGCGATTCCCGATCGCGGTCACGAGCACGGTCTGCGCAGCGTCATCCACCTCGTAGATCACGCGGATCTGGTCGCGGACCTCGATGCGGTACGAGCCATCGTAGTCGCCGCGCATCTTCGCGCAGCCATCGGGGCGCGGGTCCTCGGCGAGCGCGGCGATGGCGCGCGTGGTGGGGTCGCGGTAGTTCGGGCCGAGGGCCTCGATCGCTTTGCGCGCGGGCTTCTTCAGCGAGACCGCGTAGGTCACGCGACCTTGTCGAGCCCGGCGAGGACCTCGGCAAGCGGGACGGGAGGCTCGTCGTTCTCGGGGTCGAGCTCTGCTTCGCGCAAGATCAGCACGTCGATCATCTCGTCCGTCAGCGCGCGCAGCAGCGTGAGCGAGCCGACCAGCGAATCGGTTGCCTCACGGACCTCCACGGCTTCGGTCGCGTGTCCCGCTTCGAGCAGCCCGGCGACGAGCGGGGACGCCATCGCGACGACGTTCTTCGCGTCCCGCTCCGAGCGCTCGATCAGCTCCTCGAGGTTGGCACGAGCTGCACGCGTGAGCTCCGGGGGTGGCAGCAGGCTCACATCGCGCGTAGTAGTGCGCACCGAGAACGTCCGCACGAGCATGTCGACGCTCGACTGCAAGCGCCGCATCGCCAAGGCGGCGCGGAGCGCCGACGAGATCACCTCGTCTCTCTCGTGGCCGACCGCAACGGTCGTCGCCCGCTTCACGGCGTCGAGAACGGTCTGTAGCTGCGCGTCCATCTGTATGAAGGATGCGTCCGATCGGCGCGCCGGTCTAGCCCGCATCCTGGGTGGTGGTCGAGACCGCCCAGATCACGGAGCGACGTCGTGAGCCGCCGCCTCACCGACGAGCAGCGCGCCGCGCTGCAGGGCTACCTCGACGCATGCCTCGCGGCGTGGTCGCTCGCGCCTGCCGACAGCGCGATGGA
Source organism: Sandaracinaceae bacterium (assembly GCA_044223665.1). Classification (GTDB taxonomy): domain Bacteria; phylum Myxococcota_A; class Polyangia; order Polyangiales; family Sandaracinaceae; genus JBBSAT01. The sequence continues at coordinate 1,704 of JBGALT010000077.1, read as the reverse complement.
GTCGCCCGCGCGGCGCGCGTGCGGCGTCATCTCGCGAGCGCGTGGCTGATGGGCGCAGGCGTCTTCGTCGTCATCGCGGGGATGGTCGCGTCGAGCGGCGGCGCGGTGGAGGGGATCGGCACCACGCTCGTGGTGAGTCTCGGCAGGAGTGGTCCGCACAGCGGACCCGAACCAATGGGTCGGCCCGGCTTCGCCGGGCACTCGTGCCGGTTGTTCTCAGCGCCACGCCATGAGCGGCGTGGAGCACCCCGAGCGACGTGTGCGAGCGGACCGTAGCACGCGTCAGAAGAACCCAGCGTCGCCGTCGTGCGAGTCCGTGTCGGAAGGCACCACGTAGGCGGCCCACACGAAGAGGACGAGGCGGCGCTCCGCGTCGGTGGTGGGCGCGGGCTCGACGGCGTTCATCACGACGCGCTCTTCGGGGTGATCCGTGACCCAGCCGATGATGTGACCGCCCTCGACCGCGTAGCTCGGGCTCTGCTGGCCGTCCTCGTGGATGCACGCGAGGTGCGCGTCGGGCGTGAGGTGGCAGTGGAGATCCTGCGCGGGCCGGGAGCCCCGCGCGACGTCGTCGCCTTCGCCGCGCAGCTCGCCGTCGCTGGGGCGAAGCGAGAACGCGACGCGTCCGTCCGACGGACGGCGGAGGACGAAGTCGGGGCCGACCACCCACTCGCGCTCGGTGGGCGCGGGGCCCGACGCGATCTGATCGAAGAAGTGCGCGCTCTCGTCGAGCACGAGGTAGGCGCCCGTCGTGCCGTCGGCGTTCGCGAGCGCGATACGGAATGGGAAGCGCGGGAGCGCTGCGGGAGGCGAGGCGGGTCGCCAGATCTCGGCGTCGGCGCTCGGCGGCGCGGACGGGGGCTCGGTCGCCGGCGCATCGGCGGCCGGCTCGCTCGCAGGCGTCGCGCGCGGCGGCGTCGTTGCGGGCTCCGTCGTCGCCGTCGCGCTCCCACAGGCCGCGAGCCAAAGCATCGAGGCGAAGGTCGAGATCGCACGTGCGCGCATCGAGCGCATGTTGTCATCGTGGGCCCGGTTCGCCATGCTGATCGGGTGAGCGCGCCCGCACGAAAGCCCGCGACGGAGGCGGACTTCTTCGCCATCCCGGAGCACGAGCGCTGGCACGAGCTCTACGACGGCCAGGTGGTCGAGCGCGCCGCGCCGAGCGGCGAGCATTCGAATGCGCAGAGCGGGGTGATCAGCATCCTCAAGCCTCGCTATCAGCGTCGCGGCGGCGGTCCCGAGGGACCGGGCGGCTGGTGGATCTATTCCGAAGCCGAGATTCGCCTGTCTCAGACGAAGATCGTACGCCCAGACGTATCGGGGTGGCGTCGCGAGCGCTGCCCGGAGGCGCCGCGCGGCGCGGTCATCGAGCTGCGCCCCGATTGGGTCTGCGAGGTCGTGTCGCCGTCGAACGCGAGCGAGGACCTCGTTCGCAAGCTGAACCTCTATCGCGAGGCAGCGATCCCCCACTACTGGATCGTCGACCCGCGCGACGAGACGCTCACCGTCCACCGCCTCCACGACGCCGCGTGGGTGATCGCGCTCCGCGCCGAGCGCCACGAGATCGTGCGCGCCGAGCCCTTCGACACGATCGACTTCCCGGTCGGCGTGCTCTTCGGCGACGACCCGTCGTGACGCGGCGGGCGCGCGCGCCCATTCGTCCCGCGACGCTCTCGGTGCGGGCGCTCGCTGCTCGTGCCTCGT
>JBGALT010000076.1:0-36333 GCA_044223665.1 Sandaracinaceae bacterium | reverse complement strand
CCGGGCGCGCCCGGGCCGCCCGCGCCGCCGTACGCCGTCTGGGCCAGCTCGCCCATCGACTTCTCGAGCGCCGCCATGCCGCTCGAGATCGCGTCGTGGTCTTCCTTCTCGATGGCCGAGCGAAGCGTCTTCACCTGGCCCTCGATGGTGGCGACCTTGTCGGCCGGGAGCTTGTCCTTGGCCTCCGAGAGCGCCTTCTCCACGCCGTAGCAGAGCTGGTCGGCCTTGTTGCGGGTCTCCACCTGCTCGCGGCGCTTCTTGTCCTCCGCCTCGTGCTCGGCGCCTTCCTTCACCATCTTGTCGATCTCGTCCTTCGAGAGGCCCGAGCCTGCCGTGACGGTGACGCGCTGATCCTTGCCCGTCGCCTCGTCCTTCGCCGTGACGGCGATGATGCCGTTCGCGTCGATGTCGAAGGTGACCTTGATCTTCGGCATGCCACGCGGCGCCGGCATGATGCCGTCGAGGCTGAAGCGGCCGAGCGTGCGGTTGTTACGCGCCTCGGCGCGCTCGCCCTGCAGGATGTGGATCTCGACCTTCGGCTGGTTGTCGTCGGCGGTCGAGAAGGTCTCTTCCTTGCGGGTCGGGATGGTCGTGTTGCGCGGGATGAGCACCGTCATCACGCCGCCGAGCGTCTCGACGCCGAGCGAGAGCGGGGTGACGTCGAGCAGGACCATGTCCTTCACGTCGCCGGAGAGAACACCGGCCTGGACCGCGGCGCCGACCGCGACGACCTCGTCCGGGTTCACGCCCTTGTGGGGCTCCTTGCCGAAGAACTTCTTCACGCGCTCCTGCACGAGCGGGATACGCGTGCTGCCGCCGACGAGGACGACCTCGTCGATCTGCGAGGCGGTCTTGCCGGCATCGGCGAGGGCGCGCTTGGTCGCCTCGAAGGAGCGCTCGACGAGGTCGTCGATCATGCTCTCGAGCTTCGCGCGCGTGAGCTTGAGGTTCATGTGCTTGGGGCCCGAGGCGTCTGCCGTGAGGAAGGGCAGGTTCACCGTGGTCTCGAGCTTCGCGGAGAGCTCGATCTTGGCCTTCTCGGCCGCGTCCTTCAGACGCTGCAGGACCATCTTGTCCTTGCCGACGTCGATGCCGGTGTCCTTCTTGAACTCGGCGATCAGGTAGTCGATGATCTTGTGGTCGACGTCGTCGCCGCCGAGGTGCGTGTCGCCGTTCGTGCTGATGACCTGCACGACGTTGTCGCCGACCTCGAGCACCGAGATGTCGAAGGTGCCGCCGCCGAAGTCGTAGACCGCGATGACCTCGTCGCTCTTCTTGTCGAGGCCGTACGCGAGCGCGGCCGCGGTCGGCTCGTTGACGATGCGCTTGACGTCGAGACCGGCGATCTTGCCGGCGTCCTTGGTCGCCTGACGCTGGGCGTCGTTGAAGTACGCGGGGACGGTGATGACCGCCTCGGTGACCGGCTCGCCGAGGTAGTTCTCGGCCGCCTTCTTCAGCTTGCGCAGCACGTGCGCCGAGACCTCGGGCGGCGAGAGCTCCTTGCCCTTCACGTCGAAGCCGCTGTCGCCGTTCTTGCGGCGGACGACCTTGTACGGGACGCGCTTGCTCTCTTCCGCGACTTCCTCGAAGCGGCGCCCGACGAAGCGCTTGGCCGAGTAGATCGTGCCCTCGGGGTTGGTGACCGCCTGCCGCTTGGCGATGGTCCCGACCAGGACCTCGTCCTGATCGTCCCAGGCGACGACGGACGGCGTGATCCGGTCGCCCTCCTCGTTGACGATCACCTTGGGCTCCTTGCCCTCCATGATCGCGACCACGGAGTTCGTGGTTCCCAGGTCGATGCCGATGATCTTGCCCATGTGCGGTGTTCCTTCTGTCCGGCCGGCGTCGTGGTCGGCGACGGATCGAAGGCGAAACTAACCACATGCGCCGAGCGGTCAACCCGCGGGTACGAGAAATGCCAGGACGCCCCGGTCCCCCCGGCCGATCCGCGGGGCAGGCCGGTCCCCGGCACGCCCCGCAGGCCACGATGGGGCGAACGCATGCCCGCTCCGTTGCTGCGCGGAGTCACGCTGCTTCCGGAGCGCGGCCTCACGCTGGGCCGACGACGGGGGAGGAGCCCTCCACCGGTGCCGCCACGATGCGGGCGCCGCGGCGGAGCACGCGCACGCGGCTACCGGCCTCGGCTCCGTCGGGCGCCTTCACGCTCGCGAGGACCACCTGGCCGTCGCCCGTGGCGAGACCTTCCACCGCGTCGAGCTCCGAGAGGAACTCGCGCACGAAGTCGTTGGCCGGCGCGCCGAGGAGCTGCTCCGGCGTCCCGAGCTGCTGGATCTTCCCGCGATGGATGACGGCGACTCGATCGGCGATCTCGAAGGCCTCTTCCTGGTCGTGCGTGACGAGCACGCTCGTGGTGCCGAGCTCGTCGTGGAGCGAGCGCAGGAACTTCCGCAGCTCGCGCCGCACGCGCGCATCGAGCGCCCCGAAGGGCTCGTCGAGCAGCAGCACCTTCGGCTCCACCGCGAGCGCGCGAGCGAGCGCCACGCGCTGCCGCTGGCCACCGCTGAGCTGCTCGGGGTAGCGCCCCGCGAGCCCCTCGAGCTGCACCATCTCGAGCAGGTGCTTCACGCGCTTCTGGATCTCGGCCTCGCTCGGGCGCGTGGCCTTCGGGCGCACGCGAAGGCCGAACGCCACGTTCTCGAGCACGCTCATCTCGCGGAAGAGCGCGAAGTGCTGGAACACGAAGCCGACGCCGCGCTCGTGCACGCCCGCGCGCGTCACGTCCTTGCCCCCGATCGTGACGGTGCCGCGATCGGGCGCCTCGAGCCCGGCGATCACGCGCAGGAGTGTCGTCTTGCCGCCGCCCGACGGGCCGAGGAGCGCGACGAGCTCGCCATCCCCGATCGTGATCGATGCGTCGTCGACCGCCGGGTGCGCGCCGCCGAAGTGCTTGAAGACCTGGTCGACCACGATCGTCATGTCGTCGAAGCTCCTTCGATGCGGACGTGCGCCGCGCGCGCGCGAGCCTCGCGGACGCGATGCTCGAGGTAGGCCTTGCCCACGAGCGTGACGAGCCCGGTGATCGCGAGGAGCGAGGCCGAGGCGAACGCCGCGCTCATCGCGTACTCGTGATAGAGCGCCTCGACGTGGAGCGGCAGCGTCTCGGTGTCGCCGCGCACGTTGCCGGAGACCACGTTCACCGCGCCGAACTCGCCCGCCGCGCGCGCCGCCGCGAGCACCATGCCGTAGAACAGCGCCCAGCGGATGCGCGGCAGCGTGATGCGCCAGAGCGTCTGCCACCCCGAGGCGCCCAGCGAGGCGGCGGCCTCTTCCTCGTCGAGACCGTCCGACTCGAGGAGCGGCACGATCTCGCGCGCGACGAAGGGAAGCGTCACGAAGAGCGTGGCGAGCACGACGCCGGGCACGGCGTAGATGATCCGCACGTCGTGATCACGCAGCACCTCGCCGAAGATCCCGCGCGCGCCGAAGAGCAGCACGAAGAGCAGGCCCGACACGACGGGCGAGATCGCGAACGGCAGATCGACGACCGTCGAGAGCAGCGTCTTGCCCGGGAAGTCGCCGCGCGCGAGCGCCCACGCCACCGCCACGCCGAAGACCGCCTGGATCGGCACCACGATCGCCACGACGAGCAGCGTGAGGCGCACGGCGGCGAGCGTGCCGGCGTCGGTGATCGCCTCGAGGTAGGCGCCGAGCCCTTGGTCGAAGGCGCGCGCGAGGACCACGACGAGCGGCATCACGAGCAAGAGCGACATCGAGGCGATCGCGAGCACGACGATCGACCACGCAGCGCCCTCGGGACGACGGCGGACGGCCGACATCAATGCCCCCTGCGCGGCGTGCCGAGCCCGCGCTCGGCGCGATGGAAGAGGAGGAGCAAGCCGACCGAGGCCGCGAGCAAGCCCGTGGCCACGATCGCAGCGCCCACGTAGTCGTACTCCTCGAGGTGCACGAGCACGAGGAGCGGCGCGATCTCGGTGCGCATCGGCACGTTGCCGGCGATGAACACGACCGAGCCGTACTCGCCGAGCGCGCGCGCGAACGCGAGGATCGCGCCTGCGGCGAGCGCAGGCCGGAGCGAGGGGAAGATGACGCGCCAGAACGTCGCCGCGCGCGAGGCCCCGAGTGAGAGCGCTGCTTCCTCGACCTCGCGCGGGAAGCTCTCGATCACCGGCTGCACCGTGCGCACCACGAAGGGCAGCGAGGTGAAGATCAGCGCCATCACGATCCCGGCGCGATGGAACGCGACCTCGATGCCGAGGGGTGTGAGCAGGCTGCCGAGAAAGCCATCCGGCGCGTAGAGCGCGGTGAGCGCGATGCCCGAGACGGCCGTCGGCATCGCGAACGGGAGGTCGACGAGCGCGTCGAGCAGGCGGCGGCCCGGCACCTCGTAGCGCGTCAGCGTCCACGCGATCGCGAGCCCGACGGGGAGCGACACGGCGGCGGCGAGCAGGGACGCGCCGAGGCTGAGGCCGTAGGCCGCGAGCGTGCGAGGCGCGGTCACGACCTCCACGATGCGCTCGGCGTCGGCGCGCGCGACCACGAGGATCAGCGCGGAGATCGGCACCACGACGAGCAAGCCGAGAAAGATCACCGACGCTGCGATCGAGCCGCGCACGCCCGGCAGCGCGCGCGCGCGACGCGGGCGCGGGCGCGCAGCTGCGCGCGCCGGAGGAGCGTCCGCCACGGCCTCGCTCACCGGCTCACTCCGCGGGCGCCGAGATGCGATCGAAGACGCCGCCCTCGGCGAAGTGCGTGGCCTGCGCGCGGCTCCAGCCGCCGAAGACCTCGTCGATCGTGAAGAGGCGCACGCTCGGCAGCTCGCCCGCTTGGTGGGCGAGCGCGGCCTCGTCGCGCACGCGATAGAAGTGGCTCGCCTCGATCTCCTGCGCCTCGGGCGTGTAGAGGAACGCGAGGTAGCGATCGACGACGTCGGTGACACCGTCGTGCTCGGCGTTGGCGTCGATGCGCGCGACGACGGGCTCGGCGAGGATGCTCTCCTCGGGCACGACGATCTCGAGATGCGCGTCGGGCATCTCGCGCAGGAGCATGTGCGCTTCGTTTTCCCACGTGAGGAGCACGTCGCCGATGTGGTTCTGCGCGAAGGTGGTCGAGGCGCCACGCGCGCCCGAGTCGAGCACCGGCACCCGGCGGAAGAGCTCGCGCACGAAGTCGGTCGCGCTCGCGTCGGTGCCGCCCGGCTGGCGCAGCGCCCAGCCGTACGCCGCGAGATAGGCCCAGCGCGCGCCGCCCGACGTGCGCGGGCTCGCGGTGACGATCTGCGTCTCGCCGTGCACGAGATCGCCGAACCCGTGGATGCCGCGCGGGTTGCCCTGGCGCACGACCATCACGATGGTCGAGTAGAAGGGCGAGCTGTGGCTCGGCTGGCGGCTCGCCCAGTCGGCGGGAAGGAGGGCGTGCCCTTGCGTGACGATCGAGTCGACGTCCCACGCGAGCGCGAGGCTGACGACGTCGGCCGGAAGACCGTCGATGACGGCGCGCGCCTGACGGCCCGAGCCACCGTGGGACATCTGCACCTCGACGGCGAGCTGGTGGTCGGCGAGCTCGTGCGCGGCAAAGGCGCGGTTGACGTCCTCGAAGAGCTCGCGCGTCGGATCGTACGAGGCATGTAGGAGCGCGACGTGCCGCGGGCTCGCACCCGCGCCCGACGACGGCGCATCGCCGCCCGAGCAAGCCCCGAGCACGACGGAGACGAGCACGGAGAGAAGGAGAAGGTGACGCGCTCCCGCTCGATGCATGACGTCGACGGCATTCGCACTCCATGTGCCGCGCTCGGAAGCACGGTTCCCGTCTCATTTCACGGGATTTGGCGTGCGACCGTGCTATTTCACGGCCTGTCCCGTGAAATCTAACGGACATGACGGCTGCCCGTCACTTTCCGCGGGCCGCGGAGCCTCGTCGTGGAGGCACGCCCGGTGCTGCGGATGGCGCCCGTGGACGGACGCCCCATGAGCGAGCAGCACGCGCGGACGATCGAGCTCGAGCTCGCGGTGTGGCGCGAGGCCTGCCGGCACCTCGACATCGAGGACTCGCTCGGTCGCATCGAGCCGGTGGCCGCGGGCGCGCTGCCGATCGCCGGCATCGTCGTGCGCCGCTTCGATGCGACGCGCGCGCGCCTCGAGACGGTCGCCGTCGCCGGCCAGCTCCCGAGCGCGCCACCCGCCCTGACCGAGCTCTCGCCGAGCGAAGTGGCGAGCGCCCTCGCGCTCTTCGAGCCGCCCCGCTTCATCCCCGCGCACTACGACCGCGCGCAGCCTCTCCTCGCCGAGCTCGAGCTCGGAGGCGCAAGGCCGAGCGCGCTGCTCGGTGCCGTGCGTGACGAGCGCGGGCCGACCGGCTTCATCCTGATCGTCGCTTCGTCGTCGTTCGATGCCGACGACGTCGCACGCGCCGGAGCGCTCCTCGAGCCGCTCGGCGTGGCGCTCGCGAACGACGAGCGCCTGCACGAGCTCGCGCGCCTGCGCGAAGCGGCCGAGGCCGACAACCGCGCCCTGCTCACGCGCCTCGGGCGCCAGTCGATCCTCGAGACCGTGGTCGGCGAGCGCGGAGGCCTTCGCCAGGTGATGGAGCGCGTCGCGCAGGTCGCCGACACCGACGTGCCCGTGCTCATCCTCGGCGAGACGGGCTCGGGCAAAGAGGTCATCGCGCGCGCGATTCACGAGCGCTCGCGCCGCCGGAGCGGCCCGATGGTGCGCGTGAACTGCGGCGCGATCCCGACCGACCTCGTGGACAGCGAGCTCTTCGGCCACGAGAAGGGCTCGTTCACGGGCGCGATCGCCACGCGCAAGGGCTGGTTCGAGCGCGCGGACGGCGGGACGCTCTTGCTCGACGAGGTGGGCGAGCTCCCCCTCGCCGCACAGGTACGCCTGCTGCGCATCCTGCAGGAAGGCACGCTCGAGCGCGTCGGCGGAGGCCGAACGATCCACGTCGACGTGCGCATCGTGGCCGCCACCCACCGCGATCTGCACCAGATGGTGCACGACCAGCGGTTCCGCGAGGACCTCTGGTACCGGCTCAGCGTGTTCCCGATGCGCCTGCCCTCGCTCCGCGAGCGACCCGACGACATCCCGAAGCTCGCGGCGCACTTCGCGGCGAAGGTGGGCGAGCGCCTCGGCGGCACGCCGCTCGTGCCGAGCGCGAGCGACCTCGAGCTCCTGCGCGCCTATCCCTGGCCGGGCAACGTGCGCGAGCTCGCCGCGGTCATCGAGCGCGCCGCGATCCTCGGGCACGCGAAAAAGCTCGACGTCGCTGCTGCGCTCGGCGCCGGTGCCCGGCCTGCGCTCGCCAGCTCGCCACCGCCCGCCGGCTCGCGCGCCGCGGCCGACGCGCCCGCGCCGCCCACCGAGTCGTTCGTGCTCGACGACGTGGTGCGGGCCCACCTCGAGCGCGTGCTCGCCCGCACGAACGGCCGCATCGAAGGGCCGCGCGGGGCCGCCGCGCTCCTGGGCATCAACCCGCACACGCTCCGGGCGCGCATGCGCAAGCTGAAGCTCGAGTGGGCGCGCTTCCGGGGCCACGACGCGTGAGCGCTCTCGGGGTCATCGTGGTGGCGCGCTTCGGGTAGTCTCGCCCCGCGTGTCGTTCGTCCTCCGTTGGCTCTGGGCCTTCGTCTTCACCCAGCTCGTGGAGACGGGCATCTACGTGCAGGCGCTCGCCGATCGACCGCGGCGCGAGCGCTTCGCCATCGCGCTCGGCGCGAGCGGGATCACGCACCCGATCGTCTGGTTCGTCATCCCCGACGTCGGCAACGCGCTCGGCCTCTCGTGGTGGCCGACCGTCGCCATCGCCGAGACCTTCGCCGTCGTCGTCGAGGGGCTATGGCTCTCGGCGTTCGGCGTCCGGCACGGGCTCGCGTGGTCGCTCTTCGCGAACGGGGTGAGCTTCTCGCTGGGCCTCGTCGGCTACGCGCTCCTGGGCTGGTGAGATGCGACCGAAGGGATCGCTCTTCGGCCAGGGATCCCGGTAGGTAGCGTAGAGCACGAGCAGGCCGGCGACGAAGAGCGCCACCGCCGCGTAGTGGCCGGGCGTGAGGCCGAAGTAGCGCGCGTCGCTGGTGTCGAGGTCGGTCGCCCGTAGGAAGTCGAGGCCGAAGCGCACGGGGGCGTAGAGCACCGGCAAGAGCCCGAGGAAGAGCCCTCGGGGGCGCGCGCGGCGGCCGAGCGCCACGAAGAGCGGCGCGACGACCAGGCACCAGAGCACCTCGTAGAGGCCGAGGTCGTGGCGCACTTGGTAGGGCGGATAGCCGACCGCGTAGTCCTCGACGCCGAGGAAGAACATCGTCACGCGACCGGGGTGGTCGTGGGTGACGAAGCAGCCGATCCGTCCGAAGAGCCAGCCGAACGGGAACGCGAACGCGATCGGATCCGCCGCGATGCGGATCGACGGCTGTCCGCCGCCCTCGGCACGCCTCCGCGCGCTCCAGATCGCCGCGCCGATCACCGCGCCGAGAAACCCTCCGAACGACGAGATGCCGTTCCAGACCTCGAGCACGAACCAAGGGCGCTCGGCCACGATCTCCGGGTGGTAGGCGATCGCGTCGAAGACGTGACCCACCACGAAGCCGCTCGTGATGATCCAGGCGCTCAGCGTCGAGACCTCCATCGGATCGAGGCCGACCGCGCGCGCGCGCCGCTCGGCGATCCACGCGCCCAGCACCACGCCCGTCGCGACGAGCAGACCGAACGGGTGGATCTGCACGTCGGGCGGGAAGTCGATCGTGACCCCGAAGAGCTCGATCGGCGCGACCGGGGGCAGCGGGAAGACCCACGGCGTCGCCTGGAACCAAGGGATGTAGAGGTAGAGCGGCACGCGCGAGCCCGGATCGTGGCCCGCGCGCTCAGTCGACGTCTTGCATGAGCTCGAGCAGCTCGTCGGGCTCCACGAACTCGATCACGCGATGCACCTCGTTGCCGTCCGAGTCGTGGAGCACCACGAGCGGCAGGCCGCGCTGGTCGTAGCTCGCGAGGAGCGCACGGCCCTCGGTCAGATCGTGCCCCGGCGAGAGGTCGACGTGGACCGCGACGAAGCGGCCGCCTTCGGCCTGCACGCGCGGATCGCTGAAGGTGTTGCGCTCGAGCTCGCCGCACGCGCCGCACCAGCTGGCGCCGAAGTCGACGATGTACGGTGCGTGGGCCGCACGGGCCTCGGCGATCGCGGTGTTCGCGTCCTCGCGCCAGTGCAGACCCGGTGGGGCCGCGACGAGCCAGGCGGCGAAGGCGAAGCCCCCGAGCGTCGCCGACGCGATGCCGAGCGTCTTGCGCGCGCGGATCGCGGTGCTCGGCTCGTGGTAGTCGAGGTGCACCGCGCCGAGCGCGAGGCCCAGGACGACGAGCGCGATCGCCACGCCGAGCACCTCGGGCACGTGGTGGATGCTGCGGTAGCCCGGCAGGAACTCGCGCACGAAGTAGAGCGCCATCACGATCAGCAGCACGCCGAACACGCTCTTGACGTAGTTCATCCACGCGCCGCTCTTCGGGAGCGCGGCCGAGAACGTGCCGACCACGAAGAAGAGCGTGCCGAGGCCGAGCGAGTAGCAGGCCATCGCCGCGGCGCCGAACACCACGTCCTGCGTGTTGGCGATGTAGGTGAGCAAGCCGATGAGCGCGGGGCCCGTGCAGGGCGCCGCGACGAAGGCCGAGACGAGGCCGAGCGCGAAGGCGCCGCGATGCCCGATGCCGCCGACCGACGCGAAGTAGTTCTGGAGCGAGGGCGGCAAGTTCAGCTCGAAGGCGCCGAACATGCTCGTCGAGAGCACGAGCAGGATGATCGCGATGGGGAACACCACGAAGGGGCTCGCGAGCCACGAGCCGAACGCGGCGCCCGTGAGCGGCACGATCACGCCGATGGGCGTGAAGAGCGCGACGATGCCGCCCACGAACGAGGTCGAGAGCAGCGCGGCCTCGGTGCGGCTCTTGGCCTGCTTGGCGCCGAACACGCTGACCGTGATCACGATCATCGGATAGACGCAGGGCGTGAGCGCGGTCGCGAGGCCGACGAGGTAGATGAGCGGCAGGGCGACGAGGTAGTTCCCCGATCCGAGCGCGCTCGTGAACGACTCGTTCACGCTGTCGAAGAAGTCGGCGTGCGCGACCGAGGCCGGCCCGAGCACGGCCGCGGCGAGCGCGAGGAGCGAGAGCGACGAGAGCGCTGCGAAGCGCCGACCCGTGGAGGACATGGCGTGGATTATAGTGCGAGCCCGCCCACGTCCAGATGCAACCCCCTCCGCGCCGACCGGGGCCCCCGCGCCCTTCGCCCCGCCTCCAGAAGCCGCCGCTTCGCCTGCAGCCCACGACGCTGTGGGAGTACCCCTCCCAGCACTACGGGGAGGGCGAGCAAGGCAGCTCGCGCTACGTGGGCGCAACGCCCTCGTGGGTGATCTGGAACCTGATCCAGCGTTACACCAAGCCCGGCGATCTCGTCGTCGATCCGATGTGCGGCTCGGGCACGACGATCGACGTCTGCAAGGACACGGGGCGCCGGGCGCGGGGCTTCGACGTCTCGCCCTCGCGGCCCGACATCGAGAAGGCCGACGCGCGCAAGATCCCGATCGAGAAGAACGCAGCGCAGCTCGTCTTCGTCGATCCGCCCTGGGGCGACCACATCGATTACTCGAAGGAGCCCGGCTGCATCGGCAAGCTCTCGGCCTACGACCCGCGCTACTACGAGGCGATGGGCCTGGTGCTCGAGGAGTGCACGCGCGTGCTGGCGCCGGGCGGGCACCTCGGGCTCTTCTGCTGCGACTACTTCGAGAAGAAGAAGGGCCTGGCGTGTGTCGGCTTCGAGCTCTTCGCGCTCGCGATCCGAGGCCTTCGGCCGGTCGACATCGTGACCGTCGTCCGCCACCACAAGACGCTCCAGATGGGGAACTACCGGCGCGCCGCGGAAGAGGGGAACTTCTTCCTGCGCGGCTTCAACTACCTCTTCATTCTCGAGAAGCCGGCCGCTCCCGGGAGGCGCTGACGGCACCGTGAACGGACGGGGTGCGAACGGCCGATGACGATCGGGCGTCTCGCCCCGGGCCGCGCGGAGAGGACCGCCTGGATCGCGTGAGAAACCCGATCCGTCGGGTACCCAACCTGCTGGCACTGCGTATGCTGGGACGTGCTAGCGGAGGTGGCCATGCGCCGCACCACGATCCTGTCGTTCCTCGGCCTGATGCTCCTCGTTCTCACGTTCGCGCCTGGCTGCGCGACGTACGGCTACTACGGGCGAGGCAGCTACCGCAGCGGCTACTACCAGCGCGGGTCCTACGGCACGACCTATCAGAGCGGCTACTACGGCGGTACGAGCACGTACTACGGCAGTGGCCCCGTCGTGTACGGACGCACCGGCTACGGTCGAGGCTACGGCTCGAGCGGGGTCGTCGTGGCGCCGAGCTCCCCGGCCGTCGTCGTCGCGCCGCCGCGCGGTGGCGTCGTCGTCGCGCCGCCGCGCGGAGGCGGTGGTGTGGTGGTCGCCCCGCCCCGCGGTGGTGGCGGCGTGGTCGTCGCGCCGCGTTGATTGCGCGGGCCACGTGAGATCGAGCGCGTATGATCGCCGCGTGATCGGCGTCTACGACTCGGGGTTCGGTGGCCTCACGGTGCTCCGCGCGCTGCGCGAGCGGTTGCCGCTTCTCGACTTCGTCTATCTCGGCGACTCGGGCCGCGCGCCCTACGGCGGGCGCGACGCCGACACGATCCTCGATTTCTCCGAGCAGTGCGTCGAGCGCCTCTTCGAAGAAGGCTGCGCCCTCGTCGTCGTCGCATGCCACACCGTCTCGTGCGTGGCGCTGCGGCACCTCCAGCAGCGCTACGCGCCGAAGCACGACAGCCCGCGCCGCGTCCTCGGCGTCACGATCCCGGCCGCGGAAGAGGCCGTGCGCCTCAGCCGCGGCCACATCGCCGTGATCGGAACGGCGCGCACGATCGCCTCGCACACGTTCGAAGCGGAGATCGCCAAGCTCGGCCCCCATCGCGTGACCGCGCGCGCCGCGCCGCTCCTGGCCCCGATCGTCGAGGAGGGCTGGGAGTCGACCGAGATCGCGCGCCTCGCCGTGGAGAAGTACGTCGCCGGCCTCGAGAGCGCCGACACGTTGCTCCTCGCGTGCACGCACTACCCGCTGCTCCTCGACGCCTTCCGCCGGGTCGTCCCGGCCTCGACGCGCGTGCTCGATCCCGGGCCTGCGGTCGCCGCCGCGCTCGAGGGCTGGCTCGCACGGCACCCTGGCTTCGAGGCGCCGGGCACGGGCGCCCTGCGCGTGCTCTGCACCGGCGATCCGGAGACCTTCCGCCGGCACGGCGAGCGCATGCTCGGCGCGCCGCTCCCGACGGTGCAGCACGTCGCGCTCGTGAACGGCCGCCTCGCCCACCGCGAGCGCGTGGAGATCGCGACCGGGCAGATCGTCCGCTGAGCCTCCCGCGCCGTACGACGTTTGCGCGCGCGTCGAGAGCTTCGGCGACGAGACCGCATCCGAGCACGACGACGGCCATCGCTCGCGTCGAGCGGAGGGAGCGGACAGAGCGCAGGAGCGCAGCGACGAAGCGGAGGGAGCGAGCGCAGCGCGGATCGCGGAACGAGGGGGAGGCTCCCTCGGGATTCACTCCCGAGGGAGGGGGCCGCGTATCGGCCCCGGAGATCAGAGCTCGCGGCGCAGGATCTTGCCGCGATCGTTGCGCGGCAGCGCGGCGACGAAGCGCACGATGCGCGGGAACTTGTAGCGCGCGAGCTTGCTCTTCGCGTGATCCTGGAGCGCGGCGATCATCGCCTCGCTCGCCTCGTGCCCCTCGCGCAGCACGACGACCGCCTTCGGCACGCTCATGCCCTCGTCGTCGACGGCACCGACCACGCAGCACTCCTTCACCGCCGGATGGGTCGCGAGGCAGTCCTCGATCTCGAGCGGCGAGACGAACATGCCGCGCACCTTGAGCATGTCGTCGCCGCGGCCCGCGTAGTAGAAGTACCCGCCTTCCTGCTTGAAGAGGTCGGCGCTCACGACCCAGTCGCCGCCGATGAAGGTGGCCTTGCTCTTCTCCTGGTCGCCGAAGTAGCAGAGGGCCGCGCTGTCGCCGCGGATCCACAGGCGCCCCATCTCGCCGCCTTCGACGTCGTTTCCGTCCGGCCCCACGATGCGTGCTTCGTAGCCGGGGACCAGGCGGCCGAGCGAGGCGGGCTTCACGTCGCCCGGGTAGTTCGAGACGTAGATGTGGAACAGCTCGGCCGAGCCGATGCCGTCGAGGATCTCGCACCACCCGCGCGCGCGCCATCGATCGTAGAGCGGCGGCGGCAGTGCCTCCCCGGCCGAGAGGCACATGCGCAGTGTCTTCATCGCGTGCGCGCCGGCGTCCGGGTGATCGACCATCTGCCGGATCATCGCCGGGACGTTGCTGAGCACCGTGACGCCGTGCTTCTCGATCTCGGCGAAGAGCTTCTCGGGCGTGGGCTTCTCCGGAAAGAACACCGCCGTGCCGCCGAACGCGAACGGGAACATCAGGTTCGTGCCGGTGGCGTACCCGAAGAAGAGGCGCGAGACGGAGAGGAACACGTCGTCCTCGCGCAGCTTCAGGACGTGCTTGGGATAGCACTCGGTGTTGTAGGGGAAGTCGTGGTGGAAGTGGACGGCGCCCTTGGGCTTGCCGGTGGTGCCGCTCGTGAAGAGCCAGCCGGCGACGTCGTCGCGCGAGGTGTCCGCGTTGTCGGTGCGATCGGAGGCCTTGGCGAGCACCTCGTCGAAGCGCTCGCCGCGCTCGGGGAGCGCGCCCTCCCCGACGATCCAGCGCACGCGGCAGCGCGGGTGCCTGGCGAGCGCGGAGCCCAGGCGATCCATCACCGACGCGTGCGCGATGACGGCGCGCGCCCGCGTGTACCCGAGCAGGTAGTCGAGGTCGTCCTCGGTGCCGAGCGGGTTGCCCATGCAGAACACGGCGCCCGCCTTGAGGATGCCGAACCACGACACCGCGAACTCGATCCCGTCGGGTAGCAGGAGGAGCACGCGATCCTCGAGGTCGATCCCGCGATCGCGGAGCGCGTGCGACGCACGATTCGCGAGCGCCTGCACCTCGGCGTACGTCCACGATCGATCACCGACCTTCACCGCCGTGCGCGCGCCCTTCCCTTCGCGGATGCGCGCGTCGAGGAACCAGTCGGCCATGTTGAAGCGCTCGGGGAACGTCGGGCGCACGAAGTCGTTCGTCGCGGTCATGGGACGGCGACTCTACCAGCGCTCCCCCACGGACGGTCCCGGTTGCGCCGTGACGCGAGCTCGCGGCTCCGAGCGGGAACCGACCCGGCCGCGATCCGGGGGCCGGGAGGTCGGGAGGTCGGGAGGTTCGAGACGGTCGCCCGCTACGTGACGTGATCCGAGCGATCTGCCCGATCCCGATCGGCGAGGCCGTGGTACATCGGCACCATGGGGATGACGATGTCGCGTTGGTTGCCGCTCGCGCTCTTGGGCTCGGCTCTCGGTGGCTCGCTCGCGGGATGCAACCCCGCACCGGCGCCCACGCCGGACGCGGCGGTGGCGGACGGCGGGATCGTCCCGTGCACCACCGACGCGGACTGCGACGATGATCGCTTCTGCAACGGCACCGAGACGTGCCGGCCGACCGCCGCCGCCGCCGACGAGCGAGGCTGCGTTCCGGACGACACGGCGCCCTGCGTCACGGGCCAGGTCTGCGACGAGTCCATGAACGCGTGCGTCACGCAGTGCGCGACGACCGAGGACGCCGACGGCGACGGTGCCCGCGCCACGGAGTGCGGCGGAGACGACTGCGACGACTCCGACGCGCATCGCTATCCGGGCAACGGCGAGCTCTGCGACGTCGACGGCCACGACGAGGACTGCAACCCGGCGACGTTCGGGGATCGCGACCTCGACGGCGACTCGATCGTCGATCTGCTCTGCTGCAACGGCACGAGCTGCGGCGAGGACTGCGACGACCTCCGCCGCGGCATCTCTCCCGACTCCCCCGAGGTCTGCAACGGCCTCGACGACGACTGCGACGGCACGGTCGACGAGGGCGTGCTCGTGCCGACCTGGCCCGACGAGGATCACGACCTGCACGGCGCGGCAGGCGCGCCCTCGGTGATGCACTGCGCCGACACGTTCGGCTTCTCGGCGACCCAGGACGACTGCGTCGACACGAACCCCGCGATCCACGCGGCCCAGCTCGAGATCTGCGACGGCCTCGACAACGACTGCGACACGCGAGTCGACGAAGCGCCCGTCGCCGTCACGTGGTACCTGGACGGCGACAGCGACGGCTACGGCTCGTCCGACCCCGCGACGACGCGCATCTCGTGCACGCCCCTTCCCGGCTACTCGCTGCGCGCGACCGACTGCGACGACACGCGCGCAGGCGTCAGCCCCGGCACGCCCGAGGTCTGCGACGGGCTCGACAACGACTGCGACGGGAGCCCCGACTTCATCCTGGGCGCGCACGACACCGAGGACGACGACCTCGACGGCCACGCCGACCTCGCGTGCCCGAGCGGCGACGACTGTGACGACCGCGACCCGACGAGCTACCCGAGCGCGCTCGAGATCTGCGATCTGCGCGACAACGACTGCAACGACATGGTCGACGATGGCTCGGCCATGGGCACGTGGTGGATCGACCGCGACGGCGACACGTTCGGCGACGATCGGTCGACGCCCGTGATGTCGTGCGCGCCGGTGCGCGGCCACGCGACGCGCGGCGGGGACTGCGATGACTCGAGCGCGGCACGCCGCCCCGGATCGACCGAGGTCTGCGACGGCTCGGACGACGACTGCGACGGCCGCATCGACGAGGGCAGCATCCGCGAGCCGTACTACCTCGACGACGACGGCGACGGGCTCGGCGCCGGTGAGCCGGTGCTCGCGTGCGTGCGCCCGCTCGATCGCGTGGCGAACGCCAACGACTGCGACGACACGAACCGCTCGGTCGGTGCAGCCTCGCTCTACTTCGTGGACGTCGACCGCGACACGTACGGCGATCCGACGCGCTCCGAGCTCGACTGCACGGCGCCGATGGATCGCGTGACACGCGGCGGCGACTGCAACGACGCCGACGCTGCGATTCGTCCCATGGGCACCGAGCACTGCGGCGGCGCCGACGAGGACTGCGACGGGCGCGTCGACGAAGACCCGGCAGCGAGCGCCGACTGCACGATCCCCGGCGCGGTGGCCGCGTGCGTCGCGGGCGTCTGTGCCGTCTCGTCCTGCAGCGCGGGGCGCGGCGACTGCGACACGGTGATGGCCGGCTGCGAGACGACCACCGACACCGACCCGAATCACTGCGGGATGTGCGGCCACGTCTGCATGACGGGCGAGCGCTGCCGCGACGGCGAGTGCGCGCGCGTGGTCCAGCTCGCCGGCGGCTACGGGCACGTCTGCGCGCTGCTCGGCACGGGCCAGGTCGCGTGCTGGGGCGCAGGCAGCAACGGTCAGATGGGCAACGGTGGCATCCCCACGAGCTCGCGCCCGCCGACGACGACCTCGCAGATGGTGCAGCTCGTCACCGGCGCTACGCTCGACGATGCCATCGCGATCGCCAGCCACCCGAACGCGTACTTCACCTGCGCGCTGCGCGCGGGTGGGACGGTGGTCTGCTGGGGAGACAACGGCTCGCTCCAATGCGGCAGCGACGCTCCCGTCACGCGATCGGTGCGCGCCGTCGCGATCCCGACGCTCGCCAACGTCGTCGCGATCGGGGTGGGTGAGGACCACGCGTGCGCTGCGCTGATGGACGGGGGCCTGCGCTGCTGGGGCTCGAACGCGTTCGGCCAGCTCGGGACCGGAGCGATGACGCCCGCGACGAACGGCACCCCGCAGACGGTGGTGGAGAACGTCGGTGGCACTCCGATGCCCGTTACCGACGCGGTGCTGGTCGCGCCGCTGCGCTACTCGACCTGCTTCGTACACCGAGGCGGGGCGAGCGTGTCGTGCTTCGGACGCGAGGGCGTCGGCTCCGGCTGGCGCGGACAGCTCGGCCGTGGCCTGGTCACGACGGGCAACTATCCCGTCGCCGACCTGGCATTGCTCCCGAGCGGCAGCATCGTCACGGAGATCTCGAGCGGCGGCGCCACGACCTACGAAGGTTCCACGTGCGCCCGGCTCGCGAGCGGGCGGCTCGTCTGCTGGGGCGTCAGCGGAGACGGCGAGATCTCGGCCACGCCCACGGTCGCCACGCCGCGCGAGATCAACGCCGCGCTCTTCACGAACGTCCAGCACGTGTGGATGGGGCGCGGCGAGATCTTCGTCGCCTACGAGAACGCCTCGTTCGGGCCCCGCGTCGCCGCCGGCGGCGACGGGCATGCGCGTCTCGGCGTCGGCACGACGTTCCCTCCGACCGGCGTGACGCTGGACGTCGCGATGACCCCCACCGGGTACCTGGCGACCCCGCAGCAGATCGTGAGCGGCGGAAACTACAGCTGCGCCCTGCTCGACACGGGCGCCGTCAGCTGCTGGGGCACCGATCAGAACGTCTTCGGCGACGGGACGACCGCCGTGCGCAGCGCCGTGCCGACGACGACGCTCGTCCCCAACCTTCCCTGATCGGCCCGTTGGCTCGTGGTGCGCGCGAGGCCTTGGTGTAGGCTGCGCGCGCCATGGATCAGGACTACCTCGCTCACCTCGAGCGCGAGCTCGCGAGCCTCAAGGAACAGGGCCTCTACAAGGCCGAGCGTGAGATCGCCACGCCGCAGAGCGCGCGCATCCGCACCAGCGACGGGCGCGAGGTCCTCAACTTCTGCGCGAACAACTACCTCGGCCTCGCCGACGACCCGACGCTGATCGCCGCCGCCAAGGCCGCGCTCGACCGCTGGGGCTACGGGATGGCGAGCGTGCGCTTCATCTGCGGCACGCAGTCGCTCCACAAGGAGCTCGAGGCGCGTCTCGCGAGGTTCCTCGGGACCGACGACGCGATCCTCTACTCGAGCTGCTTCGACGCCAACGGCGGCCTCTTCGAGGCGCTGCTCGGCGAAGAAGACGCGATCGTCAGCGACGCGCTGAACCACGCCTCGATCATCGACGGCGTGCGCCTCTCGAAGGCCAAGCGCTACCGCTACGCGAACGACGACCTCGGCGATCTCGAGGCCCAGCTGAAGCAGGCGCGCGCGGACGGCGCCAAGCGCATCCTGATCGCGACCGACGGCGTCTTCTCGATGGACGGCATCGTCGCGCGCCTCGGGCCGATCTGCGATCTGGCCGACCGCTACGGCGCGATGACGATGGTCGACGACAGCCACGCCGTCGGCTTCGTGGGCGAGAAGGGCAAGGGCACGCACGAGCACTGCGGCGTGATGGGCCGCGTCGACATCCTCACCGGCACGCTCGGCAAGGCCCTCGGCGGCGCGAGCGGCGGCTACACCGCGGCGCGCAGGCCGATCGTGGAGTGGCTGCGGCAGCGCTCGCGCCCGTACCTGTTCTCGAACTCGCTCGCGCCGGCGATCGCGGCGACCTCGATCGCGTGCCTCGATCTGCTCGAGCAGGGCGACGAGCTCCGCGCGCGCTTGCGGAGCAACGCGACGCGCTTCCGCGAGGGCATGACGAAGGCGGGCTTCACCCTCGCGGGCGCCGGCCACCCGATCATCCCCGTGATGATCGGCGACGCGAAGGTCGCGAGCGAGATGGCCCAGCGCCTGCTCGCCGAGGGCATCTACGTGATCGGCTTCTCGTTCCCCGTCGTGCCGAAGGGCAAGGCGCGCATCCGCACGCAGATGAGCGCCGCGCACACGCCCGAGCAGATCGATCGCGTCGTGGCCGCCTTCACGAAGGTCGGCCGCGAGATGAAGATCGTCTGACCGCGTCGATGACGTCGGGCTCTCGCTACTTCCAGCGAATCACCCAGCGCAGCGCGCCCGTCTCGTCGGTGCTCGGCGCGACGAGCGCGTCCTTGGCGCGCGTCAGCTCGGCGAGCGCGTGGATGTGCCCCGTGACGAAGTCGATCATCTCCTTCCGGATCGGCTCGGCGCCGCGCACCACGTACACGACGCTGTGGCTCTTCACGTCCTCGACGGTCGCCTTGCCCGTCGAGTGGTAGGCGGCCCACATCGCCGCCGCGCGCTCGATCACGAAGCCGGGAGACGGGATCGAGAGGAAGACGCGGTACACGGCGCCGTAGCTGCGGCGCGCGGCGAATCGGCCGAGCTGGGTGAAGGGCGCGAGCGCGCCGGGGAACAACACGGTGCAGAAGTGGCCGTACATGGCGACGAGCCGTGGATCGGGGATCCACGAGGACGCCACGGCGCCGTCGAACTCGGCACGGAGCTCCTCGGGCATGCGGCGACGGACCTCCGCGAGCTTGTCGGGGCTCTCTTCGGTGAGCGTCTTGCGCAACACGACGAGGTCGGTCGCCTTGACCTTGTGCACGGCGCGATCGTAGCCGATCGCACCGCTGCGCGTTGCCACACGGGTCAGGCGCTCGCGCTGCGGGTCGCGAGCGCGCGCTTGGGAACGAGCGCGAGCAGGCGCGGGGCGCACTCTTCGTCGGCCAAGAGCCCGAAGGCCCACTTCGCGGCGTGACGGACGCTCCCGGTCACTTCCACGTTGCCGTAGGGTGTCCGCACCACGACGGTGACCCTGCCACCCGACTCGACCGGGGCCTGACACTGCACGCGAAGGCCCAGGCGAGAGACGTCGAGCACCACGGCTTCGTGTCGCTCCTCGCCCACGATGACCTCGGCCGGCAGGCGAACGGCGATGCGCTCGTCTCGACGAAGGTGCGGGCCGAGCCGCTGCGCGAACTCGCCCGTCGTCTCGCTCGGGTCCATCACCGGTAGATCGCAGTCGGTCGGCAGCGCGCGCGGCGGCGGCTCGAAGGCGAGGACGTGCTCGGCGAGCGTCTCGAAGGCGCGCACGAGCGCGGGCTCGCTGCCAGCGTCCAAGATCGCCGGTTGTCGTGCGTGGATCGACGCCTCCACCGCGCGCGAAGCGGGCACGTTGGTGACGACGGGCGAGTCGACGCCGAGGAACTCCGACGAGAGGCGCGCGAGGGCGTGCACCGAGTGCTCGGCGGCCGGCCCCGCCACGCGGTTGCCCACCCACCGCGCTCCGAAGCGGGCCACCTGCAGGCGCACCCGCCGCGCGACGTCCGGTCGCTCGCGGCCGAGGCGATCGAGCCACGCGCTCATCCGGCTCGTGTCCTTGGTGTCGAACGCGCGCGTCCAGTCCTCGGAGGCACCGAGGCTGCGAGCGAGCGCCACCACCTCGCGCACCACGGCCGCCTTCAGGAAACAGTAGGCGTTCTGCAGCGAGGTCAGCTCGGGCGTGGTGACGACCAGTCGCAGGTCGCCGGCCAGATAGAGATCGAGCGTGTTGAACGCGGCGCCCGCGCCAACGTCGATCACGACGACCTCGGCGTCGAGCGATCGCACGTGCCTGAGAAGCTTCAGCTTCTCCTGGTGACCGAGGTTGGCGGCTCCCGGCAGGCTCGTGCCGGGAATCACCGAGAGGTGCGGGACGCGCGTTCCGATCATCGCCTCCTCGAGGCGGTTGATCTTGCGATCGATCAGGGCCTGGAGGGTGGGCCCGCGGCGATCGATGCCGAGCAGCGTGTGCAACGTCGGCGTGCCGAGGTCGGCGTCGACGAGGACCGTGCGCATGCCGATCGAGGCGAGCGTCGTGGCGAGGTTCACCGAGACCACGCTCTTGCCGATGCCGCCCTTTCCGCCGCCGACGGAGATGCGGATCGGAGGTCGCTCACTCATCGTCGTGCTCCTCGTCTGCGGGCTCGCTCGCGGGGGTGGGCTCGGGGGCGGGCGGAGCGCTCGCATCGCCATCCGTGCCGGCGTCGGTCTCGGCGGCGGCACGAACCTGGGCGAGATCGTCGCCCTCCACCGGAATCGCGCCGCGTGCGCTGACCTGTTCGTGCCCGAGGCGCACGGCCAGGATCGAGAGCCGTCGATTGCGCGGGTCGAGCGGAGCGTCCGGATAGAGCAGGTCCGAGTCCGCGTGGGCGACGACGGCGCGGATCTGCCCGTCACGCACCCCGTGCCCTTCGAGGAAGTGACGCGCCTCTTCGGCCCGCCGGAACGAGAGGTCCCAGTTGTCGTAGTCCGATCCCACCGGGAAGGGGCGGGCGTCGGTGTGCCCGTGGATCTGCAGCTCGTTGGCGATCGAGCCGAGGATCGGCCCGAGGCTCTCGAGGAACTGGCGCAGGGTCGGTGTCAGCTCGGCGCTCGCCAGCCCGAAGAGGAGGTCGTCGCCGCCATCGGAGATCTGGATGAGCAGGCCGTCCTCCTGCACGCGGACGTCGATCTGCTCGCGCAGCTCGGCCAGGCGCGGATCGGCGAGGACCGCGAGGTCGAGCGCCTGCTCGATCTGCGTCGCCGCTCCTTCCAGCCGCGACTGCTCCCCGAGCCGCGGCGAGCCGCCACCGACGGTCGGTCCGTGACCGGAGGGCACGGCATCGCCGATCACGTGCCCGCTGCCCGAGAACACGCCCGATCGGAAGTAGTGGGCCAGCTCGGCGCGCGTGTTCTCGTCGGTCTGCGAGAGCAGCCAGAGAACCATGAAGAGCGCCATCATCGCGGTGACGAAGTCGGCATAAGCCACCTTCCACGCACCACCATGATGCCCGTGACCGCCACCCTTCTTCTTGATGACGATGACTTTGGGCTTGTCCTTGGCGCCTGCTTTGGCCACGTCAACCGCCCGACTTCAGCGACTTGAAGGCCGCTTCCATGTCTTTCGCAGAGGGACGCTCGTCGGTGTAGATGGAGCGACGCGCGAACTCGACGGCGAGCTCGGGCGTGTTGCCGCGCGCGGCGGCGAGGATGCCGTCCTTGATGCAGAGCAGGTAGCGGTGGTGGGCCACACCGACCTGCTCGATGCTGGTCGCGATCGGCCCGATCACCCCGTAGCAGAGGAGAATTCCGAGGAACGTGCCCACGAGCGCGGCGGCGACGTGGTGCCCGATCTCCTCGGGGCCGCCGTCGAGGTGGCTCATGGTGATGACGATGCCGAGCACGGCGGCGACGATGCCGAGACCGGGGAGCGCATCACCGGCCGTGCGGATGAGCGAGACCGGCTGGTGCTCTTCTTCGTGCATCGTCTCGAGGTCGGCGTCGAAGAGGAGCATGAGGTCCTCGGGGGAACAGCCATCGACGAGCTGACGCAGGGAGTCGACGAGGAAGTCGACCACGTGATGGTCTTTGAGGACTCCGGGGTACTTCGAGAAGATCGAGCTCTTGTGCGGATCGGCCAGGTGCTGCTCGAGCGCGAGCACGCCGTCGCGCCGCATCACCTGGAACAAGGAATAGAGGCACTTCAGGAGCTCGGTGTAGTCGCCTTGGGTCGGCGCCTTCGCGGTGAAGGCGCGCTTCATCGCCGCGATGATGCGCTTGCCGGCCTTGCCGGGCGCCGAGATGATCAGCGTGCCGATCACGGCTCCGACGAGGACCACGAATTCGTTCGGCTGGATGAGGACTGGGAATGGCCCGCCGGCCATCGCAAACCCGCCGAGCACGGCTGCGAAGACCACGATGAGGCCGACGATGGTCGTCATGCACGACGCAGCGGACGAAGCGCCGAGGTGCTTGAGTTGATCCCCGTGAGCTCCGCGCGTCCCGCCCGGTCGCCCACCGAGAGAAGAGGCACGACAGGCCGGAGCGCGCCGACGTGGCGCGGGTGGCGGATCACGGCGGCTACGATGGGGCCTGCCCGGCGCCTCAAGGATCGATCGGAATCGGTCGCTCCCGTCTGCGATGGACTCGTTCTCGCTGCCACCGCTCGTGGACCGGCCGGCGCGCGTCCTCGTCGCCGTCGGCGACGAGGGGCTGCGCGAGGTCGTCGCGGAGGCGCTGTCCTTCCGCGGCCACGTCGTCTGGCATGCCGAGGAGCTCCTCGGGCTGGTCGAGCGCGTTCGGGCGGCCAAGCCCGACGTGGTGCTGCTCGACACCACGCTCGAGGACGGCGAGGCGATCGAGCTCCTGGGCGACATCCGCATGCTCGACCCGCTGCGGCTCGTCCCGGTCGTGCTCTTCTCCCCCGTTCCCACCGACGAAGACGAGGTCGTCCGCGGTCTGCTCGCCGGCGCCGACGACCACGTCCAGGGCGTCGGGCGCATCCGCGAGCTCGTCGCGCGCATCGACGTGCAGCTGCGCAACCGGCGCGATCGCGATCTGCTGCGCACGGCCCAGAAAGAGCGCTCACGCCTGCTGGACGACGCGCTGACCGACCCGCTGACCGGCGTGGGAAACCGCCGCGCGGCCGATCTCGCGCTCGGGCGGGCCCTCCTCGAGGCCGAGACCGCGCTCGTGATGGTGGTCGACGTCGATCACTTCAAGCGCGTGAACGACACCTTCGGACACGCCGCGGGCGACGACGTCCTGCGCGCGCTCGGCCGTGCGCTGGGACGGCTCTCGCGCGACGGTGACGCCGTCGCGCGCTACGGCGGCGAGGAGTTCGTCGTCGTCATCCGGGACGCGCCGGAGCGCTCCCACCGAGCGATCACCGAGCGGTTTCTGCTGGGAATCCGCAATCTCCGGCTCACGGGCGCGGGCCCGCCGCGCATCACGGCCAGCATCGGCGCGGCCTCGTGGACGCGGGCCGGGTGGTCGCTCGTGCCCGGCGGCACGCCCGCCACCGCACCGCCCGAGTGGGACGGCGCTGCGGGAGGCCACGCGCTCTTCGAGCTCGCCGATCGCTGCCTGTACCGAGCCAAGCGGAGCGGACGCGACGCCATCGTGCTCGCCCGCGCCTCGCTCGACCCCGATGCCCCCGAGAGCGAGCTCGTGCTCGCCAGACCGACGGAGAACGCCGCATGAGAGACGACCGCCAATCTGCCTCCGCGCCTGCGCGGGCCAGTACCGGCTACGAGGCATCGCCGGCGCCCACCCCGGCGGGCGGGGTGCAGGCCTCCCCGCGCACTTCGCTCGCTGCCTCGCCACGCTCGGCCTCGATGCCGATCGCCATGGGCCGCTCCTCGCGCGAGCCGGGCGGCGCCGCGCCGCCACCCTCGCCTTCGGCGCAGCGTTCCTCGCTCCCGAGCCGCGCGTCGCTCCCGAACCTGCGTGCGCGCTCGACACCCGTCGTGACCCGCGCGACGCCCTTGCCGCACGAGGGAATCCGCAGCTCGCTGGTCGAGCTCGATCTCGAGACCGCGCTGCGGACGCAGGTGCTCTCCCGCAACGCCGACCTGCCCGTCCTGCCCGCGACGGCGATGGAGGCGCTGCGCCTGGTGCGCGATCCACGCATGCGGACCGACGAGCTCCTCGCCGTCGTCGAGCAGGACCCGCCGCTCGCGGCGCGCATCCTGGCCGTCGCGAATTCCACCTACTACGCGCGGGGAAACGCGATCCGTAGCCTTCGTCAGGCGGTGGTGCGCCTGGGCCTGCACACCCTGCGCGACGTCATCTACATGGCCATCTACGCCAGCACGCTCTTCGATGCGCCGGGTCTCGTCGACGTGGTCCGCGAGACCTTCGAGCACAGCGTGATCGTGGCGCGCTTCGCCCAGCGACTGGCCCCTCACCTCGGCTTCGACGACGAGACGGCGTTCCTGGCCGGGCTTCTCCACGACGTCGGAAAGGCCCGCTGCTGCAAGGTCCTCGCGAAGCTGCCGCAGGCGAAGGGCAAGTCGCGCGAGGAGCTCATGCCGCTCATCGACTCGCTGCACGAGAAGGCTGGCGCCGCGCTCGCCCGCGCGTGGAACCTCCCCGACGAGGTCGCCCAGGCCTGCGAGTCGCACCACGAGCCGAGGAACGCGTTCGGCACGCTGATCTGCGCGGCCGACGCGGTCGCCCACGCGCTCGACGATCCCCCGGAGACCGTCGATCTCGCCGTGCTGGACGCGAAGACCCAGCGGGTGGGGATGAGCGCCCAGGAAGCGCTCGAGCTCTTCGCGCCCATGCGCGCCGAGATGGCCGCGCGCGCGAGCGCCATGCCCTGACCGAGCCCGAGGACCCCCAGAAAGGAGAGCGAGCGACGAGAGAACGATGCGACCCATCCCCGTGAATCACGGGGGAAAAACGTGCACTCCGGACCCCGGAGGGAGCGTGCCGAGCAGGCACGGCGAGCCATCGCCGAGGCCGCGCGAGCGCATGCCCTCAAGGGTTTCCGTTCGTCGACCGATGGGTTGGGGGACGGCGGCGCGGCTCGAAAGGAATCGAGACGCAGTCGACGTCGGCGGGCCAGGACGGCCCGTCTTCCCAGCGGTCCCCGGACCGACACTCACGGAGGAGTGCTCCCATGATCAGCATCAACACGAACGTCGCCTCGCTCAACGCCCAGCGCAACCTCAGCCGCACGCAGACGCACCTCGAAGGCAACTACGGCCGCCTCTCGACCGGCCTGCGCATCAACCACGCCGCCGACGACGCCGCCGGCCTCGCGATCAGCGAGCGCCTCAAGGCGCAGATTCGCTCGATGAGCCAGGCAGAGCGCAACGGCAACGACGGCATCTCGCTCCTGCAGACCGCGGAGGGCGCGATGAACGAGATCTCGGGCGTGCTGACCCGCATCCGCGAGCTCTCGGTCCAGTCGGCCAACGGCACGCTCGGCTCGGCCGAGCGCCAGTACATCGACAACGAGAAGACGGCGCTGCTCGCCGAGATCGACCGCATCGCGGCGGCCACCGACTTCAACGGGACCAACCTCCTCAACGGCGGCGCTGCGGGCGTGAGCTTCACGTTCCAGATCGGCACCCACGGGACGGCGTCCGACACCATCACCGCGACCATCGACGACATGACGACCGGCACGCTCTCGGGCGGCGCGCTCGCGACGGTGGACCTCACCACGCAGGCCGGCGCCCAGGCGGCGCTCGACACGCTCGACATCGCGATCGACGGCGTCTCCACGGCGCGCGCCACGCTCGGCACGGCGCAGAATCGCCTCCAGGTCACCATCGCGAACCTGGGCAACGCCCGGGAGAACCTGTCGGCCGCGAACTCGCGCATCGCCGACGTCGACGTGGCGAGCGAGACCGCGGACATGACGCGGAACAACATCCTCACGCAGTCGGGCGTCGCCGTGCTCGCCCAGGCCAACCAGATGCCGCAGGTGGCGCTCAAGCTCCTCGGCAACTGACGAAGGCGGCTCGGGCCCGGCACCGACGCCGGGCCCGAGCGTTCCCCCCACCGGAATTCGCGAGCCCCGTTCCCGAAAGACCTCAACCCGCACTCTCCCTCGGTCGAGATATCCAGTCAGGAGACACGTAGTCTGAAACCGTCAATCACGACGGTGGACTGATTACCTGTTTCTCGACAACGAGCCAGGCTGGCTCGATTGGCTATCTCGTATCTCACGGAGGAGAGTGCCCTCATGTCCATCAGCGTCAATTCGAACATCTCGTCCCTCAACGCGCAGCGCAACCTCAACAAGACCCAGATGTCGCTGCAGGGGAACCTGAGCCGCTTGTCGACCGGTCTCCGGATCAACTCGGCGGCCGACGACGCCGCAGGCCTCGCGATCAGCGAGCGCTTCCGCGCCCAGATCTCGAGCCTCAACCAGGCGTCGCGCAACGCGAACGACGGCATCTCGCTGCTCCAGACCGCGGAAGGCGCGCTCAACGAGATCAGCGGCGTGCTCACCCGCATGCGCGAGCTCGCCACGCAGTCGGCCAACGGCACGCTCACCTCGAGCGATCGCGGCTTCATCGACGACGAGGCGCAGTCGCTCGCCGGCGAGATCGACCGCATCAGTGCGGTGACCAACTTCAACGGCACCAACCTGCTCGACGGCACGTTCAACCAGGACCTGCAGGTCGGCATCCACAACAGCGCCGACGACCGCATCAACGTGACGATCGACGCGACGGACTTCGCGACGATCGCCGGCGCGGCGATCGACCTCACCACGGCGGGCGGAGCGCAGTCGGCGCTCGACACGCTCGACACCGCCATCGACGCGGTCTCCACGGTCCGCGCCTCGCTCGGCACCACGCAGAACCGCCTCCAGGTCTCCATCTCGAACCTCGGCTCGGCCGCGGAGAACATGTCGGCCGCCAACGCGCGCATCCGTGACGTCGACGTCGCCCAGGAGACGGCGGAGATGACGCGGAACAACATCCTCATGCAGGCGGGCGTGTCGGTCCTCGCGCAGGCGAACCAGGCTCCGCAGGTGGCACTGAAGCTGCTTCAGGGTTGATCCCGCGTGACCTGACGCGGCGCCCCGAAGCGTGATCGCTCGTGGCCCTGGCGCGGATCACCGCGCCGGGGCTTCGCGCATTTTCCCGGCAGATCTCGGTCGAGGAGGACGCATGGCCAGTACGAGTGGAATCACCTTCAGCGGTCTGGCGAGCGGCCTCGACACGGCGTCCATCATCAAGCAGCTGGTCCAGGTCGAGAGCCTGCCGATCACGCGGATGCAGAACCAGCAGTCCGACCTCGACGCCAAGAGCAAGAAGCTCACGACGTTGCAGTCGAAGCTCGACGATCTGCGCAACGCTTCGCTCGCGCTCGACACCCGCACCGAGGCCCTGCCGACGAAGGCCTCGAGCTCGAATTCCTCGGTGTTCTCGGCCACCGCCACCGGCGGAGCCTCGCTCGGGACCTATCGCGTCCACGTCGATCGGCTGGCCAGCGCCGCCCGCGTCTACTCGAACGCGTTCACCGATCCCGAGGCGTCCGGCGTCTTCGGCACCGGCACCCTCACCCTCACGGTCGGCACGAGCTCCTACGACGTCGACGTGACGTCGACCGACACGCTCGACTCGGTGATGACGAAGATCAACGCGTCCGGCGCGCCGCTCACGGCCGGGATGCTCTACGACGGAAGCGGCTGGCGCCTCGCGGTGTCCGGCCAGGGCACCGGATCTGCCAACGCCCTGACGATCTCCGAAGGAGGCTTGACGCTCGGGCTCTCGAGCCCGGCCAACGTCGCCGCGGAGGCCCAGGACGCGCAGTTCCAGATCGACGGCCACACCCTGACGCGGTCGACGAACGTCGTCGCCGATGCGATCAAGGGTGTCACGATCGAGCTCACCGGCGCTTCGGCCGGCGCGACCGAGGATCGCATCACCATCGCGAGCGACCCCACCGCGCTCGAGGGCGCGGTGCAGAAGCTGGTCGACGCCTACAACGCGGTGAACGCGTTCGTCGCGAGCGAAGAGAGCTGGACCGGGAGCGCGAAGGACCCGACGAGCCTCAACGGCGATGCGACGCTGCGCTCGGTGCAGGCGCGCTTGCGCTCGGCGTTCCTGAGCCCGGTGGTCGGCACTTCCGGCAAGTACACGACGCTCGCGAGCCTCGGCATCTCCACCCAGAAGGACGGCTCGCTCACGCTCGACAAGGCCAAGCTGACCACCGCCCTGGGCAACGCCCCCGACGCCGTGGCGGCCGTGCTCGGGCGCGACGGCACCGGCGCGATGACGATGATCGCCCAAGCCGCCGACGTCTTCACGAGCTCGTCCACCGGCGAGATCACCCAGCGCCTGACCTCGATGAGCAAGCAGCGGCGCCAGATCGACGATCGCATCGCGCAGATGCAGGCGCGCATCGACCAGTACCAGACGCTGCTCACGAGCCAGTTCGCGACGCTGGAGACCACCATGAGCGCCCTCAAGAGCCAGGGCGACCAGATCACGGCCGCGCTCGACGCGCTCAGCGCGAGCTCGAGCAGCAAGAAGTAAAGCGGATTGCCCTTTCGGCCGCTCTAGAGGCCGAGCGCTCACACACGAGGACGGACCTTCATGTCGTTTGCGGCCCTGCAGTACCAGAACGCGCGCGTCACCACGGCCTCGCCGGTCGCGATCGTCGTCTCGCTCTACGACGGAGCGATCCGCTTCCTGCGCGAGGCGATCGCCGCCCACGACCGGGGAGAGATCGCCAAGCGGGGCATGTCGCTCTCACGCGCGCACGCGATCGTGAGCGAGCTCGCGATCACGCTCGATCACGAGCGGGCGCCCGAGATGGCCGCCGAGCTCTCGCGCCTCTACGACTTCGTGCTGCGCTGCATCGGCGATGCGACGGCGAAGGCCGATCCGACGCTGGTCGTACCGGCGATCGACGTGCTGGAGCGACTGCGCTCGGCGTGGTCCGAGCTCGCCAAGCGGGGAGGCTGAGATGAAGACCAAGAGTGATCGCCATCTCTCGCTCGCGGGCCTCATCGAGAAGCTCGAGGCGCTCGCGACCGAGCTGCCCGAGGAGCCCTCGCTCGAGAACCTCGCGAGCTACGTGGAGGCCCGCCGGCCCTTCGCCGAGGCGCTCGCAGGGCTCGAGGTCGAGGAGCTGACGAGCGGCGAGAAGCGCTCGCTCTCGACGCGCCTGCGCAAGGTGCTCGAGCGCGACCAGGCGCTCGTGACCGCCCTCTTCTCGCTCAAGGAAGACGTCAGTCGACGGCTTCGCGTGGCGGCGAGCGCGCGCACGGCCGCGCGCGGGTACGGCAGCCCCGAAGAGACCGCGCGAGTGATGCGCAAGATCGCCTGACGCACGCCGCCGGCACGCGTCGTGCTCCCTCTCGGCGCATGACTCGACGGCTCCTCCCGTGGACGACGCTGGCCTTGGTCGGCGCCCTGTTGCTCCCTCCGCGTGCGCTCGCGGAGCGGCACTTCGCGATCGATGCGCGCGGCGGCTCGGGGCTCTCGATCGGCGGCGGCGACGGCCAGGCGAGCATGCGCCACACGCCCACCTACGTGGAGGCGGGCCTGCACTCGTGGACCGACGACGAGGCGGTCGTGCTCGGCGGCTCGCTCCGCGTCGAGGTGGAGGGCCGCGCCAGCATCGGCGGTGTCGTGCGCGCGGGCTTCCGCTGGGAAAGCGGGATGCTCGAGCTGCGGCCGGCGATCGGCCTGGCGGCGATCCTCGCGCCCTACACGCTCGTGGGCCCCGAAGCGGGGCTCATGGTGCTCGTGCGCATCGCGCCACCGCTCGCGCTGGTGCTGCAGCTCGCGGTGGATGGTTGGGTGTTCGGAAGCGACCTCGCCCCGGGGACGGCGCTGGTCATGGTGAACGGAGCGGGCGGTGTCGAGATCACTCTCTGATCGTGCAGTGACGGCGATCGCGATCACGCTCGCGTCGCTCGGGCTGCTCGCCTGCGAGGGCGATACCTGCGTGCGGCAGAGCGACTGCACGTCGGGCTCCAGCTGCCAGCTCGGGCACTGCCGCTCGACGACGGACGCGGCGGACCAGGACGGCGCGGCGACAGCCGACGCGGGGCGCGATGCGGGAACGTCGACCGACGCGGGCGCGAGCGACGCAGCACGCGACGCGGGCCGAGACGTCGGCACGGATGCGGGCAGCTGATCGTCTGGGAGACGATCAAGACGACAGGAAGAGCGCGAGCGCCGTCAGCACCAGGACGACCGGCGTGAGCCAGGCGCCGAGCACGAAGGCCTCGGCGTTCGAGACCTGCGCGCCCTCGCGACGCGCGAGCGTGAGGACGAGCATCGTCGCGAGCGAGCCGAAGGGCGTGACGGTCGAGCCCACGTCGGTCCCGACGAGCGCCGCGAGCACGCTCGAGGGATCGCTCGGCGCCTGCACGAGCACCGTGCGCGCGATCAGCGCTGCCGGCAGGTTGTTGACCAGGTTCGAGCCGAGCGCCGCACCGCCCGCGACACCGAGGATGCGAAGGGCCGATCCCGGCTCGGTCGCAGCGAGCCAGCCGCCCGCGATCTCGACGACGCCGAGCCGCTCGACCCCTCGGATCGCGACGAAGAGGCCGAGCACGAAGGGAACGACGCCCCACGAGACCTCGAGCGCGGTGCGCGCCTCGATGCGGCGGGCGCGCAGGCCGGCGATCGTGACGAGCCCCGCGCCGACGCAGGCGACGACCCACGGAGGCGCGCCCGTCCACGGCGAGAGGAAGCAGCCCGCGAGGACGAGCGCGAGGACCACCACGCTCGCGCGAAAGAACGCCCGGTCCGGGATCGACGCCGCGGCGTCGCGCAGGCGCGCGCGATCGAACGACGCCGGCAGCACGCGCGCGTAGCGCGTACGGAGCAGAGCGTACGTCGCGAGCAGGGCCACGAGCTGGGGCGCGAGCATGCGCGCCGTGTAGCCGACGAAGGAGAGCTCGAACGCTTCGGCGAAGAGCAGGTTGGTCAGGTTGCTCACCGGCAGGATGAGCGAGCCCACGTTCGACACGAGCGCCGTCGCGAGCACGAAGGGCGCCGCCGGCAGATCGAGGCGCCGCACGAGCACGACGACGATGGGCGTGAGCACGACGGCCGTGGTGTCGAGCGAGAGCACGGCCGTGACCAGCGCGCCGAGGACGAACGTGTTGCGGAACAGCGCGCGCGTGTCGCCGCCGGCGAGCTGCGCGCACCACGCGGCCGCCCACGCGAAGAAGCCGCTCTTGGCCACGACGTGCGAGAGCCAGAGCATCGCCGCCAAGAAGACCATCACGCGTGCGCTCGAGCGGGCGACGTCGAGCGCGTCGCCCACCGACATGATCCCGAGGACCAGCATCAGCGCGGCGGCGAGCAGGGTCCACCAGGCTTCGCTCGCGCCGCGCGGGCGCACGACGACGAGCACCATCATCGTCGCGAAGATCAGCAGCGTGAGGATCGCCATCGCCGAGATGCCGTCTTCTTGCGCAGGGTGGCGCCGCCGGCCAGCCGAGACGCGAGCGCACGAGGGATACGTGGCCCCGGCCCGCGTAGGCTGGAGCGATGAAGCGCGCATCGGCGATCGTCCTGACCCTCGTCGCGCTCGCGAGCTGCGGTGGCTCGGAAGCGGCCTCGCCGCCCACCACCGCGCAGCCGACCGCAGCGAGCGAGCCCCCGCCCAGTGCCTCGGCCCCGAGCGCGACGGCGCTCGCCGCGTGCCGGCCGGCGACCGCCGACGAGGCTGCCACCGTGGCTGCGGCCGAGCGCTTCTTGGCCGAGCAGGGCTACACGGACGCGCCGGTGCCCGACGACGTGGAGATCCGGCCCGAGGGCATCGAGCCGGGAAGCACCCGCGCGGAGCGGATCCAATTCCGCCACGGCGCGCTCGAGCCGCACGCGCTCGGCGTGTTTCCGCACGAGCCGGGCGCGGCGATCACCGTCGTGTTCCGCTACCGGGCGGCCGAGCAGGCGCAGCGCGGCGTCGGCCGCGCCGTCGTGCTCGAGCACGGCAATGAGCCGACCCACATCGTCCACCAGGACGCGCTCCTCGACCACGCCGCGGCACTCTGCCCGAACGGCGGATGAGCCACGCGCGCCGGTGTCGCGCCGTGATATGACCCCCTCGACATGCCACCTCGGCGCCTCCGCCCCATCGATTCGCGCGTCTCGCTGATCGTCGACGGCGCGGAGCTCGATGCGCAGCGGGGCGAGCCGATCGCGATCTCGCTCTGGGCCGCGGGGCGCCTCGTGCTCGGTCGCAGCGTGAAGTACCACCGGCCGCGCGGCGCGGCGTGCCTGTCGGGTGGCTGCGACGGCTGCGTGATGCGCGTGGACGGCGCGCCCAGCGTGCGCACGTGTCGTACGCCCGCCCGTCACGGAACGACGGTCGACACGCAGAACGTGATCGGCAGCGCCCAGCTCGATCTGCTGGCGGCGACCGACCTCGTGTTCCCCGAAGGGATGAACCACCACGAGATGTTCACGTGGAGCCGCCCCCTCAACCGCGCGATGCAGGAGATCGCGCGGCACGTGGCCGGCGTAGGCACGCTGCCCACCGAGGTGCGCGCACCCACGCCCGTCGAGCGGCTCGCGGTCGACGTGTGCGTGGTCGGCGCAGGAGACGCCGGAAGAGCGTGCACCGAGGCGCTCGTGCGCGCGGGCGTGAGCGTGGTGGCGGTCGACGAAGAGGACGCCATCGGCACCGCGAGCTTTCCGCTCCGCGCGCGCACGAGCGCGATCGGCGTCTTCGACGAGACGAACGGCGCGCGCTGGGTCCTCGCGTCGAGCGACGCGGGTGTGATCGTGATCGTGCCGAAGGTGCTGGTGCTCGCGACCGGCCGCGCCGAGGGAAGCGAGGCGTTCGCGGGCAACGATCTGCCCGGCGTGATCGCGCTCGAGGCCGCCGAGCGTCTGTTCGCGGCCGGCGTGCTTCCCGGCGAGCGGCCGGTGATCGCGGGCGCGAGCGAGGGCGCCGAGGCCCTCGTCCAGCGCTTCGCCGAGGCCCGCGTGAGCGCGCGCCTCGTGCCGCGCGAGAGCGTGATCCGCGCGCGCGGACGCTCGTCGATCCGCCTCGTCGATCTGCGCGAGGGCGGCGCGACGCCCTGCGACGTGCTCGTCGTCGAGGGCCGGCGCAGCGCACGCTACGAGCTCGCCTCGCAGGCCGGCGCCGAGGTGCGCTTCGACGGCGAGGTCTTCGACGTCGTGACCACCGGCGAGGCCGGTGAGACGCGCCACCCGCACGTCTTCGTCGCCGGCTCGGCCGCGCGCGCGATCGGCTCGGCGGCGCACGGCGCGCGCGTCGCTGCCCGCGTGCAGGAGGTGCTCGGTGGCTGACAAGACCTTCGTCTGTCGCTGCGAGGACGTGACGCGCCACGAGGTCGAAGAGGCCGTCGCGCTCGGGCATCGTGATCTCGAGTCGGTGAAGCGCTACACGGGCCTCGGCACCGGGCTCTGCCAGGGAAAGCAGTGCGTGGCCCTCGCCTCGCGCCTCGTGACCGAGCTCTCGGGCGAGCGCGTGCAGCAGCCCATCACGCCGCGCCCGCTCCTCCACCCGACGCGCCTCGCGGATCTCGCGCGCCTGCTCGACGGCGACGGAGAGGAAGAGGCGCCGTGAGCGAGACGACGCACGCGCGCACGGTGATCGTGGGCGGCGGCATCATGGGCCTCGCCATCGCGTGGAACCTCGCCAAGCTCGGGCAGGACCGCATCGTCGTCCTCGAGCGCAGCTACCTCACGAGCGGCGCCTCGGGCCGCAACGGCGGCGGCGTGCGCGCGCAGTGGTCGAGCGCGATCAACGTGCGCCTCATGAAGCGCTCGCTCGCGCTCTGCGCCGCGTTCGCGACCGAGATGCGCATCAACGTCTGGTTCCGCCGCGGCGGCTACCT
The DNA here is from genome assembly GCA_044223665.1 of Sandaracinaceae bacterium. Lineage (GTDB taxonomy): Bacteria > Myxococcota_A > Polyangia > Polyangiales > Sandaracinaceae > JBBSAT01. The sequence goes on along the minus strand of JBGALT010000076.1, from coordinate 2,507 downwards.
CTTCCTCGCGCGCGACGAGGCGCGCGCCAAGAGCCTCGCGAGCGCCGTGGAGATCCAGCGAGAGAACGGCCTCGCCACACGGATGATCACGCCGGCCGAGGCCAAGGAGATCGTGCCCGAGCTCGACGCCTCGCGCTTCGTCGCGGCGAGCTTCAACCACGAGGACGGTGTGGTCTTCCCGTGGCCGTTCGTGTGGGGCTACGCGCGCGCCGCGCGCGCGCTCGGCGTGGAGCTGCGCACGCACACGCCGGTCACCGGCCTGGTCACCGAGGGCGCGCGCGTGCGCGGCGTCGTGACGGCGAAGGGCGAGACGATCCGCGCCGAGCGCGTGCTCGTGTGCGCGGGCGCGTGGAGCCCCGAGATCACGCGCATGGTCGGCGTGGATCTGCCGAGCCACCCGCACCGCCACGAGATCTGCTCGACCGAGCCGCTCAAGCCCTTCCTCGGGCCGCTCGTGGGCGATCTCTCGGATGGCCTCTACTTCTCGCAGTCGGCCCGCGGCGAGATCGTGGGCGGCATCTCCAACGAAGAGGTGCCCGACGGGATCGACCAGCGCTCGAGCGCGCGCTTCCTCGGCCTCTACGCGCGCGCGCTCACGCGCGTGGCGCCGATCCTCGGCGACGTGAAGATCCTCCGGCAGTGGGCCGGCTGCTACGACCTCACGCCCGACAAGAGCCCGCTCGTGGGCGAGGTCGACGAGGCGCCGGGCCTCTACCTCGCGAGCGGCTTCATGGGCCACGGCTTCATGATGGCGCCCGTGATGGGCGAGCTCTACGCGCGCCACCTCGTGCTCGGCGAAGAGAAGGAGCTCTTCGATCGCTGGAACCTGCGCCGCTACCGCGAGGGCAGGCTGCTCGACGAGAGCATGATCCTCGGCTGACGCGCCGGGATGCGCGTCAGGGATCGGCGAGGTCGATCGAGATCGACGTCGCACTGATCAGGACGACGTCGAGCGCGCCGTCGCCGTTCATGTCGACGAACTGCGCGCCGGACGTCAGGCCCGTGTCGAGATCGCGCGCGAACGCGCCCGTGCCGTCGCTCGCGCGGAAGAGCACGTAGGGCGTCCCGGACGTGAACCCGAAGTTGAAGAGGTCGCTGGCGCCGTCGTGGTCGACGTCGACGAGCGTCACCGGGCCGGGGAACGCGGTCACCGTCACGGGGCTCGTCGCCACGAGCGCCGTCCCCATCCAGCGCACGACCTGCAGGCGCACCGGGAAGACCATCACGCCGTGCACGAGGTCGAGATCGCCGTCTGCGTCGATGTCGCCGAGCGCGCCGAGGTTCGGGAACTGCGTCGTGAGCATCGCGCGCGTGCCGAAGCCGCCGCCGCCGTCTCCGAGGACGATCGATACGTTGTCCGTCGAGGTGTCGTGCAGGAACACCGCGTCGGTGCGCCCATCGTCGTCCACGTCGCCGAGCAGGATCTGACGAACCTCGGCGCCGCAGTCGAAGGGCGTCCCGGCCGTGAAGTGCGCGCTCCCGTCGTTGAAGAAGGGCGTGCACTCCGTCGTACCCGTGCTCGCCACGAGATCGAGGTCGACGTCGCCGTCCACGCGGCCCGAGGCGATCACGAACCCGGGAACCGGGCTCGAGATCGCCGCGCCGAAGTGGCCCGCGCCGTCGTTCGGGAGCACGTCGACGGAGGCCGCCCGCCGCAAGAGCAGATCCGCCTCCGGCCCACCGCGCAGATCGAGGAGCTGGCCGAGCTCGGTCGCGTGCGTGTCGAAGGGCGCACCGAGCGTGCCGTCTCCCGCGTTCGGGAAGAGCTGGACGTGACCATCGAGGAGCACGAGCACGTCGGAGTCGCCGTCGCCGTCGCCGTCCGCGATCCCGGCGCCCGCGAACGTGCCGGTGAGCGCGGTGAGCACCGGCGCATGCCCCGGGCAGTACTCGCGGAAGTCGACCAGGCCGTCGCCGCACTCTTCCATCCCCAGACAATCGGCGCGGCAGCCGTCACCGGGATCGGTGTTCCCGTCGTCGCACACCTCACCGAGGTCCATCGCGTGGTTGCCGCAGAGCGAGACGAACGCGTCGGGCGGTACGAACGCATCGGGCGAGACGAGCGCATCGGGCGAGACGAACGCGTCGGGCGAGACGAACGCGTCCTCGCCCGCGCCGCCATCACGCGCGGCATCCTCGCGCGAGCCCGCGTCGCTCCCGGCGTCGTTGCCGGCGGACGCATCCGCCGGCCCGCTCGCGGGCGACGTGCAGCCCGCCCACGCGAAGCCAATCGCCAGCCCGAATGCCCATCCCCCGGAACGTCGTCGCATCCGCCGATGGTGCCGGCAGCGAGGCCGCCTGCCAAGGCGCCTCCACGCACGGTGATGGCGAGCGCATGGCAGCGAGCGCCCCGTGGCGAGGGGGGCGCCCTTAGGGCCCGCGCAGAAACAAGTGGCTCGAGACCGGGCGCGTCGACGGAGCGCGATCGCGTGCGCGCCCGGAGCGCGCAGCGAGGCGTACCCCTGGTACGCCGCAGCGAGCAGCGAGGACGAAAGCCGCGAGCACGC